>CBFDDD010000021.1:0-51607 GCA_965603475.1 uncultured Myxococcales bacterium
GCCATGGAGTTCGACGAGGTCTGCGGCGACGACATAGGCAATGACTTCACGGCCAATTGCGAGTGTTCTCGCATTCTTTTCGGTACCGCGAATTTGATCGAGCGCCTGGATGACCGCGCGCGCGTAAGACTCTTCGCCGGTCCGTACGAAATACAGCGCCTTGGCCAGGATGCGAACATTGCTCGAGTCGTCCTGATTCGATACCTCGGGGTCGCGAACCGGCCGACGTGCGTATTCGACAAGGGCTTCCCAGGCCGCGCCGTTCGTGGGAAGCGAGCGGACCTCATCCCTCGAGATCCAGATGCCGGATGATTCGATCTGTGCCTCGCCGGTGGGGGGCGACATCTGAGCCTTGGAATCGCACGCGACGCAGACCATCCATACGAGCCCCACGATTGCGGCGACTCCGAGGAATCGCGTCGAGCGAAGATCGCCTGGTGTGCGGATCACGCGCCGGCCACGCGTGCGACCAACGGAATGCGAAGCAGCTCTGGAAACGAACGCGTGATGTCGAGTATCTGCGAGGTCGAGCGAAGAAGCGCAAGGGATACGGCCGCTACGACGACGAGTTGTCCCAGTAGAGGGGGTTGCCAGAGCCAACCGAAGGCGGCAATGAACGCGCTGGCCAGCAGAACCCTGAGCCAGACGTGGAGCTGTGTTCGAGGCACCCGGCCTATTTCTGAAGTGCTCAGCAGCACGAGCTGGAGTGCGAATGCGCCCGCGACCCGAGCGGTGGTGACGGCGATCGCTGCTCCTAGAGCCCCGTACGGCGAGCAGAGCAAGGTGGCAAGCGTGCCGCCTAGGGCGATCGTCATGATATCGGTCCAGACGATGGCGCGAGTTCGTTCGAGGACTTGAAGCATCTGATTGTTGAAACCCATGCACACAGTCAAATAGTGGCCGAAGGCGAGCAATGCGAGCAGGGATGCCGATCCTGCGTACTCTCGGCCGAGCAGCAATTCAACCACGTTCGGAGCTACGCCGAAAGTCAGTCCGAAGATCGGAAAGCTCAATACGGCCACCCACGCCGCTGACTGCCAATGGTGTTCGCGTAGGCCGTCGAGATCGCGCTGGGCGTAGACGCGGATTGCTGCGGGCATGAACAGGAGAGCGAAACTCTGTGCAACGAGGGTGTTGAGCGCCGCCGCAGGCACAACGGCTCGCATCGAAGCGACACCGGCCTCGCCATGTGTCGACATCAGCAGGATGGTGGTGACGGCGGTCAAGGTGATGAAGACGAGGTCCGAGCTGATGAGTGGCAGTGAGAATCGGAACAGCCGACGCCATGGAACGCGCCACTCTGCAATAGGCAAGGGCAGGACGCGATGGGCGCGGAGTTCCTTTAGCGTGAGACGAATACAGACGACAACGCCGAAGACGCCGCCCGCGAAATAGGCGATTGCCAGCATTTCGCTGGATCCGCCGGCGACGAAGACGACCGAGACCGCCGCAACGCGCAGCCCAGGTCCGAGTACATGCTTTCGAAAAAAAATCGCCTTCGGTTTCGAATAACAAGCGAGGGTTTGAATGCAGATGGTGTCGAGGGCTTGAACGGGTGCGAGTGCGGCTAGAATCAGGACGACGCGGCCTCCCTCGCCGGCAGGAAATCCCGTCCACCCGAGGGTCGAAACCCACCACAAGACAAGGAAGGAAAACACCCCGAGTATCATGATGACAGAGCAGGTGAGCGCAAGCGTCCCTATGACCTTGTCGCGTTCACCGCGCTCGGCGTAGTAGGGGACGTACCGATTGGCACCGCGCCCGAGCCCGAACTTGACGACGAGCTCACCGGCCAGCGCAATCGCCAACCCATACGCGAAAGCGCCGTAATCGTCCTTCGTGAGAAGTCGAACGATCGCGACCTGTATGCCGAAGTTCATGAACTTCGAAAGCATTCGGCCCGCCAGAAGCAAGCTCGACCCACGTAATTGTTTGTCGAGCGCGGTCGCGTTCGAACTGGGGCTGGCCGGGCTGGGTCCGCTCATGCGTCGGCGCGGATTCGGTCCGCTGTCTGGCGAAACATGCGCTCGAGCAGGGTGGCCAGTACGGGAGCGCCCTGATGGGTTGTCGCCGCCGCTGAGAGGCCGAGAAGCAACCAGAAATAGCGGATATAGGCCGCGTGTAGGAAGAGACTCGTCGTGAGGGATATGATCAGAGCGAGCTCGAGGCCGCAGACGACCCCCCAGAGTTGTCGGTCGGTCTTTTCGAGGCGTCTTCTGGCACGTTCCAGTCCGCCGAAGGTCAGTGCGACGACGAGTAGGAAGGCGCTGAGTCCGACGATGCCGGTTTCGGCAGCCAGCTGCAGAAAGAGATTGTGGGTGCGTCGCGTGTCGGCGCGAACCTTGCCACCGACGAGGCCCGCATAATGCTGGTAGTAGTGCGGGGCGAGGCCAGGGCCGGCTCCGAGAATGGGATGGTCGAGGAAAAGCATTCCAGCCGCTTTCATTTCGGTCATGCGACCTCGCGAGGCACCGTCCGCGTTACGCAAGCCGACTGGCCCGACGCCGATGGCCTGCATTGCAACCTGGCCGATACTTACGATTCGTTCTGAGTAGTGGGGCGTGGCCGCCAGCACGAATATGGCCACGACGACGCTCACAACCAAATGGCGTACTCGAACGGCCCGGAAGAGCAGCGCGAAGGGTAGAGTCAGAGCGAGAGCGATGACTGCACCCCGAGAAAAGGCAAAGATCATGCCCCCACAGATCAGGACTGCGGCGATCCAGCACATAGCCCGTCTTCGACCTGTCGATGTCGCAGCGCAGAGCGCTGCGATCGGGATCAATACAGCCATGATCTGCGCGAAGCGATTGGTCTCTCCGATCGGTCCCGACAGTCGAGATTGCGACACTCCGCTCGCGTCTGTGATCGTTACTTCGGTCTGTCCGAAGCCCCAAAAAAGGTGATCCGCCGCGCCCAGGAATTGTTGAGCGATCGCGACTGCACCCATGACGGCGCCAGCCGCGACGACCGCCAATGCCGCCGCCTTGACTTCCGCTCGTGTGCGTACGGCATTGACAATGAGCAATGCGAGCAGAAGGCCTTCGATCAGCCAGGTTTGAAGTGATTCAATCGTTTGATAGGGACGGGCCGAAGTCATTGCGCTGACGGCGTGTAGAAGAAGCATGGCCGATGCTGCGATGAGCATGTTCGGAAACCGGATGGGTTCGCCGCGCATGATCACGCGATGTGCGACGGGGATGGCAAGTGCCATGGGAACCAGTGCGCCGAGCATGAAGGGTGCACCGTGTATGCGGACCGCGACCGCCGGAGCGTTCACGTAAAGGAGAAACAGGATTACGGGCGTCAGCCACTGCATCAGATCCGTCCAGAGGCCGAATCGACGGCGCGCTCCGGATCCCAATGGGATACCCGATGGCCCCGCAGCGCGTTGATCGTCGCCACCGCACAAGCCGCATTGACCATCAGACCGTAGGCCGGCATTCCGATCAGCTTGTATCGCTGAAGGCGCGGGTAGATCAACCCGACTGTCCCGACCGTCAAACCGCCGACGACGAACACGCTGAGTACGGCCAGCGCGCCGCCGGCCGCCCAGAACAGTGGTGCCGCGATGAGGAGAACCAGAAGTGGAATCCAGGTCAGACGTCGCCATAGCTTGTGAAGCAAGAGCTCGAAGGCATAGATTCCGCTCCTGGCCGGATTCAAGAGCGCGCGACGATACGCCACGGCTCGCAGTCCACGTGTGATGATGCGAACTTTTCGGCGGAATTCGCCTGTGCTTCCTTCGGACGGAGGCTCGATAGCGACCGCGTCCTCGCTGAATACGAGTCTCTTGCCCGCTGCGATGACTCCCGTTGAAATCATGAAGTCGTCGGTCGCATCGGCAGGTGGCGCCTCAAAGAGACTGCGTCGTATCGCGTAGATGGCGCCTGTCGCGGAGATGGTATTGGCCGCCTGGCTCTGCCAATGCTTGAGTCTTCGATCGAAGCTCCAGTAACTGCGTTCACCGGCTGACGCATCGTGATGATGTTGGTCCGCCATTTTGCCGTACTGCTGATTGCCCGCGACACCGCCGACACGTTCGTCGGCCAGCGGTCGCATCAGTGCACGCAGAGCAGATTGCTCCCAATGGCTATTGGCATCCGAAAATGCCAACACCTCGGAGCTTGAGGCTTTTGCGGCCATCTTCAATGCGTGGGCCTTACCTGCGCGTGGTAGGTCGAGCACTTTGACGCCGCGGCTCTCGAATGTGCGCGCAATCGGGACCGTTTCGTCCGTGGATCCGTCCGACGCCAACCAGATGGTCAGTCGACCCTGGGGATAGTCAAGACCCAGGGCGTTCTCGAGTCTCGCGCCGATTGAAGCTGCTTCGTTGTGGGCACAGATGATCAAGTCTACGTCTGGAGTGTGATCCGCTGCCGCGATCGGATCGGGTGCCAGTAGCGCACGCACGAACAGTCCAAAGGGATACAGAACGAATGGTGCGGCGATCGCCGTGAGAGCTACGAGAGCGACCAGATCGATCACAGCGATATCCCTGCCGGGGCGAGCAGACCGATCACGGCGATATCCCTGCCAGGATCTGCTGGCGGAGTGTTCCGACATTTCGCTCGAGATTGAAGTCGAGTTCGAGCCGCTCGAGTGCTGCGGTGCCCAGATGTGCACGCGTCTCGGGCTCCGTTGCCAGTCGAGCGAGCGCCGATTCGAGATCGGCGACGTCTGCAGGCTCCACGAGCAGTCCGGTTTCGCCATCGCGAACGAGTTCCGGGATTCCCGAAAGTCGGCTTGCAACCAGAGGTAGGGAACATGCCGCGGCTTCCATCAGAACCACAGGAATTCCTTCACGACGACCGTCACTCGTGGGTACGCTCGGTGCGACACAGACGTTCATCGTCGAAAGCAGCGCGCGGACGCGTTCGCGCTCGCAACTTCCATGAAACACCACCCTGTCGAAGATTCCGAGCTGATCCGCATACGCCTCGAGGGCGCCGCGATCGGGACCGTCTCCAATCAAATGACAGCGCCACTCGAGACCGCGTGCGGACAGTCCCTTGCACGCCTCGAGCAGGAAGCGTTGACCTTTGACCTCGTGGAGGGTTCCGACGCATGCAATCTCGAGAATTTCGTCTGCGCTGTGGTTCTGGGCATAGCAGCGGGAGTCGATTCCGCAGTGGATGACTTTGACCTTGTCCGCAAATCGGTCACCGACGTGGTCGAGGATGAATCGCCGATTGTATTCAGAAATGGCGATGACGAAGCTCGCCTCCTCGACTTTCTCCTGCAGCATGGACTGTTCCCGGTGCAGGTCTGAACCGTGCGCCGTAAAACTCCATGGAATGCCGGAAAGTCGCCCCACGATGAACGCCGCGACTGCGGGGTGGCTCGCGAAATGTGCATGCACATGCTGAACGCCGAGGGTTTGCATGCGCACAGCGAAACTACACGCCTTCGGGAATACGGCGAGCGCAGCAATCAGAAAGCGAGCGCTTCGCACATTTGCGCGGAGCAGGGTTGCGAGCGTTCCAAGATAGACGAGCGGAGCATTCGCAAAGCAACGAAGGTTGTCGCGCAGTATCTCCAGATCGAGGGTCGGGGTGAAATGGGCGCGTTCGACGATCGGACGAGCCTCAGCGTGGGTGATCTTGGCCTTTTCCCGCCAGAGTGGAAACACTTCAATGCAGACGCCGTTTCGCTCCTGTTCGAGAATTTCGTCCAGGACGAAGGTTTCGGTGAGTTTGGGGAAACGGGACATCACATAGGCCACGCGGAGCGGAGTCGATCGGGACTCTGCTGTGACTGCCTCTTGAGCCTGCGTCGGAAGGGGGTGTGCGATCTCGACTGACATCAGCCCTGCACGTCTGGTGAAAATCGGGTGGCTTCGTCGATCCCGATTCCGACGACACGCTCTGGCAATGACCGGAGCTTCGAAGCCTTGCGATTGCGATCGGCTGCCGCGATCAGCTCGTCTGCGCTGACGGCGTCGAGCGGGAAACAGCCGGCCCCGATCTGGATATCGAAATCGAATTGTTCGTCAGCCGCGTTCTTGAGACGTTCGAGCAGGATCTCGAGCGTATCGGTTTCGATTTCGGGGACGAGGGCGAGAACGCATGAGTCGCCCAGCGCGACTTCCGAGTAGATGTGTAGTTCGGCTCGGAGAAAATCGCGGAGCTCCAGACGTGCGCGGTTCTCCGCCAGAGATCGCAGGAGCGCGCTGCGAATGATCCCGGATTCGTCTGCTTCGAGCGAACTCGGATGGGCCGAGGCCGATAACAGAGCGAAGGGCCGCTCATGTCGACGGGCTCGGCCGAGTTCTCGTTCGAGCGCGAGTCGGAATTGTGCGGATGCCGCCGTGTCCGGAGGATTGAAGGCGACCTGCCCAGCAATCGCTTCGAGTTCTGATTGGCTGTTGATCGTGCGCCAAGCCAGTAGGACTCCTCCACCGAAGACGAGCCACGCGACCAATAGATGCAGGACCGACGGACTCGCCGGATCGGCCAGCCACATCAGCGTAAGCGCTGGCAGGCCGAATGCGAGGGCCGACTCGCGCACTATGCGGCGGTCGATGAGCATGGCCAGGGGAGCGAGGGTAGCCAATAGCTCGAGCCAACCGAGCTCTCCCAACGGATTGGCCATGAGCAACGATGGCACGAGGAGAATCCAGATCGCCCAGAGCTTCAAGTGATGACGAAATTCGGCCATGGTGATCTCAGTAGGCTCCTCGTTGTGAAAGAACGGCTGGAATGGTTCGAAGCAGGATCGATAGATCGAGGGGAAGACTACGGTTCCGCACGTAGGCGATGTCGAGCCGCACTCGATCGTCGAAATCGATCTCCCCGCGGCCCGCGATTTGCCAGAGACCCGTTAGGCCGGGCATGACTTCGAGGCGCTCCGTATGCCATAGGTCGTAGGTCTGTGCCGAGAAGGAGGTGGGACGGGGGCCTACGAGACTCATGTCGCCCCGCAGTATGTTCCAGAGTTGCGGTGCCTCATCCAGGCTCGTCTTTCGCAAGAAAATGCCAACGCGTGTCACGCGTGGATCGTTTGCCAGCTTGAAGTCGGGGCCGCCCATCAGGTTTGCGGATTCGAGACCCTTCTTCATATTGGCCGCATTCGGAACCATCGTTCGGAATTTAAGGATCTTGAATCGATTGCCCCCGAGTCCCGTGCGCTCTTGAACGAAAAGCACCGGCCCCCTGCTCGTTAGTTTGACCAGTAGTGCGCATGCGAGGAGGATCGGCAGTGCGATAGGCAGTAGGATGAGACAAACCGCGAGATCGAGCGCTCGTTTCTTTGCGGAGTACCCGTTCGTCGTTCGGTGGCTGCGGCGCATCGAAGAACCGGTTCCATCGGTTCTTGCGTCGCTGGGCCGCAGAGTCGCTTTGGCGGCGGTGTTCACTTGCTCTCCGTGCGTCCGGCTTCGCGGTGTGATGCGTTGCTATTTGGGGTCGCTGGCGATTGGATAGGCTGACTGATGGGAACTCGCCCCAACAGTAACATTATCTTGAGAAATATGCTGAACTGAGGCCCATTCAAGTCGACGTTTCTCAGGCCGACGCGCTTCAATAGGGCGCAGGGAAAGTGCAGTCGGTGTGCACGTTTAGACAACCTTTTACACGCCTTGAGTTTCCCCGTAGAATCAGGCATTGTGGCGAACTGGCCACAACTTGAATTTGACTCTAGGAAAAGGCGTCTGGATCCCGCAAGCGGGGCTCGGGCGCGGCGCCCATCGGGCACGGATCCAATCATTGAGTGATTTCCATCTCCCCAATCCGACCGACCCTGACGATCTCGAAGGGCAGCCCGAGGTTCGTCTCGAGCTGACGCGCGCGGGTGTTCAACAGGTACTGTCGCTGTATTCACAGGAGCAGGAATCGAACCGTTCCGAGTTCGAGTTCTCACTGCGGCTCGAAGATCTGCAGGCCGCCTTCCGCGAGCGGCGGAGAATGGTCGGAATCGGGCTCGGAGCAGGAATTGCGTTCGGCTGTCTGGTTCTGCTGATGAGTACATCACTCTACCCGGTCACGGCACAGGTCGTGCTCGAACGTCACGAAGTCTTGAGCAGCTCGATCGGTGGCGAAACCGGGTCTGGCGGGTCTGCATTCATCGCGACCCAGGCCGAGGTCATGCACAGCCCTTCCGTTATCTCGGCGGCGGTCGCTTCGATTCCGCGTGCTGCACATCTGGATGAAGAGGATGACGCCGTAGCCGATGCGGTCGAGTCCGTGCAGGCGGCGCCCGTCACGGGAACACAGGTCGTTGTGCTCGGGTACCTGGGACCTGATGCCGATCACGGCGTCCGCCTGCTCGGCGCGATCGTCGCAGCCTATCGAGGCGTCCTTCAAGACAACGAACAGCAGAGCCAGAACCAGAAGCTTCAGGCGAAGCAGGCCGAAATCCAGATGCTCGACCTGGAAGCGGAGAATGTCGAGCGACAGATAGACGCTTTGCGCACGAAGCATCGAATGCTCGGTACGGCCGAAGAAGCGGCTGCGGCCCAATCGGCGCTGCTGGAAGATTACACCGCCCAGCTGACCGAAATCCGCAACCAACGCATCGCACTCGAAAATCGTCTTGCGACAGGTGGCGAACAGCTCGCCATTCTCGACCCGGCGACGCGTTCGCTTCAGGAGCAGCTCTGGCAGGCGGAAGCCGACCTCTCGCGTGTACAGCTGACTCTCAGATCCCGGCATCCCGCGGTCGAGAGAGCGCAACAAGAGGTAACGGTTCTTCGTAAGCAGCTCAGGGCGAATTCGCAGGCGACACCCGATGCGCTGAAGCGCGATATCGAGGCTGCGCGCGGTCTCGAAGCCCAGCTTGGGATCGTCTACGAATTGGAACGCGAGCGGATGGCCGAGATCGAGGGTTATCGCCGGGACGAGGAAGACCTGTTGGTCGAGGTCGGCCGAATTCGCGAGATGAGCGATGCACGCCGAAGTGAGCTTCTCGATCAGCGCCTGGTGGCGCGTCTCGCTGAATCGGGAGAGGTCGGTATTACGGCCCGCCTGATCGAGGCGCCGACGCTGCCAGAAGAAGCGACCTGGCCGAAGCCGAAGCTGGTGCTCTCCGGCAGCGCAATCATTGGACTCTTCGGCGGCATCGTCGTGGCCATCATTTCGCTCCGTCGGAGTCGAGGCGAATGGCTCTCCGGCCCTTCGATTTCTCGCGATGAAGCGACTATCTCGTGAAGGAACTTGCGGGCCGCGCAGCTGAAATGTTCGCACGCTGTGGCGTATTGGCGGTCCTCGAGGCCGCCGATCGTGGGACCAATCGCGTGCGCGTGCTGGCCTATCATCGTATCGACGATCTCGAAGCGGAACCCGACCTCGACCCTGGCCTGATCAGTGCGAGCCCGGCGGCCTTTCGGACTCAAATGGAAGAGATCGCCCGTCGCTACACGGCAATCACACTCGAACAATTGCTGGCGGCACACCGCGGACAGAGCCCTTTGCCTCCGCGTGCCGTCCTGCTGACTTTCGATGATGGCTATCAAGACTTCGAGCATCAGGCCTGGCCAATCTTGAAAGAGTTGGGACTGCCATCCGTTCTATTCGTGCCGACGGGCTTTCCGGATACGGCCGGTCCTGGTTTCTGGTGGGATAGGCTGCACGCGGCACTCGCGCGAACTGACGAACCGAGGGTCGAAGACCCGCGCGTGGGCAGCCTCGAACTCGATTCCGATGAGGCACGTCGCACGGCGCATCGTGTTCTTCGAACGCACGCCAAAACCCTGCCGCATGCGGAAGCCATGGTCTGGCTCGATGGATTGATCGGTCGACTTGCTGAGCTGCCTTCTCTCCATCGGGTGTTGGGCTGGGATGCGCTGCGCAAGCTGGCGGGCGAGGGATTGAGCGTCTGTTCGCATGGGAATAGCCACGCGCTCTGTACACGCCTTTCGCCCGACGAGCTGGAAGCGGACCTGTCGACCTCGAAGTTGCGGATCGAAACGGAGCTCGGTGTGGCTGCACCGCCCGCGGTGATCGCCTATCCGGCCAATGCTTCGGATGCAACGGTGCGCGAAGCAGTTCGGAGTGCGGGTTATGAAATGGCCTTTGGTGGGCGCAGGGGAATCGATCGTCTGCCACTGCGCGATCCGATGGAAATCATGAGAATGCCCGTACATCGATATGGAACTGCGCTTTTTCGAGCGCAACTGCGTCCCGTCGTTTCGGAACTGGGACGCGTAATCATCGATCGTCGCAACCGCCGAAGCGCGTGAATTGGGAGACGAGAACGCATCGCGAACCGATGTGATCTTGATGAGGGTAGGGATATGGACATGAGCAGGTCTTGCGTGACTCGACGAAGATGGCAGAGCCAGGTGGCCCTGATCGGCACGCTCGTTCTTGCCTTGGGCTGTGTTACCCCGTTGCCGCCGACGGCCCCGCCAGAGGCCCGGGTGGTCGGTTCTGCCAGGGAATACGTGATCGGGGTCCCCGACCTCCTGGAACTGACTGTCTGGCAGCATCCCGATTTGTCGGGTCCGGTTCTGGTGCGCCGGGACGGCAAGATTTCCGTGCCGTTGCTGGGCGATACGCAGGCGGAAGGATACACGCCAGAGGCGCTGGCAGAACACATCCGTATTGGTCTCTCGGACTTCGTCGCGAAACCGCACGTCGATATTGCCGTGAGCGAAATGAATAGTCAGGTGGCAAGCGTGATAGGTGGCGGTGTCGTGCGATCAGGCACGGTGGCGTTGCACGGAAATACGAGAGTGATCGATGCCATCGCGGCGATGGGGGGCCTGACGGCCTTTGCCAAGAAGTCAAGAATCAGAATTCTTCGTGATACGCCCGACGGCCAGGTCGAATACCACTTCGACTACAATGCCTTCATCAAGGGGCTTGCCCCGGACTCCAATATCTTCCTTGAGCCCGGGGACACGGTCATCGTGCCTGAGTGAGTCTGGGGATGTTCTCGGCTAGTCGGCTCCGCGTAGGCTGGTTTTCCATTCTATTGGGATTCTTCGCTGTCGCGACTGCGAACGCAGCAGAGCTGCAGCTCGGCGCTACGGCTCAGTACGTCTACAACTCGAATTTCTTCTCGAACGACGGCAATACGGATTCGGCCAACTCCTTCGAGGTCGGGCCGACCGTCGGAATCGTAGATCAGGATGGTCGTTTTCAGTACAACCTGACCTATGCCGGGGGTTACCAGGCCTACGTGGACCAGAGCGGCGTGAACGCCTGGGAAAGTCGCTTGCTCGGTCGCGCCACTTTCGACATCGATCGGCGCACATCCATCATCGTGCGGGAACGATTTCGAGACATTTCGAATCTGCGTTTCACGCGAGAGGATATTGCGCTGGCGGACAACGCTCTCGATCCGAGACAGAATCGCTATTTCCGAAATGATCTCGAAGTCGAACTTGTTCGGGACTTGTCGCGAAGGCTCAGTTTGAGCGGTCGAGTCGGCCACCACTGGATCGATTTCGATAGGAATATCGATCGCAGCGACAGCACGGCCTACGATGTCGGATCCGAACTGAATTATCAGCTCACGAGTCAGCACACGGTCGGCGCTGGTGCTGCTTACACACGCCAAAAGTTCGACCGTGCACTCTCTCGACTGGGCTCGACGGCCGATTACGTGAATGCCTATCTGCTCTGGACCTGGCAGATTGCGGATCGGATTCAGTTTTCGATGAATGGGGGCCCGGCCTGGGTTCGCTCGGATGAAAGCGACACCAATACCGTTTCACAGAGTCAATTCGTAGGCGGTAAGGTGAACGGCGATGTTTTTCGCGCAGATATCAGGAGTTGCCAGGGCGCGGGTGGACTCCTTGCAAGCAACTGTGACTTCGCGAGTTTCCCCCCGATCCCGGCTTCCGATCTCGGTGGGACGCAGAATTTTTCGTTGACGAGGGGTGAGCGTGTCGGTGAGGAAAGCACGTTGACATTCTTTGGAGGTGCGGCGCTCCAGGCAAGTTTTGCCGAGTGGAATGTCGTGACTTCCTATTCGCGCAGCCAGAATACCACGTCGGGCGCGGGCCTGGCGTCGAGTCTGGATATCGTCTTCCTGAGCCTCGAGTACGCTGCGCCGAAAAATCGCTGGAGTGCTTTTGTCGCCGCCAGTTGGGATCGACGAGAGACTTTGACGGATGCGACATTGGTCGACTACGACGTGATTGCCGGGGTAGACAACGCCGCCCTGCGCGTGGATACGCCTCTGGCGGGGGCGTTCACGACAGTGACGAACAGTGATATCGCCCGCGAGAACTACATCGGGATCGTGGGCATTCGGAATGCGTTGTCTCGCAATTGGAACGGGACGCTCGAATTTCGCTACCGAAGGTCGGAAGTGGATGATCCTCGGGCCTCACGTCCCGGTTCGGATACGTATCTTCTGCTCTTTACGATCGACTACGCGTACGATCCGATCCAGTTCTGAGCGTCGAGTGCGCTCAGTGGTAGTCCCGGTCGCCGGGCAGAATCTGCCAGTTCTCGAGTCGCTGAACCTCCGGCTCGAAGCGTTTGCAGCCCGCTTCGAGCTGGTTGTTCGAAGCGTAGGGCAAGAAGCCGGCTCTGCGGAGCAATCTCCAATGTCGCCATCCCGGCGTTGCAAAGAAGTTGAGGTACGTGCAGCCGGCATCTCGTGCAAGGGCCATGGCATGGCCGAGGAGGACGAGATCGTCCGAAGCCGCTGAGGATCCGACGACGAACTCAGTGAGTGTTGCGGCGTCGCCCGAGAGTCGAAGGACGGCGTAGCCTTCCGGCTTCTCGTTCTTCAGTAGTGCTAGGCCTGTATGGGATTCACCCGGGTGATCGAGATAGCGCCAATTCAGGAAATCTGCGTTGTGAGGACACCAGAACTTCGGCCAGGCCATATGCTGAGCGGTCGCATCATCGAAGTCGGTGGTAAAGCGCTGGATCTGTTCCACTCTCACATCGGCTTGCGTTGATTTCCGCGCTTCGCGACCCGGCCAGACCGAGAAAAGGGCGTCAGTGGCGACACCAAGGGGTCTGGCCAGTGGCGATGGAATTCCAACATGTTCGAGAAGAGCCCTCCCGCGAAGCACGGCGAGACCACCTCGCAGCCGGCCGAGCACACTGGCAGCCTTGCCACTACTGCGAAGTAGGGAGCGGGAGCTTGCGTTGGGGCCAGCTATATAACAGTTCCGACCATGCCACGGATGCCTTTCTCGAACTTCGCGTCGAATCGTGGAGAGCCCTTTGCGTTGCCACTGGGGTAGGGTGGCGGCATCTCCTCCGAGCGTACCCATTAGAGGCTCATCCCCGTGCCAGATCGGCCAGGGGAAGCTCGCTCCCGTCTTCAAGATCGTGCCGGAATCTCGTTCGGCGAGGATCCAGCACTGTGCGATCCCGTGCGGATTGTGGCGATAGAGCCAATTGTAGACTTCACGAGGTCGTTTTCGACCGAAGGCAGCGTCGACCGTGTCGTAGATCTGCTCGTATTCTTCGAGCTGTGCGGGACGCACGATGTACGGTGAATCTTTCGGACCGTCGGGCGTGGGTACTCGCAGCCACTCTTCGAATGGATCAGGCGGAGTGGGGATCAAGACGACGCTCCATGATGGAATCGTATCGTGATCTCGAGGGTTGCGCCCTTCCTCCTACCCTTCTTCTTGATTGAGGCTCGAGTGTCAGCCAAAGCGCCCGGAAATATAGTCCTGCGTTCGAGTTTCGCGCGGGTTGGTGAAGATGCGCTCTGTCTCCCCGTCCTCGATCAGCTTGCCGAGGTGAAAAAAGGCGGTGCGTTGTGAGACGCGTGCGGCTTGCTGCATGGAGTGGGTCACCATCAGGATCGTGTAGCTCTGGCGAAGCTCGTCGATCAAATCCTCGATGCGGGCTGTCGCGATCGGGTCGAGTGCGGAGCAGGGTTCGTCCATCAGGATGACTTGCGGTTTGACCGCAATCGCTCGCGCGATGCAGAGACGTTGCTGCTGACCACCCGACAGGCTCGTGCCGGGCTCGCTCAGTCTGTCCTCCACCTCTTCGAGCAGGCCGGTCTTCTCGAGACTCCCGATCACGATTTCGTCGAGCTCACTGCGGGTCTCGGCCAGACCGTGGATTCGCGGCCCATAGGCGACATTGTCGTAGATTGATTTGGGAAAGGGGTTCGGTTTTTGAAAGACCATTCCAACCCGGGCACGGAGGTTCACGACATCCAGTGATTCGCGGTAGACATCCTTGCCATCGAGCTCGAGCAAGCCCTCCATCCGGCATCCCTTGACGACGTCATTCATGCGATTGACGCAACGCAGAAAGGTCGACTTCCCACATCCCGAGGGTCCGATCAACGCCGTCACCTGGTTCGAGGGAATATCGAGATTGATGTCGAAGAGTGCTTGCTTCTCAGCATAGAAGACTTTGAGATTCCGAGCCTTGACCTTGACCTTGGCCTTGACCGGGACCTCGATCGAAGCCTCTTGCTCTGTGTGCTGCATTTTTGCGGGTCCCGTCATCGCGAGTCCGGGCGCGAGTGCTTGTACTGAATCAGATCGAGAGCGTGTAACCAGCATTTCAATTCCATCCTTTCAACTTGCATCTCCGAGCTCCGGGTCATGGATCTACAACCGTTGCTCGAAGCGATGTCTCAACCAGACAGCCAGGCCATTCATCGAGACGAGGAAGCCCAGGAGAACGATGATCGCCCCAGCGGCCTTCTCTACGAAGGCGCGCTCCGGCGCATCGGCCCAGAGATAAATCTGCACCGGAAGCACGGTGGCGGGAGAATCGAGCCCAGTCGGGACGTCGACGACGAAGGCGACCATGCCGATCATGAGC
This sequence comes from uncultured Myxococcales bacterium, assembly GCA_965603475.1. Classification (GTDB taxonomy): domain Bacteria; phylum Myxococcota_A; class UBA9160; order UBA9160; family UBA4427; genus UBA4427. The sequence goes on from CBFDDD010000021.1 coordinate 14,706, forward strand.
AAGGGGGCAGTTTCGCCGAGGGCCTGTGCCATTCCGATGATGGTTCCGGTCAGGATTCCGGGCATCGCGACCGGCAGCACATGGTGATTCACGACCTGGAGTGGAGAGGCGCCGATCGCCATCGCGGCCTGTCGTATCGATGGCGCGACCGCTGCGAGCGCGGCACGCGCGGCAATGATGATGATCGGAAGGGTTCGAATCGCGAGAACGAGACCTCCGACGAGGGGTGCTGAGCGTGGCAGCCCGAATACGCCCAGAAAAATCGCGAGCCCAAGGAGTCCAAATATCACCGACGGTACAGCGGCGAGATTGTTGATGTTGATCTCGACGAGATCCGTCCAACGGTTCTCCGGTGCGAATTCTTCCAGATAGACTGCACTCGCGACACCGAGTGGAAAGCAGAGCAGGAGTGTCACGAGGAGCGTCATCAGTGAACCGGCGAGGGCGCCGCCGATGCCTGCCAGCTCGGGCTCACGACTATCGCCAGACCGGAAGAAGGCCCAATTGAAGGCCAGCTTCACGATGCCCTTCTCGGAGAGGGCATCCAGCCATTCGATCTGTTCATCGAGTATCTTTCGCTCGCTCTCGGGGATGGACCTGGAGACGTGCCCCTTGATGTAGAGGTCGGCATCGTCGGATAGGGGCAGCTCGACGCTGGCGGTTCTCCCCACCAGATCGGGGTCCTGCATGACCCGGTCGCGGAGGTCGTAGGACGCGCCCGTGCTGACCAGTCGGTACAGGTTCCGCTTGCTCCTACGGGAGGTGACATCGGGAAAAAGTTCGCGAAGCCGGCCTTTGACGATCGCCGAATAATCACCAGCCCTGAGGGACTCTGCAGTTCGTGCGCCAGTCGGATCGACTAGCTCAGGATCGAACTGAATCTCCATGACCGCGACACTCCGGAAGAACGCTCCGGATCCGCCGATCGCGATGCTCCCGAAGAGAACGCCGAGGATCAGCAATGCCAGACCGATCGATGCGACGCCGTACGCGCGAAACCTGCGCTCGGTGCGGTTTCGCTTCCGGACGCGCTCGTCGGCGGCGCGTCGGGCCTCTGTATCCAATAGCGCGTTAGGGATGGGACTACTCATATTGTTCTCGGTAGCGTCTCACGGTGGCCAGAGCGATCAGGTTGATGCCGAGGGTCAGGAAGAGCAGTGTCAGGCCCAGAGCGAAGGCGGCGAGGGTCTTGGCGCTGTCGAATTCCTGGTCACCGACGAGCAAAGTGACGATTTGCGCAGTCACGGTCGTGACCGCGGAAAGTGGATTCGCCGTCAGGTTGGCCGCGAGGCCCGCGGCCATCACGACGATCATGGTTTCCCCTATGGCGCGCGACACCGCCATGAGGATTGCGCCGACGATTCCGGGTAGCGCCGCCGGAAGGATGACCCGCTTGATTGTCTCGGACCGCGTTGCACCAAGGGCCAGGGAGCCCTCTCGCATGGCGCTCGGTACGGCTGCGATCGCATCGTCGGAGAGCGATGAAATAAAGGGGATGATCATGACTCCCATCGTCAAGCCCGCGGCGAGAGCGCTTTCAGAGGCGACGTCGAGTCCGATCGACTCGCCGAAGCGACGAATGAGCGGCGCCACACTCAGGGCAGCGAAGAAGCCATAGACGACGGTCGGCACCCCTGCGAGAATTTCGAGCAGCGGCTTGATGATGGATCGCATGCGACTGCTTGCGTACTCACCAAGATAGACGGCTGAGAGCAGACCGATCGGAATGGCGACACACATTGCGATCAGCGTGATCAGGAGGGTTCCAGCGAATACGGGTACAGCGCCGAAGGTTCCGCTCGCACCGACCTGATCCGCTCTCAGTGCGGTTTGGGGACTCCATTTGAGGCCTGTGAAGAACTCCAGCGGGCTCACAAGTTGGAAGAAGCGCAATGCCTCGAATAGCAGGGAGAGTACGATGCCGACCGTGATCAGGATCGCCAGCGCACTACTGGCGAGCAGCAACAGGCGGACGAGTCGTTCGACGGATTCCCTTGCCGAAAAGTCTGGCGCGATCCGCATATGTGCCCAGGCCAGGCCTGCGCAGCTGGCTGAAAGCGCCAATGCGATGCCGATGCCGCTTCGAGGGATTCCACCGGAACCAACCGAAGGTGCGGAGTCCACGCCACCGATCAACCACCATCCGATCCCGGCTGCCAAGGCCGGAAGCGCAGTCCAGAGCGCAACGAAGTATCCATAATGACCGGGGAGGGATCGCAGGTTGGCCCAACGCCCGTCCGCGAGCTTCAATGCCCGTCGACGGCCTAACTGATAGGCGGCGACGGTCATTGCGATCAGGACGACAATGATGAGCGAGGACATGGCGTTGAGCTGTGCTCCCTACGGTGGACTTGGACGATCGGAGGTGGATTACATGCTCAACAACTCGAGTTTCTCGCCCGTCGTGCGCACAAGCTTCCGGTCCGCCGCGGAGAGCGGGATCAGGCCTTTTTCAGCCAGGTAACCTTCGATGCCAACGGATTTTTCGCTCGTGAACTCGGCGATGAATTCCTGTAGTCCGGGGATCTTGCCGACATGCTGCTTCTTGACATAGAAATACAGCGAACGTGAGATGGGGTATTGACCGCTCGCGATCGCTTCGAAGGTCGGGTCCGTTCCGTTGATCGGACTTCCCTGGATCCGATCTGCGTTTTGATCAAGGAACGAGAAACCGAAGATGCCGAGTGCGGATGGGTTCGCGTTGAGCTTCTGGACGATCAAATTGTCGTTCTCGCCAGCCTCGACGTAGGCGCCGTCCTCACGAATCGCGTGGGCCACGGCCTTGAATGCCTTCTTGTCCGTCGCCTTCAACTCTTTCAGCATGGGGATCTGCTTGGCGCCCCCTTCCATGGCGAGCTCGACGAAGGCGTCTCGTGTACCCGAGGTGGGCGGCGGACCGAGCACTTCGATCTTGCGATCGGGCAAACTGGCGTCGACGTCCTTCCAGGTTCGGTTCGGATTCTCGACGAGCTTTCCGGCGACTGGGATCTCTCGTGCAAGCGCCATGAAGAGCTGCTTCGTCGTGAGCGAGAGCGGTTCGCTCTTCTTCGAATTGGCGAGCACGATGCCATCGAATCCGATGCGAATCTCGACGACGTCGGTGACACCATTCTCGTCGCAGCGTTTGACTTCTGAGGCCTTGATGCGCCGGGACGCGTTCGCGATGTCCGGCGTGGATTCGTCTACGCCCGCACAAAAGAGCTTGAGGCCCCCGCCGGAGCCGGTGCTTTCGACGATAGGCGTCTTGAACGTGGTCGATCGTCCGAACTGCTCGGCGACCGCAGTGGAGAACGGGAAAACCGTGGATGAGCCGACGATTCGGATTTGATCGCGGGCGAACGCCGAGGGCGCGGCGAAAAGGATGGCAAGACTAAAGACGATCGTGAGTAGTGTACTAGGCTTCACTCTGGGCTCTCCTGCTGCCATGGGCAGATGAAATGGAGCCGGGAGACTACGATCCCTTGGTGTGATCGAGTTGACGCGTCGGTGACGTTTTCGTGACGAAGCCAGGGTGTCGAAAACATGGGGATTTCTGGACGCTCCACCACCATGTCAAGATCCTGTCACAGTCCCGTCACGCGGGGGAGCTAATTGACTTCGACGTTTCCCGCAAGCAGGAGGAGTTCAATTGAGCCATCGACCGCATTCTCCGGTGCCGAAGAAGCTGGAGCCCATACGACAGCAGGTACTTCGGATGGGTCATCTGGCAGAGGCGATTCTCGAAAAGGCCCTTCGGAGCGTTTCGGAGCGGAGTGCTGGACTCGCAGGAGAAGTCGCTGCCGATGACCTTGCGATCGATCAACTCGACGTCGACATCGATCGTGCTGTGCTCGAGTTTCTGGCACTCCAGGCGCCTGTTGCCCAGGATCTGCGTGAGGTCATTGCGATCAAGACCGCCGCGACGGACCTCGAGCGGGTGGGTGATATTGCTCGAAATATCGCGAAAAGTGCGCTTCGCCTGAATGAGCTGGCTGCGATTTCATCTCCGTCTACGCTCGAGATTCTGGCCGACGCGAGTCGCAGGGCATTGTTGAACGCCGTGGTGGCGTTTGCGAATTATGATTCGGTACTCGCCCGAGCGGTTCTCGCCTCGGACGACAAGATCGATGCAGACGAGGAGGAGATTTTCAGTTCCTCTCTGCGTGAGATCCGAAGCAATCCGGAGTCGAGTGAACAGGAGGTCTATTTCATTTTGATTGCGAAGAATCTCGAACGCGTAGGTGATCACGCGACCAATATTGCCGAGGAAGTGATCCTGGTCGTCGAGTCGCTCAATCTCAAGCATGCCGAGAAGTTGATTCAGTGAGCGATCACATCCTGGTCATCGACGACGAGCCCGACATCCTGGAGTTGGTGCGTTTCAGTTTGACACAGGAGGGGTTCTCGGTTGAGACGGCGGCCACAGCCGGCGAGGGACTCGCATGTGTGGCCAATCGATTGCCCGATCTCGTGGTACTCGACTTGATGCTTCCGGATATGCCGGGCACCGAAGTGTGTCGACGACTTCGGAGCCAAACTGAAACGGCCCAGCTCCCCGTGTTGATGCTGACGGCGCGTGGAGAAGAGGTGGATCGCGTGGTGGGCTTCGAACTCGGAGCAGACGACTACGTGACGAAGCCTTTCAGCGCACGGGAGCTGGCGCTGCGCGTCAAGGCAGTTCTTCGCCGTAGTGCGCCCGCGACAGCATCAACGACGCGTCTTGTCACCCACAAAGAACTGCTCCTGGATCTCGAACGCCATCGGTGCACGGTCGCCGAGAAGGAGATCGAGCTGACCGCCAAGGAATTTGGGCTACTCGCCACATTGATGCTCAGGCCGGGACGGGTCTTTACGCGGGAGAAGCTCCTCGATGAATTGTGGGGCAGCGAAGTCACGGTGACGCATCGCACAGTGGACACGCACATGAAGCGGCTCCGCGAAAAGCTCGGCGATGCGGGCAATTATATTCACACTGTGCGCGGAGTGGGGTATCGGTTCACGGATTGATTGCCGTGCACTCGAGGGGAGATTTCGGAGCAGCCATGTCCAAGATCCAGTTCAAGATCATGTGTACGCTCACGCTGCTCATTGCAGTCGTCGTGACTGCGAGCGGATTCCTGGCCGAACGGGGGCTGCGAGAACGAACGACCGCCAGCATCAAGCTCGACCTCGAGCATCAGGCCAGGCTATTTGCGCAATTGGTCGAGGGCGTTGGAATCGAATCCGCGAATGCCGAGCGGCTTCAGGAAATTACGCTCGACGGAGCAAGCTCGTCGGGCGCGCGGATCACACTGATCGATCCGACCGGTCGGGTCCTCGCCGATTCCGAAGTGCCGTTCCGCGAGATGGCTGAGTTGTCGAATCATGCCGATCGGCCCGAAGTGGTCGAAGCGATGCAGCAGGGTCTCGGATACGGCATGCGTCGAAGCGACACTCTGAAACGTACGCTGGTGTATGTCGCACTGCGGGTGCCGGTTGCGGATGAGAAAAACGACTACGGAATCGTTCGACTGGCAGTCTATCTCGACCAGCTCGATGCGGCGGTAGCGAACCTGCGAAGCGAGCTCTTCGCCGCTAGCGGCGTGGGTGTGTTGGTCGCACTGGGACTTTCCTATGTCTTGTCGTTGCTGACGCTGCGACCGATCAGTGAGCTGCGAGAAGTCGTGTCGGATATTGCCGAGGGAAAGCTCGGTCGTCGGCTTGTTTGGGAGAGCAAGGACGAGCGAGGTGAGATCGCTGCTTCGATCAACCGCCTGGCGCGTCAGCTCCGGGATAGCGCAGACGAAGCGCTGCGCGAGAAGCTGCAGCTCGAAGCCGTGCTCAAGGGCATGGTGGAGGGTGTACTTGTGATCGACCGTGAGGGGAGGGTCTTGATTGCCAATCCACGGGCACGGGAGATGCTGTCGGTATGGGGCGACTACGAAGGACGCCTTGTGCCGGAGGTCATCCGATCGCCCGAGGTCGATAAGGCCTTGCGAGAGGCGTCGAATAGCGATGGCGTCGTCGTGCGCGAGATGGAGGTGCAGGCGGAGAAAAGGCGTGTGCTTCTGATGCATGCGTCGGGCTTTCCGGAGGCCAACCCTCGTACAGGTACGGTCGCCGTATTTCACGATGTTTCGGAATTGCGGCGAGTCGATGAGGTGCGACGCGATTTCATCGCGAATGCTTCCCACGAGCTGAGGACGCCGCTGACTTCGATCCAGGGCTTCGCCGATACGCTCGCTAGTTCGGATGTGAGCGAGGAACAGCGGTCGCAGTATCTCGGCACGATCGTGCGAAACACGCAGCGTATGTCGGGCCTGATCGACGATCTGTTGACGCTCTCGCGGATCGAGAGCGGGGTCTCTGCTCTGGAGCGGACGTCCTTGGACGTGTTGCGAGTGGTCGAAACCCTTGTCGCAGATTTCGCTCCGCGCTTGGAGGAGGCGTCCATCGAGGTGGAAGTGCACGCAGATCGGGTCCCTGCTTGCTACGCCGATCGTGATGCGTTGGAGCAGATTCTCTCGAACCTTCTCAGCAACGCGACTCGCTACTCGAACCCCGGGTCGAAAGTGGATATTCGTATCGCAGAGCGAGGAGGGCACGTCGAGATTCGAGTCGAAGATACGGGCATTGGAATCCCCGCGGAGGATCTCGAACGAATCTTCGAGCGCTTCTATCGTGTGGATGCGGCTCGCTCCCGCGCGCTCGGGAGTACCGGATTGGGGCTTTCGATCGTCAAACATCTCGTGCGCGCATTGGATGGCGAATTGCACGTCGAGAGTGAGCCCGGGAAGGGGTCTTGTTTCTCCTTCACACTTCCGATCGCCTGAACGACCCCCGACGAGAGCTGGCATCGCCGGAAATCGGCCTTTCGAAGCGGGTTCCGATCGGCGAACGTCAAGGGGTGCCACTGCCCACAGCCACGGACCGCGGTGAAGATCCGCCCAACGTCAGGCGGAGTGACGATTCGGTCTCGGCGACATTGCGACGATCGAACTCCCCCCCGGCGACTGATCACGCCCGGAGGTCGGGCAACAACGGCAGCGTTCCCTTGCGGGTCAAGTTGGCCTTCGGCGCGCCGAGTTTCGCCGGTGCGGGGATGGCCATTCCGATCCTCATTCATCTAACGATCTTCTACTCTGACGTCGTTCTGATTCCGCTCGGATTCATCGCGCTGGTGAAGGCCGTTGCTCGTGCATTCGATGCGATCACGGACCCGTTGATGGGTTGGTTGACCGATCACACACGTTCGCGATGGGGTCGTCGGCGTCCATGGATGGTCGTGGGCGCGCCGCTCGCGGGGCTCGCATTCCTGATGCTCTTCTCGCCCCCCGTGACCCTGTCTCCGACTTCCGCTGTTTGGTGGCTCGCCGTGAGTTATACCCTCTACTATCTATTCCATACGATCTATGAAATTCCGCATGGTGGTCTCGGGCCGGAGTTGACCCTCGACTATCGCGAGCGGATCGTGTTGTTCGGCTGGCGCGTTCCGTTTCTCGTCGGCGGCACCCTGGTCGCGGCCGTCCTGCCACCGATTCTGATCGAACTGTCCGGAGGGGATCGGGCGGGCTACACCACCTTTGCTGTGATTTTCGGCATCCTGTTGGCAGCGCTGTATTGGAATCTGGCCGCGAATGTCCGTGAGAGACCGGATTTCGGCAATCGTGAGGCGAATCCGCTCGTCCCGGGTGTGAGGCGAGTGATGAGGAATCGTCCGTTTCGGGTACTTCTCGGGGTCTATGCGACAAGTTCAGTGACCGGCGCGATTCCCGGGTTGATGATGCCGTATTTTACAAAGTACGTATTGCGCCCAGAGAATCCCGATCTGTGGCTTGCTATTTTTCTTGGGATCTATTTCGGCACGGGCTTTGTCTGTCTGCCGATCTGGATGTTTCTGGCCCGGCGTTACGGCAAGAAATTTGCCTGGTTGTGTAGCTTCGTCCCTGGCATCACGGGTTCTCTGGCGATCTTCTTTTTGCTCGGCGAGGGCGACTTGATGCCCGCGGCGGCAATCCTCGTCTGGACGGGTTCGGCGTTTTCGGCGGGCATGTTTCTTGGTCCGTCGATGCAGGCCGACGTCATCGACTACGACGAGCTGTATACCGGCAAGCGACGCGAGGCCCAGTACAATGGATTGTGGTCGGTGATCACGAAGTTTACGGTGATTCCGAGCATGGCTGTGCCCCTCGCGATTCTCGCGGCATATGGCTATCAGCCGAACGTGGAGCAGACGCCCGTCGTGCAGAACCTGATCCGCGGAATTTTCGGTCTTGCCCCCGCGGCGATGTCATCCGTGGCCTTCGTGATCGCACTGCGTTTTCCGATTTCTCAGGACATCCATGAGAGGATCTGGGAGGGAATCCGCGCCCATGCTCGTGGTGAACATGCGACCGATCCATTGACTGGTCGGCAGCTTCCGCCTCCAACCGATCGGGGTGTCGATGAACCGACCGGGTGGTTCCTCGATCATTTCTCGCCAGAGGAGCTTCGGCGCATGCTTTCGGGCGGTGTGTCAACGCTTCTGCGTGGAACTGTGTTGGGCGTATTGATCTCTTTGGCGATTTCGGCGACGGCGGTCTTCGTGACGATTCAGGAGGCGAGCGATCTTTCGAAGGACCCCGGCGTGATGGCCGTCTTCGGTGTAGTGATAGCCGGATTCGCATTTTCTGCGATGTGTTTCCATATCTTCCGGGTCCGGGCGGCGTTCAAGCTGAAGAAGTCGCCGATCGCCGATGACCAGATCCGCCTTCATCTCGAGTTCACCGACTTCGTTACGAATCGGTTGGCGAAGGTGGGTCCGCGAAAACCATAGAAGAGATGCGGGTCGAGATAGGCTCCCGGGCTCTGACCCTCGAATCGATCGGAGTGGGAGACCCGAAGCAAGCACCCGTCGCGAGTATGCCGAATGATCGAGCCCAAGAAATCTGAGCTGCGTCGCAGCTTGTCTCTGCTGCACGTCGTGCTCTATGGGCTTGGCACGACGATTGGTGCTGGAATCTATCTGTTGATTGGAGAGGTCGCGAGGCTATCCGGTCGTGCGGCACCGACGGCCTTTCTGGTGTCTTCCCTGATCGCGGCATTGACCGCGATGAGCTTTGGCGAGTTGGTGTCGCGCTACCCACAAAGCGCGGGTGAAGCGACGTATGTTCGCCATGGGTTCGGACGTCGCGATTTCTCGACCCTGGTCGGTCTGCTTGTTGCCACAGCGGGTTGCGTCTCGGCTGCTGCGATGGCCAACGGTTTTGCAGGTTATCTGGCGGAATTCGTCGATATCCCGAAGACGATCTGTATCAGCGTATTCGTACTTCTTCTCGTGGCCGTCGCTGCCTGGGGCGTCGCCGAATCGGTCACGGTGGCCGGTCTGATCACGCTGATTGAAGTAGCTGGTCTGGTTGTGATCATCTGGGTTGCTGGTGACAGCCTGAGCCAGGTACCGGAGCGTTGGTCGGAATTATTGCCGGTCTTTGATTCTGGGGCATGGCGTGGCGTAGCAGCGGCGTCTCTTCTGACATTTTATGCCTATCTCGGCTTCGAAGACATGGTCAACGTGGCTGAAGAGGTGAAGGACGTGCAACGAAATCTGCCTCGCGCGATCGGCATCACTCTGGTCGTCACGACACTTCTCTACATCGTTCTTTCAGCCGTATGCGTTCTGGCAGTGACACCGGCGGAACTTGCGGGAAGCGCAGCGCCTCTCGCGTTCGTCTACGAAAGTGCCACCGGCAGCGCACCGATCGGGATCGCCATAATAGGAATTCTTGCAGTCGTGAACGGCGCGTTGATCCAGACCATCATGGCTTCGCGGGTTTTGTATGGCCTGGCTTCGCGCGGAGATCTTCCGACCACCCTTTCGCGGGTCCACTCGAAAACCGGTACGCCGCACCTTGCCACCGCCGCCGCCGGGGGCTTCGTGCTCGTGCTCGCACTCTGGTTTCCACTCGCCCGTCTTGCCGAGGCCACGGCGATTGCGACGTTGCTGGTATTCGCAAGCGTCAATCTTGCATTGTGGCGGATCAAAGGTCGTAGCGAAACGCAGACGGCCGTCTTCTCGGTTCCGCGGTGGGTTCCGGCGCTAGGAGCCTGTACCACGAGCGGGCTGTTGTTCGTACGGATGGCGGAGGTTCTGATCAGTTAGTCAGAGCTGACTCTTGACGAAGGCACCGATTTTCGTGATCGCCTCGAGCGATTCGGGAACGATCGGAGCGAAGGCCTGGAAGACGTGAATCAGGTCCTCGTATTGTTGTAGTTCGACCGCAATACCCGCCGCACGCAGACGTTCGACGATGCGAATCGAATCGTCCAACAGTGTCTCTGCCGTTCCAACCTGGATCAACATGGGCGGAAGTCCAGAGAGGTCGCCATAGAGCGGTGCAGCAAGGGGTGTCTTCGGATCGGCGCCCGCGAGATAGAGCTCGCCCATTCGGACCAGGCCTTCTTTCTGGACCATCGGATCGGCTTCGGCTCGGGTTTGCATGGATTCTCCGAGTCCTTCGAGATCGACCCAGGGCGAGAGGGCAAAGGCGGCTCCGGGAAGCGGCTTGCCCTGCTGCTTCAGGTTCAACAGTGTGGCAAAGGTGAGTCCGCCCCCCGCGGAGTCTCCGCCGATCGCAATCTGTTCGGGCGCGACGCCTTGCTCCAGCAAGAAACAATAGGCAGCAGTGGCATCGTCGACGGCACCGGGGAAGGGTGTCTCGGGAGCAAGCCGATAGTCGACCAACAGGGCGCGGGTTCCCGCCGCCTCTGCGATGCGCGATCCGAGGCCTCTATGTGTGTCGATCGATCCAAGCGTGTATCCGCCGCCATGCAGGTAGAGCACGGTCTTTGCCGGATCGGATTCCGGCAGCGTCACCCACTCGGCAGGAACGCCATCCGCCATGATCGCTTGGAACTCGACGCCTTCGGGAAGCTGGGGGTTGGCGCTCAAGGCGGCCATCGATGCTCGGGCCGCTGTCAGATCGAAATCCTCGCCGGATCCAGGTGCGGGGGCCTGGCGAAGGGCCTGGACGACGGATTCGTGTTCTTTGCTCGGCATTCAATTTCTCCATTGATCGAGGGTGAATCGGGTGTGTGATCAGTCTTTTTCTCTAGTACTGGTCATGCCGGCGAAGCCACGACATGCTGCGTGGCAGATCGGCTTCGTCTCGGCCCTTGGGCACGAGGTCCATGTGATGATAGGCGGCATTCAACATGTCCAGTCCACGCGAGTAACAGGAGTACGTGTGATACACGCTCCCGTCATCGTCACGATAGAACACGCTGATACCAGGTGCTTCGGAGGACGGGAAATTCGTGTCGCGATAGTTGTAGAACATGCTGCCTCGTTCGACTTCGTCCGGCGTGAATGAGACGTGGAATTCGCGATTGAAATCGTTCTCGAGTGAAGAGAGCCATTTGAAAGACCAGCCCATGCGGTCTCGATAGGCATCGAGAGTCATCCAGGGTGCCTTCGAGATCGCGACCATCGAGATGTCTCGATGGTTGAGGTGAACGATGGAACGGTCATAGTTGTCGGCCCAGAAGGAGCAACTGGGGCAGCCTTCTTCCCAGTCCGGCCCGTACATGAAGTGGTAGACGATGAGTTGGTGTCGGCCGTCGAATAGATCTGAAAGGCTTTCATTCCCGTTGGCACCGTTGAAGATGTAGTTCTTCTCTAGTTTGACCCAGGGCAGCTGGCGACGAGCCTCACTGAGTTCGTCACGCTGTCGAGTGAATTCCTTTTCCCTGGCGAGAAGGTTCTTGCGGGCAGTGAGCCACTCTTCGCGCGTGACAATCTCGTGGGACGGCATAGGGCTCTTCTCCTCTGGCGTAGTGGAGGAGAAGATACGCGCTGTGGGGCTCAGGCGGAAAGGGGCATGGACGCGCACACCCGTGCTGGTTGCTGGGGGCTGCGAGCACGCGCGCTGAGACGTTCCCTGGTTGCGGTGGCGATGAATCTGCCGCTCAGCGTTCTGGGTAGATTCCCTTGAAGCCCACGCGACGGGTGATCCAGCAGTCGGTTCCATGCACGAACACGAAGATTGCACTTGCTACGCCTGCCGACACGATCCAGGGTCCGCCTTCGGAAAAGGTGGTCCAAGCGAAGGGGACCGCAACAGTGCCCCACGCGAGCATTGCACCGAGGATCTCCAGGGTTCCAAGCCCTCGATGGCCGAGATAGAGATCGCCCAGACCCGGGAACGCCAGGGAAAGCCAGCCCGCTTTGTTCGCGGACTTGAATGCCTGGCCGCACTGGTTGCAGCGCTCCGGAAAGCTCAACACCTTATTGCCACATTTCGGACACAGATTCTCGACGCCGAGCCCGGGCGCATCGGCTCGCGTCGCGGAGATCTTCTGGGATACGAATTCCTTGATGGATTTGCGATCTTTTCGAGGGATGCCTGTGATGTTGAGTCGGCTTCCATTTCGCATCACGAGTCCGATATAGCCGAATGTCTTGGCTGCAAATCGGTCAATCGCCTGGAACCGAAGCTGTGTCTTGAGATCGAGGACTTTCTTGCGGGAGTTGATCTGAATCATCAGGATTCGTCGATCCGTGAAAACGAGAGCGCGACGATTGATGAGATGCGCCCAGAGTCCCATGAAGAACTGCTCTACGAATGAATACTCCGCGCCCCAGCTGACGAACTGAACCTTCTCGCCGTCCGAGAGAAGAGTCTGTACATGAGGGTCGATCGCCTTCATGAGCTTCAAGCGGTTCTTGGCTAGACGCTTGGCTCCGAAACCCTTGGCACTGAAAATCTGATCGAAGCGGTACGGAATCTTCGAATCAGAGATATTCAGCAGTTCGCTGGGGTCTGAGGCCGAACTCAAGATGGCTTCCATGTCGCTTCTTTCAAACTTGTGGCCTCGCCGCGTGGCGGCGTAGAGGCTTGATAGACGCTTTGATAGGCGCGCAGTCGAAGTAGTCGAACCAATCCAATCGGATGGACGAGAGGAAAAATCAAAGGCAACTGGGAATTTCGGCCCGAGATCGGAGCGCGGAGGCAACGCTTCGCCGGCCGGCTGCGCATTCTTCGCGCATGCCTTTCGCAGCGGTTGCGATCGTCGGGGTGGAATACGGTCCCGAAAAATCGTGAACTAGAGCGCGTGCGCCGCCAGAATTCGGCCGAAGCGTGATTCGAAGACAGGTTTCATGTCTGGATGGGTGAAGATGTAGAACTCGCCCGCCCTCACGGCGGAGACAACCTGGTCTCCTATGGTGGCGGGATCGCTTCCGCCCTCGGTAATGGATGCGACATCGAGGCCCGGATCCGAACTGTGGCCACCGTGTCGTTCCGGGCGATGTTCTCGACTCGATTCGACCAATCCCGTTTTGACGATGCCCGGGCAGAGAACCGAGACGCCGATCGAGCTGTCCGCGAGTTCCGCCCTCAAGCATTCGGTCAGGCCGACGACCGCGAACTTCGAGGCGGTATAGACCGACAGGCCCGGGCCGGCGAAGTGGCCCGCCACCGAGGCCGTATTGATGATGTGGGCGGGTTCGCCGTGGGCACGCATGTGGGGCAGGAAGGTGTGCAGGCCGTTCACGACGCCGATGACGTTGATCTCGAGAAGCCATTCCCAGTCACTTCGTTTGGTGTCTTCGAGAGGGGAGACGGAGAATGCACCTGCATTGTTCACGAGGATATGGATCGGGCCCAGTGCGCTACTGGCCGTTTCCAAGGCTTTGGCGAGGCTCTCCTCACTCGTGACGTCGCATTCGATTGGGACGGCACGGGCTCCGGATGCTTCGAGTTCCCTGCAGGCCTGCTCGGCGGCCTTGGGGTCTATGTCGGCGATCGCGACTGCGACGCCTTCCCGCGCGAAGCTTTCCGCGATGGCGCGTCCTATGCCATTGGCTCCGCCGGTGACGAACGCCGATCTTCCTTTAAGTTCCTGCATCGTTCGAGTCTCCCTGATTCAGGCTGGACACTAGCCCAGGCCTCTCGGTGTATGATCGCCGTTTCGCGCGTCTCACGGTCGGAGCCCAGAATCGATGTATGCAGTCCAATATTTTCACCAGGAGGACGAGTCGGTCATGCGGGCCTATCTGGGCGAAAATCCATTCGCGGCATTGGTCGTCAACACGGTCGATGGACCGTCGGTCGACCATATTCCGCTGGAGTTCGATGCGACCTCGGGTTCCAATGGCCGCCTGGTGGGTCATATCGCACGCTCGAATCCACTCTGGCGACAGTTCGAGTCCGGTCCAGCCTTGGCCGTATTCTGCGCACGCCACGGCTACGTGTCGCCGGATTGGTATGTGAGCAAGGCGATCGATCCTCGCGTCGTGCCGACTTGGAATTATGCTGCGGTTCATGTCTCGGGAACGCTTCGCTTCTTTCACGATGCGGATCGGATCAAGGAACTGCTCGTGCGACTAACCGACAGATTCGAATCGGCGCGACCGACGCCCTGGCGAATGAGCGATGCGCCGGCCGAATTCGTGCAGCGGCTCGTGGGGGGCGTTGTCGGTGTGGAGTTGCAGATCGACCGCATGCAGGGGAAGTGGAAGCTGAGCCAGAATCGGCCCCGGGATGATCGTGATGGCGTCATGGCTGGTCTACGCCGAGAAGGGGGCGGGGATGGGGCCGCCCTGGCCGATCTCATGGCGATGCAGGAGGTCGCGGTCGAGTAGCAAGCGATTTATCTGGCTCCTTCAGGCGGACATTCTTCGTGCTCTTCGGCTGCTCTCGATCGTGAGAAGCCGAAGTAGCCTGCCGCGGATGTAGGCATTGCGTTCGCGTATCGCGATGATGCGCGCCGTCGCCGGGGTGATACGCTCCGATTCATGCAAGACACTGCTCTCAGCGAGGGGGCGCTCGCCAAGGCGCTCCATGAAATCGAGGATCGGGGCTACACGCTCCTCGAAAATGTCATTAGCGAGGACCTGCTCGATGCGCTCGGCGAGGAACTTCTTCGCATCGAGCGCGATCGCAAGATTGTTCCGGCCTCGAACGATTTCGAGGGACAGAAGACCGTCCGCATCTACAATCTGCTCGCCAATGGCGCCCCGTTCTCGAAAATCCCGATTCACCCGGCGCTCCTGCCTGTGGTCGAAGGTGTTCTCGATGACGGATGCCTGATCTCCAGCGTTTCTTCGATCAGCATTGATTCGGGCGAGAGCGCCCAATCGATTCACGCAGACGATCAGCTCATCGGATTGAAGCGACCCCATGCAGCGATCGTCTGCAACAGCATGTGGGCGATGACTGATTTTACAGAAGCGAACGGCGCCACACGGATCGTGCCTCGGAGTCACAAGGCACCGCGCTCGCCAGAGTATGGGAGGCAGGATATCGAGTCGATTCCCGCTGAGATGAAACGCGGCAGCATCCTGGTCTGGAACGGGAGCCTGTGGCATGGAGGTGGCGCCAACCAGACCGACGAGCGTCGCGTTGGGATCGCGATGAATTACTGCGCTGGTTTCATTCGTCAACAAGAGAATCAGCAACTCGGCGTCCCGCGCGACGTCGCCGCGAAGTTTCCCAAACGCCTTCAACGATTGATGGGTTATGGCGTCTATCGAAACCTGATAGGCCACATAGAAAAGCGTGATCCTCGAGAGCTGCTAGGCGGAGAAGGCGCAATGCGTTCGGTCTGGGACCTCTAGTCCCGGATCCGTCATGAATTCAGGCTAGGTCGACCTGTGACGCCAATTCTGCAGCGGATCCCCCGCGTCCTGGGAGGGAATCGGAAGGATCTGTCGAAGATGGTCGGCGAGTTTCCAGCCGCGATGCTCTTCTCGCATCTTCCACTGCTCTGGGTAGCCCAGGGAGACTTCTTCGAATCGAACACCGTCGACCGTTCGCGTACAGGGAATGTGGAGATGCCCAGAAACGACGATGTTGGCGCGGAATCGTTGATGCCAGTCTTCGGTATTGCGGGTGCCACACCAGACCATGAAGCGCGGTATACGCGGCAGGACAGCGAGTTCCTGCTTGAGAGGGAAGTGAGCAATCAGAACGGTTGGATGCGGCACGTCAGCGAGCACCTTTTCGAGACGCTGCTCGCTATGTCGACAGCGGGCCGAGCACCAGTCGCCGACGCCGGCATAGGGATCGGGGTGAAGGAGAATCTCGTCAGCGCAAACGGTTTCCGATTCCATGGCCCAGGCGACAGCCTTGTCGATCGCAATCTCATTCGGACGAAAACTGTAGTCGTAGAGTAGGAAGAGCGGCGCAAGTACGTGCGGTCCCCCCTCGCCCTGCCAGATCGGGTAGGGATCTTCGGGCGTCAGGACGTCATGGCGGCGGCACAGATCGACGAGCTGTTCATAACGCTCGACGCCACGGAGTCCCGTTTTGCGCGGGACCGTCCAGAGCTCGTGATTTCCAGGGACCCAGATTAGTTTGGAAAATTTCAGGTTGAGAATCCGAAGTGCGACCTCGAGTTGCTCCGGCGTGTCCCCAATATCGCCACAGAGGATCAACCAGTCTTCGGGGTGGTCTGGAAGCTCGGAAAGGGCGATCAGATTTTCTTTGTAGCCGACGTGAAGATCGCTGATGGCAAAAAGCTTCATTCAATCCTCGGCGGTTCCAGCACGCCCAGCTCGATCGCTTGCGAAGATAGAGGATGCTAGCTTCGATTGAGTCGGGCGATACAGCCCGCAGGGACCATCCCGGAGGAGCGAGAGTGATGTCAGACGGACATTCGGATTCAAGATCGCCCGGTGTCATTGACGAGATGCTCGAGAATCTCGTCGATAGCGGTGAGGCCGAGAAGATGGATGGTCTGGATATCGATCGCCTGAAAGCGGCGATGAGCGCGCCCGGTGCAGCGGAGACCGTGGCGGAAATCCAGGCGATGGGTGCGGATTCGCAAGCCGGGGCCGGCCAGCCCGCTCTCGATTTCGAGCTTCCCTTCTTGCCTGGCCAGGGTAGAGGCGAGGGCGAAACGATTCGACTTTCGGATCGGTTTGCAAATCGACCGGTGGCACTGGTCTTCGGGAGCTACACCTGACCTCCCTTTCGGTCCCAGGCTGGGACCCTCAATCGCATCTATCGCGCCTATCGAGATCAGGTCGACTTCTTCACTGTCTACATCAAGGAAATTCACTCGACGGACGGTTGGCAAGTCAACGAGAACATCGAGGATGGAGTGCTCGTACGTCAGCATCAGTCCTTCGACGAAAGAGTCGAAGTCGGCCAGGCCTGCATGCTCAAGATGGCGCTCGAGATTCCCGCGCTCGTTGATGAGATGGATGATGCAGTCGCCGCTGCGTATGCAGCGATGCCTGAGAGGCTCTATCTGATCGCACAGGGCGGTCGCATCGCGTATCAGGGCGGAATGGGGCCGATGTTTTTTCGACCCGCCGAATGGGAAGAAGCGATCGAGAGCAACGTGTCGCCCAGTTGAGAGTTGAAGGTGCATGTGTTTCGAAGCACCACGGACCTCGCAGTGGTGACCATGTTCTAGGGCGCTGCGGTCGCCGCGGTTCCCTTGACACTCTCCGCGCAAAGAGAATTTGACACTTCGACAGATTTCGATTGACAACGATCGCTGTCGCTATAAATTGAAGGCGTATGTCGCTGTACGGTCATGGAGGACCGAGGTTTCGCTCTCATCGATACTCGTGATGAGACTTCGTCAATCGTTCTTTCGAGACGAGGCTCGAGCGAGTCGACCGACGCAACCACCGTGCAGGCCTGACGTACTCGGCGACTGAACTGAATTGTTGAAAGTCGCCGACGGTCGTGGATGGTTGATGAGAGTGGGTCGATCCCGCTTTCCGGGACGAGCGCGGGAATCTTTCCGACCCCGGGAACAGATGGATTGGGCTGCGATGCTCGAGGCCTTGGCTTCGCTGGCTGAAAAGCGAGAAGCGAGAGGCCACCGATTCACGCGCGTACACGTTGCGATTCCGCAACCCCCAAATACCGTCCGCGCATGATCGGACTCGAGAGAACCTGCTCTTGCTCCTCCGCCCAATCTCTACGCAGAGAGGTCGGTGTAGGATGAGGCGCACGAGATAAAGAGGTTGCTTCGCGAGCGGCCCAGTCCAAAGGTGTTCCGACGGAGGGTTGGATCGAGGCACCGCCGCCTCGGTCGAACGCATGGTTTCGCCCGGCGCGACGAGCGTCGGTCGAGAGCTAGTCGGGAGGCCAGGAAATGGCGATTGCGAAGAAGCTCGAATGGTATCTCGAAGCAACGGGAGTCGACTACGAAGTCCTTCCGCATCCGCGCTCAGCATATAGTGCACAAACAGCGCGGCGTTCGCGGATACCCCTGCACTGTCTCGCCAAGCCGGTTCTCTTTGAAGACGAGTATGGATACGTCATGGCGATCGTACCGGCGGCGCGCAGGGTCGATGTCGACCGCCTCGGTGCCCAACTCCACCGTCAGCTCGAGCTCGCTACCGAAGCCGAAGTGGATGACCTCTTTCACGATTGCGAGAATGGGGCGATGCCCGCGCTGGGATCTCCATATCGAGTTCCGACGGTCTACGACGATTCGCTGACCGGGCTGACAGATGTCTATTTCGAGGCGGGCGATCACGACGATCTGGTTCACATGAGCGGAGATGCCTTCCTCGATCTGCTCTCTGATTCGTTGCACGGGCGCTTCAGTCGCGCGTTGACGACCGCACCGGAACGCTGAAGCTTCGTTGCTGAAGCTGGCATGCGAGTGTCGGCAAGGCGACGTCAGTCAGGAGGAAGAGACCATGTCACTCGCCCACACACTCGAGAGCTACCTCTCTGAACGTGGAGCTCGATACACCGTCGAGCGTCATTCTGCATCCACGACGAGCCTCGATACAGCTCGCAGTGCCTGCATCAACGAGGAGTCTCTCGCGAAATCGCTCGTTCTCGATGACGATCGGGGATACGTGTTGGCCGTGTTGCCCGCGTCACGCAGGCTCGAGATCGGTCGGGTTCGGAACAAACTCCGACGGCCGCTGCAACTCTCCCGTGAGTACGAGATGGTTCGGCTCTTTCCGGATTGCGCGCTGGGTGCGGTCCCTCCACTCGGTCCTGCATACGGGCTCCCCACGGTCGTCGATGCATATTTCGAGGAATGCGAAGAGGTCTTTTTCGAAGGGGGTGATCACGAGACACTCGTTCGCATGGCTGGTGGAGAATTCCTTGGTCTGCTTTCAACCGCCTCGGTTGCTGAGATCGCGAGCGAAAGGACGAGTCTCGAGTCGGCGCTCGAGTTGAAGGAGCGCCTCTACGATTCTCTGATTTCGGTCCGACGAGCGGTCAGCACGCCGATCGCGAGCGAAACGCGTTGGCGCCAGCGACTGCAGCGAGAATTGCTGCAACTTGCTCGGGCGGCGGACGACCACGTGACCGATACCGAGGCGCCGGACGGGTTGCTTGCCGAGATCGTGGAACAAGCGCCGCGGCTGTGGCGAGAAACAGAGGGTCTTCGATCCGAGCACGTCATTCTCGTCGGAGAATGTGCTCGTCTGCTCGACCGGGTCGAGAGTTCTGATTCACCGCTCTCTCTACGTCGCCAAGTCAATCTATTGCTAGGTCGGTTCGAGCGCCATCGGTACCGAGGTGCTGACCTCGTCTATGAAGCCTACGACGTCGACATCGGGGGCGGCTGAGACGATCGGGGAGAAGGCCGCTCGTGGAACGCGTCAATGTTCTGATTGCGGGTGGCGGCGTCATCGGTTCAGCCAAGGCGTATTGCGTCGCGAAGCGTGGCGTTTGTGATATTCAGGTCGTCGATCTTGATTTGGGCGGCATCTACGCATCATCCGAGCTGAACGCCGGGGGAGGCGCGAGCGGCCTGGTCGCCTGGTGATGGCTTAGTCAATCCAAATACAGTTCGAATGCATTTTCGAAGAGAAGCCGAGGCTTTGGGCGTGCATTTCTCGAATCGACATTACATCGCTGGTGTCGTGACAGAGCGAACTCCAGGCCTGACGGGGCTAGGCCGAGTCCGAGCGGTCGACGTGATCGAAGTCGTCAACGGTGATCCGATGGACGAGTCGGGCCGCTTGCGTGAGATCTTGACGACCCATCGAGTTTCAAGCGACCAGAGATTTCGAGAGACACGAGTTTCCTGCGACGTCGTGCTCAACTGTCTTGGCGCATGGTCGCCGATCTTCGAGTTCATCTGGCCGCGGCTCACACATCGTTCGTCGAGCTTCGAGCGTTGCGGACATCTGTGTGGCTGGTCCGGTCTCTACGCGGTGACTCCCGACTGCAGCGGAATCGCGAGACCGCTGGCTTCCAGAAGTACTTCATATCTAGATCTGTCCATGACGTGGATTCAGCTGCCGGGCCTTGGAATCGTCGGGGGCCATTCACCACCGCCGGTGACTTCGAGCGCCGCACCCGAGACATAGCTCGAGTCTTTCGCCGCGAGAAACAGGCACGCGTGTGCGATTTCGTCGGTGCGGGCGAAACGCTTCGCTGGAATCGAGTCCGTAATTTTCTGTTTCTGCTCTTCGTCGCCGTAGTGGCCTTCGGTCAATTCGGTCAGGACGAGTCCCGAGACGATGCAGTTGACTCGAATCTTCGGTCCCCATTCGACCGCGAGCGAGGCGGTTGCGTTCATGAGCCCGCCCTTGGCGGCACCGTAGGCGACAGAACCTGGGGTAGGGCGATATGAGCTGATGCTGACGATGTTGACGATCACCCCGCCGGTGTCGAGAGCCATCATGTGTCGATAGACCTGTTGGCATAGGACGAGCGGAGCGTTCAGGTTGAGTTCGAGGATCTTGTTGGTCAGCTTCGGAGTTATGTCGGCGCTGGGAACGGAAGGTGCGCCGCCCGCGTTGTTGACGAGTACATCGATACCGCCGCTCTTCGATGCGCAGCGTTCGAGCCAGGCCTGCGTTGCGTCCGGATCGCGTACGTCGAGGATTTCGCTCTCGATCGAGGGGTGTTCGAATGCGGCTTCGACTTCTCGACGACTACATGTGTGGACCTTCGCGTCCGCCGCCGCAAAGGACTCGCAGATCTGCCGGCCGATTCCGCGCGAGCCGCCCGTCACGACTACAGTCTGGCCGGAAAAATCGAATCGGGTCTTGGCTGAACTCATCTTGACTCCATGCTACGTGGTTTATCGAATGAATCGCGGGTCTCGATCCGGGTGATGCAGCGTAGCTCGTGATGGACGCTCGGCAGATCGTCGCGCATCGTTAGGCGATTTCGAGGACTTCGAACTGGCGCACGCCGGCGGGGGTCGAGAAGGATCCTTCGTCGCCTACATGGAGTCCGATCAGGGCCCTTCCGAGCGGAGCTGCCGGGGTGAGGGTGCGAATTCGGGTGCCCGCCTGGGATAACTCGATTCCGCCGGGGCCGGGGAGGAGCCACCAGGTCTGTCCTTGGGTGTCGTCGTCTCCGAGGACGACCAGCGCCGTGAGTCCGATCGGGTCCTGCGCGTCGAAGCTCATCAACTCGATCTTTTCGAGGTTGCTCACGATTTGGCGCTCCTCGGCCCGCATCGCCTGCCCCCGCGCGAGGTAGCTCTGCTCCGTCGCCCGGGTGTCCTTGGCGTGCTCCGCACGGCTCTCTTCATGAGTTGCGCCTCTTTGGGTGTCCTGTTGCCGACGGATCAACGCATCGAGGTCCGAGGCGATTCGGTCCTGCAGGTCGCGAAGTAGGCGGTGCTTATCAATCATAGATTATGAAAACGTTTTTCAATTCCAATGAGGAAGGTCGGTAAATTTTTATCGGCGGTACGGCAGGCAGGCAATGCCCGACCGCTCGAAGCTCCGGACTCTCCGTGCCCAGTCCGGCCGCAGTTCGAATCCTGCTTCCTAATAGCAGAACGGCGTTGCAGGATTGGATACGGGCTTTCGGGAGAGCAGGCGGCCGCGCTGGAAAGGCTAAGCTGCGAGCGGCCTGAGGACGTGCGCGCGTCTTGACTGCTGTTGAACCTTCTGGGAGTGGTGATGGATTTCGGATTGAGCGAAGAGCAGGTTCTGCTCCAGGAAACGATTCGTGGATTTGCGGAGAATGAGTGTCCAACGACGCGCCTGCGCGAACTCTTCGACGAAGGATCGGGTCACGATCCAACGCTCTGGTCGGCGCTCGCTGAAATGGGCATCGCTGGATTGATCATTCCGGAAGAGCACGGCGGCGCGGGGATGGAGCTGCTCGACCTGGCGTTGGTCGCCGAGATCCTCGGTGAGACCGCACTCCCAGTCCCGTTCCTGGGCCATTCGCTCGCCGTTCTCGGTGTGAATCTCATGGGCAGCGATCACCAGAGGTCGACGATACTGCCCGCGCTCGCCGGGGGCGACGAGATCGCGACCGTCGCGCTGCAGGAGAGCGATCTGGGTTGGGCGCCTCGAGATTGGACGGTCAAGGCGGACGGCGGTCGGATTTCGGGCGTCAAGACGATCGTCATGCATGCGAATCTCGCCGACCGAATGCTGGTCGGGCTACAAGGTGGCGGCCTGGCATGGGTCGACACCCAGGCCGGAGGAGTCGAGATCGAGGAAGTGGATGGAGTCGATCGAACGCGGCCCTTTGCAACAGTTACTTTTAGCGCGGCTCATGCCGAAATTCTGCACGGCGGGGCGGGTTCGGTAGAGCAGCTGACGGATGCGGCCTCCGTACTCCTCGCCGCGGACGCCTTTGGGGCGGCGTGCAAATTGATCGAACTCGATGTGGCCTACTCGCAGTCACGCGAACAGTTTGGTCAGCCAATTGGACAGTTTCAGGCAATCAAACACACGATCGCTCGAATCGGGACCGATCTCGAAACGACACGCGGGCTGTGGTGGTATGCGGCCTACGCTCTCGACCATCTTCCGCAGGAGGCATCGCATGCCTCGTCGATTGCGAAGGCGCATATCACAGAGCGTGCCATGAATGCAGCGCGCGAATCGGTAGAGCTGCACGGCGGTTATGGTTTTACATGGGAATGCGAAGTACAGATGTGGTTCAAACGAATCATGTTCGATCGATCCTATCTGGGTACGCCCGAACAACATCGTGAGCGCTGCGCCGAACTGGCGGGCTGGTAGGCAATGGATCTCGAATACGCACTAGAGCACGAAACCTTCCGCGAATCCGTACGGACATTTCTCGAGGGGTGGCCACTGAAGGGTGCCGATGCGGATCGGCCGCTCGAGGAGAGGGAGGCCATCTTTCGTAAACGTGGCATCGAGGCGGGTCTGGTCTATCGCAGCGTGCCGGTGAAATACGGTGGCTCCGAACAGCCGCATGACGCGATCAAGGATCAAATCATACGCGAAGAGTTCTACCGAGCGGATGCGCCACGCGAACTGACCAGTCAGGGTGCGGCTCTTCTGGCACCGACCTTGCTCGAATTTGGAACGGATGCGCAGCGCGAACGATACGTTCGGTCCGCCCTGACGGGCGACGAACATTGGTGTCAGGGCTATAGCGAGCCGGGCTCGGGCAGTGACCTCGCCTCCCTGCAATGCCAGGGACGCCTCGATGGAGACGAGTGGGTTCTGAATGGTCAAAAGATCTGGACCAGTGGCGCGCAGCGTGCTGATTTCATGTTCGGGCTCTTTCGGACCGAACCCGATGCCAAGAAGCATGCGGGTATCTCCTACCTGCTCGTTCCGATGGATTCGCCGGGGATCGAAGTGCGTCCGCTTCGCGAGATGAGCGGCGGTTACGAATTCAACGAAGTCTTTCTGACGGATGTTCGGATCCCGGCAGAGAATATCGTTGGGGTGCGCGGGCAGGGCTGGCAGGTTTCTCGAGCGACATTGGTCCACGAACGAAATCTAATCGGTAATCCCTTCATGATGCGCGAGGCATTCAACGATCTCGTCGAGCTTGCTCGAAGTCGTCAGAGAAACGGACGCCCCGCGATCGAGGACTCCGGTATTCGACAGCGGCTCGCTGAAATCGAGGGATATGTTCGAGCGAGCGAAACATCGAATCTGCTGCAGTTTACGGCGTCAGTTCGAGGTGAGATGCATAGAGCGATGAGACCCATGATGATGAACAAGATCGTATCGACCGACACAACACAGCGAATCATGAAGTGTGCCTATGATTTGCTGGGAGGCGATGGATTGCTCGTGCCACTCGAAGAGGAGGTGGGTACATGGCGTCGTACCACGACTCCGACGGGTTGGGTCATGCAGTACATCTTCTCGATGGGTCCCGCGATCGCCGGCGGAGCGACCAATATCCAGCTGAACATCATTGGTGAGCGCGCTTACGGCCTCCCGCGCGATTTGCGTCAGACGAGCTAGAGCGGTTGCAAGGCGCCGCGAGAGACCTCGTCTGGAAGATATGACGCTGGCGTGGACATCGGCTCAAGCCATTTGCAGATCGAGCCGATTCTGTTCCCATGAGACCCGAACTGAAGAGCGCCTGTTTGAAGGCCGCAGCGAAACTGGGAATTGGCTTGTCATTGCTGGTCGCGTTGATCGGAATTCGTCTGGTGACGACGACACCTGAAGGGGTCGAGTCCGGCATCAAGAAATTGGAGCGCCTCGACTCTCAGCTCGCATCTGAGGCGATGGCGGAGAGGTCGAATCCCCCCGATGCCGAATCTACCGTAGCCGATTCGGTCGGATCCATCCTCAGCGGGGGCATGCGCGATCCGACGCCGAATTCCGATTCTCGATCTGGAGACGGTGACACGCTCGTGACTTGTCGAGTGGGCGGCCGGACTCACTTCATGCGGGCGAATGATTGTGCGACGCGGGGTGGGCAGTCCACGATCGTTACGCGCGACGACTAGGCGACGGACGCCAGGCTCTCTTCTCCGAGTGATTCGCTGGAGGCGTCCATCGGCGTTTCGTGATCGACGGCGCGGAGACCAAAACTCGCGACGACACCAATCGCAGCGAAGACGGCGCCCAGAGCGTAGCCATCTCGGAATGCAGTTCCGGTTTCCGCGTCGGCACAGAGCGCGGTCAGGATGGAGATCCCCGCCACTGCGCCAATTCCCGATGTGGTCGACATCGTCGAAACCGCGATTCCGTGATCGTGTTCCGGTACTGCGGAGGCGACCAGCGTGCTGAGCGAGGGCTGCGCGAGACCCATGCCCAGCCCCGCGAAGACCAACCCGGCCACGATGAGTGCGATCGATTCCTCGGCCGCACCGGCGGCGAAGGCGGCCATGGCCATGAAGATGAGGATGCTTCCGCTGATCACCATCGGGCGTTCCCCGTAGATCGAGCCGAGATGGCCGCCCAGCGGCGAACTCGCTGAAAACGAGATCGGTCGGGCGATCGTCCACATCGACGTTGCCGCCTGTCCCAATCCAAATACGCCCATCATGATGAGTGGGCTGATGATGAAGCCTCCCATGTATGCGAACTGCAACGTGAATCCGATCAGCAAGGGGTATGCGAAATTACGCCGCGTCAAGAATTCCAGCGGGATCAGGGGGTATGCCGAGCGGCGTTCGATCCGCGCGAAGAGAGCGAGCAGCGCCGGAGTCAAGGCGAAGGAGAGCAGGACCATCGGATCATCGAGGCCCCAGCTCGGGAGGCGATTGATTGCGAAGGTGAGTGAGAAGGCTGCTAGCGCGAGGACGATGGCGCCAGGTACGTCGAGGCGCACGTTGCTTCGCCGCGGCGTCTCGACGAGCACGAAGAAAGCGACTGCGCAGGCGAAAGCGGAGAGCCCGCCCTGAATCAGGAAGATCGGTCGCCAGCCGATGTTTTCGACGAGTACGCCCCCGATGGCGAGTCCGAGGACTGGTGCACCTGCGAAGACGACGCTCATCCAGCCCATCGCCTTCACGCGCTCTCGGCCCTCGTAGGCGCGAAATAACATCGCCATCGACGCAGGCATGGTCGCGGTGCCCGCCAGCTGACCGATCGCGCGCATCCCGATCAGGCTCGAAGCATCCCAGGCGTAGGCCGTCGCGATGGAAACGAAGGTCGCGACGACGAAGCCGATCAGATACACGCGACGGTGGCCGTGCAGGTCTCCGAGCTTGCCGAGCAGCGGTGCCGAAACCGCCTGCGCCAGCATGGGCGCAGTCATGACCCATGCGATCGTCGAGACCTGGCTCTCGAGGTCGAGCGCGATTGATTTGAGCGATACACCGAGAATGGTGATCGTGAACGTTGTGGCGAATCCACCGGCGAGACAGGTCCAGAGTACCCAGCGACGATGGCTGGGGTGCTGTTGGATTCTTCGTCGAAGTCTCAGCAAGCAGGTGGCGTGGCCCGTAGCCAGCGGCGGCAGGGCTCGTTCAGTCGACATGGTGCTCTCGGTGGGGTGCGGTGGGCGCAGCATAGCGCGTCTTCCAGATCAGGCGTGCTTGTCCTGTGCAGGTGCGAGATCGCACGCTCGGTGCCATGTGCCGATTCCAATATTCGAGTCGTCCACGAGGGGGCAACTCAATAGCAATCGGACCCCCATAGGGTGACCTGTGTGCAGAATTCTGATCTATTCCGGCGACGGTGTGCCACGTCTTCGACGAGACGGTCACTTACCTCTATGACATGGGGGGGCCCTGTCAACTCTGGGATTCGGGAGACGGTTGCACGCGCAAGCACGCGCGTGCGAGCTAGGAGTAGACCGTTTTGTCCCGTACGACCGCTGTTGCGGCGTCCGCTTTCGCAGACGTCGATGCTGATGCTGAATCTCACCCTGAATTTGATTCCCAGGCCTACGAAGCGTTCGAAGAAGTCGCAGTAGATGAAGCAGTAAATGGAGTCGACGATTCCGTCGTCGACCTGATCGCTGTTGCAGACCCTTGCGAACTCTCTGACGATCCACTGCCAGAAGAGGTCGAAGACAGTTCCCGCGATGATGCGTCGCTTTCGATGAGCGAAATGGGCGCGATGAGCGATGAGGAATTGCTCAATGGGCTCCGTTCCCAGAGCGAGGCTCATTTCGCCGAGCTCTACAATCGCTATTTCCAGCGTATCTACAGCTTTGTCTACACTCGTATGCGAAATCATGCTGAGACCGAGGAAGTGGTTCAAGAAACCTTTCTGGCGGTTTTTCGATCCTTTGAGCGATACCGGGGACAATCTTCTCTGCTGTCATGGATCTATGGCATCGCAAAGAACACGGCCAACAACAGTATTCGACGGGCAAAGAGCCAGAGCGAACGAATCGATCTGGCAGACGAAGAGGATTTGTCGCCGAGGTCTTCGCTCGGTGTCGGTACGCCCAGTGAGCAATTGGATCTCCATCGATTCCAGGATCAATTGGCGCATCGTCTCGAGGCTCTTGCCGACTGGCAGACCGAGATATTCGAGATGCGCCATTTCGAGAACCTCTCGATCCCCGAGATTTCGAAGCGAACCAGACGTTCGAGTGATGCGGTCAGGTCGAGTCTCTATCGGGTGAAGCGCATCTTCTTCGAAGCGGCACAAGCGAGTGGCGCGAGCGCCGTGATGGTCGGAGAACAATCATGAAGCGGCCGAGGGTCCACCCGGCTCGCTCGAAGGTTGCGGGTCGCTCGATTTCGCGGAACTCGAACGAACTCGCTTCGGTCTGCCATGTCTTGCGAGATCCGAAGCCGCCCGCGACCGATGACGCGACGCTGGTTGAAGAATTCAGGGAATTCCTGACGGGAAACGAGGGGTTCGACGAGATCGGGTTGCCAGCGCCCGACCCGATCTTCAGTGAACGACTTCGACGTCGACTCTGGAGGAACTTCGTGCTGTCGCATCTCGGCAACGGCGGGAAAGAGACCCACTAGATTCAAATCAGCATCGGTACAGCCGTGCGCTGATCCTGCCCGCGGGGGGCAGCGGTCTGTCCAGTCAGTCCCCGATCACGATCCAGGCGCACACAGAACTGGCGCTCTGGTGGGAGTGGGGCAAGATGAGGCCTAGCGCGCCGCCGCGCAGCGGAGACCCCCAGTATGGAAACCGAACCGGACATCCCTGACGACCTGGATCGTGACGAAGCCTACTTCGACGAAGCATCCGATCGTAGACGGAGCTTCGATGCAAAGTTGCTTCAGGAGCCGTTGACTCTCTTGCCGAGTCATCCGCCGCTCACGCTGAGCGATTCTGCGACGGTGAAGGACGCTATGCAGGCGATGAAGAGGCAGCATCGCGGCTGCGTCCTGGTTACCCAGGACGGTACAGTTCGGTCCCCATTGATCGGAATTTTTACGGAGCGGGATATCCTTCTCAAGATCATTGATAGTGGTCGCAACCCGGCGACGGTTCCGCTTGGGGAAGTCATGACATCCGAGCCAGAATCGCTCCCGATCGACGCGAAGTTGGCCTGGGCACTCAACATGATGTCGGTGGGTGGCTTTCGACACCTTCCCGTGACCGACGGGCGGCGGTGGCCAGCCTTCATCATTACGGTCAGGGATATCGTCGAGTTCCTCGTCGAATCTTTTCCCTCCGAAATCCTCAATCTTCCGCCGGATTTTGGACGAGAAGAGGGCCGATCACGCGACGGGGCTTGACGTCGTCGCGCAATGACTGTCGCTGTGTCGCATCGACCTCCTCGATGCGGGCTGCGCGTGATTCGAGACCCCGGTTCAGGTGACTTCGAGGGCTCGTGCCATGACGATCTTCCCCGAGCGAACGAGCTCGACGATATTCCCATCGGGAAAGAGCGTGATCATCGCGTCGAGCTTTTCGCTTCCGCCGTACACTCGAAGAATGACACTTTCAGCAGCGTAGTCGACGACCTTCGCATTGAAGTGCTCGGCGATCTCGAGGACTTCGCGTCGAGAATCTCCGCTGCAGCGAATCTTGATCAGGGCGATCTCGGTTTCGAATCGATCCGAGGTCGTGTGGTCGAGAGCGTGCACCACATCTATCAGCTTGATGAGCTGTTTGATCATTTGTTCGAGGATCGAAGGGTCGCCCGAACACGTCACCGTCATTCGTGAGAAGCCCGCCCGCGCGCCCGGGCTGACGACGAGACTCTCGATGTTGTAGCCACGACGCGAAAACACCGTAGCAACCCGAACGAGAACGCCCGGCGCATTGCGCACGAGCAAGGCGATCGTGTGGAGGTCCCTGGCTTTGTCGACCGGAAGCAGATTGCTGCCGATCGAAGGCGTCTGTAACGACGATCCGGATTCGAAGGGTTTCACGCTACTCATTTTCTGTCGTCCTCTTGTGTCGTCCTCATGCGATGGGGATGGATCACGTACTGCCAGTAGGCTTCGCGAGTGGGCCCTTCGGTTTCTCGATGATCATGCCGCTGATCGGGGCACCGGATGGAATCATGGGGTAGACGTTGTCCTCCTTCACGACCTCGGCGACTACGACGCATGGGCCCTCATCGTACGCGTGTGCTTCCGCGAGCACCCGGTCGACGTCGGCAGGGCGTCGAATACGCCACGCCTTCACGCCATAGGCCTGAGCCAGTTTCACGAAGTCCGGATTGCCGACGAGATCGACACCCGAAAGCCGGTTGTCGAAAAAGAGTTCTTGCCATTGGCGCACCATGCCCAGGAAATTGTTGTTGATGATCAGGCATTTCGTCGGCAATTTGTGAATCGCAGCCGTGGCAAGCTCTGCCTGGGTCATCTGGAAGCCGCCATCGCCGACGACGGCCCAGACCTTCTTGTCGGGACATCCGAACTGGGCGCCGAGCGACGCGGGGAAGCCGAAACCCATCGTTCCCGCACCGCCAGACGAAATCCAGTGACGATTCGTCGTCGACAGACAGAACTGCGCCGCCCACATCTGATGTTGCCCGACGTCTGTCGCGATGACAGCGTTGCCCTCGGTGACGGCATTGAGCCGATCCAGGACGTGTTGTGTGCGAAGGCCCCCCTGCTTGGCGTATTTCAGCGGGTAGCGCTCGCGCCAGGTCTTGCACTGCTTCAGCCAATCGTCGTCGGCACCCGCCTCGACCTGCGGAATCAGCTCGTCGAGTACGAGTCGGGCATCGCCAGCGATGGCCACGTCCGGTACGACCATCTTGCCGAATTCGGCGGGGTCGATGTCGATGTGGATCTTGGACGCGCCGAGACAGAACTCATCGAGTTTGCCCGTGATCCGGTCGTCCCAGCGAGCTCCGATCGCCATGATGCAGTCGCAGGCGTCGACTGCTTTGTTGGCATAGGCGGTCCCGTGCATTCCGAGCATGCCAAGATGCAGAGGATGGGTTTCATCGGTCGCGCCCTTGCCGAGCAGGGTGTTGACCATCGGTGCACGCAGCTTCTCGGCCAGTCGAACCACAGCCTTGCCAGCGTTCGAGATGACCGCGCCGTGGCCAACATAGAGAAGCGGGCGTCGCGCGGCTGACAGAATCTCTGCGGCCTCCCTGATCGCGCCGGGATCACCATGTGTCGGAACCGTGTACCCGGGGAGGTCGATCTCATCGATGAATGCGGCATCGCACGGCCCTTGCGTCACATCCTTGGGCAGATCGATGAGAACAGGACCCGGGCGTCCAGTCGTCGCGATGTGGAACGCCTCGCGGGTCGTGCGTGGAATGTCCGCTGCATCTTTGAGAAGGTAGCTGTGTTTCACGACCGGATAGGTGATGCCCGTGACATCCGCTTCCTGGAATCCATCCTTGCCTAGCATCGAGGTGATCGTCTGGCCTGTCAGCACGACGACGGGAATTGAATCCATATGGGAAGTCAGGAGTCCCGTCACGGTGTTCGTCGCGCCGGGTCCCGAAGTCACGAGAACGACGCCCGGTTTGCCGGTCGCTCGTGCGTAACCATCGGCCATGTGCGTCGCGCCCTGTTCGTGTCTGACCAGGATCAATTTGATATCCGAGTCGACCAGCGCATCGAAGATGGGCATCGCCGCTCCGCCGGAGTACCCGAAGATGTACTCGACACCCTCGCGCTCCAGGCATTGGATCAATTTCTGGGCACCTGTTGGCAACATGGATTCCATGACATCTCACTTCGAAGGGGATGGACGTTTGACGAGATCGTGAGATTCCGGGCGTCGACCTTTTCTTGAAGACTGGGGAATCTCGTGATTCGGGAGAATATGCCATAAATCGGAACAAAGCCCACTTGTCAGGCATGCAAAGTTCTAAAACATTCGAAAAAAATGTCCCTAATTCACCTTTGGAGTAAAAGAGGTTTCCTGATTGGACAAAGAGATCCCAATTAAAAGCTTTCGAGAAAGATAAAAGATCAATATTGATCATCTCAATCAGGTTAGTGTTCGGTCGCCGTTGGGCCGATGAGATCCGAAGCGGTCGACCGCCTTGGCCCCCCGGGCGGGAATCGCTGCAAGTCGGTAAGCTCGACCGTGATCAATCACGCGAGGCCTGGTGGCTCGAGCGAGTCATGCAATTTCGCGACAAGGATCGCCGTGGCGAGGCCACTACGAAGACCCGAGTCTTCGAGAATATCCGGGGATTGCAGGAGAATGAGCATGCGAACAAGCCATCCGAGAAGCCTGCAGCGGGGCACCAATCGCGTGTGCCGGCGTTGGATTTCCGCACTTTCGCTGGGATTGGTGCTGGCGCTCGCCAGTCCCGTGACCGCCGACGAGTATGATGCTTCGAACGCGGGCCACCCGGTTCGCATGGTCGCCTACCTCTTGCATCCCGTCGGCGTCTTGATCGACTATGTCCTCCTTCGACCGGCGCATTGGCTCGTGAGCAACGAACCGATGAAGACAATCTTTGGTCACGAAGGCAAGAGCAGCAGCCATCAGCATGATTCTGAGGCGTTCTATCACGAGGACTGAGCGACATCCATGAGGACGGCAACCATCCTCTTTGCGACAGTCCTTCTCGCATCGGCGATGACCGGGCCAGCTGGCGCGGAGCCGCCGAAGCTGGATTGGCTAGAAGGCGATCTTGGTCAGGTCCTCCACGTTCTCGGGATGACTTTCGTTGCGAGCGAAGCGTCTGCCAACGAGATTCTCTTGCGAGCCGAGCGCGCTCGATTCTATCCGGAACACGAGGTCGCCGATCTCGAACAAGTCGAAGTCGAGGTCGCAGCCGAGGGTGACCGCGTTGGATTCGAGATGCGTTGTGATCGGGGGCAGCTCAACGTCGCGACAAAGGATTTCCTGGCGGAGGGACACGTCGTCGGCACGATCGAGGGCGGCCGTCAGTTCGAAGCGCTGTGGGTGGCCTATGATGAGACAAAAGGCATCCTCTACACCGACGAACCCGTTCTGATCTTGGATCAAGGCGGTCGATATCGGGGCGGCGGCTTTCGATATTATGTGAACGAACAACGATTCCGATTGCAGGGCGGAGCGACGGTCATACAGGAACCATGATCAGAATCTTCCGTGCCTCGAATGGGCCGAACTGCATGAAGAGCACCCGGATCATCGTACATCTCGTTGGACTCGTAATCCTGCTTCCGGTTTTCTGGCCATGCGGAGACGTGTACGCGGCACCCACGCTGCGAATCGCTGTGGCGCCTTTCGCGGGGGCGCAGGAACTCGGCGAGACCAGCGCATTGTCCGTCGCGAATGCTCTGGCGACACGACTCTCTCATAGCAACATCGAGAGATTGATTGCCCCCGGAGACTTCGTCGCCGAATCCGTTTTCGAGCCGCGGGCTTCCGAGGTCAGGCGCTGGGCCTATAACAGCGCTGTCGACGCGATCGTCGTGGGTCGCGTTTTTTCGGAGAACGGACCTGGAAAGGAAGGGCCACGCGTGGTCGAGACGGTCATTCGCTCTGGTCACTCCGGAGCCGAGCTCTCCCGACATGAAGTCGTGGTGCTGCGAGATTCGGAGTTCGATCAGTCCGTCGATAAACTGGCGATCGCGATACTCCTCGGACTGGGCCATGTCGAGCCGTCTGCCGATGACATTCGGGCGGGAGCAGCGGTGCCCGATGCGGTCACGAACGCAGATGCGGCTGAGCGTACCGACGGCGACGCGGATTCGTCCGAGCGCGGTCTCGACGGGATGCTTTCGGAATCGGTATTTCGAAACGATGCTCCAATCGAGATCAAGGCCGAGGAAGCCGAAATCGTCAATCGCAATCAGGGGCGCAAGTTGATCTTTCAGCGAAATGTCTGGGTCCGAAAGGACAATGTGACCCTACGAAGTGATCGCCTCGAAGCCAGCTACCAGAAGGGAGAGTCCGAGCCCCGCGAACTCATTGCGCAGGGCAAGGTCAAGATCGTTCAGAACGATCGGCATGCGAAGTGCGACCGGGCTGTCTATCTGCGGGAGGCGAACAGGTTGACCTGCAGTGGTCGTGCGGAACTCGCGCAAGGCTGCGACATTATTAGAGGGGAATCGATCGAATTCGACCTCGCCGGAGATCAGGCGCGCGTCGAGGGCGCGGCATCGGTCGTGATCCACTCGAGAGATAAAGAAGACGCAGAGAATGAACCCTCCGCGTGCGCAGAGAACCGGGGACAGATGTGAGCGACGAAATCCTCTCGGCCAAGGGATTGGTCAAACGTTATGGTGACAAGGTCGCTGTAGGCGGGGTCGATCTCGAAGTACACAGCTCGGAAGTCGTCGGGTTGCTTGGTCCGAATGGCGCCGGCAAGACCACGACGTTCAACATGATGGCCGGCAGCGTACGTCCGAGTGAGGGAAAGGTATTTCTTGGCGATCAGGATATGACTGAGCTGCCGATGTATCGCCGTGCTCGAATGGGCATTACCTATCTGCCTCAGGAAGCTTCGATCTTCCGAAAACTCACAGTGGCTGACAACGTCGGCGCGATTCTCGAAACAGTGGAACCCAACCGGGCCCGCCGCAAGGAAAGGCTTGCAGAGCTGTTGGCTGAACTTGGACTGACCGAAAAGGCCAGCCGCAAGGGCGCGGACCTCTCGGGCGGCGAGCGTCGGCGTGTCGAGATCACCCGCGCGCTGGTGCTCAATCCCAAATTCATGCTCCTCGATGAGCCATTCGCCGGAGTCGACCCAATCGCAGTCATCGATATCCAGAAGATCATCGAGCAGCTCCGCAGTCGCGGCATTGGCGTGATCATTACCGATCACAATGTTCGAGAGACCTTGTCTATCTGTGATCGTGCGTACATCATCAAGGATGGAGCGATCCTGCGGCACGGTACGCCGGAGGAGATTACAGAGGATCCAGAGGTCCGCGAAGTCTATCTGGGAAAGAACTTCAGTCTGGCTTGAAATCGAAACCGCATCATAGATGCTCCTGACGTCTCTCGGCGTCTCCTGCAAACGGGGGCATTCTTCGACACGCAAGGTTGCAGAAGGCCCCGGGGGTCCGGGCGTCTCGTGGCAAGCGTGCGGCAAAAGGCGATGGGCGTTCCACCGAGCCAGATGAGGCATTCTATGGCTCAAGACATGTGGTCGAGAGGACGCGAAGTAGATTCGGAAGCAGGGACCAGGGTCTTGCGATTCTGGATGATTCACGAAGGGAAGCCATGGCGCTCGAACTGAGACAACAGCTTCGATTGACGCAGCAGCTGGTGATGACGCCTCAGCTGCAGCAAGCGATCAAGTTGTTGCAGTTGAATCAGCTCGAGCTCGTCAATCTCGTTGAGCAGGAGCTTCAGGAAAATCCCGTTCTCGAAGAATCGGACGGCGAGGAAGAGACCGAGGGCGAGCGCGAAGATGCGACGCCCGAGGAATATGACGAAACCAGCCCTGAATCCGCTACGCCCGGTGATGATCGTTCGGACGCTGCGAATGATTCAGAAACCCAATCGACCGTCGACGCGATGGCCGAAAGTGTCCAGTCGCTGGACGAACCGCCGGTTTCCGGCGAGGAAGTCGCACCGAGCGACGCCGAAAAGATCGCGGATATCGAATGGGAGTCCTACCTCGAGAGTAATCCGATGACGGGTCTCGAGAGCCGTGGATTGGGTGATGACGATCGGCCGTCGATCGAGGCTACATACGCTCGTCGCCCGAGTCTTGCCGAACATCTCGAGTGGCAGCTGCAGGTGACTGACCTCGATCCGGCGGGTTGCGAAATCGCGAGATGGATCATCGGGAACATCGACGAGCGGGGGTTCCTACGGTCCACGGTCGAAGATCTGGCTCGACAGGCGAACGTCGAGGAGGTCGAAGTCGAGCGGGTGTTGTTGGCGATTCAAAAGCTCGATCCGATTGGCGTCGCCGCACGGGATTTGCGTGAGTGTCTGCTCCTCCAGATCGATGCCCAGAAGATCGGTGATGAACTCGTTCGTAGAATCGTTGACGAGCACTTGGATCTTTTGCAGAAGCGTGATTTTCGCGGGTTGACGCGGATGACCGGCGTCACTCTCCAGGAAATCTCTGACGCGGCGCAGGTGATCGGAGGGCTCGAGCCGCGCCCCGGTCGTGGTTTCGGGGGTGAGGATCCGGTCTACATCACGCCGGACATCTATGTCTATAAGGTGGGAGATGATTTTCACGTGATGCTGAACGAGGACGGGCTCCCCAAGCTCAAGATCAACTCGATGTATCGCGAAGTCCTTTCGGGTGGGTTTTCCAAAGACAGTGAGAAGGAAACCAAGAACTACGTCCACGAAAAGGTTCGATCGGCGATGTGGCTCATCAAGTCGATTCACCAGCGCCAAAGAACGATCTACAAAGTGATGCAGAGCATCATCGGATATCAGCGCAATTTCTTCGAGATGGGTGTCGCATATCTCAAACCCTTGAACCTGCGTGACGTCGCGGACGATATCGAGATGCACGAATCAACCGTCAGTCGAGTGACGACGAACAAGTATGTGCACACGCCGCAGGGTATCTTCGAACTCAAGTACTTCTTTAATTCGAGTATCAGTCGATTCGATGGCGAGGCACTGGCCAGCGAGAGCGTCAAGGAGAGGATCCGGAAGATCATCGAGAGCGAGGATCCGCTCCGCCCCATGTCCGATCAGCGGATTGCCGAGATGCTCAAGGCAGCCAATATCGACATCGCCCGTCGGACCGTGACCAAGTACCGAGAAGCGATGAATATTCTCTCTTCGACGAAGCGCAGGCAGGTCTGCTGAGATTGAGATAGAGTGCGCCCGCACCGCGGAGCCCCGATGAAAATCAGCGATATTCTCGTACGCGAGGCCTCAATCCTCGACCTGAAATCGACCACCAAGGACGACCTCCTGGCCGAGATGGCGAGTTCGCTCGCAGCAGCCGAGCCGGCTCTCGAAGCCGACGCGCTGCTCGGCGTTCTGCGCGAACGTGAGGCCCTTCAGAGCACAGGGATCGGGGAGGGCGTCGCGATTCCCCATGGGAAGGTCCAGGGTCTGGATCGGCTGGTGGCGGCATTCGCACGAAGTACCGGTGGTGTTGATTTCGATTCGATCGACGGTCAGCCGACTCAGCTCCTATTCTTGTTGATCGTTCCGGAGCAGTCGGGCGGTCAGCACTTGAAAGCGCTGGCCCGAATATCGCGATTCTTTCGCGATGCCAGCTTCCGCGAAAAGCTCCTCGGCGCCGGTGATCTCGGAGAGATTTTCCGCGCGATTGAAGAGGAAGACGCGAAGTTCTGAGGGGGGCTTCGTTGGACACCAGTCAAGCCCAGTCCGAACACCAGCTTCACGGCTCCCTGGTCGAAGTGATGGGCACGGGTGTGCTGATCCTTGGGCCAAGCGGAGTGGGCAAGAGCGAATGTGTGATCGAACTCGTTCGACGTGGCCAGCGGCTCGTTGCGGACGATGTCGTGAGACTCAAGACGATCGATGGCGGCCAGCGCTTGCTCGGATGGTCACCGGAACATATTCGTCATTACATCGAGGTTCGCGGGCTCGGGCTGATGAGCGTCTCCGATCTATTCGGGCCGGAGTTGACCTTGGACGAATGTGAGGTCGGGTTCGTCGTGCGACTGGAAAATCGGGAGGACGGCTCGGAGTTCGAGCGGATCGGTCTCGAGCGTCCTCTCGAAACATTTCTGGGTGTCGACCTGCCGACCGTTCTGCTGCCCGTGCATGCGGCAAGCAATCTCGCCACGCTCGTCGAGTTGGCGATTCGCGATTGGCAGCTTCGCAAACATGGTGTGAACGCGGCGCAGCGCCTCGATGAGCGGTTGAGATCTCGAGGTGGCATGCTGAGACGTTCGAGTGGCTTGGATGGAGAGGGCATTTGACGGAGAGAAATGCGCAGCGGATCGTTTTCGTGAGCGGTCTATCCGGATCCGGAAAGACGACCGCGATGGCGGCACTCGAAGATCTTTCTTTCTATTGCGTGGACAATCTACCGGTTCAGCTCGTTTCGCAGTTTCTCGACCTGTGTACGACGGCT
>CBFDDD010000022.1:0-51600 GCA_965603475.1 uncultured Myxococcales bacterium
GTTCAGCCGCCGCCGAACGTCGTCGAGCACGACGAATTCGCCGCCTCCACAACCTGCCGATTCATGCTTGAATCGCGCAATCCACGACGGGTATGCTTGGCCTTCCCATGAAACCGCCCGGCACCTTCAAACTCCTCGGAAACGCGCGTCGCAGCACGGTAGATGCGATGGATCCACTCACACTCTGTGATGATCGAAGCGACCGGATCGTCAACTCTCTGCGAACACAGATTCTCGAAGGGGATGATGAGCAGTCCCTGCGAATCCGTCAGGTATTCAATGATCCGAAAGAGATCTATCGGGTCGAGATCGAGCGCCCGGACCAGGGCTACCAACGAACGACCTTGCTCGATCGCGATGCGCTAGAGGACCTACTGGCTACCGACGATATTCGAGCTCGCGTACTGGATCAGTTGGACCGGCCGATCTAGCTCTAGCCTCGGATACGATCCAAGCGTCGGGATGGTGCCCGGGGCAGGATTCGAACCTGCACGGCCTAAGCCAGGCGATTTTAAGTCGCCCGCGTTTACCCATTTCGCCACCCGGGCCTCGACCGGAGTCTATACTCTCGTCCTCTCGAGCGCCTCGCCTGAGATGCACGAGCCCATCGAGGCGTGACAGGAGTTCGCAAACACCCATGTTTCACAATCAACGCGTCGTGATCGTCATGCCCGCCTACAATGCGGCCAAGACCCTCGAAAAGACCGTCCGAGAAATTCCGATGGATCTCGTGGATGAGGTCGTCGTCACTGACGATGCCTCCTCCGACGACACGGTAGCCGAAGCGAATCGTCTCGGGCTCCGCACGCTCGTGCACGAGCGAAATCGCGGCTACGGCGGAAATCAGAAGACGTGTTATCAGGAAGCGCTGCGCCTTGGCGCGGACATCGTCGTCATGCTGCACCCGGATTATCAGTACACACCCAAGCTTCTCCCCTCGATGATCGGTCTGCTTTCCGACGGCCCCTTCGACGCCGTTCTCGGTTCTCGCATTCTCGGCGGAAGCGCCCTCGCCGGTGGTATGCCCCGGTACAAATACGCGGCGAACCGGTTCCTGACGGCGACTCAAAACGCGCTCGCTGGCGCGAAGCTCTCGGAATATCACACCGGCTATCGCGCATTCACACGGGAAGTTCTCGAAGCGCTGCCACTGCTCGAGAACTCGGACGATTTCGTCTTCGACAATCAGATGTTGGCGCAGGTCCTCTACCAGGGTTTTCGTATCGGCGAGATCAGCTGTCCCGCAGCCTATTTCGAAGAGGCCTCTTCAATCAACTTCAGCCGTTCACTCAAATATGGAATTGGCGTGCTCGGCGTATCGATACAACTCTTCCTCCAGCGATTGGGCCTCGCGAGCTACCCCATCTTCGACCCGAATGGGCGCAAGCTAGACGCGGGGGCCTCGGAGCCGTCACCCCACCCGATCGAAGACGAGGCTTAGCCATTCGCCGAATGACGAGGGCGCCGAAATGACCCTGTGCTAGTCGGAACTGTCGAGATACCACACTCACATTGAGCGCGACGAAATTGATGCGACAGATGGGAGTGTCGCCTACGATCATGCGGCGGGTGAATTCAACTCCCTTGAAACGAATCGGGAGATCAAGAGCATGAACAAGTTTCTGGATTCCGGGTTCTATCGAAAGAAGGCGCGGCGGTATTGGAGCAAGCTCTATTGGGAGAGACTGTACGACCTCGACCGCGTCCGAGACCTCGAACGACGAAGGTTCGAGAATGCGGGTCTTTCTTTCGACGATGCATTGAAGCAGCTCAACGGAATCCTTCGGGAACTCGGCAAACCCGAGTTTGGGTCAAAGAACGGAATCGGATCGATCCACTGGATTCTCTTCTGCTGCATCAGCCAGGTTTCGTCGATCAAGAGCATCCTCGAAATCGGTACTTTCGACGGTGAGACGACTCTGCTCCTATCGAAGGTCTTTCCGAACGCCGACATCGTCACTTTCGACCTGCCGGATGATGATCCGATTTTTTCGACCAGCTACCAGAGAGAAGATCCGAACTACCTGAAAGAGTTCAAGACCAATCAACAAGACAATCTGCGGGACGACCGCATCGCGTTCATCGAGAAGAATAGTTTCTTTCTTCCGGCAATGGTCGACCGGAAATTCGACTTGATCTGGATAGACGGGGGACATCTGTATCCCGAGATTTCATGGGATATCTGCAATGCCTATCATCTCTGCAACCCTGGCGGTTGGATCATGTGCGATGACATCATGCTGAACGAGAAAGGCTACCGGAACGGATATGTCAGTCCGGATTCTCATGAAATATTGGAGTATGTGAAGAATCGAACGAACGAAGAGATCGACTATTTTCTGAAACGCGAAACTGCAAAGGCTTCCGCCGATCCCAGGAAGAGAAAGCACGTCGCGGTCCTGCGAAAGAGCTAGAAAACCCTCATGAAAATGAGGTTGCGGCTGATTAGATGTGGAGGCGGCGCCCGGATTCGAACCGGGGATCAGGGCTTTGCAGGCCCGTGCCTTACCACTTGGCTACGCCGCCTCGGAGGATTCCGCTCCGCGAAAACCACTCCCATCTCCACCAGGGGAGATCGTGGCTCACAGGATGTACCAGCAGGACCATCGCGAGTCAATCGATTGCCCGGGGCCAATCGCGCGTCCCGATCAGAATTCCGGACACACCACCCGCCCGCCGCCGATCGTTACGGCGTAGTGATCACCCTCGGGTTCGACCGCGTGCAAGAAATCCGCCTGCGCCGAATGGGAAAAGCGCGCAGGCAGTCCACCCGGGACCCGTTCCCGCTTGATCCGACAAAGCAGAGCGCCATCGATCGCTGACCCCGAAAGTGTCGAGACTTCGAGTGCCTCTCGGCTGCCATCGGAGAGCGCGATCTGACCGGTCGCGAGGTCGATCGAGCGAACGAAGAAACCCGCCTCCTGGACCTCGACCTGGCCGCGAAAGTGCTTGAGTCGAACGATGTATTTCCCTTCTTCGGGCAGGTATTCGACGGAACGATCGAAGTGCTCACGCAGCAGGCGATTTCGAATCGGCACACCTTCGTGCTTGAACTCGCCGTCATGATGTAGAACCAATCCGAATGGCTGCAGCGGCGGTGGTCCCGGCGATCCCGGGATCGCTGCGTTTTCGCTCATCGGTCGCATTCCCCCGAAATGAGATGCAGCACAGCGGCCGTCGGAAGCAAGTCATCGAGACGAGCGCCGCGCAGCATTTCGGGCATCGCCTGGGCATTCAGAAAACTGGCCGATCGGCAGCGGATCCGACGCGGCAGCCCTTCACCATCCGACACGAGGAAAAAGCCAAGCTCACCCGTCGACGATTCGACCGAGATCGCGACTTCGCCGGCAGGGATCGTAGGCCCATCCAAAACCATCGCAGACCGGACCGAATGATCGGTCCCATCCAGTTCACCCCATCCGAGATCGGCCAGACGAACCACACCCGGTCCCAGGGTCACGAGCAGATCCTGACATTGGTCGACGATGCGAAGACTCTGGCGAATCTCTTCGACGATCACGAGCAATCGATCGAAATCATCTCCGCTCTCTCCGATCGGCACGTCGAAGTCGACGGAGCCATAGGCGAGATAGGGCGCGTCGCGGCGAACATCCATTGGCATTCCCGACGCGCGCAGAACCGGTCCCGTCAGCCCCCAGGCGATACAGTCCTCGATCGAGAATGACGCAACATCGCGCAACCGCTGCTGGCAGCTCGGGTTGTCGATGGCAACCGCTTCGAACCCGCCGAGCGTCGCATTCAATTTCGCGTAGGACGCGCGCCATCGTTCGCCGAATCCCTCTGCCGGTGCACAGGCGACACCGCCTGGCCGCACCCACCCAACGAGTGGACCTCGACGAGTGACCGCCTCCAGCAGCCGCGACGCCTCGACCTCCCCCTGTTGTGCGACGACCTCGGCGGCCGGTAGCCCGATCGAAGTCGCCACCGCTGCGAGTCGCGCGAAATGATCCGATACGCGAGCGATTTCGCTCGCGAGCATGCGCAGCCAGATCGCTCGGTCCGGAATCGCCACGCCAGCGATCTCTTCGAGCGCCAGGCAATACCCGACCTCGGCCAACAAACCACTCGCATAACCCAGGCGGGCGACATAGGGAAGCGCACGATGCCACGGCAAAGACTCGACTTCCTTCTCGAAGCCTCGGTGCCCGATTCCAATTTCGACCTCGAGATCGCGGATTCGCTCATCGTCGAGAGAAACGACGAAGCTGACGGTGCCTCCTGCGGCTCCAAGAACCCGACGTACGCCGGGATGGCTGTGGCCGACCTCGATGACCGTCTCTGCAAACCCGAATGCCTCGGACAACGATTCGTCTGATCCTCTCTCCACCGGATGACTCATCGCTCCGCCTCCTTCGGCAGCGCCAGGTCGGGTTGTCGCGGATAGTCTTTGCGAAGAGGAGCCCCTTCGAACTCTGCCTCGAGCAGGATCCGTCGGAGATCGGGATGGCCGCGAAACCGAATTCCGAAGAGGTCGAAGACCTCACGCTCGAGCCAATCCGCCGCTGGCCAGACTCCCACGACCGAGTCGACCACAGGGTCTGCCGCCTCTATGGGCACATGCACCCGCAACCGCTGATTCAGACTCGGAGAGTGGAGCCGATAGACGATCTCGAAGCGCACAGGCTGCTCACCCCGATCAATCGCGGTCAGATCGACCAACCGGTCCATCGAGGTCTCTGGATCACTACGAAGCCGCTCCAACAGAGGAATCGCCTGCGCGGCGTTCACCGTCAAGCGGAGTTCGGCGGCCCTCGCCTCCGAAATCTCGACATCGAAGTCGCGGAGGCGCGCACGAAGGGCGTCCTGATCCATTCCGCCCATCTGAACTCAGCCCCTCATC
This sequence comes from uncultured Myxococcales bacterium, assembly GCA_965603475.1. Lineage (GTDB taxonomy): Bacteria > Myxococcota_A > UBA9160 > UBA9160 > UBA4427 > UBA4427. Next base: position 4,862 of record CBFDDD010000022.1, read on the forward strand.
GCCAACAGATCGGCCACTCCGGGTCGACCCGAGAGAGGCGCGAGTTCGACCCGCGGGCCCTCAGCCATTTCGATCGCGTCTTCGGGACAAGCCTCGCCGCAAAACCCACAACCAATACAGGCCCCGCGCTCGAGATCGAATTGCGTGACCCGAATTTCGGTTGCCTCCCCTTCCGTCGCGAGCGTGAGGCAGCGGCTTGGACAGACTCGAATGCAGAGTTCACAACCCACACAGCGATGTGCACCACTCGCATCGAACGCGAGCTGCGGAAAGGTTGGGACGTTCATGGGATGCAGCTCGATGGAATCAAGCTCTGCCGTGTCGACATCGCTTACGGGCGTTTGAGACAACACGGCCCAGATCGAACGAAGCCAATCCGGCAAAGCTCTCGGAACGGCAAAAAGACTTCGGCGACGTCGTCGCACGGTGATGACCTGGTCGGGCATGCCAAGAGAATAGAGAAGCGTCGGGGCTCGAGCGAGTAGGCTGCTCAGCCCGCCGTCAGCCGGGTTCGCGAGCCAGATGAGCCTGCATACTTCGCCCCACGACATCCCGCGCTCGGACATCGAGCGCAGCATGCCATGCCGGATTCAGATGAGCCACACCCTCTTCCCGCGCCAATTCGACCGCAACCGACGTCATCTCGACATCGTGCAGACCGCAGGGCACGATCGAATCGAAGCCCTGCAAGTCGACCGTCACGTTGAGCGCGAATCCATGGAATGTCACCCAACGCCGAACGCCGACCCCGATCGAAGCGATCTTGCGCTCGGGGCCTCCCCGCATCGCGCTTTGCGATCGGTCCACGAACACGCCCGTCCAGCCCGGCATCCTTTGCGCCGGTACGCCCAACTCGTCGAGTGCCTCGATCAATCCCGCTTCGAGACTACGCAGGTGAGCATGGACATCACGACGGTCGAGGGCATCGAGATCGATGATCGGGTAGCCAACCAGTTGGCCCGGCGCGTGAAAAGTGATGTCCCCGCCGCGACCCACCTCGAAGAGTTCGATCTCCAGCTCGCGCAGGCGCGCCTCACTGAATCGGAGATGCGCGCGATCGGTGCTGCGCCCCAGGGTAATGACTTTCGGATGTTCGATCAGAAGCAGTCGATCTTCTGTGAGCCCGGCCAATCTATCGGCAACCGCCTGGTGTTGCAGGGCGAGCGAAACCGAGTAGGCCGTTTCACCCATCCACTCGACCGAGAGCGCCTCGCTCACCGCTGACACCATGAGAACTGCAAGATTCCGATCATCCGACTCCAACTATGCCCGGCGCTGATGTTTGCTGGGCTCGACGTCACCTAGACCTCGAAGTCTCCTGCCTCGAGAAGTTCGCGAATCCGATGGAGAAAGCCGTTCGCCGGCGCACCATCAACCGCGCGATGATCGTAGGAGAGCGCCAGGTACATCATCGTCCTGATGACGATCGCATCCTCATCCTCGAGCGTTCGCACAACGGCGCGCTTGGCGATCTCGCCCATTCGAAGAATTCCGACCTGGGGCTGATTGATAATCGCGAACCCGTATAGATTTCCCTTTCGGCCCGGATTGGAGACCGTAAAGGTCCCACCACGCAGGTCGTCGGCCGAGAGCTTTTTGTCTCGGGCACGATTCGAAAGATCGTGAATCGCCATAGCGGTCCCGGCAAGCGACAGCCGATCCGCATCCCGGATCACCGGAACGACGAGCCCCTTCTCCGTCTCTGTAGCTATACCGACATGGACGTTTTGCTTCTCGACGATCGCGTCTTCAACGACCGACGCATTCAGCGCCGGATATTCGCGAAGCGCGCGCACGACCGCGTGGACCACGAAGGGGAGAAAAGTCAAGGAGATCCCGTAGGTATCCTCGAACGCCTGTTTGTGCTTCCTACGCAGCTGAACGACACGCGACAAGTCGAGTTCAGCCACGGTTCCGACATGCGGACTCGTCCGTTTCGAATAGACCATGTGTTCCGAAATGATTCGACGCATGGGCGTCATCGGAATCACACGATCACCGGGCTGCAATTCGTAACCAAAGGACGGCGCGGGTCGCGACCGCCGGGCAGGCGTAGCCGCTGCGGGTTGCGGTGCTGCCGGCGACGCAGGTGTCGCAACCGGACCGGGTGGCTCGACGAGATCGCGAGCCACATCGGTCATCGCGGGCGCCAGCGGCCCCTCGCCGTGGCGCAGAACATCCTCTTTCGTGACGCGGCCCGCGCTCCCGGTACCCTGGACCTCTCGGAGATCGATCGAAGCCTCATCCGCCATTCTACGCGCGACCGGAGTCGCGCTGGGCGCACTTTCTGCGATCGGGGTCGACTCGGGGACGGCCGCTGACACGTTGCCGGGCGTGGCATCGGCCTTCGCGTCGGGGTCGATTTTTGCGAGCACCGCCCCGATTTCGATGACATCGCCTTCGGCAACCAGAATCTGCTCGATCATCCCCGCACAGGGAGCCGGAATCTCGGCGTCTACCTTGTCCGTCGTCACCTCGACCATGGGTTGGTCGACTTCGACCATTTCACCCTCTGAAACGAGCCAGCGAGCGACGGTCCCCTCGAAGACACTCTCTCCGAGTGAGGGCAGCTCTACAGCAATCGACATCTCATCTCCTTCTGCGAATCATCCTGCGGATCAGCTGTCTTCCGAATTCTTCTGGATCGGCCACTCCAGAGTCTCTCTTGATGCACGACCGGGATCGCGGGATGCCCCAGACCGTAGTAGATCGAGCGCATCGCGCAGGGCCTCCGGACCGGGCGGACAGCCCGGTACGACGAGGTCGACAGGCAGGATACGAGACAACCCAGAAATCGTCGCATAATTGTCGTAGGCGCCACCCGAAATCGCGCATGCACCCCAGGCGATCACCCATCTGGGCTCGAGCATGCGCTGGTAGATCTCACGGACCAACGGAACTTCCCGTCGTGTCAGGGAGCCGGCTACGATCAGCAGGTCGGCCGAACGGCTCGACGAAGCGGGTGGCCCGGTCCCGAACGCCTCGAAAAAATCGCCCCCTCGTGCCATCGACATGCCACAACAGGACGTCGCGAAACGGATCGGGGACGGGGCGAGTCCTGCCGCCCAATCGAGGGCCTGCTCGAGGCGCGTCGCGCGAATCCGAGCGGACGTGGGACCCCGTTCGTCAAGGCGCGGCGGTAGCGACGATCTCAGATCCTCCCTCGCGTTCGACATCTCTCTCCCGTCGCCCCCATCCGCCGGGAACTTCATGGCCGGTTTCACCCCCGTCACGCGCAGGGCTCTCCCAGAGTAGCCGCTCTGATATGCTTCGCGTGGATTGGACACGGCAACGATGTCGATGGATTTGTCGATAATGGATGGCCAATGAACGAACGAAACAGCAGGATTCGCTCCTGGAGCATCCATCTCTTCACCGCCAGCGGGGCCGTTCTCGGGTTTTTTGCGCTGATTTCCATTGCGGCGGGAAATCTAGGGAACGCGACGCTGTTGATGCTCGCCTCCCTCTTCATCGACGGGATCGACGGAACCCTCGCGCGCGCGGCCAAGGTCTCCGAACACGTCCCCCAGATCGATGGGCGCCGCCTCGACGACATTGTCGATTATTTCAACTTCGCGATCGTGCCCGCGGTGTTCATGTGGAGCGCCGGCAGCGTGACCCACTCAATCTGGCTGGCTGCTCCGATCGTCGCGAGTGCCTATGGGTTTTCCCGCGAAGATGCGAAGACGGAGGATGACTTCTTTCTGGGGTTCCCTTCGTACTGGAACATCCTCGCCATCTATCTTTGGCTATTCACCGTTGGGCCAATCGGCGGAACGATCTGGGTCGTCGGTCTTTCGATCGCGGTTTTCGTCCCGATGAAATACGTCTATCCGAGCAAGGTCCAACCGATGTCGCTCCGAATCGGGCTCGGCGTCGGCGCCATCGTCTGGACCGCCGCACTCGTCGTGTGCGTTCGCTGGCCCGCGGCTTCGGCCTCCATTTTTTTGATGGAAGTTTCGCTTCTCTACCCTGCGTGGTACATGTGGCTATCGATCACGCGTGGCGGATTCGTTCGAAGCGGTCTCCGCAGTCGTGAGTCCGAATCGAGCGTCTAGTCCCGTCGTCGTGGTTTCGGCTGGCGGTCGGATTCTTGGCCAGATCAACTTTATCACGCACGGACCAACAGAAAGGACACATGGCTTCCGAGAATCTTACCGGCGTCCTGCTCGTCAATCTCGGGACTCCCGACAACCCTCGGACCTCTTCGGTCCGGAGCTACCTTCGCGAATTCCTGAGCGATCCTCGTGTCTTGACGTTGCCAGCACCACTGCGCTGGCTTCTGCTCAACCTGGTCATTCTTCCGACGCGGCCTCGCGTCACCGCCGCCGCGTACCAGAAAGTCTGGCTGCCAGAGGGTTCACCACTGCGAGTCCATTCGGAGACCCTCACTCGCGAGATTTCCCGGATTCTCGGCACCGACTATCGAGTCGAACTGGCGATGCGGTATGGCAGCCCGTCGATCGAGTCCGGGCTGGCCGCGCTCGAGCATGCGGGCGCCGACAAACTGATCGTGCTTCCGCTCTTTCCGCAATACGCCAGCGCGGTGACGGCGTCGGTCGCGGCCGAAGTCTTTCGATGCATCGATCGCACGGTGGATACACCACCCCTCGAAATCGTCGGCGCCTTCTACGACGAGCCCGATTTCTCGAGTAGCTGGGCTGCGATCGCCGGGCCCGCGCTAGCGGAATTTCGCGCGGATCACGTGCTCTTCAGCTTTCACGGTCTGCCCGAGGACCAGATTCGCTCGAGCGACCCAACCGATGGCCATTGTCTTTCGAGCCCGGATTGCTGCTCGAGTCCGGGCCCAAGCCTTCGGCGTTGCTATCGGGCACAGTGCTACGCGACGGCCCGGGCGCTGACGAGCGCGTTCGAACTCGACGTCGAACGAACGAGTTCAGCGTTTCAATCTCGATTGGGACCCCGACCTTGGATCCAGCCCTTTACGGACGAACGACTGCCGAAACTGGCGGAGCAGGGAATCCGTCGACTCGCCGTATTCTGTCCATCGTTCGTAGCCGACTGTCTCGAAACCCTGGAGGAAGTCGGAATTCGCCTGCGAGACCAGTGGCTGTCGCTGGGTGGCGAGGAGCTTTGGCTGGCACCCTGCCCGAACGGTGATAAACGCTTTGCGGAGGCGGTCGCGGGCTGGATCAGTCGCCGAGCGCCCGAGCCGCATCGGTAAAGGCCCGAACACCCTCGACCGGGGTATCCGGAAGACATCCGTGTCCCAGATTCAGGATGTGGCCGCGCGCGGCCGATGCGTCCCTGGCCATGTCGCGCACCATCTGGAAGATCCTTTCGCGGGGCGCATGAAGCCAGCATGGATCGAGGTTGCCCTGGAGACTGACTCGTTCGCCGTAGGTCTCGGCCACATCGGCGAGCGTTACGCGCCAATCCAAAGAGATCACGTCGGCGCCAGATTCCGCTGCAATATCAACAATATGAGATCCATTCTGAACGTATAGGATGAGCGGCGCGGGGGCGTCCGCCAAAGCCTCCGCAATTCGCTTGTGGGTCGGCTGAACCCAATGCCGATAGGCGGCGGGATCGAGCAGACCAGCCCAGGTATCGAAGAGCTGCACAGCTTCCGCACCGGCTTCGATCTGTGCTCGGAGATAGTCGATCGTCAGAACGGCGAGCTTCTCGAGCAGGGCTTCGACTTCGTCCGGGCGCGTCTGCATCATGGCCTTGAGGATCGAGAAATCCCTCGATCCGCTGCCCTGGATCAGATACGCCGCCAGGGTAAACGGCGCGCCGGCGAATCCGAGGACGGGGACGTCACGCGCCGAAACCGCCTCGCGCAATCGTCCCAGGATCTCGAAGACGAAGGGAACGGTCTCCCGCGGATCCGGAATCGAGAGTGCCTCGATTTGCGAATGACTGCGAAGTGGCTTCGCGATCACAGGGCCCGGCGCGAAATCGAGATCGACGCCCATGCCCGGAATCGGTGTAAAAATGTCCTGAAAGAGAATCACCGCTTCGGATCCGACCAGATCGATCGGTTGCAGCGACACCGTCACGGCGCGCTCCACGTCGGCGCACATCTCGAGGAAGCTCACCCCCTCTCGAACCGCCCGATACTCCGGCAGATAACGGCCCGCCTGACGCATCAGCCACACTGGCGGACGATCAACGGGCTCTCCGCGACACGAGCGCAGAAATCGATCTCTCGGATTCAAGGGGCAAATTCTCCCGGGATGAGAGACGGACTCTCTCAGTAGCCTCCGAGCTTAGCCCAACGATTGCGATGAAACGCAGCGTCGCCGAAAGTGAGCTCGGCGACTCGGGCACGCTTCATGTAGAACCCGATGTCGTACTCGTCGGTCATCCCGACGCCGGCAAAGATCTGTACGCCTTCGTTCGTCGCGAGCACATAGGCATCCGAACAGCGCGCCTTGGCCAACGAGACCAGCCGCGCCGCCTGCTTGTCACCGGCATCGACTGCGCGCGACGCCGCCATGACCGTCGAACGTGCCAGTTCGATCTCCATATAGACCTTGGCCGCACGATGTTGAAGCGCCTGGAAGGTCCCGATCTTGACACCAAACTGATCACGCGTCTTCAGATACTCCAGTGTGAGGCTGAAGGCTTCGGCCATTCCGCCGAGCATCTCTCCACAGAGCACGACCGTCGCTCGATCGACGACCTCCTCGAGGAGCGCGCCACCCTCGCCCATCGATCCCAGGATCGATGCCGCCGAGCAATCGACGCCGTCGAGACGAACGATCGCCGCATTGCGATGGTCGACGCGAATCTGTCGTTCGATCGTGAGTCCCGGGACATCGGCCTCGACGAGAAAGAGTGTGATTCCGTCGCGGTCTCCAGATTGGCCGCTCGTGCGCGCCGGAATGATCACAGCATCGGCACCCACCGCGTCGAGCACCTGAACCTTCTCGCCCGACAGCTTGAATCCGCCGTCTCCTGACTCTTCTGCTCGAGTCTCGACAGCGAAGAGGTCGTAACGTGAACGGGCTTCCTGATGAGCGACCGCGACGACCTTCGAGCCGTCGATGACACTCGGCAACCAGGCGTCACGCAGCGCAGATTGACCACCGAGCGCGAGCGCGGATCCGCCCATCGCGACCCCGCCCAGAAAGGGTTCCGGCGCCAGATTGCGACCCAGCGCCTCAGCGATCAGGACGAGCTCCGCGAGACCCATTCCCGCCCCGCCCTGCTTCTCTTCGAAGGGAATCCCAGCCCAGCCCAGCTCGGCCATTTCCTTGAAGAGCGCGCGCGAATAACCCAGCTCATCGTTGTCGTCCCGAAGCGCTCGGAAACGGCTCACTGGCGAATGTTCCTCGACGAAGTCGAGGGCCGTCTTCGCGATCAACTCTTGATCTTCGTTCAATACGAGTTCCATGAATATTCCCTTCGAAAACTGCGGTTGCTTCGCTCGCTGCGGTCTCTGCGGATTGATTCAGGCCGAAAGGCCGAGGACGTGTTTCGCGATGATGTTGAGCTGAACCTCTGAAGTGCCGCCCTCGATCGAGTTGCCGCGAGAACGGAGCCATTCACGAGTGCAATTGAGCTCTGCCTCTTCGAAGCCAGGCCCCTCCCAACCCAACGCATTGGGTCCGAGGATTCGGACCATCAACTCGAATCGCTGCATATTGAGTTCGGTCCCGTAGACCTTGAACATCGAACTCTCCGAACCGGGCTGATGGCCCGCGCGTGCCGCATCCTTGGTGCGCTGCACCGTCAGAGCGAAGGCCCGAGCATCCATTTCCATGGTCGCGACATCGTCCCGCACGATTGGATCAGCAATCTTCCCGTCGGACTCGCCAAGTTGCGAAACCGCGAGATCCGAGAGAAAACTTCGCGAAGACCCCTTGCGAGGCTTCATGCCCGATGAGCCGAAGGTGTCCGCAATCATGGTCCGTTCGTGTCCGAGCAGCGCCTTGGCGACTGTCCATCCGGCTCCGATCTCGTGAACGACGTTTGCTACGGGTACGCGGACGTTGGTGAAATGTGTTTCGCAAAACGGTGACTTGCCGGAGATCAACAGAATCGGACTCACCGTCACACCGGGGTCGTCCATGTCGATCAGGATGAACGTGATTCCCTCCTGCTTCTTCGGCGCATTCGGATCACTGCGTACGAGGGCGAAGATCCAATCTGCTTGATCGGCGTAGGAGGTCCAGACCTTCGTTCCCGTGATGACGAAATGATCGCCATCGCGCTCGGCCTTCGTTTGGAGCGACGCGAGATCGGAGCCCGAACCCGGCTCGGAATAACCCTGGCACCAGCGGATCTCCCCACGACAGATCTTGGGCAGATGCTCCTTTTTCTGCGCTTCGTTCCCGTAACGCAAAAGAGTCGGGCCGATCATCGTCAATCCGAAACCGACCAGTGCCGGCGGTAGCTTCAAAGCCCTGATCTCTTCGGCGAGCACTTTGGCCTCGTCGTTGTCGAGACCCCCACCGCCGTATTCCTTCGGCCAGGTCGGCGCGGTCCATTGTTTTTCCGCCATCACATCGAGCCAGACCTTCAGATCCGGGTTCGAATAGGTGGCCTTCTTGCCGCCCCAGGTCCCTTCGAGTTCCGTCGCGGGGATACCCAGGATGCTCTTCGGTGCGTTCGCTTCCAGCCAGCTACGTGTTTCCTGGCGGAATGTCTCGAGGTCCGACATGTCGACATGCCTCCTGCCAATTGTTTGGGAGATTGGAGTGTAACGGGCCTACGCGAAATGTCCCGAGGAACGAAGGAGAACGCTATTATCCTCTCTACCATGCGAATCCTGCTCGCCAGTCCTCGGGGTTTCTGTGCTGGAGTCGACCGGGCGATCGAGATCGTCGAACTCGCGTTGCAGCAAGAATCACGGCCCGTCTATGTTCGACATGAGATCGTGCACAACCGGCACGTCGTCGACGGTCTGCGCGACAAGGGTGCCACCTTCATCGAAGACCCCAACGATGCCCCCAGCGGGGCGATGCTCATCTACTCGGCGCACGGGGTCTCGCCGGCGGTCCGCAGCCGCGCCGAGGCCCAACAGCTGAAGACCATCGATGCGACCTGCCCCCTCGTCACCAAGGTTCACTACGAAGTCCGACGGATGGTCGATCTGGGTTTCGAGATCGTGATGATCGGCCACGAGGGTCACGTTGAGGTGGAGGGCACGATGGGGCAAGCCCCGGAATCGATGCATCTGGTCGAAACCGTCGAGGACGTGGCAGAGCTACGAGTACAGAATCCCGACCGCCTCGGCTGCGTCACGCAGACAACGCTCTCCGTGGACGATACGCGGGACGTCATGGACGCACTCGCAAAACGCTTTCCCCAGATCAACCTTCCCAAGCGGGACGATATTTGTTATGCGACGCAGAATCGCCAGGATGCCGTCAAGGAGCTTGCGGAGCACGCCGACCTGATCCTCGTAGTCGGAGCACCGGCATCATCGAATAGCAATCGACTCGTAGAGGTGGCGTCTCGTCGCGGCGTCCCGGCGCACCTGATCCAGAATGCACAGGAAATCGATCCGAATTGGATTGACGAGATCGAATGCGTTGGTGTCACCGCTGGCGCTTCGACGCCCGACGTGCTGGTCCAGGGCGTCATCCGGCGCCTGAAGGATCTTTCCAAGGACGGCGCAATACTGGACTCGCTTCCGGAGGTCGACGAGGGCGTCCGCTTCAAGCTTCCCCGCGAACTGCGCGACGCGTGACTCGAGATCTGTCCCGAGGACTCCGTCGTTGAGCATCGAGACCGGTAGCGACTGTCCAGACGGAGTCGATGCCCGTGAATCGCTCGAGCAGGCGGCAGAGACAGCGCAGACCGAGCTCGAATCGCCCGGCGACCCGGAGATCGGGCCCCCCGTCCCTGCCAGCGCGCTCGCAGCGAATGCCATCTCCCCCGCCACGGATCTGGTTCCGACGGCGAGAGGCGGCTCCACCCGCGAAATCCTTCGACTGGCCTGGCCGGTCGTGGCAAGCCAGGTGCTTCTCAATCTGACTGGCCTGATCGATCGGATGATGATTGGACGACTCGCAGAGGATGGCAGCGCGGCCGCACCCCTTGCGGCGGTCGGCTATGCCACCCAGCTCTTCCATCTCGTTCATTCGACACTCTTCGCGGTCGGCCTCGCCTGCGTCGCGCTCATGGCCCGCGCGATTGGCTCTCGAAACCCGCAGGCCGCGCGACACGCCTTTGCAGGCTCGGTCCAGGTCTCGGCCATCGTGACACTCGTATACGCCGCCAGCCTTTTCATCTTTAGTGAAGAGGCCCTGACCGTTCTCGGCGCCGAAGATTCGGTCGTCCAGATGGCGGATCCGTATCTCAAACTCACGGTCGGGGCGTCGCTAATCCTTTCCTTCACCCTGATCTTCGAGAGTGCATTGCGAGCGAATCGCGACATGCGAACGCCCATGCTGATCGCGATCGTCGTCACGGCCACCAAACTCGCCCTGAACGCCGTACTCATCTTCGGCCTGTTGGGCGCGCCGCGTCTCGAGCTGATCGGCGCGGGGCTGGCAACGGCGATCAGTCAAGCCGTCGGACTGATTCTCTTCGTGGTGGTCCTGCTTCGGTTGCCGAATGATGCCCCCACGGCCCTGCGACTTCGGGACCTGTTCAGAAAGAACCCGATCACCCGGGAAGTGATCCGCATCGCCATACCCGGGGTCGGCGAGCGGATCATCCTCAACATGGGACTGCTCTCGTATTTCTGGGTCCTCAGTCACTACTACGGAACATTGGCCGTCGCGACCTACACGGTGGGCGTTTCCTTGCTGTCCTTCTCGTGGATCCCCGGGACGGGGTACGCGCAGGCCTGCGCGACGGTCGTTGGTCAGGCGCTCGGTGGTGGCAATCGAACGGTTGCGATCCGCGCTGGACAGCGATCCGTCGTACTCGCGATCGCAACCGCGGTCCCGCTCGGCATTCTGTTTGCCTGGTTTCGGATCCCACTCGCGGAACTCTTCACGAGTGACCGCGCCGTCATCGTGGCGCTCTCCCCATTCATGCTTGCCCTGGCGCTCGCCCAGCCCTTTCTGCAGATGCACTTCACCCTGGGCGGGGCACACAAGGGTGCAGGCGACACGATGACCCCTCTCCTCGCTGCCCTCGTCGGCAATTGGGCGATTCGGGTTCCGGTGGCTGTCGTGATCGGGGCCGTACTCGAACTCGATGTCGTCTGGATCTGGGCCACCCTGATCTTCGATCACATTGCGCGAGCGGCCTGGCTGGGTGTGAGCTTCCTGCGAGGACGTTGGGCCGAACCTCGAACTGAAATGCAGCAGGTCGTTTCCTGATCACAAGAGCGATCCACCCGCGCAAGCGATTCGATGAAGGGAAAGTCAGATGCCCCAGCTTCCGCTCTCGCGATCGCTGGGAAGACGGCGCAAAGAAGTTATGCTGCGGACGATGAGGTCCCCTGCCGTATTCGTGTGCATCGTACTCTTGCTCGGCGCCGCGACCGTCCATGCAGCAACAGATTCGTTGGGCGGAGGCCGCGCTCGGCCCGTGCCGGAAGCCGGCGGGCCCACACCGGTCAGGCTCGGTTTCTTCGTCCTCGATCTTTCCCGGGTCGACGATGTACTTCAGGAATTCGTCATCGACTTCCGGCTCGAGGCGCGCTGGGTTGATTCGCGAGTCGTGACCCTCGAGGAGGCACCTGCGCGGGCCGGAGAGGTGCTGCCCCTGACAGAGGTGTGGCATCCGTCGCTCACGCTCGTGAACCAGCGTCGGATCTGGGCACGTTTCCCAGAGCAGGTGGTGATCCAGTCGGATGGAAGCCTGGCGTACGGACAGCGCTACTACGGAACCTTTTCCGCCCCCCTCGATCTCCGTGACTTTCCCCTCGACGAGCAGGTCGCGCGAATCGTGGCCGGGTCGAAACGATATGGTGTCGACGAACTGGAAATTCTGCCCTTCGAGCGACTGATGGGTGCGCTGGGTCAATCTACGCTTCCGAACTGGGAGGTTGGGACGGGCCGGTTCAACTCGACGACGATCGGGATTCCGTCCTTCGGGAAGCAATTCGCGGCCGCCATCTACGAGATTCCGTTGAAGCGCGGCTCTGGCTACTTCGTCTGGAAGGTCGTCCTACCGCTGTGTCTGATCGTCGCGATGTCGTGGGCCGTATTCTGGATCGATCCTCGAGAACTCGGATCCCAGCTCGGATTGTCGGCCTCGGCGGTCCTGACTCTGGTCGCGTTCCAATGGAGCCTCGGACAGTTTCTCCCTCGAGTGTCCTACATGACGATGCTCGACCATTTTCTGATCGTGTCGATGATCTTCGTCTTTCTCGCCCTTGGCGAAGCCATCACCAGCACCCGACTCGCCCTCCGCGGCCATTCCGAGGTCGCTTTCAATCTCGATCGGGTCTGCCGAATCACATTTCCAATTTCGTTCTGCGCCATCGTGAGTCTCATCTTTCTCCGCTGAACGCATCCACTATCCGCCAGCGAGCAGTGAAGATCCCAGCAGGAACGCGGCGAGTCCGATCGGGTAGACGACTCCGACATTCGCCATGTTCGAACCAGTGAGATTGTCGAGTGCCTCCTGGGTGTCGCTCAGGCTCTCGAGTTTCCCCTCCCGTGATGCTGCTGCATAAACAGCGAAGAAACTGACCAGTTCCGGAATACTCGTCATGAATCCCAGAATCCATCCGGCGATGGCGGGATGGAAGCCAAGATGCTCGACGACGCCAGCAGTCGCGCTGCCCAAGAAAATTCCGGCGACCCCGATCGCGACCAACGCCGTGATCGCGATGATGAGCCCAAAGGGCAGGCTACCGACCGTCTCCTCGGCTGTACCCTCTTCTTCATCTGGGGGATTCACCAATTTGTCGACGATCTGATAGACGACGAAGAACGCGAGCAGGATCGGTGTCAAATACCACTGGGTATCCAGACCGATGGACATGAGAACAACCGGAACGGCCACGGCCGCTGCCGCGAAACCAACCTCGTCGAGGAAACGTTTATTGAAGAGCTCGCGAAATTGCCGGTATTGCAGCACGGCGAGCAGCATCAGTCCTGAGTTGATGATGTTCGAGCTGGCGATGTTCCAGAGCCCGGCTTCCCAGACCCCAGCGAGTCCTGCCCCCACGAGACAAACAAACTCGGGAACCGATGTGGCAAATCCGGTGATCTGACCCCGGACTTTCGCGCTCCAATTCATCGCGTTGGCGATGTTGTCGATGCCTCTCAAGAGGCCGTACTTGACCAGTAGAATGATGGTCACCGCCGATACAACCATGATCAGGATTTCCATCTACAGAACCTCCGAGGGCCCACCCCGCTTCACCGTTGCGGCCCGTGCCCACATCTTGCCGATTCAAGCCCGTGACAAGAGGGCCTCCATCCCGGACTGGACTGAAACGAGTCTCATCCGTGCCTGACGCGATTGTGATCGTGATTATTCTGAATCGGTCGCGAGCGATGGCGTCGGCAATTCATCCAGTCGCTGGCGGAACAAGCGAGCCCAGGTATTGGCGAGCGTCCGCACGTCAGCGGTATTCGTGACGGGGTTCGAGTTCATCACGCCCCCCGGAGAGCGTTCCGCCGCCCGGCGATCCAGGATTCGCATGAGGGTGGCATTGCTCTCAGAATCGCGCAGTTCGATGATCAGCGTCGCTTCGCCCACCCGCCGCAGGTAGATGTCGTCGCGCCCCGCTCGCTGGGGCGGAACAAAAGAGACGACGTCAAGCAAGCCACCCCAGACCGTGAGCACGTCGGGAGCCACCTCCTCCGTCAACTCGAAGCGCTCGGATCGGGCCAGTTCCCTCTCGAATGCCTTTCGCATGATCCCGGCCAGACGCGTCTGGGCCGTCTGGCTCATGGGCTGGCCTTCACCAGAGGCGCGCATCGAACGAGGACGATCGCGAACGGGGCGAAACTCGATGCCCGCCCCCTCCAGCCTGACACGCGAATAGCCAGAAAGGTCGAAATCAGGACGAACCCAGGCCTTGCTCGCTCGCGAATTCGTCACCTCCAGCAGACCGTCGAAGCTCTTGTCCTGACTGACTTCGAGCTTGCGTCCGCCGCCAACGCTGGATGCGCAGCCAAACAGAGCCAATTGTGCGAACAGAAACATCGCGACCGCGCAGCGTGCCGTCACCTTCATTTGAACTCCCTTCCAGATTTCGCGACTGGTACGCCCTCAGCATGATCCCAGTCGTCCTGGATCCCGAGCGGAACCCACATTAACATGGCAGAGTATACTGTCTGTATCTGTTAAGGAGGATCCGTGAAGGCTTTTCGATTCGAACAATGGCAGAAGACCGCAACCCTGAAAGACGTCCCGAAGCCCGAGCCCGGTCCCGGCGAAGTCTTGATCCGAATCGGCGGCGCGGGCGCGTGTCATTCGGACCTCCACATCATGCACGAGTGGACGCCTGAAACCTTTCCCCAGGTCGCCGACTGGCCCCTGCCCTTCACGCTCGGACACGAGAATGCCGGCTGGATCGAGAGCGGCGATCACGACGGCTTCGACGTCGGAGCGCCCGTCGTCATCTCCCCGACCTGGAGTTGCGGCCATTGCCCGCCGTGCCGCAAAGGTTGGACGAACTACTGCGACACAGTCGACCTGGGAGCCGGAGGGTTGGGAGTCGATGGTGGTCTAGCGGAGTACATGGTGGCGCCCGCCACCACGCTGGTCCCGCTGCGCAATCTCGAGCCCGCTGAGGCGGCGCCACTCACGGACGCCGGCCTCACCTCCTACCACGCGGTCAAGCGCTGCCTTCCCATCCTCGAGCCAGGAACGACAGTCGTCGTGATCGGCGTCGGAGGCCTCGGGCATCTCGGCGTGGCATTCCTTCGCGAACTGAGCGGTGCACAAATCATCGCGGTGGATCGCGACCCCGGCGCACTCCAGATGGCGAGCGGCCTGGGCGCGCACGTGTGTCTGCCATCAGACGACACGACGGTCGAACAGGTGAAGGCGTTGACCGGCGGGCTGGGTGCAACAGTGGTGCTGGACTTCGTCGGCCTGGACGCCACGCTCGAGATCGCCTCCCAGATCGTTCGCAAGCATGGACAGATCGTGCTCGTCGGAATCGGTGGCGGATCGCTGCCCTTCCACTTCTTTGCGCTTCCTGCTGGATGCTCGATCGTCGCAACGCTGGGGGGCACGACCTCGGAGCTCGCGGAGATCGTGGCGCTTGCGGAGGCGGGCCGCGTAACGCCTCACATCCACAAATTTCCTCTCGACGAGGTGGTCTCTGTGTACGAACAGCTCGAGGCTAATCAGATCAAAGGGCGAGCTGTCCTGGTGCCCTGACGCTTGCGCCCCGCGCCTGCCTGCACACGGCCAGCCCAGTTCGCGTCGCGATGCGCCCGCGCATCCACGTCATGGCCGCTACTCCGGATTCGCCCCGAAGAGGCCGACGCCGAGTTGCCCGGCTATGAAACGAATGGCCAGCATCGCGCGGACGCTGTTCCCGGCCTCGTTCACTCGTGGCGAGAAGGCGGCGATCGCGAACTGGCCCGGTACCACGGCCACGATACCCCCACCCACGCCTGTCTTGGCTGGCAAGCCGGCTGAGTAGGCCCACTCCCCCGACTCGTCGTAGAACCCAGCCATCAGCATGATGGCGAGAAGCTCGGGAACGCTGTCGGCATCGAGTAGACGTCTGCCCGTCGCCGGATTGACGCCGCCATTGGCCAGGGTTGCGCCCATCAGGGCGAGTTCCGCCGTGTTGACCCCGATCGAACACTGCTTGGTGTAGACACGCAAGGCTTCCTCGGGCTCACTGTAGAGCCGTTCGGAGTTGAAGAGCAGGTTCGCGATCGCACGATTGCTCCACGAAGTCTCGTACTCGGACTGGTACACTTCGTCGAGCAGCGGCAGCTCTGCGCCGCCTGCGAATGCCTGCAGGTTCGCGTGGACCTTCTGCCAGCGCTCTTCTTCGTCCTTCGCCTTGACCAGACTGACCGAAGCGATTGCACCGGCGTTGACGAGCGGGTTGACGGAGCGCGCGTCATGGATCTCGAGCGCGAGTTTTGAATTGAAAGGAAGACCCGTCGGTTCGACACCGATCTTGTCCTTGAGAACATCCGGTTTGCCGTACTGCTGCATCACGAGCGCGGCGGTGAAGGGCTTCGAGACCGACTGGATGGAGTAGCGGTAGTCCGAGTCTCCCACGCTATAGATCTTGCCATCCCGCGTCGCAATGACGACAGCGAAGAGCTCCGAAGGGACTGTGGCGAGAATCGGAATGTAGTCGGCGTTGGCCCCGTCCTTGACGTCCTTGAATCGTGCATGCGCTTCGGACACGATCGTGCTCAACCGATCCGCGCTGGGCAAGGCTTCGAGCGGCTGGAGATCCTTCGCGAATGCGGCCGCGCATGCAGTGAGTCCGATCATCGAACTGATCAAGATCGCCGCGTGAAATCTTCGGTTCGCAAAACACCGCTTCATCACCGTGCCCCCCTCGGGAAACTGGACGCATCCATACGAAATGTCTTTCGATTTATTCGTCGAACGAAAAGTCGAACTCCCCATCGACATCCACATCGACGACGACATGTCCGCCGCCCTTCAATCGACCAAAGAGCACTTCATCCGTCAGGCGGTTCTTGATTTCTTTCTGGATCAGCCTCTCGAGCGGACGCGCCCCGAAATCCGGATCGTAACCCTTCTTGGCGAGTCGCTTTCGCGCTGCCGGACGCAATTCGATCGCGATCTTTCGCTCGTGCAGCTGTTCTTCGAGCTGGCGCACAAACTTGTCGACCACGCGTTCCATCACTTCTTCTGGCAGCGAGTCGAAGCGCACGATTTCGTCGAGTCGATTCCGGAATTCGGGGCTGAAGAGTTTGTCGATCTCTTGATTCCCGTCGCCGCGACGCCCCTCCGTGAATCCGATTGCGCGGCTCGCCATCTCCCGAGCGCCCGCATTCGAGGTCATGATCAAGGTGACGTGTCGGAAGTCGGCCTCGCGTCCTTGATTGTCGGTGAGGGTGGCGTGGTCCATGACCTGAAGGAGTACATCGAACACATCCGAGTGTGCTTTCTCGATCTCATCGAGCAACAAGACAGCATAAGGATGCTTGCGGACCTGCTCGATCAGAATGCCGCCCTGGTCGTAGCCGACGTAGCCCGGAGGGGCCCCGATCAGCCGAGAGACCGAGTGCTTTTCCATGTACTCGCTCATGTCGAATCGAAGGAAAGGGACGCCCAGCGTCTTGGCGAGTTGCTTTGCCAACTCGGTCTTTCCGACGCCGGTCGGACCGGCGAACAAGAACGATCCCGTGGGCTTGTCGGGACCTGCGAGTCCAGCGCGCGCGCGCTTCACCGCGTTCGCCACGGTCTCGACGGCGCCGTCCTGGCCGAAGACCACCGCCTTGAGATCTGCTTCCAGGCTTGCGAGACGCTCCGCATCCTCAGCAACCGATGTTTCGACGGGGACGCGTGCCATCCGCGCGACCACCCTCTCCACGTCACGAACCCCGACGGTTCGCCGTTTCTTGCCAGTCGGACGCAGCCGAACCGCTGCCCCGGATTCGTCCATGACATCGATCGCCTTGTCCGGCAGGAATCGATCGTTCACATGCCGTATGGCGAGATCCACGCAAGCCTTGAGTGCTGGGCCCGTGAAGTGCACACCGTGATGCTCTTCATAACGCGGGGCCAAACCCTGCAGAATACGCACGCACTCCTTGGGAGACGGTTCCTCCACGTCGATCTTCTGGAAACGCCGAGATAGGGCGCGGTCGCGCTCGAAATGTCGGTATTCCTGATACGTCGTCGACCCCATGCAACGCAACGTGCCGTCCGCCAGGCCGGGCTTCAGCAGATTCGAGGCGTCGACGGTCGTCCCCTGTGCAGAGCCCGCACCGAGGATCGTATGAATCTCGTCGATGAAAAGAATGAAACGCTCGCGCTGTTGCAAAGCCCCGAGCAGCGCTTTGAAGCGGGCTTCGAAATCGCCTCGATAGCGCGTGCCCGCCAGCAGAGCCCCGAGATCGAGGGAGAAGATTTCGGCCCGTTCGAGATCCTCGGGTACACGCCCCTCGTTCACACGAAGTGCCAGCCCCTCCGCCAGAGCCGTCTTCCCAACTCCGGTTTCGCCGACGAAGATCGGATTGTTCTTGCGGCGACGCGCCAAGATATGGATTGCACGGTCGAGTTCGGGTCCTCGACCGATCAGTGGATCGAGCTTCCCCTCGGCCGCCTTCTCGGTGAGATTCGTCGTGAATGCGGCCAAGGGATCGGCCGGGACACCCTCGGACTCCTCACCGCCCAGGAGCGGTGAGGCACCACCGCCCTCCCCTTCGGCGCCATCCTGACCGAGCTTCGATTCGCCGTGGCTGATATATCGAAGGAGGTCCAGTCGCGAAACGCCCTGGGCGCGCAACAACGTCATCGAATGGGCGTCCGGCTCCTGGAAGATCGCGACGATCAGATCGCCGATCTCGACTTCCTCCTTCTCCGCGTTATCCGAGTGGTCCACGGCGTGTTGGATCACACGATGAAACGCCAGCGTCTGCATCGTCTCGACTGGATCGTCTCCTGGCACACTCTCGAGGTCTTCATCGAAGAACCGTTCGACTTCGGCGCGCAATCGATCAATGTCCGCGCCTGAATGGCGCAAGATCCGGGCGCCGTCGTCCGAGTGGATCAGCGCGTAGAGAAGATGCTCGACCGTCAAATAGGCGTGACGCCGAACGATGGCTTCACGCTGTGCTGCCTGGAGGGTCAACTGCAGATCGCGCCCGATCGAACTCATTCTTTCTCCACTCCACACCGGAGCGGGTACCCGCGCTCCTCGGCCAAACGTTGAACTGCCGCCGACTTCGTCTCGGCGATTTCGAGAACGTACACACCCGCTACGCCCATACCACCCTTGTGGATCTGCAACATGATCTGAGTCGCTGCAGAAGGACTCTTGCCGAAGAGTTTTTCGAGAATCTGGACCACGAACTCCATCGGGGTGTAATCATCGTTGTAGAGAATCACCTTGAATCTCGGCGGTCGCGCGGACTTTGAGCGTTTTTTCGTCGCAACGCCCCGGTCACGCTCTTTCGATGGGTCGAAGGGCGGCTGGCCATCGTCTCCGCCGGGCGGACCGGCCGCCCGGGGTCCCACGAGAGCATTGCGTTCACGAAAACTCATCGAGGGAAGCATAGCCCGCCGTCACCGTACGCCGCAGCACCGACCGATTCACTTCCCGGCTACACTCCGCCGACATGTCAGCCGACGACGCCATTCCCAGAAACGCACCCAAGCGAGAGATTCGACTCGAAAAAGGCGTAGCGCACGTCCCGCAGGAAGAATGGGACTCTCTGGTTGGCGCAGAATCCCCTTTTCTCGAGTGGGCCTTCCTCGCGTCGCTAGAAGACGCCGGTACACTCAGCGAAGAATCGGGCTGGTCGCCCAGACCATTGGTCGCACGCGAAGACGGCCGAATCGTTGCCGCCTGCCCGCTCTACTTGAAGACCAACAGCGAAGGTGAATTCGTCTTCGACTTCAGCTGGGCCGATGCCTCCTATCGCGCAGGCATCGAGTACTACCCGAAACTATTGGTTGGCGTCCCCTTCTCACCCGTTGGTGGCGCACGATTCCTGGTCCATCCCGACGTCGACCGCACGGATTGGATCGAGCAATTGGGTGCGGCCCTTCGCGAAATCTGCAAGGGCAACGATCTCTCGAGCATTCACGTCAACTTTTGCCTCCCCGACGAAGCCGAAATCTTGCAGCGGCTCGGGTTCCACACCCGAATCGGGCTGCAATACCACTGGCACAATCACGGATATCGGGACTTCGAAGACTATCTCGGCGCTTTTCGCAGCAAGCGACGAAACCAGGTGCGACGAGAACGACGGGAAATGGCTGTTCAGGACGTCAGCATCAGAACCTATTCGGGCGATGAAATTTCAGCCGATCTGATCGAACCGATGTACGCGTTCTACCTCTCGACCATTCGATCGCGGGCCTGGGGACGCGAATACCTCAATCGCAAGACCTTCGAGCTCCTCGTCGAACGCTTTCGAGATCGCCTGGTCTTCGTGATCGCAGAGCAGGCCGGCGAAAAGGTTGCAGGCACCTTCAATGTCCAGAAGGGCAACGCACTCTACGGACGCTACTGGGGTGCAATCCGACAAGTCCGACATCTCCATTTCAATGTCTGCTACTACGCGGCGGTCGAGCATTGCATCGAGCACGGTCTCGACCGCTTCGAACCCGGCGCAGGAGGCGAGTACAAGCAGGTCCGCGGCTTCGACGCATCTCCGACCTACAGCGCACACTACCTGGCGGATCCCCGACTCGGCGCCGCGATCGAGCAGTTCCTCGAAAGCGAGCGTTCACACGCCGAAAGCACCATCGACTGGTATCGCGAAAACAGCGCATTGAAAGCGAACACAGTGCCCGACGAATGAGCGGCCGACTTGGGTCAGGCTCCTAGATCTCGATGCCGTCGCTCATGGCCTGGAGGATGAACATCTGCTCACCGCGGCTCAACATGGGCTGATGCACCAATTCGAGCAAGCGCTTTCGCCGTTCCTCCCTCGAGGCTGGACTGGCTTGGTCCGACTCGACATCTTCGTCGGGGTCCGCATCGAGCGTGACGATCCGAATCGGTCGGTCGAGCCAACCGGCGCCCTTGATCACATCGCCGGCGGCCTCGAAGCTCGATGTGATCACGCGTTCGCCGACCAGGGCGAAGCCAGCATCACCCTCCCATAGCACGCGCTCATTCGACACCGCCGAACGAATCCGGCGAGTGTTCTCGGGCTGAGGGACGACGAAAACCAGAACGGGATCACCCTCGACCAGCCCCATCTGCTTTCCGAGATTCTCGCCTTCGAGCGCCAAGAAAGTGCCCATGATGAGAGCCGCAAAAAGCAGGCCTGCCTGGAATGCTCCTGATCGCATACCCCGGTTATCGGCGATGGGCCGTCGAAGCCTGAGCCGACCTCGCCCAGCCTTTCTCATATGAAAGAGAGGACCCCAGCATCACCGGACTCGATCGTTTTCTTCAATGACCGGCGGCGAGCCTCTCGGCTCGCGCCGCCTGCAAGCGTCGAAAGTCCTGTTGCGCGTGATAGGAAGATCGAGTGAGTGGCGACGCGGAAACCAGCAGAAAGCCACGCTCCCTTGCCTCCCGCGCCAGCTCGTCGAATTCTTCCGGCGTCCAATAGCGCTCGACCGACGCATGTTTCGGCGTCGGGCGCAGGTATTGCCCAACCGTCAAAAAATCCACATCGGCCTCACGCAAATCGTCCAGCACCTGATGGACCTCGTCGTGCGTCTCCCCCAGACCGACCATGATTCCGCTCTTCGTAAACATTTCGGGGCGAAGTCGTTTCGCATCGGAAAGAAGCGTGAGTGAATGTCGATAGTCCGCCCCGGGCCGCACCTGCTTGTAGAGGCGCGGAACGGTTTCCAGATTGTGATTGAAAACATCGGGGGCCGCGCCAACAACCCTCGCGAGCGCGTCCGATTTGCGCCTGAAATCGGGGGTGAGGATCTCGATCGTCGTTGCGGGCGCGCTACGCCTGATTGCTTCGATCGAAAGGGCAAACTGACCCGCGCCCCCGTCCGGGAGATCATCGCGATCGACCGATGTAATCACGACATGCTCGAGCCCGAGTTCGCCAACCGCGGAGGCTAGATGTTCAGGCTCGGCGGGATCGACGGGATTCGGCAACCCCGTCGCCACATTGCAGAATGCGCAGGCGCGTGTGCAGACCGATCCGAGAATCATCACCGTCGCGTGTCGCTCGGCCCAACATTCCGCAAGGTTCGGACAGGATGCCTCCTCGCAGACTGTGTTGAGCTCGAGTCGGCGCATGAGTTCACGTGTCTGCTCGATCTTCGAATTCGCCGAGAGTCTGATTCTGATCCACGGCGGACGCGGCGGGTCCGCCTTCGGCTTGCCGTGACCCTGAATCTGTAAAAGCTGATCCACCAACTCGATCTCTCCAGGCTTCTTCCTAAATGTGAAGTGCACGCCCGAACGCGGCGAGCGTCGACTCGTGCATCATTTCCGAGAGTGTCGGATGCGGAAAGACGCTCTGCATCAGTTCAGCTTCGGTCGTTTCCAGGTTCATTGCAACGACGAAACCCTGAATCAACTCGGTGACTTCCGCGCCGATCAGATGCGCTCCGAGCAGCTCGCCGGTCTTGGCGTCGAAAATCGTCTTGACGAGACCTTCCACTTCGCCGAGCGCGATCGCTTTCCCGTTCGCGATGAATGGAAACCGCCCGATCTTGACCTCACGACCCTGGTCCTCGGCCGCCGCCTCGGTCAAACCGACACTCGCAATTTGTGGCCGACAATAGGTGCAGCCCGGAATTCGTTCTGGCTTCATTGGGTGAAGGTTCTTCTCACCCGCGATGCGCTCGGCACACAGGACGCCTTCGTGCGTGGCCTTGTGTGCCAGCCAGGGCGGGCCAGCCACGTCCCCAATGGCATACACATTCGGTTCCCCGGTCTCCGTCCACTCATTGGTCACGATATGCGTGCGATCGACTTCCACGCCCGTTCCTTCGAGCCCAAGTCCCTCGACATTTCCAACGATGCC
The DNA here is from genome assembly GCA_965603475.1 of uncultured Myxococcales bacterium. GTDB lineage: Bacteria > Myxococcota_A > UBA9160 > UBA9160 > UBA4427 > UBA4427. The sequence goes on from CBFDDD010000022.1 coordinate 27,331, forward strand.
AACAGCCAGAATGACACGGTCAAAGGTTTCCGTCTTGGATTCACCGCCTTCGGCAGTAATCGTTGCAGCGACCGAATCGTCGCCTCTCTCGAGAGCCGAGACGGTCGAGTTCACATGAATCTCGAAGCCCTGTTTGGCGAGCTGTTTGTGTGCGAGACCGGAGATCTCGACGTCCTCCACCGGCAGGATACGCGGAAGCGCCTCGACGATCGTGACCTGGGATCCGAGATCACGATAGAAGCTGGCAAATTCGACTCCGATCGCGCCGGATCCGACGACGAGTAGTCGCTCTGGCATGGTCTTCGGCACCATCGCCTCTTTGTAGTTCCAGACCAGGTCACCGTCCGCCTCGAGACCGGGCAGCGCGCGCGCGCGCGCCCCTGTCGCCAGAATGATGCTCCGCGCTTCCAACTCGACGGTTGCCTCGCCCTCTCGATCGACGACGACGCGGCCCGCTCCGGCCAACCGGCCAAAGCCGTCATGGACATCGACGCCGTTCTTCTTCATCAGATGTTTGACGCCGGTCGCCAACCGCTTCGAGACCTTGCGCGATCGCTGAACCACGTTCTTGAGGTCGAAGGAGATCTCTCCGATCGTCACCCCGAAGTCCTTCGCGTGTTTCGCCAGATGGAGGATCTCCGAACTACGCAAGAGCGCCTTGGTCGGAATACAGCCCCAGTTGAGACAGATGCCACCGAGATGTTCTCGCTCGATCAGTGCCACGGACAGACCGAGTTGTCGGGCACGAATCGCCGCGGGGTAGCCGCCCGGTCCACCTCCGATGATGACCACGTCATAGGATGCACTACTCATCTTTTCCCCCATCGTCTTCTCTAATCTCGATTTCACAGCATCATACGCAGCGGGTCTTCCAACTTTTCACGCAGGGCTGCCATGAGCTGCGCACCAATGGCCCCGTCGACTGCGCGATGATCCGCCGCCAGTGTGATCGCCGCAATCTGTCCGATGGCGATCTCACCATTTCGAACGACGGGCTGTTCCTCCGCAGCCCCGACACCGAGAATACAGGCCTGCGGAGGGTTCAGGATCGGATACACGGTTTCGATACCGTACATTCCGAGATTCGAGATCGTAAACGTCCCACCCTGATATTGCTCGGGGCGGAGCTGGCCTGTGCGCGCCAGCACAGCGAGCCCCTTCACTTCTTCAGCGAGCGCTGCCAGGCCCTTGCGATCCGCTTCGCGCACGACCGGCGTAACCAATCCACCATCCGTCGCTACGGCGACCGAGATGTCGACGCGATCGAACACGTGCATCTCGTCCCCCGCGAAACTGACATTGGCCGCGGGCACGTCGCGCAGCGCCAGTGCCGTCGCGCGCAGAATGAAATCGTTCAGCGAGATTTTCGTATCCCGTCCGTCGCTGGCAAGCTCGCGATTGAGCTGTGCTCGCGCATTCATGACAGCGTCCATCGAACAGCGCATGCGAAGGTAGAAATGCGGAACCTGCTGTTTCGATTCCGTCATTCGTCGTGCAATCGTCTTGCGCATCGCGCTCAGTCGAACAGCGTCGAATGAGCCCGCGACATCAAGCGTCGGCGAACGCGGTTCCGTCGAAATCGTGTCGCTTGCAGGACCTCGAGTCGAATTCGAATCGGCCGAACGCAGCACATCCTCCTGGACTACCCGGCCACCAGGACCGCTGCCCGTCACGCTGGACAGGTCGACATCGCGCTCGAGGGCCTCGCGTCGCGCGAGCGGCGTCGCGCCCCGCAATCTCTCCCCATCCGCGGCGGGTACCGCTTCCGCGGTCGCAGTGGGCCCCGTTTCTGTGACGACAACCTCCGTCCGTTCCTCGATGGGGGCGGCGATCGAATTCGGCGCGGTGTCGAGAACTGGGCTCGACTCGTCGGGATCGAGACTGCCAAGCAGAGTTCCCGGCATGATCGCTTCGACGCCCTCTTCGACGGCGAGGGCCGAGATCGTCCCCGACGCGGGTGCTTCGAGTTCGACGGTCGCCTTTTCCGTCTCGAGTTCGGCGATCACATCGCCCTTCTCGACACGGTCCCCAACCGCAACCAGCCAGGTCGCGAGCGTCGCACCCTCCCCATCCGAGGACAGCTCGGGCATTTCGATTCTAGTCGACACTACGGTGTTGCCCCCCAGCCACCCCTGCCACCCCAGTCGCCCCACGGGCCCAATCGGACCGCGGCCGGCGTGTCGCGGGAACATAGCGCTCGCGATTGGACCCGACGCCCCGACGCCCGCTACGCTCTGTTTCATGGCAGAACTCTGGAACGGCAAGTGGCGCGACCTGACATTCCGAGTCGAATTGCGATCCCTGGGCTCGGACGGCGGAAGCACCCTTCGCATCGGCCCAGCCCGCGGCGGTCCCGACGCGTCCGAATGGCTCCGCTTCGATTGCTTCGACGAGAATCCCCATTGGCATCTCGCGCCCTCGGAACACGACGCAGTACAGCCGCTCGTCGAGCTGGACGACCCGGTTGGCGAGGTCTTCGAAATGCTCGATCGTGACCTCCCAAAGCTGCTAGAGCGAGCGGGAGCGCCCGCATCAATCGTCGCCGGTGTCGTCTCGAACGCAGACGACGGCGACGCAATCGACAAATCCGAGGCGACCGAAAAGCGCACCTTTTTCAGGGATGCCGAACGCGCGATGCGCCATCGGCCCGCCGTCCTTGACGAACTCGACATCCGACTGCTGCAACATCATCGAAAAAGCGCAAAGTGGCACTATTTTCCGCCCGACGTGCTGCCGGCCTGGGTCGCAGAAATGGACTTTCCGCTCGCCGCGCCGATTCAGGCCGAGCTGTCGCGACTCGTCTCGGCCTCCGACGTGGGCTACCCGATCGGCGACCAGGAATCCGGACTTCCCGATGCTTTCAGTGAACGAATGAACGACCGCTTCGGCTGGAATCCCGACTCGGCGCGGGTCGAGATCCTGTCCGAAGTCGTTCAGGGGATGTACATCGCCATCGAGGCTTTCAGCGAGGTGGGAGACGGAGCGATCGTCCAGACGCCGATCTACCCGCCCTTCCTGAGCGCCGTCGCCGACACGGGTCGACGCCTCATCGAAAATCCGCTGATCTCAACGGGCTCGCAGCTCGACTTCGACCTAGATGCTCTACCGGACCTCATAGACGCGAAGACGCGGCTATTCCTGCTTTGCAATCCCCACAATCCTTCAGGCCGTGTGATGCGTCGTGAGGAACTGGATCGGATCGCGGCTCTGGCCATCGAGCATGACCTGACGGTCATCAGCGACGAGATTCACGCCGATCTTCTCTATGACGGTCGCGTCCACATCCCCTTTGCATCGCTCGGACCCGAGATCGAAGAACGCACCGTGACGCTCACCTCCGCCAGCAAGGCATTCAATATCCCCGGCCTGCGTTGTGCCATCGCGCACTTTGGATCGACCGACCTCCACGAGCGATTCAACCAACTCCACCCAGCGCATATCCGCGGCGGAATCGGCCTGCTCGGCATCTACGCCTCGATCGCCGCATGGCGCTGGGGCCAGCCCTGGCTCGATGAAGTCATTGCCTATTTGCAAGCGAATCGGGACTACGCCCTTCAGGCCTTTCAGGAACGGATTCCGGAGATAGGGTTCTACCCACCCGAATCCACCTACCTGGCATGGCTGGACTGCAGTGCGCTCGACCTCGAAGGTTCCCCTGCTGCTCATTTCATGAAGCACGGGCAAGTAGCGCTCTCGGGCGGCCGGCGCTTCGGCGACGCATGGGACCAATACGTACGCCTCAACTTTGCCACGTCGCGACCGATCTTGACGGATGTGATCGACCGAATGGCGAAAGCGCTGGGCCGTTAGGCACCGGAGATCCCTTGACGGACAGTTCCACGGACAATTTCATCGAAGACGCCGCGGGTGGTCCGGGCGACCGCCACGCCGCCGGTCATAGCCATGATCACGGCGATGTGCGCACCATGAACCGTCGCAGACTCTTCCTGGTCCTGATTCTTGCACTCAGCTACGCGGTCATCGAGCTGGTCGGCGGTCTATGGACCGGGTCGCTCGCTCTACTCGCCGACTCGCTTCACATGGTCTCCGACGTCGCGGCGTTGGCGCTCTCCCTACTCGCGGTGTGGATGGCCGCTCGTCCGGCGAGCAAGCGGCGAACCTTCGGCAATAGTCGCGCCGAAATTCTCGCTGCCCTGGCGAACGGCCTCGGTCTGGCCGTCGTTGCGGTTTTCATTTCCGTACACGCCATCGAGCGTTTCATGGCACCTCGCGACGTCGCGGGAGGCGGTGTCATGGTCGTCGCAACGGGCGGCTTGATCATCAACCTCACCAGTCTCTGGATACTCGAGGCGGGTCGCGGCGAATCACTCAATGTGCGCGGCGCGTGGCTACACGTTGCGAGCGATACGCTCGCAAGCGTCGGAGTGATCCTGGCCGGCCTCGGAATCTGGGCCTTCGGATGGGTCTGGCTCGATCCGACCGTCTCCATCATCGTGAGCGTGCTCGTTCTCCTCTCCGCCTGGCATCTGATTCGCGAGGCACTCGATGTCTTGATGGAGACGGTTCCCGGACATCTGGATCCGGAGGCGATTCGCGCATCATTGCTGGCCGTCCCCGGCGTCAGCGCACTGCATTGCCTTCATGTCTGGACGATCGGCAGCGGTGAAATCTCCCTCTCGAGCCATCTCGTGGTCGACCGCACACACGAGCCGGAACGGCTGCTCCAGGATGTTCGAGGCCAGCTGACGGACCGCTTCCAGATCGAGCACACGACGATCCAGATCGAAATTTCCGAGGGCGACGACACCGGCTGCGGTGACATCTGCGAACCAGGCGCTCTGACGGGCTGATCCGTTCAGAGTTGAATCTTGGTTCAACTCCTCTGCTTTGCTTCGCCGCTTGACTGACGTTAACGTCACAAGTGACATGACTGTCAGTGAGACGCAAAATCCCCCGGTCGATCCGCCCGACGACAATTTGTCTCGTCGGGCGATTCCTCGCGTGCCGCGCTCCCAGGCAACTCGTCGTCGGCTGCTCGATGCAGGTCTCGGACTCTTCGCCGAGCTCGGCCCACACGCCGTGACGAGCCACCAGATCGCCGAGCAAGCAGGGTATGCCTCTGGCACCTTCTATCTCCACTTCAAGGACAAACTCGCGCTATTTCGCGAACTGGCCGAAGAGGCCGCCGTTGAACTCGAAACGCGCCTGCACCAGGTCGTCGAAGAAGTGGCCGATCCGATCGAGATCGTCCAATCCCAGGCGCAAGCCCTGGTTGGATTCGCAGAAGATCGACGCGAACTCCTGCGAATCGTGTTTCATCCGGGCGGAGAAACGGGTGAAGTCGGTGCGAGGATCCTCGAACGCCTGGCACGAGGCGTGAGCGATCGGCGCCGCGAGGCCGTCGCCGATGGGCGCGCGAGTGACTGTTTCGACTCCGATGTTCTCGCCCAGGCCATCGTCGGCATGTGGGCCCACGTCCTGGCTTGGTGGGCCGACGATCCCACCCGTGCCTCGCGAGATGAAATCGTCCGGACCCTCACTCATTTTCAGTTGCACGGAAATCGCGCCGAAGCGGATGTCCCTTGTGGACTCTCCGCATCTGATTTTGCGACGCCTGCAGCAACACCCACTTTAACGCTCAGTTCAGCACCCACTACAGCACCCACTACAGCACCCATTATGCCGCCCCAAGGAGACCCTTCTCGATGAACGAACGTCAAATCACCTACGACCCGATCTACAACACGGTCGATCGCGACAATTTCGATTCCCTGATCGAAGTCGACCGTTATGCGGATCGCACCGATGCATTCAATGACATTATTTCGGCCACGGTGGACCATTTCTGGGACCCGATGGACAAGCGATATGTCGACTTCGACTCCGAACCGATCGACCCCAGAGAACAACTCATCATGCCGGTCGAGTTCTGCATCGAGCTGAAAACCGCTGTCGCCGACAAGCTCGACGAACAACAGAAGATGCGACTCGCAAACCAGAACACGCGTTTCATCCTCTCGAGCATCCTACATGGGGAACAGGGCGCGCTCTCCCTCTCCGCCAGTCTGACCCAGATCCTGCGTGATCCGGGCGCAATGGAGTACGCCTCGAACCAGACGCGAGAAGAGGCTCGACACGTCACCGGATTCACGAACTACATCGGGAAACGCTGGGGGACGCCGCTCGCGTCCGGATCCACCATCCGCAATCTGATGAACGAAATCGTCACGACGAAGATGGTGTACAAGAAGTTGATCGGCATGCAGATGCTGATCGAGGGACTCGCCATGGGCGCCTTTGCGACGATCCAACGCGAGACCAATGACCCGCTCTTGCGTCGATTGATCCAGTTCACGATGTCTGACGAGGCCTTCCACCATAAGTTCGGAAAGATCTGGGCCGATCGAACGATCCCCAAATTGACCGACGAAGAGCACGAACACGTCGAGCTCTGGGCGGCCGAGTCTTTCCAGGTCATTCTCTTCAACCTCATCAACGCCGAACAGAAGCAGGAGATCTACAAAGAATTCGATCTCGACTGGAAGTGGGTACGAAGTGCCGTACTCGAAGCGTTCACGGAAGAAGATCGTCGTCAGGACATGACGACGAACACGAATATCTTCCGTGTCCTGATCAAGACGCTTCTAAAGGCGGGCATCATCACGGACCGAACGCGTCATGTCTATCAGACATGGGTCGACATGGACGAGCTCGCCAAGGAAGACGATGAGGTCGCCGGCTTCGATATCGCGATGGCAGCGATGGAGGAGCTCAAGGACATCAATCAGGGCCGCCAGAAGATGGGCGCCCGCTATCGGGTCAACTAGGCGGACTCGCCGGACTCCGCCCGGGGATACGTCGGATCGCGCCTCGAGTCTTCGTCCAAAGAGATTCGGGGCGCGACCTGGCGCAGCCCTTTCCAGGAACGCCTTCACGTCGGCTCAGGCCTTGCCAATTCCTCTCGACGGGAATACATCTACCAGATGAACCAAAACGCACCCGACTTTTCCGCGCGCGGCCCCTACGCAGTCGGCGTCAGACAGACCCACATCCCCTCGCCCTTTGGCTCCCCTGACGGAGAGGGTGAATCCGATTCAGTCCGCTCGCTTCCGACGGAAATCTGGTATCCGGCCGAGGCCGGTCAGAGCGAATCCGAGGATGCTGCGCACCCCCTTGGCGTTCGCCATCGAGCCACATCGGGCCTCATGCCGATCAGCACACCCTGCCCGTTAGTCGCCTTCTCCCATGGCAACTCGGGACTGCGCCAGCAATCGACATTCCTGACCACTCATCTCGCGAGCTGGGGATTCGTCGTCGTCGCACCGGACCACGTCGGCAATACCTTCAACGAGATGATGGCACTGCCCGACGAGGAAGCGCGACAAGCGACGCATCGACGGATTCGCGGCCTACGACCGCACGATATTCATGCCGTCATCCGGGCCCTGCTCGACGGGAGACATCTATCGAATGAACTGCCCCTGCTCGATCCGGAACGATTGGGGCTACTCGGCCATTCCTTCGGTGGCTGGACAGCGCTGAAAGTGCCCGCTCTCGAATCTCGGGTCACGGCTATCTGCGGCCTCGCACCCGCATCCGAACCTTTCGTGGGGCGAAAGGCGTTCGATCCTGGAGAACTCCCGCTCTCGGAGAAAATACGCAGCCTGGTACTTGCCGCCCGCGATGATGTCCTGGTTGACCTCGACACCAGCATCCGACCGCTCGCCGATCGACTGGGCCCCGACTCCCAGCTCGAAATCGTCGATCGAGCGGATCACTTTCATTTCTGCGACGGCCTCGAAATGCTCCACAAGATGCACGAGAACAACCCTCGCGAGAACCAACACCAGCCAACTCGACCGATCGCAGAGCTACGAGATGAACCTGACATGCACGCGTTCTTGAACGAACGCGTCGCGCGGTTTTTCGCTGAGACACTTCGAACGACAGGATGATGACGGGTGCGGTTCGCTAGTCGGCGGCCCGAAGCGGCGTAGGCCGACCAAAGAGCCACCCCTGCCCAAAGCGGATACCCAGGCGCCCCAGCATGTCGAGCTCTTCGAGGGTGTCGAGTCCCTCCCCGATCACCTGCGCGCCCATTTTGTCGGCGAGCTGAAGCAGGGCCGTCAACATGTCCTGCCTGGCGGGATCCTGATCGACCCCCGAGACCATTGAACGATCGATTTTGATGTAGTCCGGCTCGATTTCGAGCAACTCTTCGAGGCCTGCATAGCCCGACCCTGTATCGTCGAGCGCGAATTGAAATCCGAGGCTTCGATAGTAGTCGCGCATTTCCCGGAAGGCGCCGAAGCTCGAGATCGACTCCTGTTCGGAGATTTCGAAGACGACATCCGTGGGTGCGAGATCTCGACGCTCGAGAGTCTCGATCAGTTTATCTTCCTTGAACGCCGGATCGTGAATCGTCGTCGGACGAATATTGAGAAAGAGCTTCGTTCCCGTCGGAAAATCGACCGCGCCCCGCAATCCGCTCTCGCGACAGACACAATCGAGCTCGAAAACGAGTTCGTGTTCTTCCGCAGAAGTAAAGAGCGCGACCGGCGAATGAAAGGCCGATCCCTCCGGCCCTCGGGCCAACGCTTCGTAGCCGAATACGGTCTTGCTTTCGACTTCTACAATCGGCTCGTAAACCGAGTAGATGCGATGGTCCAGAATCGTTTCGAGCAGCTCCTGCCGAGTCGCTCGCCTGGCATTCTCCATATCGTTCTGGCAATCGCGCCGCGCCGATTCGACCAGACGTCGGAGCTGCGTCGGTACACCGTATTGCGGATTACGAATCTCGACGGAGATTCCGGCAGGAAGCTGTGACGGCCCACGCAAGTAGGGATAGAAGACCTGCCCGCTATGCGCCTGAAGGGCGCGATTCAGCTCGTTTCGAAAGCCGGGCATCTCCGTCCGGTAGAATCCCGCAGAGCCGGGCGCACGAAAGAGCAGCACCATGACCTCGTCGAATCCCGGCTCCGCGAGACAAACGAGGTAGTTGGATCGCAAACGCTCTTCTGCAATTTCCTGGACACGGGCACAAAGCGATTCGAGACATCGCTGTCGTGCGGTGTCGCCGTGGCGTCGCTCGACCTCGTCCAACATCGGGGCACCGACCAGAACGAGCCCGACGGCCCCGGCGGCCTCGAAGCGTTCGCCGAGTTCGCTGAAGAGGTCAGCCAGGTTGGGTGCAGAGAGCGTGGTGGGGTTGTCGATGAGATGATCGGAGTTCGCTTCCATGGGCATTGGATCGGCATGCAAAGAACCGTTGTTGAGCATTCCCGTGGGGCATCGTCCAATCCCCACCCGACCGCCAGAATTGGCCTCGAAATACTGAATTCGCGGCCCCGCACCCGGCCAGCACGCCCACCACAGCGCCGACGAGACTGCCGAACCGCACCACCCGGGGGTCCGCAAAAGCGCATACGCGACAGGAGCGCGCCATTCAGAGCAGCAGCTGTCTCGGATCCGAGAGCAGACGCGACAGCCGGGTTGTGAAGCGCGCTGCGAGAGCACCGTCGATCACACGGTGGTCGTAGGACAGCGAGAAGGGAAGAACCAGGCGCGGCGCGAAACGACCGTCCACCGTCGAAGCGGTCTCCGTCGACCCATCGAATTGCGTTTCGTCGAAGAGATCCAACGGTGACGGACCGTCCCAGACCGGCTGCACGCGAGTCTTGGAGAGCCCCAGGATCGCGACCTCCGGCGCATTGACGATGGGCGTGAAGGCAGTCCCGCCGATTCCACCGAGGCTCGAGATCGTGAAACAGGCGCCCTTGAGATCATCCGGCCTCAACTTTCGTGCACGCGCGCGCTCCGCGGTCGCGTTCAACTCCGCGGCCAGCTCGAAGATGCCCTTTCGATCGACGTCTCGAACGACCGGCACCACAAGCCCCTGATCTGTGTCGACTGCGATCCCCAGATGAAAATATTCCTTGATCACGAGGCGATCGCCCTCGGCCGCCAGCGACGCGCGAAAGCTCGGGTACTCATTCAGTGCAATCACCACGGCCTTCATGACGAAGAGGAGTGGCGACAACTTGAGCCCGCGCTCGCTGGCCGCATCTCGACAATCACGGCGGAATCGTTCTAGCAGCGTGACGTCGGCTTCGTCGTGCTGGGTGACGTGTGGAACATTCAACCAACTGCGCTGTAGCGTCGGCCCCGATACCTTCTGGATCCGGGTGAGCTTCTGCTCGGTCACCGGACCGAAAGCCGCGTGGTCCACATCGGGCATCGGCGGAATGCCCAGGCCGGAACCACCGGCGTTGGTGGCGTTGGTGGCGTTGGTGACGTTGGTGACGTTGGTGACGTCTCCGGCAAATCGTTCCCGCACTTGACGTTGGAGATCGTCGACGAGCACCCGCCCGTGATTTCCCGTGCCGTCCGTCTGTGTGAGCGGCACGCCGAGTTCCCTCGCGTAACGGCGAACGAGCGGACTGGCATGCGGCAAACCCGTGCGATCGGCCACAGGATTCGCAGCCGCCGGAGACAACTCGCGACGATGATCAGCACGCTCGACTCCGACCACGCTGGACGACGCCGACACATCCCTCGCCGATCGATCAGGCCCCTCGTCGACCGCGTCCACGCTGGGCGCAACGGGTTCAGGGGGTTCAGGGGGTGCGGTGAGTTGTGAGGGCTCAGGACGCTCATCGGCAGGCGCGACGACGTCGTCCGCCACGACATCGAGCAAGACCAACAGAGAACCTTCAGAAACTCGATCCCCTTCGACCACTTTCAGTTCGACGACCACGCCGACGGCCGGCGAAGGAATTTCCATCGTCGCTTTATCACTTTCGATACTGACGAGTGTGTCGTCGACTTCCACCTGATCGCCCTTCGCAACCAGAATCTCCACGACCTCGACCTCGTCGAAGTCGCCGATATCCGGCACGCGAATTTCGAGCATCTGGCTCAATTCCGTTCCCCCAGAACCTGCTAACGACTGCGTGGTGCCGGTGCTTCGGCGTCGATTCCATACTTCTCTATTGCGCGGACAACACTGTCGCGGTCGACAGCACCCTCACCCGCGAGCGCAGACAACGCCGCAACACAGACGTAGTTGCGATGTACCTCGAAGAACTGCCGCAATTTGTCGCGGCCATCGCTGCGGCCCCATCCGTCTGTGCCGAGCGTCCGATACGCCCTGGGCACGTAGGCTCGAATCTGTTCGGCGAACAGGCGGATGTAATCGCTGGCAGCAACGACAGGCCCAGCCGTACTCACGAGCTGTCGCTCGACATAGCACAGTCGCTGTTCGTCGTCTGGATGCAACATGTTCCAACGGTCCGTGTCCTGCCCGTCCCGTGCAAGCTCATTGAAGCTCGTCACACTCCAGACATCCGCGGCAACACCGTGGTCGTGTTCGAGCATTTCTGCCGCGGCAAGAACTTCCCGAAGAATCGTGCCGCTTCCGAGAAGCTGGACGCGCGGCCCATCGCCCTGCCCCTCTCGAACGCGATACATGCCTCGAAGAATTCCGCTCTCCACTCCACTCGGCATCGGGGGCTGCGGATACTTTTCGTTCATGACTGTGAGGTAGTAGTAGACACTCTCGTCATCCTGGTACATCCGTCGCAGCCCATCGTGAACAATCACGGCAAGCTCATAGGCATAAGCCGGATCGTAGGAGATGCAACTCGGTATGGTTCCCGCCAGCGTATGACTATGCCCGTCTTGATGCTGCAGGCCCTCGCCGGCAAGCGTCGTTCGCCCAGCCGTTCCCCCAAGCAAGAAACCACGGCATTGCATATCGCCGGCCGCCCACGCCAGATCGCCAACGCGCTGGAACCCAAACATCGAATAGAAGATGTAGAACGGGATCATCTGGACGCCGTGATTCGAATACGCTGTGCCGGCGGCGATGAACGAGGCCATCGCCCCGGCCTCGTTGATGCCTTCCTGGAGAATCTGCCCATCCTTCTCTTCTCGGTAGTAGGCCACCTGATCCGAATCGACGGGCTCGTAGAGCTGGCCGACGGATGAGTAGATGCCGAGCCGACGGAACATGCCCTCCATTCCGAAGGTCCGCGATTCGTCAGGAACAATCGGTACGACGTTCTTTCCGATTTTCTTGTCTCTGGTCAGGATCTGCAGAATGCGAACTGCGGCCATCGTCGACGACATCTCTCGATCGCCAGTCCCCTTCAGCAGGGCTTCGAAGGTGGAAAGCTCAGGCAATTCGAGCGCCGGTGCCTCGGACCGGCGAGCCGGAAGGTACCCACCCAGTGCTTCGCGGCGATTCTGCATGTATTGGAGCTCCGGACTTTCCGGCTCCGGCAAATAGAACGGTGCCTTCGCAATTCCATCGTCTGAAATCGGAATCTCGAAGCGATCGCGGAAAGCGCGCAGCGCCGACTCGGCCATGTCGTGCATCTGATGCGTGACGTTCTGGCCCTCGCCCGCCTCACCTGTGCCATATCCCTTGACGGTCTTGGCAAGAATCACGGTTGGCTGGCCCGTATGTTCGACCGCCGCTGCGTAGGCCGCGTAGACCTTGTGCGGATCGTGCCCGCCTCGGTTCAATCGCCAGATGTCATCGTCGCTCATGGTCGAGACCATCTCGAGTAGTTCTGGAGACGTTCCGAAGAAATGTTCCCGTGTATAGGCGCCACCGCGAACTTGATAGGCCTGGTATTCGCCGTCGACAGCTTCTTCCATTCGCTTGCGCAGGATGCCATCCCGGTCCTTCGCGAGCAGCGGATCCCAGCGACCACCCCAAACGACCTTGATGACGTTCCAGCCCGCACCCCGAAAACCCGCTTCGAGTTCCTGGATGATCTTGCCGTTTCCACGCACCGGCCCGTCTAGTCGCTGGAGATTGCAGTTCACCACGAAGATCAGATTGTCGAGCTTTTCGCGACCAGCGAGCGAAATGGCGCCCAGGGTTTCGGGCTCATCGGTCTCTCCGTCGCCAACGAATGCCCAGATCTTGCGGCCCTGGGTCTTGATGATTCCCCGGTCCCGCAGGTAGCGCATGAAACGCGCCTGATAGATCGCCATCAGCGGCCCAAGGCCCATCGACACCGTCGGGAACTGCCAGAATTCGGGCATCAATCGCGGATGCGGATAGGACGAAAGTCCGCCAGGCTCGACTTCCTGGCGAAAGTTCTGCAGCTGATCCTCGGTCAGCCGACCCTCCATAAAGGCCCGTGCGTAGATGCCCGGAGCGACGTGACCCTGGATATAGAGGAGGTCACCGCCGTGATCATCGGTGGGTGCGTGGAAGAAATGGTTGAAGCCAACATCGTATAGGGTTGCCGCCGAGGCAAAGCTCGAAATATGCCCACCCAACGACGGGTCGACGCGATTCGCCTGTACGACGATCGCCATCGCGTTCCAGCGAATCAACGACCGAATCCGCTTCTCGAGTGCTTGATCACCCGGGCTCTTCTTCTGGAGCGCATCCGAAATCGTATTGATATAGGCCGTGGTCGCCCGGTATGGCAGGTGCGCACCCTTGCGCCGCGCACGACGCACGAGACGGCCTACGAGATAGTGCGCCCGCTCGATTCCCTCCCGCTCGAAGACGGAATCGAGCGCTTCAAGCCACTCGAGTGTTTCTTGCGGGTCTTCGTCGCCCGTTTTGGCCATCGGCCCCTCCCGATCTACGCCTCAGTCCGCGCCCTCTGCGGCCAAAGATTCCTCATCTTCGACATCTTCGACATCTTCTTCGACGACTCGACGGCCTCGCCCAGCCCCCCGATGGTCCCGGCGCTTGGCGCGCATCGCGCGTACCTCGCGTTCGAAGACATCGACCGCCCGGGTCAATGCGATTTCAGGCTCTTCATCTCGCTCGTGCGCAATGAGCTCTCGGCCCTTGGCCTGACAACGGATCTTCGCCTCCGCCGCGCCATGCTGATGGTGGTTGCTTCCCTCGACGTGAACGACCACATGGATCAGATCTTTCTGACCTTCGGCAAGCTTCTCGATTCGGGATTCTGCGGCCTCGCGGCAGGACAGGGCAAGATCGGTCACCACATGCCATTGAATATCCATCAGACTTTCTCTCCTTCTTTCGTTTGATCGACCGAGCCCGGCCGGGTCTCGATCTCGTAGTTCCGATAGGTCTTCTCGATCGTCGCGCCCATTTTCTCGAGGGCGCCGCGCATTCGCACATTGTTCTCGAGGATCAGGGAGGCTTCTCCCTGCCCCAGTCCTTTCGATGCGCCTACGTCGAAGGAACGGGCATAGAGCGCCGCGCCCAGAGGCAGCGCTTGGAATTCCTTTGCGACCCCGAGCATGAAGACCCTGACGCGATTGATGATTCGCTTGCGCATCAAAAGGTGCCACCAGCCGAAGGGGAAAATTCGACCGTTCATCTTCTTCACGACCTGGTTCATGTCCGGCAGTGTCACCGCAATCGCGGCCGTTCGGCCATCGACTTCGGCGATCAGGCAAAGATCCGGGTCGACTATATCTTTCAGTCCAGCCGCGAGAAAGTCGAACTCTTCATCGGTGAGGCGAACGTGTCCCCAGTTCTGCTCCCATGCGTCTCTGTATATCTCGCGCAACTGCAGAGATTCTTCCTCGAAGCGTGACAAGTCGATCGGCCGGATCGTAATTTCGGGATGGCGAGACAGGAGCCGTTCCGACATGCGCTTCATCCGCTGGACTCCGGGCATCTCCGAATCGACGTGGTAGCCATACCAGTCCATCACGGGACGCAGCCCGAGGGATTCGTAGATCACGGGGTAGTAGGCGGAATTGTGTGGATTGGCGACATAGGGGTCGCTGTCGAATCCGTCGACCAACAAGCCGAATTCGTGGTTCGAGTTGAAATTGAAGGGGCCGATCACGCGGTCCATGCCACGGTCGGCTAACCACTTCCGGGCGGCATCGAGCAGAGCAGAGGCGACGGCGAGATCATCGATGAACTCGAAGAACCCGAAAAATCCGGTGCCAGCCTCTTCCTCTTGATAGACCTCGTCGATCACTGCCGAGATCGTACCGACATCCCTACCGTCCAGTGATGCGATGAAGCACTGGACCTCAGCGACCTTGAAATAGGGATTCTTTTGGGGGTCGAAGAAGCGCTTGCGTTCGTAGAAGAGTGGCGGAACCCAGTGCGGATCATTCTCATAGATCGGAAACCAGGTCTTGACGAAGCGGACGGTATCTCGAGGAAGCGAGATCGGCGTCACCTCGACCGAACCCATTCACACCTCCGAGCGGGCGAGCGTGATTCGCCGCCTCCAGTCCACCTGAAGAATGTACTTCAGGTGGCCGCAAATCGCTCCCGCCGGGGAGGTCTGTCGATCGTCTCCTAGCGAGCCGAGAACTCCCGACTCAGCTGAAAACCAACCCCTCGCCATCGGCTGCGAGATCGCCCCGAACGGTCTTCCCCTCGACGAACTCCCCTTCGAGAATTCGCATTGCAAGCGGATCCTGGACTTCGCGCTGGAGCAGTCGTTTCAGGGGCCGAGCGCCATATTGCGGGTCGTAGCCGCGCCTTGCCAGGAACTCGACGGCCGCGTCCGAAAGCTCGAGAGTCAGTCGCCGGTCCGCGAGCCGGCCTCGCAATTGTTCGAGTTGAATTTCGAGGATATGTCCGATCTGCTCCTCGCCGAGGGCGTGGTAGATCACGACATCGTCGATTCGATTCAAAAACTCGGGCTTGAAATGGGAGCGGAGCGCGGCCATCACACGACGCCGCATTTCACTCTCTTCCGAAATGTCGAGATCGATGATGTGCTCGCTCCCGATATTCGAAGTCATGATGAGCACGGCGTTGCGGAAATCGACGGTTCTGCCCTGGCCGTCGGTCAGACGCCCATCGTCGAGAATCTGCAGGAAGATGTTGAAGACATCGGGGTGGGCCTTCTCGATCTCGTCGAAGAGTACGACGCTGTAGGGGCGGCGACGTACGGCCTCCGTCAATGTGCCGCCCTGGTCGTACCCGACATAGCCGGGAGGTGCGCCGACGAGTCGTGAGACCGCGTGTTTCTCCATGAACTCACTCATGTCGATGCGCACCATCGCCTGTTCGTCGTCGAAAAGGTACTCGGCGAGCGCACGTGCTGTCTCGGTCTTGCCAACGCCGGTGGGGCCGAGGAATATGAACGACCCGATCGGCCGACTCGGATCCTGGAGTCCTGCACGTGCGCGGCGAACGGCATTCGATACGGCCGCGAGCGCTTCGTCCTGGCCGACGACCCGTTGCCCGAGCCGCGCTTCCATTTCGAGCAGTTTTTCCTGCTCGCCTTCGAGCATCTTCGTGACGGGCACACCCGTCCACTTCGAGACGATCTCTGCGATCTCTTCGCTCGTCACCTCCTCGCTGAGCATGCTTCCTTCGGCCTGGAGTGCCTCGAGCTTCTTCTGGTTGTTTTCGAGTTCACTCTCGAGCTCGACGAGCTTGCCATAGCGAAGCTCTGCCGCGCGCTCCAGATCGCCCGCGCGCTCGGCCCTTTCGTATTCAGCCGACAGGGTTTCGCGCTTCTCCTTCGCGGACCGAACGGCCGCGATCAGATCCTTCTCGATCTGCCAGCTTCCCATCATCGCATCCGAGGCCGAGCGCAACTCCGCAATTTCCTGCTCGACTGATTCGAGCCGCTCGAGGCTCGCGGCATCCGATTCCTTTTTGAGGGCTTCGCGTTCGATCTCGAGTTGGACTCGCTTGCGTTCGAGTTGGTCCAACTCCTCGGGCATCGAGTCGATCTGTACGCGGACTCGACTCGCCGCTTCGTCGACGAGATCAATGGCTTTGTCCGGCAAGAACCGATCGGTGATGTAGCGATGGGAAAGTGTGGCCGCTGCGACCAGCGCCGCGTCCTGAATGCGAACGCCGTGATGAACCTCGTAGCGCTCCTTGAGTCCGCGCAGGATGGAGATCGTATCCTCCGGCGAAGGCTCGCCGACCATCACAGGCTGGAATCGCCTCGCGAGTGCCGCGTCGCCCTCGATGTACTTTCGATATTCGTCGAGGGTCGTCGCGCCGATACATCGCAGATCGCCCCGCGCCAACGCGGGCTTCAGCATGTTCGCCGCATCCGCAGCGCCCTCGGCGTTCCCCGCCCCCACGATCGTATGCAACTCATCGATGAAGAGGATGACCTGTCCGTTGGCCTCGGAAACCTCGCGCAGAACCGCCTTCAAGCGATCTTCGAATTCGCCTCGGTATTTCGCGCCAGCCACCAATGAACCGATGTCGAGAGAAACGACGCGACGATTCTTGAGTGTCTCGGGTACATCACCCGCCACGACGCGTTGGGCCAGACCCTCGGCGATCGCAGTCTTGCCTACCCCGGGCTCACCGATCAGGACCGGATTGTTCTTGCTCCGTCGCGACAGGACCTGAACGACGCGTCGGATCTCCTCGTCGCGTCCGATCACAGGGTCGAGCTTTCCAGCACGCGCCTCATCGGTCAGATCGGATCCGAATTTTTCGAGTGCCTGGTACTTGGATTCGGGATCGGGGTCGGTAATACGCGACGATCCCCGAATCGACGTGAGCGCCTGGAGCAGCCCATCGTGCTTCGCGCCCGCCGCGCGAAGGATCCGCCCGGCTTCGTTCGACTCATCCTTCGCCATCGCAAGAACGAGATGCTCGGTCGAGACGTATTCATCGCTCATCGAGTCCGCTTCTTTGAAGGCGGCCTCCAGGATGCGATTCAATTCGGCGCTGATCTGGGCCTGTGCTCCCCCCGACACTTTCGGGTACTGCTCGAGTGCGCGTTCGAGTTCGTTCCCGAGCGTGTCGATCGAGACTCCGAGCTTCTGGAGGACGGGGACGGTGCTGCCGTCGGATTGCGAGAGCAATGCGACCAACAGATGGACCGTATCCATGTTCTGATGCCCGCGAGCACCACATTGGCTCTGGGCTTCCTGAAGCGCTTCCTGGCTCTTGATTGTGAGCTTGTCGAACTGCACGTTAAACCTCCCCGCTGGAAGAAATCCCTCGGCGGACTAGGAGATGGGCGCAGGCAGGCCCCTGTCAAGCCCGACAGGCTGATTCGCGGCTTGCGAGCGGGGAGCGCGAGGGGTTCCCCTCGAGAGTCCTGGAGCAGGCCCAGGGAAGCTCAGAGCTCGAATTGCAGGGCCACGCGCTCGGTCACGACGGGCGTCAGATGATCCTGGATGAAGGCTTGATGAACAGGGTGGTTCACGTAGCCAGAAAAAGCCGCGGCGTTCTCGAAATCGGCCACCACAGCGAAGTCGAAATTTCCGTCGCGCAACCCGAGATCTCGGCCATAGGTGTAACTAGAGATCTCGGAAATGCTCTCGGCCAATCGAGCGAGCTCTCTCGAAAGCGATTCCAGTGTGCCTTTCGGCGCGTCGTCCTTCAATCGAAACATGGCGATATGGCGCAGCATTGAACTCGATCCCCTATTCATTTCCATCGACTTCTTTCGACTCGTTCGAGTCGATGGCTCAGCCGCGGCCGATCTTCCGATGCTTGAACTTCTGCGATTTGGGGCCGCCGGACTCGGCGATTCGCTTCTCTCGCTGTTCTGCGTAGAAGTCCCAGTTGCCGGTACAGAACTCGACCACGCCATCGCCCTCGAATCCAAGAATATGCGTCGCCACCCGATCGAGGAAATAGCGATCGTGGGTGATCACGATCGCACAGCCGGGAAACGCCAGCAGTGATTCTTCGAGGACGCGAAGTGTCATCAAATCAAGATCATTCGTCGGCTCATCCATGATGATGAAATTCGAAGGATTGCGCAGACATTTCGCGAGCTGAAGTCGATTTCGTTCTCCACCCGAAAGGCGTCCGACCTCGGTTTGCTGGATCGAGCCACTGAAGAGGAAGCGCGCCAAGTAATGGCGAACGGACAGCGTCTTGTCTCCGTACTCGATCACATCGGATCCATCGGCAACTTCATCGTAGACGGTCAGTTCGTCTCGCAGGGTCTGCCGTGTCTGATCGACATAACAGAAGCGGGTATTCTCACCGACATCGACCTCCCCCGAATCCGGCTTCTCTCGGCCAACGATGAGATTCACGAGCGTCGTCTTGCCGAGCCCATTCGCGCCGGTCACGCCGACAATCGCTCCCGGTGGCATGTCGAAATCCAGATCTTCGAAGAGTACTTTCCCATCGTATCCCTTGCTCACACCACGCAAGGAAAGAACCTTGCTTCCCAGTCGTGGTCCGAAGGGAATGCGCAGATCGAGCTCGTCCGCGGGCATGATACGGCTGGCCTTTTCGACCAGATCGTCATAAGCGGCAATTCGCGCTTTCGATTTCGTACGACGTGCCTGGGGTGTCGAACGAATCCACTCGAGTTCGCGAGAAACCGCCTTGAGGAGATTGACGTCCGTGCGATCCTGGATCTCCTGTTGCTTCTCCTTGGCCGCCAGGAAATCCGAATAGTTGCCCTCGTAGGAACGGATCTCTCCGTGGTAGACCTCGAGCATCCGGTTCGCGACCCGATCGAGGAAATAGCGATCATGGGTCACGAGGGCGCAGGTCCCCGAATACCCCGCGAGATAGGTCTCGAGCCACGCAATCGTGTCCGCATCGAGATGGTTTGTCGGTTCGTCCAGGATCAGGACATCGGGATGCGCGAGGAGTTCCTTACAGAGAGAGACCCGCCGGCGCTCGCCGCCGGACAGCGAGCGGATATCCCGATCTCCCGGCGGGAGCCGAAGCGCATCCATCGCGGTCTCGATCTGGTTGTCGAGTGCGGCCGGATCCATCGCATCACGAACTTCGAGTGATTCCTGAACTTCGCCCTGCTCCGTGAGGAGAGCGTTCATTTTTTCTTCATCGGCCATCACCTCGGGATCTTCCCAGGCTTTCAAGATGACTTCGTATCGGGCCTGCAGTGTTCTCGTTTCAGCGACGGCCTCTTCGACGTTCTGGCGCACAGTCTTGTCGAAATCCAGCTCGGGCTCCTGCGAGACGTATCCCACAGACGCCCCCTTCGCGATATGCAGGTGGCCCTCGTACTCCTTGTCGCGACGAGCAAGGATGCGCATCAGAGTCGATTTCCCGACCCCGTTGACACCCAACACACCAACCCGATCTCCGGGCTGCAGGCTGAACGAAGCGCCCTTCAGGATCGTTCGATCTCCGAATTTTCGACCGAGCTCCTTGGCGGTCAGAACCGGCTGTCCCGGGTTGAGACCCTTCATGGCTTTCCCAGAGCCTCATCGATGAGCGACGTGATGTCCGTCGAGCAGGGTTCGATCGTGGGCGCAAAACGCGCGATGAGCGTGCCGTCCCGACCCACGAGGAATTTCGCAAAGTTCCAGGCGATGTCGCCGCCTCCATCCGGTCCAACCGCTTCACCTGTGAGCCAGGTGTAGAGCGGATGTCGGCCGTCGCCGTTCACCTCGATCTTTGTGAAGAGCGGGAACTCGACGCCGTAGTTCGTGCCACAGAATTTCTGGATTTCTGCGTCACTGCCGGGTTCCTGCGCGCCAAACTGATTACAGGGAAACCCGAGGATCTCGAGTCCGCTATCCCGGTATTGCAAATAGAGTCGCTGAAGGCCGTCATATTGGGGAGTGAGCCCACATTCCGAAGCCACGTTCACGATCAAACAAACCTTGCCGCTGAAATCGGAAAGTTTTCGTTCGTCGCCTTCAATGCTCTTCGCCGAAAAGTCACACAGATTCGACATCGTATCCCTTCAATCAGGTTGATTCAGTGAAGACTCACCCGGACGACCCCGCATCGAATTGCGGACCCCCCGGTCACATGCGCCGGCCCGCTTCCGAACTCAGCGGGACAGAGCGCGATTCACAATCTCGTAGACATCCTTCGAGAGCGACCCACTCGATGCGATTCGCTCGAGCTGCGCCTGCATCGAAATCTGGCGTTCCGTGTCATACCGACGCCAGTCGTTGAAGATCGAAACCATGCGTGATGCGACCTGGGGATTCGAATCATTCAACGCCAGAACATAGTCCGCCAGGAACACGTAACCCTCACCCGACGAGCCATGGAATCGTACCTGATTCCCCGCGCAAAAGGCACCGACGAGCGATCGTACGCGGTTTGGATTCGCCAGGTTGAAGTCCCGATGCTCGGCCAGCTCCCGGACACGGATCAGTGTATCTGGGCGTGACGAACCCGCCTGGATCGCGAACCACTTGTCCAGCACCAATGGATCCTCTCGCCAGCGATCGTAGAAGGCACGAGTCGCGTCATCGCGCCGAGGATGGTCCTGATCCGCCAGGACCAGGAAGGCCACCTGCGCGTCGGTCATGTTGTCCGCATTCTCATACTGGGACCAGGCCAATTCGATCGATTCTTCGGAACCCGCCCAGACGAGGAACCTCAAGATCGCGCCACGCAGCCTGCGTCGATCGATCGAGGTGCGCTCATGTCGATAGGGCCCAGTGGGCGAAAGCGCCTCATAGCTAGCCCGAAGCGTCTCGACATGGGTGGCCGCGAGGGTCTGGCCGACGAATTCTCGGGCAGCATGGATCAGGTCGGGCTCGATGATGTCCAACTCCTGGGCAATCACACTTTCCCCAGGCAGCGTCATGGCAAGCGCACGCAAGGAACCGTCGAGCTTCTCGTCTGCCAGCAATCGCCCCCAGGCCTCTGCGAACCCCGGATCGAGCTCCGGCGTCCCACCCCGCTTCAGCTCCTCGACGATCTCGACGAGCAATTCGAGCGCGAGTGTCTGGCCAGCGTCCCAACGATTCACGGCATCGTCGTCGTGTGCCATCAGAAAGGTCAGCGACTCTCGGCTTCGATCCATCTCGAATTTCACGGGCGCCGAGAAACCGCGTAGGATGGACGGCACCGGCTCCGAATCGATCCCCTCGAAGACGAATTCCTGCTCTGCCCCCTTGAGTTCCAGCACGCGCGTCGTCGCGCCCGGCTCGCCCACGGCGTCATCCGAAAGCCGAAGTGGCAGTGACGCACCGTCCGATCCCAGTAGGCCCACCGCGATGGGAAGATGCAGCGGCTTGCGATCTCCGGCGCCCATGATCTCGAACGCCGTCTCCGGATAGTCCTGAGAGAGCGTCAGCAGATAGCGTCGACCTTCGCTGTCGAATCTTCCCGCGGCTCGCAGCCTGGGCGTACCCGCCTGGAGGTACCAGCGCTCGAATTGGGCGAGATCACGACCGCTCGCATCGGCCATCGACGCGCGGAAATCATCACAGGTGACCGCCTGACCGTCGTGGCGGTCGAAGTAGAGGTCCATTCCCTTGCGAAAGCCTTCCTTACCGAGCAACGTCGCAACCATCCGAATCACTTCGGCGCCCTTGTCATAGACGGTCGCCGTATAGAAGTTGTCCATCGAAATATAGGAGTCCGGGCGGATCGGATGGGCCATCGGACCTTCATCCTCGGGAAACTGTCTCGCCCGCAAACCCTTGATCTCGGCGATTCGACAGACCGGTTCGGAAACCATGTCCTCGCTGAAGAGCTGATCCCGGTAGACGGTCAGCCCCTCCTTGAGGGTCAGCTGAAACCAATCTCTGCAGGTCACCCGGTTACCGGTCCAGTTGTGAAAATACTCGTGCGCGATGACCGATTCGATTCCCTCGTAGTCGTCGTCCGTCGCCGTTTCCGGAAGCGCGAGGACGTACTTCGAGTTGAAGACGTTGAGCCCCTTGTTCTCCATCGCCCCCATATTGAAATCACCGACCGCGACAATCATGTAGATATCCAGATCGTATTCGCGGCCGAAGCGCTCTTCGTCCCATTTCATCGCGCGCTGGAGGGAGCGGAGTGCATGCTCGCAGCGATCGACGTTCTGGGGCTCGACCCAGATTTCCAGGCGCACCTTGCGACCCGACATCGTGGTGAACTCGCCCGAATGATCTCTCAGGTCGCCCGCGACGAGTGCAAAGAGGTAGCTGGGCTTGGGGAAGGGATCCTCCCAGCGCACTCGATGGCGACCGCCGTCGAGTTCCTCTGCTTCGATCCGATTCCCGTTCGACAGGAGAACCGGGTAGCGCTCTCGATCCGCTTCGATCGACACCGAGTAGCGCGCCATGATGTCCGGTCTGTCGAGGAAATACGTGATGCGACGGAATCCCATTGCCTCGCACTGCGTACAGAAATTGCCGCTGCTCTTATAGAGACCCGATAGCCGGGTATTCGACTCGGGGTGAATCGTCACCCACGTTCGCAACTCGAAATGGCCGGGGGGCGCCGAGATGACGAGCCGATCCTCCTCGATTCGATACTCGGACGTATCGAGGGGCCGGCCATCGATTTCGATCTCGCGAAGTTCCAGATCTTCGCCGACGAGTACGAGAGGCGCGGCCTCGTCCGACGCATCCGCACGCCTTCGGATGCCTAGACGAGCTTCGACTTGAGTCCCATCCTCGTGGAGGTCGAATTTCAGATCGACTGAGTCGATCAGATATTCTGGGACTCGATACGCACTGCGCAAAACGGTCTTCGGCTTGGCATCGGACATTTGCTCTCCCCTCCCGGCTTGATTCGGCGACGCAAAGTAGAAATTGGCGGATCCAACTGCAAGGCAGTAGCTTGCGCGGACAGGCGGGGGTAGGGGTGAAAAAGGTCGACGACAGCCGGTCTCACGACGAAATTCCGGGGAAAAGCGCGATCGGGTCTGCCAGTCTGCGATTTCTCGCACTCATCCTGCTCGCTGTCCTCTGTTGTGCCTGCGCCGGTCAGGACGGTCTATTCGGCAAGACCGGGCGTTTGCCACTTCGCGTAGGCGTCACGGCTGCCTATGCCCCCGTGATCTTCGAGAAGGACGGCGAGATCGTGGGCATCGAAGCCGATCTCGCACACGCCGTGGGCGAGGCTCTCGGCCGCCGAATCGTCTTCAAGCAATATCGCCTCCCCGAACTGATCCATGCTCTCGAACGCGATGAAATCGACGTCGTCATGAGCGGCATGTCCATTACGGCCGATCGCAACGAGCGAGTCCGTTTCACCCTGCCCTACATGCAGGTTGGCCAGCTCGCACTGATTCGCTCGAGTGATATCGCGCGGTTCGGCCGGATCCACCTGATTCGTCGAACTGGCGCTCGCGTTGGTTACAAACGAGGTACGACTGGCGAGCAATTCGTTGCAACGCAACTGACTCGGTCGAGAAGTTTTGCCTTCGACAGTATCGCGTCGGGTGTTCGCAGCTTGCGAGCCGGTCGGATCGACTTCTTCATCCACGACGCGCCCACGGTCTGGCTACTCGCAGGCGACCCCAAGTCTCGCGACCTTCAAGGGCTCTACCACCCACTGACCGACGAGTATCTGGCCTGGGCCGTACGAGCGGACAATCCGAAGCTTCTGTCTCTACTGAATACGACGCTCGCCCATTTCAAGCGCGAGGGTCTGATCGAGCCGATCATCGATCGCTGGATTCCGGTACGCGTGACGCTTCGCTGAAATCGCCGGATTCCGGTACGCGTGAC
>CBFDDD010000023.1:0-51106 GCA_965603475.1 uncultured Myxococcales bacterium
ATTGCCATTCCTCTCGTTGTGCTCGCGGGCTGGATCGCCTATTTGGGCGTGGTCGGCTTCTACTATTCGGCGCTGGGCGACGAGATCGCTGCCAGCGCGAACCCCGACCCGGAGCTGATGGAGCATTGGGCCGCGGATGGCGCGAAGCTTACCTTCGCGCTCTTCGGCGGCTGGATTCCCGCGCTCCTCTATTCCTCCGTCGTCTTCGTCGTGATTCGCACGGTGTGGTACCTGCGCGGCGATGGCGGCTCCCCGTCGGCGGGCGGGCAGGGCTCGTGCCGCCTGTTGAGGGTCGTCCTGGTGGCGTGGGCGTTGCTGCTCGTTCTGATGCCCTTGTCCATGCCCATCCTGTTAGTCGCCTACCTGATGGTCACCTGTGCCCTCTTTTGGAATTTTCGGCTGGCCTGGATGGCCGCACTCGCGGTGCCGGTGCTGACGCTCCTCGGCGCCGGAGTCCTCTACCTATATGGGTGGCTGGCGGGCGATCCCGCGACGGATGGCGAAACGTCCACTGCCGTGAACGTTGTCCTCGCGATTCAGTTCCTCGTGATCCCCTTCTGGATCGTCGCGCTTGCCTGGCTCAACCGTTCGGCGCTGGCGGCGATCCTGCGGAAGCAGGCTCCCACGCCTAGCCCGACCGGCGGCGACCGGCTTCAGTCGTCTTAGGCGGGTGCGGCGTAGCCGTCTGGGGTCTAGTTGTCAGAAACGCACGTATCGGTGGTGCGGAAAATGCGGCTCGAAATTCCTATCCGCTCCGATAAAGGCGGGAGCCGAGTCACATTGCACGGTAAGAAGCCCTGTCGGACGGGGAGCCTAACTCGCCTTCGCCAGTTTCTTGACCTTGATCGACTTCGCTGTTCGTTGCGCCGCCGCCAGGTCGAATGCCATCTGCATCCGAAGCCACGCGGCGGCAGAACTCCCGATCCCCTTCTCGAGGCGGATCGCCATTTCGGTCGAGATGCTCGCGCGACCGTTCAGGATCTGAGAAAGCGTCTTCCGAGAGACACCGAGCCCCTCAGCTGCGGCAGTCACCGTAAGCCCCAGGCCATTCTCGATTGCATCCCGGACGACTTCGCCCGGATGCGGCGGATTCTTCATCGGCATATCAGTGGTAGTCCTCGTAGTTCACGTCGGTTGCATTCGTCCCGTCGAATCGAAAAGTCACCCGCCAGTTTCCAGAAACCCAGACCGACCATTCCCCCTTGCGCTTCCCCTTCAGCGAATGGAGTCGCCAACCGGCAATATCCATATCACCGGGCGACTCCGCCGCATCGAGTGCAGCCAGAATCAACCGAAGTCTGGTGAGATGATCGGCATTCAATCCGCGGGTCGTGTCATCCTCGCAGAGCTTTCGAAGTCCGCGATGACGAATGCGTTTGATCATCGTTCCGTAATGTAACCCGTAACGTTACAGGCATCAACTCGACCCGCAGGAGATCTGGTCCAAGATAGATCTCGACACACGCTCAAACGAATGAAACCATCCGGAAACGCTGCTGAGCTGCATACCCGTCGCGCGCCTGCCTGATGTATCCCTGTTCGCATAGATCTATTCCCTGTTTCCGATCGCAGCGAATTCACTGCCAAGTCCTCGAAGCTGGTCGCGAATTAGGGCCCCCGTTCGGTCAGACGGACGAGATCCGCGAGGATTTTCCTGTATCTCCCCTGCTTAGCAGGGATTCGCGCGCCGAGACGAGTTCCCCCCAGACTCCCCCCACCGCCATTGAGTCTGTAGTTGCAGAGACTCCTCCCAAGCATCTGGTGATGGCCCGAGAAATTCCCGCGATTCCGCGGGGTTTTGGCGGTTGGGGTCTGGTGAATCCGAACCGGAGACGGCGGATTATGAGCCGCCGCGCGCGGTTATCTCTGTTGGCAAGTTGGGCGGTTCGGAATCGCTAAAGGTTTCGCAAGCTCCTCCGACCGCATCCCAGCCAAATGGCCGGCTCCGCCGTCTACCGAGTCGGGGCTCAGCTGCGCCGGACAGCGCTGACCGGACGGTTTAGGCCCCGGGTTGAACGTCAGAAGGCGCCCCGATTCGATTCAAACGGGCTTTTCGATGTCAGCGTTATCGCCTTGTTGGGCGTCGATCATCGATTCGACGAGCTGACCATACCCGGGGTTTCTTGTCTTCCACCAGCCGGGAATGAAGTTGAGCGCCCAGACATTCCCTGAGCCGTAGTAGGCACTCGTACTAGACGACCAATAGCTCCTCGACAAGGCATTGATGAAAGGGTGCCCATCGGAAAACGCCGGTCGGGGCATCGCGTGATCCACCAGACTGACGAGTTCCTTTCGATTGGGCATGCGCCAGTCGTTGTGGCGAGCTGCTGGCGCAGGTCCAACTCGACAACAGCCTGCTCTCGACGACTGCGCAACAAGGCCGGCAGACCGGCGACGAGAATGGATGCGTATGTGATGATGAGCCGAAGCATCGCGGCTTTCTGAACGCATAGACTCGCGAGATCGAGTCTGAGTCTCGCGCTCTGCCCTTGGCAGCCTCTCGGATAGGAGATTCTGGATTAAGGGGCGCCGGACGAATATTGAGAACGGACAGGCTATTTGGCCCCTTCCGGGGACACTCATTGACGGTTCAGATCCTCCAGCGGTAGCGTTGGAAATGGGGTCAATGTTCGCGCTTCGACCCAACCGGAATTGGGAGACAGCATCGTGTCTAGAGCAATCACTGCGTTGATCGTGTCGGTTAGCCTTCTCGCGGTGTCTGTGAGATCGGTCGGCGCTGAGGAACGAAGACCGAACATTCTTCTGATCGTCGCCGATGATCTAGGCTACTCCGACCTGGGCTCCTACGGAGGCGAGTTCGATACTCCCGTTCTCGACGAACTGGCCGAAGCGGGTATTCGTTACACGAACTTCTATGTGAGCCCGGCATGCGCGACCACTCGTTCCATGCTGTTGACTGGTACTGACAATCATGTCGCCGGGCTGGGAACCTTCGAGAATTTCGTCCCGCCGGACGCGCAGGGGAAACCGGGCTACGAGGGGTGGATGAATCACCGGGTGGTCAGCATCGCCTCTTTGCTGCGCGACGCGGGCTACCACACCTATATGACCGGGAAGTGGCATCTCGGCTATCAGCCCGATCAGATTCCTCATGCGCGGGGCTTCGAACGTGATTTCAGCCTGCTTCCTGGAGCCGCGGATCACTTCAGCGATGGCTGGTCAAATGAATGGCAACGGGCCCAGGCCCCCTATACCGAGGATGGACAGCTCGTCGGAAAGCTCCCCAGAGACTTCTATTCCACGAAGAACTACACCGACAAGCTCATGCAATTCATCGAAGAGGGGCGCAACGATGGAAAGCCCTTCTTCGCCTTCCTGAGTTACACGGCCCCACACGGGCCACTTCAGGTTCCGAAGGATTGGCTACGTCGGCACAAGAACCGCTACGACAAGGGATGGGATGGGGTTCGTTATGCGCGCTTTGCACGCATGAAGGCACTAGGAATCGTATCCGAAGATTCGGAACAGGCACCGCGCGCTTATTTCGTACCACGCGCAACCAAGATCATGCCCGCTGTGTTGGCAGCTTCTGGAAGAAAGTTCGAGATCTACCGCGCCATGACTGAGTACATGGACATGAGTATCGGCCGGCTCTTCGATTATTTGAAGGAGATCGAAGAGTACGAGAACACGCTCATTATTTTCATCTCGGATAACGGGGCCGAGGGGACGGATGAAGTCCAGGTACTCTCATCAAAGCCGGGAACACAAGGCTATCTGCATGCGGCGAGAAACTTTGCCGAGACGAATCATAATCGAATCGGAAACCGGGGAACCTTTGCCGAGGTCGGCGCGGCCTGGGCGCAGACTTCGTCGACACCCTTCCGTCTCTTCAAGGCTCATGTCACCGAGGGTGGCATACGGTCGCCGCTGATCGTCAGTGGCCCCGGCGTCAAGGGGGGCGGTGCCATCAACGATAAGGCGATCCTGCACGTGATGGATTTGGCCGCAACCTTCCTGGAGCTTGCTGGCGCCGAGCACCCCGACACATATGAGGGAAGAGAGGTCGCGTCCATACAGGGGAAGTCCTGGGTCTCAACGCTCAGGGGGGAAGTGGAGTCACCTCGCGGACCGGATGACTGGCTAGGCTGGGAGTTTTTTGGCGGACGCGCCATCAGAAAAGGAGACTGGAAGATCACCTGGCTTCCACAACCCTTTGGGCAGCAGCATCGCCAGGAGGCCAGCACTTGGAAGCTCTACAACCTGGCCAGAGATCTCGGAGAACAGCACGATCTTTCCGAGCAATACTCGGAAAAGAGGAAGGAACTCATCGGTCACTGGGAGGAATACGTCAAGAAGAACGGCGTGGTCGCGTCGAGATGGAACGCGATGGAGATCATGTCCAGAAAGGGGCTGCCCGATCCGTATCCGGAGCATGACAACTTTCCGCCAACGTATGGGATGGAGGAAATCATCAGACAGGCCCTCGAGGAGTAGAGGAGCAAAGTCATGAACGTGAAAACCAGATCGACCTCGATGTTAATTTGGTTCACTACGTGGTGCGCCAGCATGGCCTTCTACGGGACCGCGCAGGCACAGGACGACGGTGCGCGCGCTTATTGGAAGACCCTGGAGGGCACCAACGTCGTCAGCTTTCAGTACCTGCGCTTCAACGCAGACACCGATACCGCAATATACGATCCCACTCACGGCATCTATCCCGACTCGGAGACGAACGCGAATCTCTTCCTTCTGAGTTATGGACGTCATATCGATTTCTTCGGCCGCTCGGCTACGGCCGGTGCTGCGATCTACGGCGGTGACATCGAGACGGAGTTCAAGGGGGACCCTTTCGACCCGACATCCACGACCCGGTTCCGCCAGACGAACAATGGCTTTGGCGACCCGTCCGTGCAGCTCACCGTCAATCTCTACGGGGCGCCGACTATGGAGAACTTCTATGACGTGATGAACTATGAGCCCAGGTTCACCGTCGACCTGGGCGGAATGCTCGCCTTTCCCATCGGCGAATACGACGACAACAAGGCCGTCAACATCGGCCTGAACCGCTGGTCGGGGCGGCTCTCCTTGCCGATGGTGGGCTACTTCGGGTCGTACGCGCCGCTCTACCGGACGTCACTCGAGGTCACCCCTTCCGTCTATTTCTTTTCGAAGAATGACGATTTCCTCGGTCAGGACCTGGAAAACGATCCTCTCTTCCAGCTCGAGGTTCACTTGACGCACGACATCACGCGAAGCCTGGTCGGCTCGATCGACTTCATGTTTCGAAAGGGAATGGAATCCGAGATCGACGGCAATAAGACCGGTGATGATCTGGACATCAAGACCCTCGGGTTCTCGCTTGACTACGCGCTCAATGACAACTTTGGGATACGTGTCTCCTACCACTCCAACTTCATCGACGATGACGATCTCAGCGCGGACATGATGCGCATACAGTTCCACTACGGCTGGAACGCGTTGGTTGAAAACGTCAAGATGCTCGCGCACCACTAGAGGGGATGACGCGAACACTGTCCTTTGCGCATGACGGGCGGGGCGGGGCTCTAATGGTCCGCCAGTCGACCGTCTTTGCCTCATTGGCGGAGGGAAAGTACAGCGATGGGCACTCGAGGAGAGGCTTGGCCGAGCTTCGGCGTGGTATCGATACTGCTCTTCCTACTGACGGCGGGGTGTGCTTCGTCAGCGACTAGAATGTACTCCGGGTCCGCCAAGCCTGGCGGCGAGGTCGCGCGTCTGGACGCCGGATTGTTCGACGTCACGCAGGTCGATGGAGCCACCCTGAAAGAAGGAGCGCGGTTCCTCGAATTTCTGCCCGGGTGCCACAGTATCGGGGTTGTGCTCGACTGGCGTGAGGGCCGCCAGGTGCCTCCGGGGAGCCACGGCGGGATGACGGTGTACGGGCACCTGGAGCAAATGCTTTCTTTCGATGCCAGGGCTGGCGAACTCTACTTGGTGGACCTCGAAATCGAGAGTCTGGAAGGACCAGAATCGGAGCAGACCACATGGAAGGCCAGGGTTGTACGGAGTCGCTTCCTGCTCGACGACCAGGAGGCATCGGCGTGTCACGAATGATTGATCTTCGTCGACTCTTTCGCGTGCACCCTCAGGAGTCCGGCGCCATTGTACATTGTTCGCCTCGGCGGCTGACGACTGATCAAGTCGAATCCCCGACCGTCAGTGACAGTATTGGCGGCGTTAGGCTCGGACGAAGAGTCCGCAGACGCCAGCACACCCATCGGGCTTGGAGTGCCTCCCTAGACACCGGCTCAAGGGAATTGCTACCAGAGTCCAGTTCGTTTCAGACTCCCCCCAACGTCACCCAGTCTGCGTGGGTACAGACTCCTTCCCCACATCTCCCCCGTATTTTCAATAGCTTGTGAGTTCTCCTGTCGGTTGCCTTCCGCGCGTGGTCCCACGCTCGGAGCGCCCGGGAGAGTCAGACGGTTCGCCCACCTCGCTATGAGCCGGATCGCGTTCGGGTCGGGAGTCTCGAAGTAGTCGAAGAAGCGGGCGACGTCCTTCTCGTCCACCAGGTAGCGGACGCCCGGGAAGTGGTCCGGGTGGCTATGGGTGTAGATGATGGCCTTGACCGGCTTGTCGGTACCGGCCGCCTCGAACCAGGTCGTCCCATGCTTTCTTCGTCGCCTCCATCGAGTCCGGCGGGTCGATCGCGATCAGCCCGTCGTCGCCGACGATGAGGGTGGGACTGGCCAGCGCGTAGCCCCAGGCCAGGTAGACCTTCCACTCCCACTCCAGTTCGCGCTGGGCTAAATGCCCGAAAAGGCGAGGAGTTGGAGGCAGCGGCAGAGTTTTGCGGGAATCCTGGCTCCCACCCAGCTTGGAGAGCCCAGAGTTCGCGAATTCCAACGCCCCTTCACGGCGAACCTCCGCCCCATGCCTCGAGTCGCTCGCGAGCCTGCTCGCGGATGGCCAGATCCTCGACGAGGAATTCGGGACGCGGTTCGGCTCGGGCGGTGTTCGATAGAAGTCGCTGCGCCTCGCCCATTCGCTCAGGAGCGAGTTCGAGCAGCGTGAGCGCAAGCACGAGCGCATTCCCCGGATGATCTGGGTAGAGCGCCAGTCCGCGCTCGGCCAGCGGTATCGCCTCGTCGCGATCCACCCAGCCGGACACGAAGGGAACATGCGGAAGAGTCGCGTGCAGGCGCGAGAGCAGGCGCAGGGCGCCGCCCCGATCGACGCTTGGATCGAGGTCCAGCGAGCGCTCGGCGTAATCGTGCATGCGACCGGCGACCCCTTCGCGAACGATCGTGAGCAGACCGACGCGCTGTGCCCGCGTTCCCCAGGCGACCGCACTCCAGAAGAGCAGCCTCGCCCGATCAGGATCCTCGCCGCCCCCCGCCTCGACCCGCGCGATCGAGGATCGGGCGAGCGCCACGGCATCCTCGACGAGCGCGTCCTTCCGCGCGTTCGTCAGCGCGCTGAAGTCGATCGCATAGTGAAACGCACGCAGGAGCTTCCAACGCGCCTCGAAAGAGGCCGGCTCGAGTTCGACGGCGGCACGATAATTCGCAATCGCGGTCTCGACGCGCTCCGGCATCGCCCGGCTCCCGTCGAGGGCCTCGGCTCGTCGCGCCCAGGCATGATCCCCCCGGCTGATCTCTGCGATCGCGGGGATCGCCACCGTGATCGACGTGATCGACGTGATCGCGATCGCGAAGCAACCAAGGACGACGAATCGCAGGGCTCGCGAGATCGAGAGCGGGGCACGGGGATCCCGGCCCATCTTCAGTCCTCCGTTTCGCGATGTGGAACGCGTCGAAGCAGACTCGCGTCATATCCGAGCGCGACGACTCGATCCGTCAACGCATCCAGCTCCGGTTCCGTCACCTGGGGGCTTCTCGAGAGTAGCCAGACATAACGCCTCGACGGCACGCCGACGATCGCCCGCTGGTAGTCTTCGTCGAGCCACGCGATCAGGTAGGCAGATTCGAACGGCCAGAGTAGGCGCACGCGCCATTCCGTTCCGCGCACCTCGTCGAATACGCGACCGCGCTGGCGCATGACCGTCGGCTCCTCATCGAAGCCGCCGTCTCGAAACGTGTAAGTGATGTCAATTTCGCCCTCGCCATCGAGTTCGTAGCGCTCGACGGCGTCATGAGCCTCCGCCTCGCTGAAGAACGGCAGGTCGATCGGAATGAATGCGAGGACGGCCCAGTCTCCCATGAAGCGCGCAACGTCGATTTCGCGATCGAGGGCCTGGAGATCGGGCTGACTTGCGGCGCAGCCGCCGAGTAGGATCGCGACAGCGCCGAGTGTGGCGGGCCAATGCGCCTTGCGGAGTCGATGCTGAATTCTCATGGGCCTCGCTTTGGCGGACAGTGGGTTCCGCAGCGGAACCATAACCTCCCCGATTTTTTACGCAGGCGACCCCGTAGTGTGCCAAAAGTCAGCCGACTCAGAACCGGAGTCATGTCGACGACTTGCGTGGCCGCTGGAACGCCTCAGATCAGCCGGATTCTTGCTTATCGTCCGAGCTAGGGAACGAGCGGATCGGCCCTCCCCTCAGCTTCCAGACGACTTCCGATTCCCAGGTTTTCCCTGCTCGTAGAGACGAATTCCCTGTTCCTGATCATAGGGAGTTGATCGCTACAGCCTTGTATTCGCTCAGGAAAATCGGCTCTGGTGAATCCGAACCGGAGACGGTGGGTTTGGGGCTCGATGTGCGCCGCGGCGCGCGTTTGTCTCTGTTGCGAAGTTTGGCCGTTCGGATTGCGCAGCGAAGCCGAATGGAAAGCTCGAATCCCTACCTCTGCGAGAAGACGAAACCGCGATAGTCGTTGGCGACGACGTCCTCACAGACTGCTCGGTAGATCGCTACGCCGGCGATATAGGGCATGAAGATGCGCGGTTTGCCGGGAACGTTGGCGCCCAGGTACCAGGAGCCTCCTTTCGGCGCGAGGGTGGCGTTGGCTACCTCGGCGACGTGGGCAACCCACTGGTCCTGGGCCTCCGTCGCGGCTTCTACATGGGTGACATCGCTCTGCTTCATGTGCTCGATGCAATCCATGATGAACTCCACGTGCTGCTCGATCGAGACGATCATGTTGCTGAGGACGGAGGGGCTTCCGGGACCTGTGATCGTGAACATATTCGGGAATCCGGCGACCATTAGGCCTAGGTAGGTCCTCGGCCCGGCGATCCATTCATCCGTCAGCTTCCGACCCTCCGATCCAGAAATTTCGATGCGAGCGAGCGCGCCGGTCATGGCATCGAAGCCGGTCGCCAGGACGAGTGCATCGATCTCGTGGTGCTCGTCGGTCGTCTGAACGCCGGTTGGTGTGATCGTCTCGATCGGCGACCGGTTCAGGTCGACGAGTCGGACGTTGTCGCGATTGAAGGTCTCGTAATAGCCTGTGTCGACGCAGATTCTCTTGGTGCCGATCGGATGCGATGTGGGGCAGAGCAGGTCTGCCACGGCGGGATCCTTGACCACATTGCGGATCTTGCGATGGACGAAGTCGGCGACGCGTTGGTTGGCGGCTTCGTCGACGATGGTGTCGGCGCCGGCCGCGAGGAAGCGCGCGCCGCCCGTTTGCCAATGATCCTCGCAGATCTCCTCGAATTCATGATCGGATAGTTCGAGCATCGACTCAGCAGCAAAGGTGCGCTCGCGCGGTTCGATCTCGAGGTCGCCGAAGCCGGAAGCGAGGCCGCGCTTGTGCAGCTTCCGATGTTCCTGGTAGTTGGCCTTGAATGCGCGAACCCATTCCGGATCGAGTGAATAGTTCTGGGCGGGCACGCTGAAGTTGGGTGTGCGCTGGAAGACTGTCAGATGCGCCGCTTGTTTCGCAATGACGGGGATGGCCTGGATCGCCGAGGACCCCGTGCCGATCACGCCGACGCGTTGGCCAGTGAAGTCGACGCCCTCGTGTGGCCAGCGTCCGGTCAGATAGCTGGGGCCGGCGAAGGCGTCGACGCCGGGGATGTCGGGAATCTTGGGAACTGAAAGGCAGCCAGTCGCCATGATGAGGAACCTGGCGCACGCACGATCTCCCTGCTCTGTCGAGACGAACCAGGAGCCGCTTGCGTCGTCGTACCGCGCCCGCTCGACGCGTCTTTCGAAACGAATATCGCGTAGAAGATCGAAGCGCTCGGAGATGTGCTCGATATATCGCAGGATTTCGGGTTGGGTTGCATAGCGCTCCGTCCATTCCCACTCCTGGTCGAGCTCTGGCGACAGCGACATCGAATAGGCGAGGCTCTCAGCATCACATCGCGCACCCGGATATCGATTCCAGTACCACGTACCGCCGACGCCATCGGCAGCTTCATACACGCGTGCGCGAAGTCCCGCTTCCCGAAGTCGATGCAGCGCGTACAGACCGCCGAAGCCCGCGCCGACGATGATCGCGTCGAATGTCTCATCTCGGTCCAGCTCAGCCGTCGGCTGATTCATGCTCATACTCTCCGGATCACGACAGGGAGCGCCGTCGATTGCGAGGCTTCGAGCGTCGCGCTGCGCACACGTCTCAAATTGGCGTCGACGCTAGCGAAGCAGTCGGGACGCCGATACTCGGAAATTCGAGCCTGGTCGCGAGGCTCTCTACGCCTGCGTATTCTCTTTCCCCGTATTTTTCCTGTCTATTTGCGCGGTTCGGGTTGCCCTTCCGTGAACGGCTCAGTTTCTCAAATCGGCATCTGTCTCCTCACGTCGCAGGTGACCGGCTAACGTGAACTCGAGGAGGAATTCAGAATGGCAGTCACGCAGTTGATCATTCAGGGCGACGATTTCGGCATGTGCCATGCGATCAATCAGGGAATCGCACAGTCCTTCCAATATGGCATTCTCACCCAGACATCTGCGATGGCCCCCTGCCCTTGGATATCGGAGGCGGCCGCCCTCGCTACGGATCTCGACCTTCCGGTCGGTACGCACGGCACCCTCACTTGCGAGTGGGACTATCTGCGCTGGCGTCCCTTGACCCACGGTCGGTCACTCGTGGAATCCGATGGAACGATGCATAGGACGCTCGAGGGCGCGATCGAGAAAGTTGACGCGTCCGAGGCTGCGGATGAGCTTTTTGCTCAGATCGAGTCATTGCGGACCTTTGGCCTGAATCCAAGTTATCTCGATTGTCACATGGGGCCGAGTACCCGCGAAGGCTTTAGCGAAGCCTGTCGTCGCTCCGGCCTGCAATTCATCTATCCCTTGATCGACGAATGCTTCAAATTCGATTCCATTGCCATGCTGAGTCCGATGCCTGCTGAGCAAAAGAAGCCCTGGCTCATCGATCGGCTTGAAGGCTTGGAGCCCGGCGTTCATCTCATCGCCACCCACCCCGCAGTAGACGATCCCGAACTTCGTAGCATCGCGCGCCCCGAAGCAGAGAACTACTGCTGGGCCGAGGAGAATCGCACAAGCGATCTTGAGGTGTTGCTGGATTCGGAAGTTGCCGCGCGCGTCGAAGCCCTCGGCATCGAACTCGTCTCGGTTGGAGATCTCTAGTGTGAGGCTCTTCGAATCGTCCCCTCGACAACAGTCTGAACTTCGACGCGAGATCGAGCAACAGCCTGACGCGCTCGCAACGCTGCTCTTCGCTCTTCGCAAAGTCGAACTAGCCCACTCACGCCTCGGGATGCCTCGCCGTCGAGCTGACCAGCGCCCGGCACTCTCCCCGATCGAGTCGTGTAGAGTCTTGGCGCGGCAACCTCTCCCGTGCGACCACAATAGGAATCCAGCAAATGAGTTTTAGTGGCGAATCGACGACGAATGATGTGCTCGAGGGCGTTCGCCTCGACGGAAGACACGCGCTCGTGACCGGCGCGACCGGCGGACTCGGAATCGAAACGGCAAGGGCACTCGCGTCCAAGGGTGCTTCGGTGACGATCGCGGGCCGGAGCCCCGAGAAGATCGGGGCCGCACTCGAGACCCTTCGTGAAGAGGTCCCCGGCGCTTCCTTCGACGGCGAGGAGGTTGACCTGGCCTCCCTTTCGAACATCCAGGCGGCGACGAAACGAATCGTCGACCAGGGACGATCGATCGACCTGCTGATTAACAACGCGGGCGTGATGATGTGCCCGGAAGGTCAGACCGCCGACGGCTTCGAAACGCAATTCGGCACGAATCATCTCGGCCACTTCGCTTTCACGGCCGGCCTCATGCCGACTATCGGGGCGGGCGGCCGTGTCGTGACGTTGAGTTCCGGCGCCCACCTGCGCGGATCGGTCGATCTCGACGACCTCAACTGGAAATCACGCGACTACGATCCGAACCTCGCCTACTCCCAGTCGAAGACCGCGAATATCTGGTTCGCGAGTGAACTCCATCGGCGGTACAGCGACCGGTTCCTCTCCCTCTCGGTTCACCCGGGCGTGATTCAGACCGACCTCGCGCGCCATCTTCCGGCAGCCATCGTCGAAGGCATGCGCGAAGGATTCGAGAGTGCCGGCGTTCAGGTCAAGAACGTCCCGCAAGGCGCAGCCACTTCTTGCTGGGCCGCAACCGCGCCCCAGCTCGCAGACCACGGCGGTGCCTACCTCCTCGATTGCCAGATCGCCGGGCCCGTCACGGAAGAAAATCCCCGCTTGGGGTATGCGCCTTGGGCCTATGACGCCGAGAGCGCTGAACGTCTCTTCGTGTTGTCCGAGAAGCTGACGGGCGTGCGTTTCGAATAGCCCCAACGACCGACGCGACGCTCGAGTAGGCGTCGCCATCCGTAAAGAGGTCTTCCATGCGTAAGCGTCTCGCATCGCTCATTTCTCTCCTCACCATCGCCGCTGGCTGCGACGGACCGCTCCCCTTCCTCGCCGGCGGAACACTCTCAGGAGAGGTCGTCGAACCGCCGTCCGAGTGGTCCGAGTGGACGGACCAGGTGAGCGTGATCCAGCTCGAGGCGAACCCGAGCGAGCCCTATTCGATCAACATCGCTTACACGATCGTCGGCGATCAGCTCTACGTCTACGCGGGCGACACGAAGACGGAATGGGTCCAGTACATGGAGGTGGATCCGAACGTGCGCTTTCGTCGTGAAGGACTCATCTACGAGCTGCGCGCTGAACGTGTGACCGAGGACGCGGAACGCGTCGCGTTCGCCAAGGCCTGGGCTGCGCGCGGATTCTTCTCGCGCGATCCGCAGACGCTCGACGAGGTCTGGCTCTATCGGCTGCTGCCGCGGCAATAGCGAAGTAGAGCAACGAAGATCGGCCGATCGCGTCTTGGATTTTCTCAGCTCTCCGTCGATCTAGGATGGCTATCCCCATTGGCGAGAGTAGAAGAGCCCACTGCGACTCGGTTCCGAACCAGAGACGGACTTGCTCAGAGGCGATTCGAGCCAGTTGGTTTGTTCGTCTCTGTGGGCCATTTCGGGGGTTCGGTTGACTGATCACCGGCGGCCCGTAGTGCCGTCCTTTGATTCAGCCGAAAAACCGCTTGACAGTTACTTTAGACAGACCATAATAGCGCCATTCCTTACTATAGAGTCTCTATAATATAACTCTCGCGAGATCATTCATCGCGACCAAGGGGACAGCCATGAACGCCCACACCGCCGATCGAATCGTTCACGACGCCGACAGCCACATCATTGAGCCTCCGGGCTGGCTCGAGTCATACGCGAGCGAATACGTCCGAGAACACGTCGGTCCGGGCCTGATCCCGACGGATCTGCCTATTCTGCAGCCGATCTTGGAGCGCGCCGAGCGGCGGCTTGCCGGCGAGGACCCCGAGACGACCGAAGCCATGATGGCGAACCTCTTCGGCCACCGGGAGAAGTACACCCAGTGGACGGCCTACGGTGCCCATGACAAGGCCGAGCGCAAGAAGAGCCTCGACCTGGCCGGCCTCAGTGGGCAGCTGGTCTTCCCGACCGTGGCTCTGACCCGCATCGGCTACACGAAGGACATGCGTTTACAGTACGAAGGCGCCGAAGCCGTCAATCGCGGGATGGCGGACTTCTGCTCCGCCGACGAGCGCATGAAGGCCGTTGGCTTCGTCCCCTTGAACGACCCCGAGCGCGCGCTGGCTTGCGTGAAGCAGGGCATCGAATTGGGAGTCAGCACCTTCTGGCTCATGTCGGACGCGGTCGAAGGGCGCTCGCCAGCGCATGTCGCTTACGACCCGATCTGGGCGGTCATGCAAGAAGCCGGTGTCCCGATCACGCTGCACATCGGCAGCGGCAGGAGGTTCCCGTCTGTCTACATGGAGACCGGCGTAGAGCGCATCCTCGATGGCGCGAGCGCGGGCAACATCGAATCCACCAAGCCCCACGACGTCCCGGTGTTGCACCACTCCATTGAGCGCTGGATGACCGCGATGATTTACTTCGGCGTGCTCGAGCGCTTCCCGCGCCTGAAGATCGGCGTCGTCGAGCTCGGGGCGAACTGGGTGCCCGCGACCCTGATGAATCTCGACATGGGCGTCTCGTTACTGGGCAAGTTCGATCGGAGTCTCAAGGAACTCTCTCTGAAGCCCTCGGAGTACTTCCAACGGCAGGTCCGCGTGGCACCCCTACACACGGAAGACACCGGCTGGATCCTGCGCAACGTGGGCAAGGATATCCTGATGTTCAACACGGACTACCCACACCCGGAAGGGGGCAGCGACCCGTTCGGTTCCTACCAACGCAGCCTCGACGCGGTCAACCCCACCTCGGAAGAGCTCGATCACTTCTACCACAAGAACTACGAGTCGTACCTGAGCCTCTGAGGCAGACGATCTGGACGAGGCATGACAGTGGGAGAGCGGATTCTGTGTGTGCTCTTGCTCGGCACCCCCATGGCGTCAGGGTTGTGCTTCGCGGTCGCGCACGCTTCTAGCGACGGAGGCTATCACCCTGTGGATCCATATCGGCGACCGATGCGATTCTTTATCTCTACTGCAACCCGGCCAGTCCCGGTCCCGCGTACTGGGGAACGACGCCCTACCTCGTGAGCTTCTCGTTCGTCGGCCTGATCGGTGTGCTGACCCGCAATCTGGAACCCAACGCCGAGATGGGTGACAGCCTCAACCAATATCGGCTGGCCTCGACAGCCGCGCCTGGCGAACTTCCATGGAGCCAAACGAGCGCCATCATCACCACGCCGGACGCCGCGAGTGCGGCGACGATTCGAGATGGGCTGCAGGCCGCGGGACTCCCTTCCGGTGCAATCAATGTCCAGATCGTGCCTTCGCTCCTGAGCGATCGCCTCAAATTCGGCACTGGCATTTCGTCGAGCGTTTCTGTGACCGGCTTTCGCTTCGTTGGTCGGACGGCCATGCAGAGTAAACCGATCATGGACCCTTCGAATTGCATCGACGCATTCGACGAACAGCCGCGGAGAACATGCTTCCAGGGATCCCAGGACATCAGCTACGGAGGCGCCGATCCGGTCATGGCGGATGGTGGAATGTACCTCGTGGTGGGCGTCATCCACGCTCGTACTGACCTTGCGCGTTATGCGTCGATCGGGTTCATCAGGGACAACATCGACACGCTCGAGCTCGACGGGACAGCGAATGTCTGGGCGCGAGGCGTCGGCGGGCCCAAGAGCGATCAGATCTACAGTCGGCCGTCGTTTTACAGTTTGAGCCGCGCGAATAGCACGATCCGGGTCGTGTCCTTCATTCCGTTTGTATCGAGGAGCGCACCCCGGCAAGGATGAACCGAACCGCCGCTTCGACGGTCGCATCACGGTCAGCGGCTCTCCGTCCGCCGTACTCGGCCGCGCCAATCGAGGCACCGGACGACATCCGGATCAAAAGCTCCGCCTGGGATGGATCGAGCGCATACTCGTCCCCGACGCTCTTGGCCAGAAATTGACCGGTTCTTCGCTGGTCCTTCCTTTGCTTGGCCCGGACGGTCTTGGCGACTTCGGGTTGACTGAGCAGGATCGGGAGGACGCGACCTGGCGCATGGTGGTCGAAGTTCGATTGGACGAACACGCGGACGACGGCCTCGAAACTCTTGGCTCCACGCAGGTTCGTGACGATCTCGCGACTCATGGCTTGATGCTCGCGATCGAGCAACTCGCGCAGCAGTGCAAGACGGCTCTCGAAGTAGTTGTAGACGAGTGGGCTCGACACCGACGCCGCTCGGGCCAGCGCCTCCATCGTGAAGGGTTGGAGACCCTTTGCGACGATCATGGATCGCGCCGTGTCGAGGAGCTGCGTCCGGCGCGCTTCCGGACTCATGCGTATGCGCTTCGGGGCTTCGGCGACCATGGCGCCAGGATACCCCTATTTGTGACAACCTAAAATAGCTGGGTGCCTTTGGCATCTGGTGCGGCTAACCGCCGAATGCGGCGGCTTCGGCTTCCAGCAGCGGAGCCATCGCACTGTGCGCCTTAACCCGTTCTACCAGTGCGGAGAACTTTGGCCACTTTGCCGCGTCAATGGTGTATTGGGCATAACCGGCATTTACAAACGGAGAGGCCAGAGCCAGGTCGGCCACAGTGAGGTCACCAAAGATGAAACCTTCTGCCGGTACCTGGCTCTCGAGGTAGTCCAGCATTGGCGGCAAATTCTTGTTGATGATTTTGTCCACGGCTTCTTCGTCTATTGGCTGCTTGAACACATTGGGGCGCATGAAGCGGTGGAAGAAGATGCCGGCAGCAGACTCGGCCAGCGCGGTGCCGCCGTATTCCTCAAACCAGTCGGCGCGAGCGCGCTGCTGCAGGTCGGTGGGGTAAACGGACACTTCCGGGTAGGCGCTTTCCAGGTAGCGGCAAATCACCTTGGAGTCGGCGATGTTGAGGTCGCCGTCGATCAGCGCGGATACTTTGCTGAGTGGGCTTACCTTGGCCAGCTCCTCATCGCCTGAGAAAGGCATGGAGGGAATATGCTCAATGATTCCGGGGCGGACTGATTCTGAGAACGGACAGGCCGATGATCAAAGGATTACCCGAATCTCTTCAGGAATCGATCTCACGTGCGAGGCGCTCGGCGTGTCCCTTCGCCCCGATTTCGCGATAGCCGTCCACGGCCTTCTGGAATGCGCGATCGGCCACTGCAACGTCATCGAGCGCAGCGGCCAGGCGTCCACGAACTTCGAGGACCCGAGGCGACAGCGAATGCCCGGCGATCGACTCGATCAGCTCCTCGGCCCGATCAAGGGCTGATTCGATCTCCCTGCGTGGCACGTCTCCGTCGGTTGCCAGGAGCATCTCGGAGAGCGTGATTCGTGCGTTCGCCCCGTAATAGAGGACGCCGCCGGAATCTGCGAGATCGATCGCCTCGCGTGCGGCCACTACGGCACTCTCGCGTTCACCGAGGGCAATCTCTGCCTCTGCGACCCACGTGAGGATCCTCGGGCGGAGCGCCAGCAGGGTCCGGCTATCGGTGGAGATCGCCACGCTCTCGCGCAGCGCTTCACGAGCTGCCGCCGCGTCGCCGCGCATCAGGTTCGCGACGCCGAGGGCGGCGTAGGCGCAGACTCTGGACCCCTCGTTGTCGAGCTCCTCGGCGAGTTCGATCGTCTGACCCGCGCGTTCCAGACTTAGATTTCGATTGCCCAAAGTGTGGGCGATGTCCGCCTCCGCGAAGCGCAGCCACGTGAGTACTTCGTGTTCGCCGAGATCCAGGGCGACCCGTTGGGCCTCCCGGCATTCGCTCTCCGCTTCTGCGAGATGCCCCAGGTTCATCATGGCCATTGCGTGTGCGTGCAGCATCGCAGCGCGCGGGCTGTAGCCCATGAACTCGCAACCGAGGATGCCGTCCGCTCCGACCTCCTCGAGTACTCGCTCCGACCAGTAGAGGACGCGTCTTCCATCGCCGGCGATCCAGTTTCCGAAGGCCGGAAACGTCCAGATCGCGACGCGCAACGATGCATTCTCGTTCGTCTCCACGAGCGTCGCTGCTTCCTCGCCGTAGGTGACATAGTCA
Organism: uncultured Myxococcales bacterium; assembly: GCA_965603475.1. Lineage (GTDB taxonomy): Bacteria > Myxococcota_A > UBA9160 > UBA9160 > UBA4427 > UBA4427. The sequence goes on from CBFDDD010000023.1 coordinate 17,804, forward strand.
CGTGCACTGCCGGTAACGCTGTAGCGCACGAGTCCGTATTGCCCGACCAGGAGTGGCAACGCGGACGAATCTTCGGCCTGCTCCGCGAGCGGGCGTCCCTCTTCGAAAACGGCGGCCACCTCTTCTTCGGTACCACCCATGCGCCAGCCGAACGACAGGATCTGATTGCACGCTTCGAGCGCCAGCGCTCGGCGGTCGCTCGAGTCGTCGATGCGCGCGACCAGCTCTCGCACGCTGCGCCAATGTCTCATCGCTTCTCGTGGATCCGAGAGCCCGGCCCACTCGGCCGCACGTCGATGCCAGGTCGCCGATTGCGCCGCATCTTCGGCCTTGGACCAATGCTCGGCGATCTCGCCGGCGCGCTCGTCGAGGTTGCTGCTCGTTTCTTCGAGGACGCGCGCCACCTCTGCGTGGACACGGATGCGTCGGTCGCGAAGCTGGGAGCCGGCCGCGACCTCCTGTGTGAGCGGGTGTTTGAAGGAGTATTCGAGCTGAGGATAGAGGGCGGCTTCGAAGATGAACTCCGCCGCGACCAGCGCCGAAAGCGCCTCGCCGATGTCCATCTCGCCGACCGAGGCGACGTTCTTCACGACGCGGATCAGCAACGATTCGCTGAAGATCTTCCCGATCACTGCGGCCGTCTGTAGTACTTCCTTATCGCGCTCGCCCAGCCGATCGATGCGCGCCGACAAGAGGGCCTGAACGCTCGCCGGAACCTGCAACGCGTCGACGGCCGTCGTGAGTCGGTAGCTGCCGCGCGTGCCGGCGAGTTGACCGTTCTCGACGAGGGACTGGATGACTTCTTCGATGAAGAACGGGTTGCCCTCGGTCCGTTCGTGAATGATCTGGGGCAACGCGGCGACGCTCGGATGTTCTCCCAGTTGATCCCGCAGCAGCACCCGAATGGCTTCCTCGCCCAGAGGTTGCAGCGGCAGATGATGGTAGTAGGACTTCTGCATCCAACTCGCCTGGTACTCGGGGCGGAAGTTCAAAAGCCAGAGATCACGTGTGGCAGGAATGCTCTCGACGAAGGTCTCGAGAAACGAGTCGCTCGCGCCGTCGAACCAGTGGAGATCTTCGAGGAGCACGACGCGCCCGCCGTCCTGGTAGCTCGGGTCGTGCAGCACGCGTTTTACGACTCTCTGCAGTTGTTTCTGGCGCTGCTCGGCATCCATCGTCGGCGAGGGGTTCGCGGGATCGGGAACACCGAAGAGATCGAACTGGATCGGCAAGGTTTCGCGGAAGCTCTCGTCCATCAGCAGCAGTCGGCCGGCAATCTTTGCGCGCGTCTGTTCGGGACTGTCGTCTTCGTCGATCCCGTAGAAGGATCGCCAGACCTCGAGCATCGGTAGCATCGGGATCGACTTGCCGTGGGCGACGCCACGCCCCTCGAGGACAGGAACCCCCTTCGCGCGCACGCGGTCGATGAACTCTGCGCACAGACGCGATTTTCCGGTGCCCGCATCTGCGACCACCCCCATCACCTGGCCGTGGCCGCTCTGCGCCCGCTCGAACGCCGCCTCGATCAGCGCCATGTCGTCGTCGCGGCCGACGAACGTCGAGAGCCCCCTGGAACGCGACTGGTCGAGCCGCGTTCGGAAGCGGCCGACCCCTTCGAGGTCGAAGAGCCCGACGGGTTCGCGAACGCCCTTGATCGCGCTGGGGCCCAGGTCCTGGAGATCGAAGTATCCGTCGACCAACCTTGCGGTGTATTCGGAGAGCAAGATATGACCGGACTCGGCGAAGGCCTCCATCCGTTGTGCCAGGCCGACCGTGTGGCCCTGGGCGGTGTAGTCCATTCGCAGGTCGTCGCCGATCTTGCCGACGACGACAGCGCCAGAGTTGAGTCCGATCCGCACGCCGAAGGGGACGCCGTGCCGAGCGCGGACTTCCGCGGCGTGCGCGCGGACCGCGTCGCGCAGATGAAGTGCTGCATAACATGCACGGTGTGCATGATCCTCATGCGCGATCGGAGCGCCGAAGAGCGCCATGATCCCGTCGCCCGTGTACTGATTGACGGTCCCTTCGAAACGATGAATGCCTTCGGTGAGGATCTCGAAGAAGCGCTCGAGGATGCGATGCCATTCCTCGGGGTCGAGCTGTTCCGCGAGCTCCATTGAGCCCTTCACGTCGGCGAACATCACGGTGACCTGTTTGCGTTCGCCTTGGAGAGCGGATTTCGATTGAAGGATTTTGTCGGCGAGGTGTTTTGGCGTGTAGGCACGGGGGACCCGCTCGACGACGACGGGCGCGGCGTCTGTGGTCGGCGCAGAACGTCCGGGATCCGCAGACCAGACCAGCACGTTTCCGTCGCGCTCGGCCGCTCGCTGAACCTCGACCAGTTCTTCGATCAAGTCTTCGAGGGTCTCGTCGTCCACGCCGAACTCTCGGCGCAGGGCACGGATCGATACGCGACCGTTTTCCTGCAGGTGGGCTTTGGCGTCGCGGACGATGTCGAGAAAGGCCAACGAGAGCTCTCCAATCCGGGCTCGTGATTTTCGGTAAATCCGATCATACACGGTCGTGAATGCCCGGGCGCCGCCAGAGTGGTTGTTCCACCCATCAAGTCAGCGACCAAACCTCGACGGAAATCCTCAAATCCGTGTGCTCGCGATCGTACGATCATGAGAGTGAGGGAGATTGGTCGGCGGCTTCATTTGTGCACCAACGCTGACAGGGATGTGGCCGACGAGAGCCCGGATCCGGACGGCTCGACGAAGTGGAGCTCCGAAGCCCTATTTCTTTCGCAGCGAGCGCCGCGCCGCGAGCGCACGCAACACGCCGCGTGGCAGGATTTTCACGATCCCGGCGAGCGCCTGGTTGACGCGGCCGCTGACGCTCCAGTCCCATGGAAGCGACTTCAGGCTCCGTTTCGGTTCTACAGGCGTTGGTGCATGAACATGCGATGGCACCGACTCCCCGCGTCGTAGGCCTGCTGATCACTGGCAGATCGCGAAAGACTCTGGCCGGCCAAGCTCCGTCATCCGGTCCAGATAGAGCTCGGCGACGATCACGCCAGATCGCTCGACGTCCAGATGAAGTTTCTTCCAGGCGTGCTTTCCGTTGCCTCCGTGCTTGACGGCTTCCAGTCATTAGTCGCGTCCTCAGAGATCCACAGGGTGATCTCGCCTCGTTGCACGAGTGCCCTGTCGTATTCGGACCCATTGTTGACTCGATATTTCGTCTTGTACTTGGGATGGACTCTGGATACTCGAAGGCTTCGCCTTCTCCTCCCGAGAAAGTGGCCCATTCGGCCATCGGACAATCAAGATCAGGGTGATTGACCGAATCTACTCTTCTATTCATGCACCAACACCGGATCCTGCTGCTTCCCGTTACTTGTAGCGATGAAGGTAGATGAACAGCCCATCTAGCCGTGCGACGCGCGACGTCTCCATTCCTGCCTGGATGCAGGGTTGATCGAGTGACCTGCTAGCCTTCGTGCCGAGCTGGCTGGAATCCCGCCACGACCTCAATTGCATTTCATTGGAGACCAATCATGTCAGGAGCTGCCCTCTTCCTCGCAATCCTTGCCGCGCTGGCCATCGTGATTGCCATGTACGCCGTCGGCATCTTCAACCGACTCGTCGCCCTAAAGAATCGCTACGAGAACGGCTTTGCCCAGATCGAAGTGCAGCTGAAGCGCCGGCACGACCTGATTCCCAACCTGGTCGAGACAGTGAAGGGCTACATGAGCCATGAGCGCGAGACCCTCGAGGCTGTCATCCAGGCTCGCAACCAGGCAGTGGGCGGGCTCGAGAAGGCGGCGGGACAGCCGGGCGATCCAGCGGCGATGAAGGCCCTCGGCGGGGCCGAGGGCGCACTCACCGGAGCGATGGGACGATTATTGGCGCTCTCGGAGGCGTATCCCGATCTCCGAGCGAGCGAGAACATGCAGCAGCTCACGGAGGAGCTGACTTCGACCGAGAACAAAGTGTCCTTCTCGCGCCAGGCCTTCAATGATGCGGTCACCCTCTACAACACTGCGAAACAGAGCTTTCCGGCGGTCATTTTCGCGGGCATGTTCGGCCACAGCCTGGACGCGGCGTTCCTCGAGTTCGACAGCCAAGCGATTGCCGAGGCGCCGAAGGTGTCCTTCTAGGCACGCAGCGATCGCGTCCCAGTCCTTTCCGCATCCAAGGATTCATCCGCCGCATCATGGCTACACAATTCTTCGAGCACCAGGATCGGGCGCGTCGCCACACGACGCGTCTGGTCTTTCTCTTCGGCCTCGCGGTCGTCGCCCTCGTTCTCGGTCTTTATGTGCTGGCAGCGGTGGCGACTGGATTTCGCGGTTCGGACCCGAGGACCCAACAGCTGGTCTTCGAGATCGTGTGGCTTGATCCTCTATTGATGCTTCACGTCGGCCTTCTCACCCTGGCGGTCGTCGGCGGCGCAAGCTTGTACCGCATCAGCCAGCTCTCCGGCGGTGGGCGGGTGGTGGCCGAGGGATTGGGCGGCCGTCTCTTGCATTCAGATTCGAAGGCACCCCTCGAAAGAAAGATCTTGAATGTCGTCGAGGAAATGGCGATCGCTTCGGGGATCCCCACGCCGCCGGTCTACTTCCTGGATCATGAGGAGGGGATCAACGCCTTCGCGGCGGGCTTCAGCCCGAGCGACGCGGTTATCGGGATTACCCGAGGATGTGCGCAGCAGCTCTCTCGCGATGAGCTACAGGGCGTCGTTGCCCATGAGTTCAGCCACATCATGAACGGTGATATGCGGCTCAATATCCGCCTGATGGGCGTTCTCTACGGCATACTCGTGATCGGTATGATCGGCTTCTTCCTGTTGCGCTCCTCGCTGTGGGCCGGAGCGGTTTCGCGACGAAATAGCAAGGACAACTCGACCCTCGTGATGGTGGCGGGTGGCGTCGCACTGATGGCGCTGGGTTTTCTTGGCACGTTATTCGGCAACCTCATCAAGGCTTCGGTGAGCCGTCAGCGCGAGTTCCTCGCCGACGCCTCGGCGGTCCAGTTCACCCGCAATCCCGACGGCATTTCGGGCGCGCTCAAAAAGATCGGTGGATTCGAGGCGGGCTCGCACCTGGAGAGCCCTGCGGCACCGGAATCGAGCCACCTCTTCTTCGGGCAAGCGCTCAGCTCGGGGTTCAACTCTCTCTTCGCGACGCATCCGCCGCTGGCCGAGCGCATCAAGATTCTCGATCCCAGCTGGCAAGGTGCGATGACCGAGATCAGTAGGGAGGCTGCGCCGTCTGCCGGGGGCGCAACGGCCGGGTTCGCAGGCGGCGGTTCTGCCCCCGCGTTCGCTGGGAGTGCGGTCGACCAGATGGGGCGCATCTCCACGGCGCACCTCGACTACGCAGTGCAGCTGCTGCTCGAAATGCCGTCCGCGGTGAAAGAGGCCGCCCACGATCCCTATGCCGCGCGCGCGGTCGTCTATGCGCTGCTGATGGATGTGGATCCCGAATCCCGCAAGCTCCAGCTCGAGATCCTCGCCGCAAAGGGCGAACGCGGGGTTCCCGAACTCACGCATAAGCTGCTGCCCGAGGTGGAGCGCCTTGGGCCAGCTCATCGCCTGCCCCTCATCGACCTCGCCCTGCCGGCGCTGCGCGACCTCTCGGCTTCGCAGTACGAGCGCTTTCAGGGCCTCGTGAAGGACCTCGTGCAGGCCGATCAGCGCATCGACCTCTTCGAGTGGACGTTGCAGCGAATCCTGCTCACACACCTCGCGCCTAACTTCGAGGGCGTGCATCGGCCAGGACGGCGATTACGATCCAAGCATGAGCTACGTGAGGTATTGGAAACGATTCTCTCCTCGCTGGCACGGGTCGGGAATCTGTCCGAGAGCGCGATGCGGCAGTCCGTGGCCAGCGCGGGCCGTGCTCTCGTCAAGGCTGAGCTGCGACTACTATCCGAAGACGAAGTTGGGCTCGCGTCGCTCGATGAGGCACTGGGGTTGGCGGCGTCACTCGATTCGAAGGCGAAGGAACTCGTACTGCGCGCCTGCGCACAGATCATCGCCGCGGACGGCGAGGTGGCTGATTCCGAGGCGGAGCTCTTCCGAGCGATCGGGGACAGTCTCGGCTGTCCGGTGCCTCCGCTGCTCCCGGGCCAGCCCCTGGTCTGATTGGGGCGCGCGCACACGATGGCAACGGGCCATCGCGCAAGTACGAAGGCTGTGTGTTCTCAAAACTCGTCCGCGACTCACGGCGTAGTGTGCCGAAACTCAGCCGATCGAAACTCGAATCAAAGTCGGCCGCGTTTCTCATCCGAGACGCGCCACAGATCGGTCGATTCTACTGTTTGCTCACGTGGGTGATCAGATGAATACGCTCAAGTGCGTCGGGCCGGAGCCCGCTTCGAATTTCCGCGAATTCCCTGTTCTCGATCGCAGGGAATCCATCGATATCGCCTCGGAAATGCTCGAGACTCTCAGCTCTGGTTCCGCCAGAACCGTTAAGTTTGGGAGAATTCCCCTGTATTTTCCCTGCTTAACAGGGATCAATCCGCAGAGGCGAGTTCCCTCAGACTCCCCCCCCCACCGCCATTGAGTCTGCAAAGGCAGAGACTCTCCCCTCCTGAGCGATCTTCATCCGCTGCCGATCCGGAAGGAGTTTGGCGGGTCGAGCGCAGCCATTCGATTCAAAATGTTGCAGGCGATGAGGGCCTCCCTCTCATGACGGTGCGATCGCGAGAGTACGGTCGACTTGACCTCGTCGCAGATCTTCTAGGCGGAACGATGATTTCCGCTCCGCGGGCTCCGGCTGCCTCGCAGATCGCGGTCGTGTCGTAACCCCTTGGGGCCTTCGGTTGGGAGTGTTCTGGACAGCCATCTGAGTACACTCCTCGGATGGAGCAGCTAGAGCAGGCGCACGAATTGTTGCGCGAGAAATTCGGGCTCGATGATTTCCGAACCGGGCAATTGAAAGTTGTGACCGCCCTCCTCGAGGGGCGAAGCGCAGCCGCGATCTTTCCGACAGGGGCAGGAAAGAGCCTTTGTTACCAGTTGCCGGCTCTCATGCTCCCCGGGTTGACACTGGTCGTTTCGCCGTTGATCGCTCTGATGAAGGATCAGATCGACGGGCTGCAGAAGTTAGGCATTGCAGCCGAGCGACTCGACTCGAGCCTGGACGAAGAGCAGTACAGGCAAGTCACCCAGGATACGCGCAGCGGCAAGCTGAAGATGTTGTTCGTTGCACCCGAGCGACTCAGCAACGAGCGGTTCTTGAGCCTGATTGGAGGCCAGCGAATTTGCCTTCTGGCGGTCGACGAAGCCCACTGCATCTCCTCTTGGGGACACAATTTTCGACCTGACTATCTCAAGCTCTCGCGTGCTGCGAAGGAATTGAAGGTTGAACGTGTTTTGGCTCTGACTGCGACCGCGACACCTCAGGTCTCCGACGACATCGCAGAAGCCTTTGGGATCGATCGGGGAGATGTCACTAACACAGGATTCCATAGACCGAACCTCGAACTTCGCGTCACAGGCGTTCTCGACGAAGATCGAGATGGCCTACTAGTCAAGCGCCTCCGCGAGCGGCCTGCTGGACCGACTATCGTCTATGTGAGTCTCCAGCGCGACGCGGAGAAAGTGGCTGCCCATCTTCGAAAATCGGGATTCGAGGCATTGCCGTACCATGCCGGTCTGAATGCGGATTTGCGCGCCGAAACCCAAGATGCCTTCATGGCGGGACGGCTCTCGATTATCTGCGCCACGATCGCTTTCGGGATGGGAGTCGATAAATCAGATATCCGTTATGTCTATCACTATCACCTGGCGAAGGGCTACGAAAGTTATCAGCAGGAGATCGGTCGGGCCGGCCGAGATGGAGAACACTCGATTTGCGAGCTCTTTGCCTGCCCGGATGACTGTACGGTGCTAGAGAATTTTGCCTATGGAGATACGCCTGATCAAGAGAGTGTTCGGAGTCTGGTCGGCGATTTGTTTGGATCAGAGAGAACTTTCGACGTTGCAATCGGCAGTCTGTCTCGCGGGCACGACATTCGGCAGTTGGTGGTTAGTACGGTGCTTGCTCGTCTGGAATTGATGGGCCTGATTCGCTCCGAAGGGCACAACTATGGAAGCATCCGGTGGGCCTCGGCGCTAGGCGAGAAAGAAATCCTTGCGCACTACGACGATCCGCAAGTGGACTTTCTTAGAAAACTAATCAGGGCGGGCAAGCGCGCGAGAAAGTGGGTCACCCTTGATATGGATCAGGCGATGTCCGATACAGGGCACGGTCGCGATGTCATACTGCGGGCCCTGGACGACCTGCAAGGTAAGGGATTGGTCGAGCTGCAGATGGCCGGATATCGCCAGACGTTTCGCCGGCTCGTCGAGTCTGTGGACGTCTCCGAGATCTGCGACTCCCTGATGGAGACGTTCGAAGAACACGAAACACGGGAAATCGATCGCATCGATCGCATGATCAAGTATGCAGCTCGCCAAGAGTGCCTGACCGCTGGTCTACTGGAGTATTTTGGGGAAGAGATTGGTGAATGCGGACACTGCGCGGTTTGCCTAGATCATCGCGGAGCAGTACTGCCTGAGCGGAGTACTACATCACTTCGGGGTGTAGACCTCGGGGGATTCGGGGCTCTGGTCGCGGATCATCCATCTGCTCTTGCTCGGCCCCGGCAGCAGGCACGTTTTCTTTGCGGCCTCAATTCACCTGCGGTGAGCGCCAGCCGCGACCTACGTGGGAATCCCTTGTTTGGCTGTTGCGCCGACGTCCCGTTTGCACAGGTACTTGCGGAACGCTGAGGATCGCACGCCGTGAAACCGACGATCTGTCTCGCCGCAGGCGCACAGTGGATCCGCCGACATTCGGCCATGCGGATGAGACGATCCAATTGACTCCAGCGGCTCAGCGCAGAGTTCCCTCGATTTCCCTGCTCGTCGAAACGAAATCCCTGTTCCGGATTACAGGGAATTCGACGCTATTGGAGTGGAAACGCTCGGGAACCTCGGGCCTGATTCGTTCAGGGGAGTCAGATCTCGGAAGATTTCCCTGTATTTTCCCTGCTGGCGGGATGTCTAGCCGTCGGTGTACGTAACTTCTGATCCTAGCAGCGGGCGGCCAAAGGGCGCATCGGAATCGAGGCTCTTCCAGAAACGTCTCGCGGGCCTTCGGAGCAGCGCCATCATCTCGTGATGCTCACTCGCTCAGCTGAACGTTGCCGACGACGGAGCGGTCGCCATCCGGTCAAGCGACGCTGGTCTGTGACCTAGACGCTGTCGAGCTTCGGGCCAGCAGTCTCCGCCTCGGGGTTCGGTTGCTCACACAACCGAGCAACGTCTGCTCGAAACGCATGGCTGAACCAGATCTTTCGCTCCTCCCACCATACTCGTCCGCCTGGCGTGTTGATGTACCCGGGAATGGAATTGGCGAAGGAAACGAGCTGATCGTCGTCGAACATGCCCGAACGATGATCAATGAAGATCTGTTCGCAACAATTGAGCCATTGATAGAAGGAGTTGTCGAATCGATACCGTTCGACTTCGGAGAGATCGTCGAGAGACTTCAGACCTCTGATGAAGATCTCCGCCACGCCTTCATCGAGCAAAGCATTGAGAGCCCGCGAGTTGCCGTCTGTGGACTGCCTGATGTTCGCTCGACGAGTGGCGCTCGTATTTCGTCGAAGCTCGAGGACGAGAAAAGTCAACGTCACGATCACGGCGATCGACGCGATAAACTCACCTAGCGCGCCCAATTCAAAAATCGTCAAGGCTCGACTCCCGACCACGTTACCCAAAACAGAATCTATCAGCGCGCTCGCGCGGTGTCAGCCGGGTGAGTCGCTGATTCCAAAGCAAGGCCTCACCTTTACCTATTGGTCGATGAGTATTCCGTGTGCCCCGATACAGGTGATCGATCGGCACGGGCCTGCCTAGGCGCCTGAATCTTGACCTCAGCGCCCCGATTCGAGTCTGATTTCGACGATCTCTCTGTCTTCTCGGTGAATCAAGAGATTGAACGCGGAGACGAGTTCGCCCCAGACTCCCCACGCCGCCATTGAGTCTGCTGTTGCAGAGGCTTTCCCCAGATATCCGACTCTAGATCGATAAAATTCCGCGGTTTCGCGGGGTTTTGGCTGTTGATGTCTGTCGAATCCGAACCGGAGAAGGGCCGGAAGCGCGCCCGATCGCGTCGCCGCCCGCTGTTTTCACTACGAGCGATTTCTGCGGTTCGGATTGGGCCGGCTTAGCGACGTCGTCCGGAGTGTCGAAGCGCCGTTCGAGCTGCCGAATGAGCCCCGGTCGTCCGGAGCAATCCCGGGGCGACGCCCCTTCTCGGCGAACGTTGCGAGCTGCTGCAGAAGGGCGAGTTCGACGATTCCTTGCCTACTCCGGCTTCGAAAGAAGGCCGGAACACAGCGAAGGAAGATCGTGGTGAGTTTGAGCAAATGCCACATAGCAAGGCGCATTCTGCCCGGGTTGGCTGTGAGTTGCGAGACTGATTGTCCGGTGGGATTCGGACAATCATCGATCCATCGAGTTTCGATGGAAAATGCTCAATGATTCCACGTGGACCAGTTCTGAGAACACACAGACGTTTTGCGCTCAATGGCCCACCTGTTCGCCGTACTCGCGCATCAGCCAGAAAAGCCATGCGCCGACTTGCGCATTCAGGCGTGGCGTCTATTGAGACAATATGGACGAATCAAAATCGGACGTACGCTTCGATGAAGTCTACGCGAGCAGCCATGAGGCCATTCTTGGCTATTTACGGCGAATCACGGGCGATGTCACGCTCGCGGAGGATCTGACGCAGGAGACGTTCTCGCGGGTCGCTCGCGGCCTCCCGCGATTCAGAGGCGACTCGAAGCTGACCACGTGGCTGTATCGGATCGCGACCAACACGTTCCTCGATCATCGTCGAAGGCTGAAGACGCGGACGACGGAAATCCCTGAACTGGATCTGGACATGCTCGACGATGTCTTGTCTGACCTGGAGGATCCGGCTCCGAAGCTGCCCGATCGATTGCTGGACGATTCAGAAATGGGGCGCTGTGTCCGCGAGTTCGTGGACGGTCTGCCCGACGAACAGCGCGCGGTCATCGTGCTCCACGACCTGGAGGGCTTCAAGAATCGCGAAATCGCAGAGATTCTCGGGTGTTCGCTCGGCACGGTCAAGATTCGTGTCCATCGAGCCAGGCAGGAACTCCGCGACGTCCTCGGTGAGAACTGTGAGTTCTATCGCAGCGACGACGATGTCCTGCAATGCGGTCGGAGGCCGTGGGAGGTTTCTAGCGGGACTTAGGGCTCCCTGTATCCCTTTTGGATTCTCGACGTCTGAATAGATAGAGAATTCAAATCAATCTGCGGAGCCCAATCGGCTCAGCACATCGGGAGGATAGGAAGATGCCTGAAAGTCAACCGTTGGGAAGCAAGGACAAGCTCTTCATCGCGATGGCCGCCGCCATGGGCGGGGGTTGCCGCACCTGCGCTGAGCGGCTGCACGCCTCGGCGGGATCCCAGGGCATCACGCCCGAGGAACAAGGACGAGCGTTTCTTGAAGGCTTGCGCGTGCGCGAGAGCGCAACGAAAGTGATGCACCAAAAGGCCGAGGCCCTCGTTGGGCGAGAACTTCGCGATGGGCCTGGCGCCGACGGCGCGACGGACTTGCGCGTGCTGGAATTGAGCCGGCTCGCGGCCGCTGTCGCAGCGAACTCCTCGCCAAACGCGCTGGTCCACATCGCAGACGCCAGGGCCGCCGGGGCCCGCGACGCCGAAATCGACGTCGCAATCGGAACCGCTCGCATGGTCCGTTCCAAGGCGCAGGGCTTCTCGGATGAGGAAGTCGGCGCACCCAAGCAAAGCCAAAGCGAGGAGGCGCCGTGCCCGATCGAGACTGGACAAGCGGAGGCCTCTTCGAAAACGAGCGGGTGCTGCGGCTGACGCTGACCCAGGTCCGAGCCCATAGCACGGCGGAAACGACTCTTTATTGTTAGTCAACCGGGAGCGGTGGCTAGGTAAAACAAGCCGGGTTCATAGTGCCACCGCTAAGTTCTCTTCTGACAAGTCGCCTTCGGATGAGGCGCCAAGGGGCGACGTTGGTGAATGAATCGGAGACGTGTCGCCGGTTTCTCCGTTTCGGGGATCTGGGTCACGCGCCGATTGCGAAGGACTCTGGCCGGCCAAGCTCCGTCATCCGGTTCAGGATGTTGCATGCGACCAGCGCCTCGGCCTCCTGCGATTTGGGATGACGCGCACGCAGCTCATGTGCCAACGCCCAGGGGAGGCACCATTCCCAAGTAGCGGGTGATGACCAGAGTAGATCTCGTGATTCGGATCGGCCTAACGGTCTTCTTCTACCTGATGGGACTCGACGAGGACCGTGAGCCCGTCGAGTGCGACCACACGGACCGGCTGACCCGGCGCGATCGGAGGGGATCCCGAGACGCGGCGCGCTCGCCAGAGCTCCGGACCGATCCGGACGTAGGCGTCCTCCGCGAGGCCATCGTGCGCGACTCCGACCGCGCCCAGGATCTCCCGAGGCGAACTTTCGTCTCCGGGGAGATAGGCCGAACGCGTGATGGGAAACAGCAGAACATCCTTCGCGATCCAGAGAGAGAAGATCAAGCCCGCCGTCCCGGCGGAGAGCAAACCCCACTGTCGAACGAGGAGCAGCACGCACGCGACGATGGCGAGCTCGGGCAGCTGGAAAGCCGCATACCGAAGCACGAGACGGAGCGTCATGGGTGGGCTCTTCCTTTCGGGTCGATCAGGTACCGCGTGGTGTGCCAAAACTAGGCCAAGTGAAATCCAAAGTGAAATCCGCGGTTTGGCACGCAGCCGGAACCTCCCAGATGGACGGAATACTCATCTCTCGCCCGAGCTCGGGGAAGGATGGGTTGGCTCCATCGCCGCACCTTGGAGGCCGGCATTGCCTCCCAGGATTTCCCTGCTCCTCAGAGAAATTCCCTGTATTTTCCCTACATATCAGGGAATCACTCCCAGAGACGAGTTCGCCCTGGACTCCCCCCACCGCCATTGAGTCTGCGTGGGCAGAGACTTTCCCCATCTTTCCTGATTCGACCCGCGAAAATCCCGGGGTTTCCCGCGGTTTTGGCAGTCGGGGCTTGGCGAATCCCAACCGGAGACGGCGGGTTTGGGGTGCATTCGACGTCGCGTCGCGCGTTTATCTCTGATGCCAATTCCGGCGGTTCGGGTTGCGAAACCTTGGTCACTGCGGAGCTGCTCTCTGGCGCGCCGTGACTGCGTTGTTCGGCTCCTGTGATTCAAGCGGCTTGGCGCTCCCTGCATTCTCTCAAGCGTCCGGCCAATACTTGCGCAGGATCGTCTCCCGTTCGTGGCCTTTAGTGGGATCGGGGTGTGCGGCGAGGTTCATGGCGAGTCCGTCCACGTTCAGTCCGGGATCGAGCTCGTAGGCTCGCTCGATCGCGGCCTTCGCCTTGCCTGGATGTCCTGTCATTTCGTAGGCGATCGCGAGCGTGGCCCGAGGCGTCCCGTAACGCGGCATGATCTCCAGGATGTGCTCGAGGATCGGGATTGCTTCTTCGTAGCGCCCTTCGAGGCCGAGAACGATGCCGCGATACCAGGCGTAGATCTTGGCTTCGCCTTGGTTCGATGCCATGCGATCGGCCTGATCGAAGCCGGTGTAGGACCGAGTGAAATCCTCGAGATAGCCCCTCGCAAGCGCGAGATGGACGACGGCGTTAGGTTGATGCGGATTGCTGGCAAGCGAGTTTTCGAGGAATCGAACGGCAGCCGCGAATCGCCCAATGTAGATATTGGCCGCGCCGATGTAGTACTGCGTTTGCGGGTCCGAGGTGTCGAGTTCGAGTGCTGCGTCCAGCTGCGCTCGTCCCTCAGCGAAAGTCGACAGATGGTCTTCTGCCCAGCCGTTGATTGCCGACGAAACGAGCAACCACGCATAGGCCGCTCGAGCAAGGGCGTATCGGGGGTCGAGCTCCACGGCGCGCTTCAGGAGATCGAGCACGTCTCTTGAAGTCGCCAAAAGCGGTGACTCGTGGAACTGCATATGCATAGCCTGCTGAACGAGTTCCCAAGCCCCCAGGTTCGTAGGAAGCTCACCGCGGCTTCGCGAGACTTCGGCTTGAGTAATCCGTAGTGAGAGCGCGCCCGCGATGTCGCTCACCACTTCGTCCTGAACATCGAACATGTCCGCGTAGAGACGATCGTATTTATCGGCCCAAAGATGATTTCCGGTCGAAGCTTCGATGAGCTGTACGGTCGTTCGCATCTTCTGGCCCACTCGTCGAACGCTGCCCTCCAGGACATAGCGGACTCCGAGGTCCCGACCGACCTCTCGAATGTCTGGCGATCGTCCCTTGTAAGCAAAGGTCGAGTTGCGCGCGACGACGTAGAGATGCCGCGTGGCGGCGAGGCCCGTGATGATGTCCTCGGTCATGCCGTCGGCGAGGAACTCCTGCTCGGTGTCGTCGGACATGTTCGTGAAGGGGAGAACCGCGATCGACGGGCGATCCGTCGGCGCGGTTCCCTCCGACGATTCCGCTCTCGGTTGCGTCGGCGCGTATCCGTCCTCCGCTGGTCCTTCAGGGGGGCTGGGCGCCCGGCGGATATCGTCGGATTGGCCTATCAGCCGGCGGATGCCGAGGCCGACCGGACTGAAAACGACGCCCGCGACGACGATCATTGCTGCAATTCCGCTCAGGAGCGCTTCGTTTTCGCTGATCCAGGCACCGATATGGGAGAGCGATTCCATCCTGAGACATTAGGGAATCGGGGGCTGTCTGTTCTCGATACATGTCCTTCGGACGGCTGCCGTCCGCACCCTCCCGCAATCGATCGCGGCCGCGAGGATCCGTGCTAGACGGCGCGGGTTTCCTGTATTTCCCTGCTCGACGAAACGAACTCCTTGTTCTTGGTCACAGGGAATCGGTCGCCATGAGCCCGGAGAGGCTCGTCAATACTGGGCTTTGCTCCACGAATCGAGCTCGGATTCGATGGATTATCCTGTATTTTCCCTGCTGAACAGGGATCCGACCCCAGAGACGAGCTCGCCCCAGACTCCCCCCGCCGCCATTGAATCAGCGTGGGCAGAGACTTTCGCAGTACAGACATGCGTCGGCCGAGAAAATCACGCGAATCCGCGGGGTTTTGGGCGAGGGGCTTTGGGAAACCAAAGCGGAGACCCGCGCGTGGCGCGTGACCCGGCACCACGGCGCCTCAATATCTCCGCAGCCGATTCCGGCGGTTCGGATTGCCGTTCCGGTGAACGAGGTAGCATCCCGTCCGCCGAACATCCGTTCTACTTCGGCTTCGAACGAAGAGGAGACCACTCCAGGTGAAATGGATTGAATCCCTGCTCTCGGGCTCGAGATATCTCGTGATGCTGGGCGTGGGTGGCACGCTGCTTGCCGCCTTGACCGTCTATATCGGATCAGCGGTGGTCGCGATCGATATCACCATCGATTTCGTCGCGGTCGGGTCGACCACATCGGGATCGGTCAAGAAATTGGCCGTCGATTACATGCGCGTCGTCGATTTGTTCTTCATCGCCACGGCATTTCAGATCATCAGCATCGGCATGTACCGTTTGTTCATCAGGTCCGACTTTTCTGTTCCAGGTCCGATGGCGGTGAGCAGCTTCAGTGGCCTCAAGCGCACACTGGCGAGCATCGTCGCGGTTGTGTTGCTCATTCTTTTTCTGGACTACGTCGTTACGAATGGGCCGACCGATCTGCTCCTCGAACTCGGCGTCGCGATTGCCGTTGTGATCGTTGCCGCCGGCTGGACGATGGGGCGGATGGGTGAGGACCATTAGGCCCGGATCTCGTAGTGTGCAAAAAGTCAAACGATCTAAAAAATCCGCAACTTCAGATTCTTAGGCGAGTTTCAGATTTGCGATTTCGGACCAATTCTCCGGGCCTTGCTGGCCTAAACTCATGCCGATGAACGCTCTCCCGCTCCATTTCCTGATGCTGATCTTCGCTGGCTGGGTCAATCGGCACCAACAAGACACGATCGAATATCTCCAAGAAGAAAACCGCGCGTGCGCTCTTTGAACGTCCGACTCGATTGGCACACCAGTGCGCGCTCAGCCCATGACATGGTAGCCGCCATCCACGTGACGAGTCTCGCCGGTGATCATCGTCTCTGGATGCATCAAATACGCGATCTCCCTCGCCAGCGCCTCGGGCGTCGCATTTCCGAGCGGCGCAATCTCATTCGCGCGCGCCGCCGCGTCTTCCAGCCCGGGAATCGCTCCGCCGGCTCGACTCGATGAATAGGGCGAGAATCGAATCGCGTTTAGGCGTATGCCTGACGTACGGCCCAACTCGATCGCCAACTCGCGGGTGATACGCTCGAGCGCAGCCTTGGCCACCCCGATGTTTCGGTACGGATGCGACATGATCCGTTCAGCACCGAGATACGACAAGGACACGATCGAAGCACCCGACGTAAGACGGCCCTTTTGATGTAGCGCACGCGTGATTGCGATCAGTGAATAGGCCGACACATTCATACAATCCATAAACTCTTGCCGAGAGACGTCGAGGAGTGGTTTCACAGCTTCTCCTCGAATCGTACGATCGAGCGCGATCGAATGCAGAACACCATCTACCGACAACCCGATGTCTTTGAGTTCGTTGGCGGCATCGACCACGCTCTCTTCGATCGAGGCATCGAAGATAATTGTGGTGGTGTCGCCACCGAGATTCTCATGGACAACTTTCTCGAAGCGCTCCCGAGACTCGCGCAGAAACCGCTGCGTGGCTGGAGAGACCGCCCCCTGATGTTGCGTCTCGCCGAGTCCGGCGCAAATCAGTCGAGCGCCCTCCTCTCGCAACCGCCGCGCAATGATCAGTGCTAGCGATTGCTCATCGGCGATGCCGGTGATGAGTATGTTTCGTCCGTCGAGAGATCCAGCCACGAAAGCTCCTGTCCTGTCTTGGATATGCCGAGTTGCGCCGAAATATTGTCGCCGCTGCCGTCATGCAGCCCGTCGTCCACGGGACGCTTTGCCCGTGGCGCGTAATTTCCGGCTAGAAGCCGTGATGCCGTTGGGCCGTTCGAGCGAAGCTTATTCGCAGAGCCAGCAGAGCGATGCCAGGACCAGTAGACCCATCGCACCTAGCATGTCCACGCTGAGCATCTCGCCCACGCCAGCATCAACCTGCATAATCTTGCTGAAGATCGGAACGCCTGCGAATCCGAGGAGAACGAAAGGGAGCGCGGCGTTGTCAGCGGGACGATTGGATGGAATCGCATCCTGCGCGGCAACCACGACGCCTACGACATACTCTTCCGGCCCAACTTTCAAACCTGCTTTCATCACGACCTCCAGCGATCTAGCTAGTAAATAAGCGAACTGGCTCAATTCGTCTCAAAAGAACTCCACCGCGCCATTCGAGATGTCATACATGCCACCTACAACATTGATTTTTCCGCTGTCCCGCATCTCGCGGAGGACATCGCTGCGCTTCACGATTCCATCCACGCCGCGTCGAACGTTTTCTCGCGCCACGGCATCCACGAAGTCTCCATTCGCGGAAGTTCGCTGATCCGTTTCGGCCGGGATTGAGATAGCGTCGACCGCCGGTTGAATGTTCTGCAGCATTCCGGTCAAGAGACCGAGCTCGACGTGGTCACAGGCCCCTTTGATCGCGCCGCAGTGGGAGTGTCCGAGAACGACGATGAGCTTCGCTCCCGCCACGGCACAGGAAAATTCCATGCTCCCCAATATGTCGTCGTTCAAGAAATTGCCGGCGATCCGAATGCTGAAGATATCGCCTAGCCCCTGATCGAAGATCAGCTCAGCCGAGGTCCGGGAATCGATGCAGCTCAGCACGACTGCAAAGGGCCATTGCCCAGCCGTCGTCTCATTGACCTGTTGAAGAAGATTGCGATTGGCCTTGAGGTTCGCGCGAAACCGACCATTTCCTTCTCTTAGAATTTCGAGAGCATCGACCGGGGAGAGATTCTCGCGGGTTTCATGCGTATGGACATGCATAACCTTGGACTCCTTGTGTATTGGGTGGGTCGGGCCGATCTGGGGCTCCATTCCACTCAAGCGGCATCTTGAATCTCGAACAATCCATTGCTTCGTGGGATGCGTTCAACGGAGAGTTCACGGCTCAGGGAGGACTCTTCGAAGTCTTCCAGGATCTCGAGTACGTCGTGGTCGATTGCAACAGTCCGACTCAGATCGATGACGACATGCGATCCGTCTGGAATCGTCGAGAGCTCCCTGAGCAAAGCCCCCCGACTCAGAAACGAGACCTGCTCCGCCAATTGAACACGTACGAGGTGGCCGAATTCGACTCCATCGCTCTCCTCTATTTCGATCGTGTGCGAATTCACGTAGTTGCGATGGAGAACCACGAGGACCCCGACCGCAAGGCCGAGCAACACCCCGACGAGGAGATCCGTGAGCAGGATTGCGACTATCGTAACGATAAAGGGCACGAACTGGCTCGCACCGAGGCGATACATGGTGGCGAAGAGCTCGGGCTTGGCGAGCTTGTACCCGACGACCAGGAGAATGCTCGCCAATACCGCGAGCGGTACCAGATTCAGAACAGCAGCGAACATCAGGACAGCAACGAGCAGCAGCAGACCATGAATGATTGCTGAGTTCTTGGAGCGCGCGCCCGATTGAATATTCGCCGAGCTTCGAACGATCACCTGGGTAACCGGGAGACCTCCCACGAATCCCGACACAGCGTTTCCGACGCCCTGCGCCAGCAGCTCTCGATTCGTAGGCGTGACCTTTTTCTCTGGATCGAGTTTGTCGGTCGCTTCAACACACAACAGCGTTTCGAGGCTCGCCACCACAGCGAGGGTCACAGCGGTGATCCAGATCTTGGGATTTCCGATCTGAGACCAGTCGGGAGCAATCAATAGACTGCTCGCCTCACCCACACCGTTCAAGACCGGAATGCTCACGAGATGGCTGCCTGCCAAAGCCCAATCGGGGGCGAACCGAAGCGCGGTCCATTGATAGGCGATTCCAAAGGACACAGCGACGAGCGGGCCCTGTACGAGCTGAAAGATTCTCCCGCGATGGATCAGGACCTTGTCCCATAGGACCAGTATTCCAAGAGCCACCATTGCAACCAGCGTCACACTTCCATCGATCTGCTCGAACGCGCGTACGATTTCGGAGAAAGTGTTCTCGCCGTCGCGCTGAAAGAAGGCAAGATCACCTTCAGGATCAGCGTCCCAACCCACTACGTGCGGAATCTGCTTGAGAATGATCAATAAACCGATTCCGGTCAGCATTCCCTTGATCACGGCAGAGGGAAAGAAGTAGGCAAGAACGCCCGCGCGCGCAGCACCGAGTGCAATTTGCAGGAAGCCCGAGATCACGACAGCAACGAGGAACGCTTCGAAACTCCCGAGCGTTTCGATTGCGCCCGCAACGATCACAGCGAGACCGGCTGCCGGACCAGAGACGCCCAGCGACGAACCGCTCAGCACGCCCACCACGATCCCACCGACAATTCCAGCGATCAGCCCGGAAAATAGAGGCGCACCGCTCGCGAGAGCGATTCCCAGGCAGAGGGGAACCGCAACGAAGAAGACGACGATTCCGGCGGGACCGTCGTCTCGAATATGTCGAAGAGCCTGCAACTCGTATTTCTCCTTGGCGTGTTCTGATCAAGCGTGAAGGAAGGTCGTCCTCTGGGTCGGGTATCTTAAGCGATCTCACTAATTGATCCATCGTCTTTTTTGAATTAAACTTATAGTCTTTAACTATAAGGCGTACGACTCCTCGCATGTGCGCTGCGGAGGCCTCTCGCATGGACCGCAATCGCCCCTCTGTCCGTCAGGTTCAATACTTCCTTGCGATCGCCGAGACGCTCAGCTTCAACCGCGCGGCCAAGCGGCTGAACGTGAGTCAACCTACATTGACGAACCAGATCGTTGCGTTCGAGGAAGCGCTCGGTCTTCAGCTCTTCGAGCGATCGCGCGCCGGCACCGTATTGACGGCCGTAGGCCGAGATCTACTCCCCAACGCGATGCGGGTCATCGAAGAGTTCCAGGGGCTACTCGACCAGGCGGAATCGGTGTCGCGTGGGCCAGCCGGCACCTACCGGCTCGGCGTCACGCCAACCTTGGGACCCTACCTGCTCCCGCACATCCTGCCGGCACTCCATCAGCGGTATCAAGCGCTCAAGCTCTCTGTTCGGGAGGATGCGCCGCGGGACCTCGAAGAAGGTTTGGCGACGGGAAAGTATGACCTGATCCTGACCGCCCTACCGGTCGACGACAATCGGCTCACGATCACACCGCTCTTTCGCGAGCCGCTCAAGCTGGTGCTGCCGGCCGATCACCCCTTGGCAAGTCGTGCGCGCATCGATCGACGCGACCTTGCAGGTGAATCCGTTCTCACAATCGACGAGCACCATCATTTCCATCAGCAGATCGAACAACTCTGCCATCGCCTCGGCGCACAACTGCGGCGCGATTACGAAGGCACCAGCCTCGACACGCTACGCCACATGGTCGTCATGGGAATGGGAATTGCTTTTCTGCCGGCGCTTTACGTCCAATCCGAGATCCATCGACCAAGTGAACTCCACATCACCGTTTTGCGTGGCGAAGTGCTCGAGCGAACCCATGCCCTCGCCTGGCGATCCTCATCCCCGGCCCGGCAACTCTTTCGCGAGATCGCGGAAGCGATTCGCAGCCTGGTCGCACGGGATCTCGGCACGGTTTTGAAGCCGACCCAGGACCGTGCCAGCGCGAGAAAATCGCCACGTCGCGCCCGGAAGTCATGAGTCGCACCGCGTAAAAGAAGGGGATGCCGCTCCGCGCTCAGTAGCGATGAATCAGGAGTCTAGTGAAGACCCAGAGCCCAAAGAGGAGCTGGGCAGCGAGCCCGGAGACGAGAAGACCGAGGCTACCACCCTGCATCGCGCTGGCGCTCAAGAGCAGGAAACACGCGCTCGTGGACCCGGTAGTGATGGCGACGCCCCCCCAGCCCGTACTAGCCGTTGGCTCCATCGCGAATCTCCAGACGAAGACCGAGAAATAGCAAGTGAGCGGCGCCTGGGTGAGCGCGCCTAAGCTGCTCGACCAAAAGTAGGAATCAGTCTCATCCAATCCGAATGAGCGAAGCGAAATGACGAGGAGGGAGATGGCCAGCGCGAGGAAGGCATGGGAGAATAGACTGCGAAGCCGCGCGATCTCGATCTGTTCATAAGCGCGGTCTCGCCCGCCGAACGCGGTCGCGACGCCTGCAAAGCCCGCCAAGGCGATTGCGACCTCTGCGGTCAGAATGAATGTGGCTTGAGGATCGATGACGTGTCCTCCTTCGGATCAAGTCGTGTCTGGTTCTCAGCAGAAGCGAATCGCTTTCTCGAAGAAGCTGCTTGCGTGTTCTCGGTATCGCTCCGCCAGCCTTCAGCCTAGGTCGGAAAATAGGGGCGTGCGGACGACTCTGCGAGCGCAGTAGACTCACGGCGTCCAACGAATCGGATTTCAGCGCTTGCCGGGCCGATTCACCCATCAGGATCCGAAGCGAGCCGGAGGAATCGAACAATGAGTGAACAACCCCATCACGCCGGAGAATCTCTCTCGCCACCCGAACACAGTTCGATGGCGGATTATCTCGAGGAAGGTGCGCTCCGGGCTCGGTCCCTGAGCAACCGAGGGCCGCTGCGTTTCGACGGCCAGGGCCGGCTCGCTCCGGACATCATCGAAGCGTACGAACGCATCGGCTTCTACGTCTTTGCGAATGTCATCGACGAAGGGGAACTCGCGGAACTCGATGCGGACCTGGCTAGCCTGCTCGATCGCGCGCCCGCCGGCGAAGGACTCGACGTCGATGCCCAGGGTCGTCCCATCGAAAGTTCCGATGGGCAACCGATGTTCTTGTGGGCTCGCCCGCTCTCCGACCCATGGGGCGGCACCACACTATTGAACGGCCGACATCCGGTCCGCATGGAGGAACACCAGGCTGAGGCGGACCTGCCCGAAAAGGCGATCTTTCTCATGCTGGGTCTCTTCGACAGCATGGACTCCGCTCTTCGCCTGTCCGCACATCCGGCGATGCTCCGTGTCGCGGAGTCGATTAACGGATCCGATTTCGTTCCGTACAACGACTCGATCTTCTTGAAGGAGCCCGGCGTCGGCGCCGCCATCGCGTGGCATCAGGATGGCACGACCCATTGGGAGAGCGAGCGCTGGGATCCCGGGATCCACGGCTTCAACTTCATGGCCCAGTTCTGTCGCACCACGCCCGCCAACGGCTTGTGGGTCGTTCCGGGAAGCCACAAGTCGGGCCACGTCGACATTCCCTCACTCGTGAGCGCGAATGGCGGTTCGACGCGCTTGCCCGATGCGGTGCCGATGCTGTGCGAACGGGGCGACATCGCGATCTGTAACCGGCAATGTCTGCACGCCTCGTTTGCCAATAACTCTCCCGATCGCAGGGTGACGTTCGTCTGGGGCTTCTTCCGTCACGATGCCGTGCTCGATGTCGAAGTCGACATGCCGGCCCCCAGCGCCGATGTTGCTTCCGCCCGTCGCCGCTACACGGCCGAGACCGTTCGTGAACGAAGTCGAATCGTTCAGCTCGCGATCGAGGCGCGACGAGAGCATTGGCCGGATGAAGTGGCCTACCGCTACGCACCGTGCGCGGGGGAAGAGGACCGGCAGTGGAGCGTCGAGGAACGGAAGGCTGAACTCCGCCATTATGCTGCGGGCACGATCTTCGTCTGAGGAAACCTGATGCGACACGAGATCCGGTCGGTGGCATAGTTCGAACACGACTGGCTCACCGCGCGGAACATCCATGCGCGCAGTGCGCAGGAGAAAAGAATGGCGAGCAAGAATCAGCTTCCGCAAAAGAGCGGATCGATCGAACACTACGATGTGGTGGTCATCGGAGCGGGTGTCAGCGGCATGTACGCTCTTCACCATCTGCGCGAGATGGGCCTTTCGGTGCGCGTGTACGATGGGGCCAGCGACGTCGGCGGCACCTGGTGGTACAACCGCTACCCGGGTGCACGGGTCGACGGTCCGGGCAGCCCCTTCTATTGCTACACCTTTTCGGATGAGCTGATGAAGGAGTGGGACTGGGCCGAGACCCAGTCCGACCAATCCTCGGTGCTGGCCTACCTCGAGCATGTCGCCGATCGGTTCGACCTCCGCCGCGACATCCAGTTCGAGACCTGGGTGCAAGACGCCCAGTACGACGAAGCGGGACAGCGCTGGACGGTGGAGACCAACACCGGCGTGCGCGCCTCGGCGCAGTTCCTGATCTGTGCGGTGGGCGCGCTCTCAACGACGAACATGCCCGACATCCCGGGGATCAATGACTTCGCGGGAGAGTGCTACCACACAGGCCGCTGGCCTCATGAGCCTGTTTCCTTCGAGGGCAAGCGCGTTGCTGTGATCGGTACGGGCTCCTCGGGGATCCAGTCGATCCCCGAAATCGCCCGCGAGGCGGCGCACGTGACGGTGCTCCAGCGCACAGCGCAATACTCCGTTCCGGCACGGAACCGCCCGATCACGCCCGAAGAAATGGCGGAAGCGAGAGAGAACTGGGACGCCGTGCGCGCGAAGATGCAGCTGCACCCTGGCGGCTTCCCCTTCGATACCCACGAGCGCTTGGCCCTCGACGACACCCCCGAACAGCGCCGTGCTCGGTACGAAGCGCTGTGGCAACGCGGTGGCTTCAAGTTTTTCCTGGACGGCTACAACGACATCGCGATGAGCGAGGAGGCGAACGCCTCGCTGGCCGACTTCATACGCGACAAGATCCGCAAGATCGTGCACGACCCCGAGACCGCCGAGAAGTTGATGCCCGACCACTTCGTGATGACCAAGCGTCCGATCCTCGACAACGGCTACTTCGAGACCTTCAACCGCGACAACGTCACGTTAGTCGACCTGCGTGAGGACCCCATCGAGCGGTTCACACCCACCAGTGTGGTGACCCGGACGGGCGAGCATCCGATCGACATGCTCGTGCTGGCGACCGGCTTCGACGCGATCAGCGGCACGATGCTGCGTCTCAACCCCAAGGGACGCGGCGGTATGAGCCTGAAGCAGAGATGGCACGACCGATTCCACAACTATCTCGGCCTCACGGTCGCCGGCTTTCCCAACCTGTTCATGATCCACGGTCCCGGGTCGCCCGGCGTGTTCTACAACATGCCGCTCGGCGCTGAACGTCAGATGGACTGGATCGGCAACTGCATGCGCCATCTCCGCGAGCACGAGCTGGGTGCCATCGAGCCCACGGCCGACAGCGAAGAGGCCTGGGCAGCCGAAGTCAGTGGGATCGCCAACGCAACCCTCTTCCCCCGCACGGACTCCTGGTGGACGGGCGCGAACATCCCGGGCAAGCCCCGCTACTTCTCCGCCTACCTGGGCGGTTCGCTGTACTACCACCGCATCGCCGAGTTGGCGGCCAAGGACTACCAAGGGTTCGTGTTCGAGCGAGCGCATCGTGCGGGCGACGCTGAAGCATCGTGAGCGTCTCCCGTAATGTGCCAAAACCCGGCTGATCGGGCGCGAGCTCGACGTGGAGCGGGATGAGGATGACATGGATCGCCTCAAGCCGTCCGTTTTCCGGGGGCCAGCCAGATCAGCATCAGAAGGCCGGCTGCGGCCGAGACGACAGACGCGGTCAGAATTCCGATTTTGGCGGCGGCGAGCAATGCAGGGGGGTAGGCCAACCCTGCAATGAACAGCGACATCGTGAACCCGATCCCGGTCAAGAGGCTGCCGGCCGCGAGGAGAGACCAGCTCAGATCATGCGGTCTGGTCGCGAGACCGAGGCCCGCAGCGACCCCGCTGAAGGTGAGGACACCGATGGGCTTGCCGAGAACCAAACCCGCAAAGATCGCCAAGGCGACAGGCTGTCCAATGTCGGCGCCAGAGATCCGGACACCCGCATTGGCCAGGGCGAAGATCGGCATGATCGCGAAGCCGACCCAGGGGTGCAGCGCCATTTCAAGGCGTTCCTCGGGCGAGAGCGCCTCCGTTGCCGCTATACCGGCTCGGCGGAGGTCGCCGCGATCAGTGGTATCTCCGCTCCAGTGGTCGCCACTCGGGTAGGAAAGCACGCGCGCGAGAATAGAGTGCAGTCGCTGGTCGCTGACCCATGCGTGCGTCGACGTCATCAAACCCAGTAAGACGCCCGCGAGCGTGGGATGAATGCCCGATGCGTCGAAGCAGAACCAGATCACTCCTCCAAACAGGAAATAAATCGGAACGCTTCTGATTCCGATGCGCGCGGCTCCTGCAATGGCGGCAAGGCCAAGCGCTGCGAGAGCGAGCACCGGCCAGTGGAGGGCGCCGCCATAGCCGACGAAAGCCACAACCAGGGTCGCTCCCACGTCATCGAAGATCGCTAAAGACAAGAGAAACAGGCGGAGGCTCGGCGGGATGCGGGAGCCGAGGAGTGCGAGGCATCCGATGACGAAAGCCGTGTCTGTGGCCACCACGGTTCCCCAGCCATGCATTCCGGGTTGGCCATTCATGAGCGCCAGATAAAGGCACGCGGGGACGAGCATGCCGCCAAGCGCACCGGCAAACGATAGCGCCGCCACCCGCAGGCTCCGTAGCTCACCAAGGACAAGCGCACGCTTGAGCTCCAGGGTCAGCACGAAAAAGAAAAGTGTCATCAACCCATCGTTGACCCAAAGTCGCAGCGAACGGGTGAAATCCAACGAGCCGAAGTGGAGCCCGATCGGCGTCTCCCAGAATGCCAGAAACGGAGTCGACCAGGCCGAGTTCGACAGGATCAGGGCAGCGAAGGTCGCAAGAAAGAGCACGCAACCCGTCGCGGTCTTGATCTCAAGAAACCGTGCGAAAGGTTGGGTGAACCGATCGGCAATCTCGTGCGGGAGTCTTGCGTCATCTTGTTGAATCATGATGGTGAACTCTTGTCGTTATGTTCCGACGCAGCTGAACCACGCCAGCCCTCGACCTTTGTCTGTTCTCATTATTCATCCAGAAGGAATCAGCTCTGGTCTGGCGGCTAACGAGCCCGTAGTGTGCCAATACTCCGCCGACCGAAATCCGCGGTGAAATCGACGATCTGTATTGTGACGGCGGGCCTAGGAACACGCGATACCTAGGCCAGTCGCCCATGCGAGGGAGTGGATGAAACGCCCCTGCATCCGAGGCGAAATTTCCGGCGAATTCCCTGCTCCTGATCGTAGGGAATTGGCAGGCAGGGGTTCGAAATCGTTCGGGAATTCGGTCTGCCGCTCTGCCTGACGAGCCGAGATTCGCGCGGTTTCCCTGTGATTTGCCTGCAGAACAGGGATCTCGCCAGAAAGACGAGTTCGCCCGCGACTCCTCCCACCGCCATTGAGCCTGCCGAGGCAGAGGCTTCCCGTCATCACCCAAGCTTCGATCGAGAGAAACACACGATTCCGCCGGTTTTTGGCGATTGGGTCTGGCGAAGCCGATCCGGAGACAGTGAGGTTCGGCGTCAATGAATGCGACCGCGCGCCTTGATCTCTGCTGCCGAGTTCGGCGGTTCGGTTTGGCGATCCGGTTGGCCGCGGGGAAGGCGGGTATATGGACGGCGATGTGACGGAAGCGCGAGTCACCGGGACATTCTGAGCGAAGGCACTTGCGAGATCGAGTCTGAATTTCAGGCTCCACCCTTGGTAGCCTTTCCGACCAGAAGATCCCGCGCTTCGCGGACAGCAGATGGACAATGAGAACAGACACCGATAACACCACATCAACCCCTTTTAGCTGCGGCCGTTTGAGGCAGCTCGGATAGGGGCCGGGGGAACCCGCTCAATGCTGGACCCGCTTGCACAAGCCATACAGCAGCAGATTGTCAACCAGATGGATCGATTGGGACTGCTTTCTCGCGTCTTTGCTCGCGCCAAGTCCAAAGTCTCTTTGGAGCAAAAGCTCAATCGCCAGCCCGGTAAGTACTCGGCCGGAGCCAAACTCATTCAAGATGCGATCGGTGTTCGTGTCATCGTCTATTTCGGCGACGACATCGACATGGCAAGACATGTGCTCGAGAAGCACTTTCAATTGGTCGATACAGTCCGTGACGAACCCGACCCCAACGAGTTTGGACCCACGCGCCTAAACCTCGTGTTCCGGTTGCCCGGAGACCAGGCGCCATACATTAAAGACCACTACGGGGCCGACTGCATAGACGACACTTTCGAAGTGCAGATTCGAACCATTCTCTCCGAGGGTTGGCACGAAATCGAGCACGACCAGAGGTACAAGCACAAGAACGATTGGGACGATTTTCCGGATCTGAGCCGAACTTTGAACGGCATCGTCGCGACGCTGGAAACCTGCGATTGGTCGATGATCAAAATCTTCGATGAACTCGCCTATCGAAACTACAGGCAGCAAGCCTGGCCACAAATGATTCGGAACAAGTTCCGACTTAGATTCGATGATCAGTTGCTCAGCGCAGAAATTCACAATCTCCTTGATGGCGACCCGAACATTGCCAAACGACTGTATCGATCAGACAGAAGGCGCATACTCTTGAGCCTTGCCGAGAGCGATATCCGGCTACCCCTCACGCTCGACAATATTTGTTTTCTTGCGAATCACTTCGCGCTCGGCCACGAGGCCCTGACAGAACTCGCCGATCCGATCATTCGGGATTCGCTGAATGCCTAGGAGCCTGACCCAAGACTCTCGTGGGAAGCCCATGTGTCGAGGCGCGCCGGTGGCAAGGCGCGGAAGCGCAGCTGTAGCTGGCTACAGCAAGGTTTCGCAACGCCGCCAGCGGTGATGCATCGGCGCATGGGCGTCGCGACGAGTCTTGGGTCAGGCTCCTAGTCACGCCTTTGCGACGCAAGAAGCTGGGTGAATCGGCACCTGTCCGTTCTCCTTATTCATCCAGACGGACTCGGGCCCGGCTTCTCAGGCGATGAATCGAACTGATCATGCTGCTTCCCGCCACTCGTATCGATGATGGGAGGAAGCGAAGCTTCCGAGTACACCGACTCGCGGTAATCCGATGATCTGGGCCTTTGGTGAGGGCCGGTGTTCGGTGGGTCGGCCCATCGGCGATTCCATTCTGCAGGGCGTCGCCGCTCAATTGGACACTGATTCTTCATCCGGATTCGGACTATCATCGGGCGTTGACCGATCAAGTATCAGAACGGAAAATCTCAATGATTCCGGGGCGGGCCAATATTGAGAACCGACAACCGCACCGAAACGTCACACTCCGTACCCCAACCGCCAGCCTGAGGAGACGCCGTGCTGGAGATCGAAATCGCACGCGGAAAAGACCGTGGCGTTATCTACGGGATGCGCCACGACGTCTACGCCGAGGAGCTTGGCCAGCACACGCCGAATACGAGCGGGCGCCTCACGGATGGGTTGGACGAGCGAAACGTCTACTTCGTCGCACGCAAGGGGAGCGAGATCGCTGGTTTCATCAGCGTGACCCCACCGGGTCTCGGCTCCTACTCGGTCGAGAAATACGTGCCTCGCGAAGACCTTCCGCTCGCCTTCGATGATGAATTGTACGAAGTGCGCCTGCTCACCGTCCACCCATCCCACCGCGGGGCCATCATCGCTGCGCTCCTGATGTACGCCGCGTTCCGTTGGATCGAGTCCCACGGTGGGAGCCAGATCGTCGCGATCGGCCGAAAGGAGGTGCTCGATAACTACCTCATGCTCGGAATGCACCCTCTCGGCCACACCATCGAGTCGGGTCGAGTGACCTTCGAGCTCTTGAGCGCTTCGGTCGAAGAGCTACGGCAGAACCTCGCAGACCGAGAGAGAGGCTTGCGGCTGTTGGAACGATCGTGCCACTGGAGCATGAGCATGCCCTTCTTCCCTGTAAGCGATTGCTATCACGGCGGAGCCTTCTTTGATGCAATTGGCACGCGTTTCGACGATCTGGACCGACGAGACGAGATCATCAATGCGGACGTGCTCGATGCCTGGTTTCCTCCGGCGCCGCAGGTGGTCGAGTCCTTGCGGGCACATCTCCCCTGGCTTCTCGGGACCTCCCCGCCGACCCAATGCGAAGGCATGGTGGAAGCGATTGCCGACGCCCGAGACGTGCCCATCCAATCGATCCTTCCCGGCGCAGGCTCCTCGGATCTCATCTACCTGGCCTTCCGGGAATGGCTGCATCCCGACGCCCAGGTGCTGATCCTGGATCCGACGTACGGTGAGTACGCTCACGTCCTCGAGCGCGTCGTCGGATGCCGGGTCGACCGCTTTCCGCTCCATCGCGCAGACAACTACGTCGTTCAGACCGACCAGCTGGCCGAATCGTTGGATCGAGACTACGACCTGATTGCGCTAGTGAATCCGAACAGTCCGACGGGGGTCACCATCGCGCGTCCTCAGCTTGAAAGCCTGCTGCGCGAAGTCGATCCCGCCACGCGAGTGTGGATCGACGAGACCTACGTCGACTACGCGGGGGAGGAACAGTCTCTTGAGCGCTTTGCCGTGACTCAGGAGAACGTAATGGTCTGCAAGTCGATGTCGAAGGCCTACGGTCTGAGCGGCGTTCGCGCCGCATATCTCTGCGGCGCGCCGCATCTGCTGGAAGCGCTTCGTGCAGTGACCCCTCCCTGGTGCGTCAGCCTACCGGCCCAACTCGCCGCCGTCGGAGCCCTGGCTTCGCCCGAGTACTATCGCGGCCGGTACAAGGAAACCGCGGTGCTGCGAGACGAGATGGCGCGCGATCTCACCGACCAGCTCGATCTGACTTGCGTACCGGGCGTGGCGAATTTCCTGCTGTGCCACCTGCCCGAGACTGGACCGACCGCAGCCAGCCTGGTGCGCCGGTGTCGAGAGCGAGGCCTCTACATTCGGGATGTAAGCAACATGGGATTGGAGATGGGTGATCGCGCGGTGAGGATTGCAGTCAAGGATCGTGAGACGAACCAGCGGATGATCGAGATCCTGTCCCAGTCCATCTAGACGGCGTAGTGTGCCAACACTCAGCCGACCGAACCTCGAAATGAAATCGGCGATCTGTCCCACGGCCTGCCATCGAAAAGCCTGCCCTCTGTTGGTCTGGTAGTTTCTGTTCTCGGCAAGTTTCCAGCGGCGAGGAGGGCCAAGCAATCGATTGGGAAGCATTCGGTGCAACGGGGGAGTGGATCGGCGCGTTGGCGACAATCGGCACGCTCTTCTATCTGGCTAACCAGATACGCCAGAGCACGCGTACGGCACGGAGTTTCGCCTACCAGGCTGCGGCAGCCGCAATCACGACTTGGAGCATCGGAATGTTTAAGGACGCGGTGCTCCTGAATAACTTGACCAAGGGGTTGTATGATCCCGACGCCCTCGACGAGGGAGCGCGCGTCCAAGTCGACATTCAGTTTCAAGCCCTCTTTCGCAACTACGAAAACCTATTCCATTTATCTTTGTCTTTCTTGTCAGGTGCCCTCGGACCTCACGAGCGTCCATGCGGCGAATCGAGATCGAGTTCAGGGCCCATGGGCACCACGCCCGTCGGGTTGATGGTTCCGTGGCTCTCGTAGTAGTGGCGCTTGATGTGGGTGAGATTCACGGTCTCGGCAACGCCGGGTACCTGGTAGAGCTCGCGCAGATAGCCGTGCAGGTTCGGCATGTCGGCAATGCGTCTCAGGTTGCACTTGAAATGGCCGACGTAGACCGCATCGAAGCGCACGAGCGTCGTGAATAATCGCCAGTCCGCTTCGGTGATGTGGTCGCCCACGAGATATCGCTGCTGTCCGAGAAGTTCTTCGAGCCGGTCCAGCGCGGAAAAGAGATCAGCGAAGGCATCCTCGTAGGCTTCCTGCGTGGTCGCGAAGCCGCAGCGATACACACCATTGTTGATATTCGGGTAGACGAACTCATTCATGGCGTCGATCTCGGCGCGCAGGGCCTCGGGATAGAAGTCGAGGTCTGGCTGCTCCGCGATCGCATTGAACTCCGCGTTGAACATGCGGAGGATCTCGGCCGATTCGTTGTTGACGATCGTGTCGTGCTTTCGGTCCCACAGAACGGGCACGGTGACGCGGCCGGTGTAATGGGGGTCGGCTTTCGTGTAGATCTCGTGGAGCTTATTCGTGTCGTTCACGCTGTCGGGGATCGTGTCCGGGCTGCTGCCGAACTCCCAGCCGTGCTCTCCCATATAGGGATCCACGATCGAGAGCGAGATCGCGTCTCCGAGCCCCTTCAACTTGCGGAAGATCAGCGTGCGATGCGCCCACGGACATGCGAGCGAGACATAGAGGTGGTAGCGGCCCGCCTCGGGAGCGAAGCGCGTCGAACCGTCGGCCCGCACGAAGTCACGAAATGCGCTGTCCTTGCGCTCGAACTTTCCACCCGTTGATTTAGTGTCGTACCACTCGTCGCGCCAGACTCCGTCGATCAGTTTTCCCATGTGATGCTCCTTTTCTCTTTGTCTTGCTCGGTTTGATTGATTGATTGATTTTGAGTCGCTGTTCGCACTTCGACCCGGGTCTCAGGCCAGATCGAAGAGCAGGAAGTCGGCGGACGGATCGCCGTCGAACTTCAGCCCCGATTCGCCTTCCAACGCGAGGGCATCGCCTGGCTCGAGCGGTGTCCCGTTGACAATGAGTCGACCACGTACCGCGTGCACGAACGCACCGCGATCCTCTTCGATCGCGTGATCGAGCGGGGTGCCGGCGAGGACTCGACCCGCGTAGACGGTCGCATCCTGCCCGATGTCGAGCTCGCCGCGGCTTCCGGCTGGCGCAACGAGCATGCGCAGACCCGCCGGTGCTTTTTCATCCACTGGAAACAGTCCGCGCGCTTCGGCGTGGCTCGGTGCGACGCCGCGGCGGGCCGGGTGGATCCAAATCTGCAGCAGGTGGAGCGCTTCTTCGTTCGAGGCGTTCCACTCCGAGTGGGCGACGCCGCGGCCGGCGCTCATGCGTTGTACGTCGCCGGCGCGAAGGATCGCCTTCGACCCCGAGCTGTCTTCGTGCGCGAGTGCGCCGTCGAGCACGACGGTCAGGATCTCCATATCGCGATGGCTGTGGCGACCGAAGCCCATTCCCGGCGCAATTCGGTCTTCGTTCAGCACCCGAAGCGAGCGAAACCCCATGCGGGACGGGTCGTGCCAATCCGCGAATGAGAAGCTGTACCGGGTGTCGAGCCAGTCCAGGCGGTCCGCGCCGCGATCACTCGCCTTGAAGAGCTTCTGCATGACTGTTCCTCCTGATTCCGTCGTTTCCGAATCTCGAGACTGATCATGCACCATGATCAATTGGTTGATAATATGACATAAAGGAACATTACTGTTTCCTGTTGGGAAATAATCAGAGGTGACGATGGACCGATTGAGTGAGCTCGAGGCATTCGCCGCGGTTGCGGAGACCAGGGGCTTCTCGGCGGCTGCTCGCACCCTGGGCCGCACGACCTCCGCTGTCAGCAAGCAGATCCAGTCCCTCGAAGCGCGTCTTGGCGTGCGGCTGCTTCATCGCACCACGCGGCGCGTTTCGCTCACCGAGATCGGTGTTGCCTTTCGCGATCGGGTGCAGGGTGTACTGAACGATATTGGCGAGGCCGAGACGGCGGTAGCGCAGCTCCACGAAGAGCCGCGGGGCTTGCTCCGGGTGAGCGTTCCGACGGATTTCGGTCGCCTACGGCTAGCCGAGACGCTCGCGCGCTTTGCAACGCGGCACGCCGACATCCGCCTCGAAGTCGACTTCTCCGATCGATTCGTCGACGTGGTCGAAGAAGGCTTCGACATCGCGATCCGCATCGCGAATCTCTCCGACTCGACTCTGGTAGCCCGTCGCATGGGCCCGTGTCGCCGAGTGCTCTGTGCCGCGCCGGCCTACTTGGAGGCCAACGGGCACCCGGCACACCCGAGCGAGCTGAGCCGCCACTCGGTCATCGGCTACGCGTACGAGCAAGGGCGGCCATGGCGCTTTCGCGGGAAGGAAGAGGAGGAAATGACCGTGAGCGTTGATCCGCGCCACCGCGCCAACAACGGCGAGATGATCCGTAGCATGCTCTTGAGCGGCTTGGGGGTCGCGCTGCTACCCACGTTCCTGGTCGCAGACGATCTACTCGCGGGTCGGCTCGAGACGCTCTTCATGGATCGACTCGAGGCCGACACGGTGATCTGGGCCGTCACTCCCCACCGCAAGCTGCTCGCCGCGAAGGTGCGCCTAATGCTCGACCAGTTGGTTTCGGATTGCGGAGAAAACCCGCCCTGGGACGAAGGGTTGGCTGCGCGCGGTCAGGCTCGTTCCACGTCTGGCTAATTCATTGTTCGGCATCGGTCGTGTTGAGCTGCCTTGCGGCCGACCCGTGTCGGGTTCGGTGGGACAGCCGTGGGACAAGTTTTCAGTCTGAAGACTTCTTTCTTTTCGGGCGCTTGCGCTTCCTGCTCGACTCCGTCCACCGCCATTGAGTCTGCAAAGACAGATACTTCCCGCCCACTTCCCG
>CBFDDD010000024.1:0-49992 GCA_965603475.1 uncultured Myxococcales bacterium
ATCCAATGAGTCCGCACCGAGGTCGTCGATGAACGAAGCATTCATCACTGCTTCTTCCTTCGAAACGCCCAGCTGTTCGACGATCAGGTCGGTGACCCGTGCTTCCAGAGACATAGCCAGAGATCCTCCACAACGCGATCCAGAATGGATAAAGAGCCTAGCGCCGTACCCCCTGCACGGCGATGGCCAGGCGAACTGATAGATCAGTTCACATTCTCACTTTTATCTGAGGGATTTGCGACGAAATCACATACAGCTTCAAGCTCCTCGAGCGACGAAAAATTTGCCCTGCGGGCACGGCGTTCGATACGTGCGATGAGACCGGAAAGTACCCTGCCGGGTCCGACTTCCAGGTACTGATCTACACCGAGTGCCTTCATCTTCGCGATCATGTCCGTGAATCGAACCGGCGCGGTCACCTGTTTCCGCAGGAGTTCGGGCATTCGCGCGGCACTCGAATTGGGTTCGGCCTCGACGTTCGTGATGACCGGTGGATCCGCGTCTCGGAAGGCCAGCCGCGATAGCTCGGGCTCGAGTTTCTCAGCAGCCGGTTCCATCAAAGAGCAATGAAATGGGGCCGAAACCGCAAGCGGAATCGTCTTTTTTGCGCCGAGTTCACGCGCATGACTGCATGCGACCTCCACGGCCGTCGCGTCGCCGGCGACTACGATTTGATTCGGAGAGTTGTAGTTGGCAGGGGTCACGACCAGCCCGGTCTCCTGGCCCGCGCGCGCGCAAGCGTCACCCACCACGTCGGATCCGACTCCAATGATCGCGGCCATGGCACCGCGACCTTCGGCGACCGCTTCCTGCATCAATCGGCCACGAAGGTTCACAACTCGAACAGCGTCATGGAAATCCAACGCCCCGGCCGCCACCAGGGCGGAATACTCGCCCAGGCTGTGACCACCAACGAAACCGGGATCGAGCGGGCCGACCTTCTCTTCGAGTGCGCGCAGGAGCGCGATGCTCGTTGTCAGGATCGCGGGTTGTTGGATTTCGGTGCGACGTAGTTCATCTTCCGGCCCCTCGAAGCAGAGCTTCGAGAGGCGCATACCGAGCGCATCGTCTGCCGCTTCAAAAATACTCCGCGCGGCATTCGAGGCGTCAAAAACGTCCCGCCCCATGCCTACTTCCTGTGAAGCCTGCCCGGGAAAGAGAATTGCAAGCACGTCGATCTACTCGTCGTCGACTTCGATGATCGTCCGGCCCTTGTAGGAACCGCAGCTCCCACAAACGCGATGGGGCGCCTTGGGCGCGCCACATTGCGGGCAGGTGCTGGTCGCTGGAGCGCGTAGTGCGTCGTGGCTTCGGCGCTTGTCTCTGCGCGCCTTAGAGGTCTTCTGCTTTGGTACGGCCATTGGATCCGTATCCCCCATTCATGTCCGGCTGCTGCCGGTCGTGATGACTCATTCACCCCTGAACGCCCACGCCGGGCCCAGAGAATCTACTCGTCTTTCGATTCACCCTTTAGCTTCGCAAGCACAGCAAAGGGCGAATCGATTTGTTCGTCAACACAGTCACACTGCGTCACTGCCAGGTCCACACCGCAATGTGAACAGATCCCCCGGCAATCCTCATTGCACAAGGGCTGAAGCGGCATCGTCAAAGCGATCACCTCTCCAAAAAAATCGTCCAGCCGAATCACAGGACCTCGAAACCAGCCAGCCTCGAGATCTTCCCCGAGACATACGCCACTCTCGGCGAGTCCTCGCTCCCCTTCCGGATCAGTGGGTTCGCGACCCTGCTCAGGTTCCAGCATCAGTCGGAACTCGTCGCGAAGCGAATGAGGATAGCGCTTGGCGCAGCGGCTGCACTCGAGAGCAACTTTCCCGTCGAGACGACCCTGGAGCAGGACACCTTCTCCGATTCGGCGGACTTCGAGCTCAAAGACGAAGGGCTCCTCGACCTCGCAAATCTCGCTCCCTCCATCCCCTTCCCGCGCGTTCCACCATTCGCCGGTCGCCTCGAAGCGAAAGGTTTCTCCCTTCTCGCTGAGCCGCTCGATCGCGAGCTTGAAATCCGACATTTCGAGGTTTTCCGGGCCAACGCCATGCTCGATCCGAGCGGCGTGGTGCCAAATAAAGAGTAGAAAATCAGCATCTTGGCGAGTTTTCGCTTACGGGAGCGTGGAAATAGCGCAGCACGCGATCGGCTGCCAAGGAATCCGCCCAATTCGCGCTGGGGTCAGGGGACGCCTGCGATATGCTCGGCACCGATGACGACTATTCGAACGCGATTCGCCCCTAGCCCCACGGGGTTCCTGCATATCGGCGGTGCTCGGACCGCACTCTTCAATTGGGCCCTGACCCGTCGCCACGGTGGCGAGTTCGTGCTGCGGGTCGAGGATACGGACCTCGAACGTTCCACTCGAGAATCGGAACTGGCCGTCCTCGACGGGCTGCGATGGCTCGGAATCGACTGGGACGAAGGCCCCTATCGTCAGACGGAGCGCGCGCCCCGCCATGCAGAAGTCATCGAGTCCCTGCTCGAGTCTGGCGCAGCCTATCGCTGTGTGTGTACGAAGGAGAGGCTCGAGGAACAACGCGCCGCCGAACTCGCCAGCGGCGGCAAGGGCATCTATGACGGCCATTGCCGGAACCTCGAGCTGGGTGCGGATTGCGGGACGCATACGGTGCGACTTCGAATCGATCACGACAGATCACTCCGCTGGGACGATCTCGTTTTTGGACCGAGCGGTCAGGACGCCCACGAGATCGGTGACGGAATCATTCGACGCAGTGACGGAACGCCTCTCTTCCATCTAGCGGTCGTCGTCGACGACCTCGACATGAACATTACGCATGTCATCCGCGGCGCTGACCACCACAGCAATACGCCCTTTCAGCTCGCTCTCTATCATGCACTCGACGCCCCCATCCCGACCTTTGCCCACGTACCACTCATCGTGGCAGAGAGCGGTCGAAAGCTCTCGAAGCGCAAGGATCCTGTCTCGATCCAGAAATTCAAAGCGGACGGGTATCTCCCAGAAGCGATGCTGAACTGGCTCGCGCGGCTCGGCTGGTCGCACGGTGATCAGGAGATTTTTTCAGCCGCGGAGATCGTCGAATTATTCGACCTCGAGCATGTCGGACGATCGGGCGCCCAGGCCGACCTGGGCAAACTGGACCATCTCAATCAACACTACCTGAAGGCCCAATCCGCTGACGCGCTCTTCCTGGCGGCCAGCCCCTTTCTCGATTCAGTCGCCGGGCGCAGCATTTCGCGTGACGACAACCTCGACAAACTTCTCGACCTGCTTCGCGAACGCAGTGATCAACTCGTCCAGATGGCTGAGAAGGCGCGTTTCGCATTGGTGGACGAAATCGAGATCGAACCGAATCCCGCCAAAAAGCACCTGCGCCCGATCGCACTCGAACCGCTCGAAGCCCTCATCGTCGCCCTCGAGACGAACGAGGATTGGACGCTCGAATCCCTCGAGAAGGCCTTCGAGGACACCTGCAAAGCACAGGGCGACCTGAAGCTCGGGAAACTGGCTCAACCGGTGCGCGTCGCGGTCACGGGAACGGGAGCTTCGCCTGGAATCTACGAAACGCTCGAAGTGGTCGGACGTGAGCGAACGCTCGCTCGGTTGAAAGTCGCGGTCGAATTGATTCGCAAGCGTGCCAGTGAGAGTGGCTGA
This sequence comes from uncultured Myxococcales bacterium, assembly GCA_965603475.1. Classification (GTDB taxonomy): domain Bacteria; phylum Myxococcota_A; class UBA9160; order UBA9160; family UBA4427; genus UBA4427. Next base: position 3,644 of record CBFDDD010000024.1, read on the forward strand.
TCGACTTGGCCGAGATTCTCCGGCTAGACGCTGTAGAGCCTGAGAAACCAGAGTTCCGGTAGAAACAATGAAGCGATGGCACCGAGTGCGATCGCGGGTCCAAAGCCGAAGGGCTCACCCAGGGCGCCGCGCGCGAGGGCCTGAGCACCTCCGAAGGCAAGTCCGATCACCGACGATGCGAGAATCGTGTCGAGAACGCCGATGGCGCCGACGACGGCACCGATCATCCCGAGTAGCTTTACATCGCCAAGCCCAAGCCCGGGGAACCAGAGCCAATAGTCAGCTTCGGTTAGGCGTGGGAGCGATTCGCCCTCTCCGGGCCAATGGTCGAATTGCCTGCCCAAGGCGACCGAGATGCGCGCATGGATGAAAGCCACCAGCCATAACACGCCCGCGCCAACCATCGCCCCCATCGTGCTACGAATCAGTGCTTGGGTGTAGGGCATCCCATACCAGGCGTTCGCTGCCGGGACCAGAAGGAGCGCGAGGGCGAGGCCGCCCAGCGAGATCGAATCGGGAATGATCTGATGGTCGTAGTCGATCATGGCTGCCGTGATCAGCGCAGCGACGAAGAGGCAGTGAATCAACGTCCACCAGGTCGGACCAAAGCGCCAGGCGACCAAGAGAAAGAGTAATCCGGTCATCAGCTCGACTGCCGGATAACGCAGCGATATAGAGCTCCCGCAGCTCCGACAATGCCCACGCAGCCAGAGATAGGAAAGAACCGGAATATTGTCCCAGGGCTTGATCTGCGTTTCACACGCTGGGCAATGTGACGGAGGAAGGGCAACCGAAATGCCGAGCGGTAATCGGTGGATGACCACGTTCAAGAATGAACCGACCAGCAGCCCGAAAATCAGGGCGATTGGCATGACGGCGCCCGGCGCAATTTCGATCGTCATGCTCCCCCCAAAGACCGCCAAACACAGACTCTATGCCATCCGGCCCAACGGAGGTCGGTGGGACCTCGGTCACCGTCAGTCTCGCCTACAGCGTGACGCAGACTATTTGAAATCGCGGCGGCTGAAGATCATCGATCCGAGCAAGATCGTACAGATCGTATATCCAAGTGCATACACGATCGCCATCTGGATCTCGGAGGCTGAAATCGGAATTCCATGCACGGCCTGAAGAGTCTTGTTGAAAACCTCGAAATCGGGCATCACCAAGAATATGAGATTCGCCATCGTCGACACGGACTCGAGATCGGATTGTTCACCGAGCGCTCGAAGATCACGTGAGAGATGCCCGATCATCCACAGACCCACCGTAAACAACGCGGCGAGCATGGGCGTCGTAAACGATGAAAATAAAGTCGCGATGGCGACGAGCAGCATCAACTCCAGGCCGATCAACGCGATCGCAACGACATGGTCTCCGCCCAGGGGTGCGCCCGCCATCCACGACACGATTCCAAAAGCAATCGCCATCAGCCCGAGCTGAAGCCAGACCGTAAACGTCAGCCCTGCCCACTTGCCCACGAGAAATTCGGTGCGTGAAACCGGCTTCGAGAGAATTGTAAAGATCGTCCGGCGATCGACTTCTGTATGGATCAGCCCGATTCCGATGAAGATCGCGATTCCCGCGCTGAAGAAGCGAATCGCGCCCATTCCCATATCCTGCAGGATCTCGTCGACCTCGACGTAGGACAGGGTCGCGAGCAGCACACCCGAGCCGATCATCAAGACTCCGAAGCCGAGCAACGTGTAGAGCAGCTTGTTGCGAAGTGCTTCCCTACACGTGTTGACGGCCAGAGCATGAATGCGCACCAGGGATTTCATGCCGAGCCCTCCTCGTCTTGAACCGCATTCATAAACACCTCCTCGAGCGAGCTGCGATGGGGTGTCACCGAAACCACATGAGCACCCGATGTCATCGCCGCCTCGAGGACATCGCGGACTTGCTTCTCGGCGACTGTCAACTCGACGCGTTCACCGAGACCTCGCATCTCGAGAGAGAATTTTTCTTCCAGATCTGCCGCCAGCTCGACGGGCAATTCCGAGAGGACGATATCGGTCGAAACCGTGGAGTCGGGCAGGAATTCTTCGATACGACCCTGGTGACGGATCGCACCTTTCACGATGATCGCCACGCGATCGCAGATCATCTCGACATCGTGCAGGATATGCGTCGTCATGAAGACGGTCTTGCCCGCGGCTCGAAGCGAGAGAAGGACATCCCGAATTTCCTTGCGACCGATCGGATCGAGCCCGCTCATCGGCTCATCGAAGAAGACGATCTCCGGGTCATTAACCAACGCCTGGGCCACACCCACCCGCTGCAACATGCCCTTCGAGTAGGTCCGCAGGCGTGCATCGGCCGCATACGAAAGATTCACGACGTCGAGTAGCTCGTCGACACGCGACGCCCGTCTAGCGGAGTCGACTCCGGACAGGCGCGCATAGAAATCCAGAATCTCGCGCGCCGTCAAGAACGGATAGAAGTAGGGATTCTCGGGCAGAAACCCGATCAGATTGCGAAACTCGGACTCTGCGACATCGCGTCCGAGAATCGAGGCATGGCCTTCGGTCGGACGAATGAGCCCCATAAGGATCTTCAACGTCGTCGTCTTTCCCGCGCCATTCGGCCCGACGAATCCGAATATTTCACCCTCGCGGACGTCGAAGGTCACACCGTGCAGCACACGTTTACGTCGCAGACCGAAGCCGGGTCGAAAATCCTTCACGACCCCGACGACCCGCACAACCTCACGTTTCTCAACCGTCAACTTTCACTGCCTCCCCAGCCGAACCGGTGGCTTGATCTCCTTTGCCCCATTCCCTCATTCGCTTGCGATCACTGCTCGCGAAGTGGACCTCGTAGCGACTTCCGAGATAGGACGATTCGATGCGATCGCTCTCCGGATCGATCTCCCAGATCGAACCGCGCGAGAGAGATCGCGGAATCTGATCGGGCTCGGCGCTCGGCAATTTTTCGAGAACACGATGGGGGTCGCGAGTCAGGTCTTCTACGACCTGGATGTCGCGACCGGACAATGCGCGATACGCCGCGCGTGCACGGTCGAGATGACGCGCCTTGTACTCGATTTCGATTTCGTCGAGAGCGGCTTGCAACTTGGCTCTGGCTTCCTCGTCCTGGGTCGATCGTAGTAGCTCCCGAAGAAAGACCTCGGCGACATCGATGTCCGCATGCTGGCTCTTGAGTCGCGCGACGAGACGCGGCAGGTAGGCTGGCGAGTTCGGAAGATTCATCGCGACTTCGAGCGCGTTGGCCGCCGCGGGATAGTCTGCCAGATAGAAGAAGTGGTTGAAGCCGAGATAGAAATGGTTCCGCCAATCCTCCGGATGATTCTGGATCGCACGCTCGAGCAGCCGATTTCCTGTGAGAACGAGTTCCTCATCTTGCGTGAGCCAGACCGCTGCGAATCGATAGGGGTGACCGACATGGGGATTGAGGGTCGTGACGACGTCGATGAGTTTGCCGAGATGTCGGGCGGTTGCAGCATCGACCGGCGCGTCGCCTCCAACGACCTGAACAGCCTGGAGCCAGTGATAGTCGGCGAGAAGTGCATTGAACCCGAACGCCATCGTGCTCGCCACTCTTGGACTCGGGACGAAATTCTCTCCAAGGTCATTTCGCGTCGTGAACGGCACCATGGAGTGCGCCCATCCAGTCATGCCGATCGCGACAATGAGCAAGGCAATCCGATTGTACTTCGTCGACACCTTGGGTTCCCTCAAACCGCGAATCCGATCGGGCGCGAGTTGCACCACCGGCCTCTGATTACAGATGCTAAATGACGTGTCCTAGAAGTCGTCTGCGCCGGGCACACGCGCGACCTCGCTGAGCATCGCGTCACCGTTCAGGTTCAGCGGCGGGAAGAAGCCATTGATCAGTGTCGGGCAAACCTGACCCGCCCCATCGGCCTGTGCATACATGACGATCGAAAGAAGCCCGTCGCCATCCAGATCACCGTATGCCGTCGCCGTGAAACAGCCGTCGGTACAGACGCACGCGAGACCGAGCGGCCCAGGAACGGACGTGTCGTAATCAAAAAAGACGTCACCCTCTGGAAGCCAACCCACTACGGAGAAAGCGCCATTGATCGACGCCGAATCCCGTTTGAGCGGGTTCGGGGGCAGGCCCGTCCCGCCGAGCGGCTCCGACAAGACACCGACGAAGGTATTGAACTCTGCGTAATAGGATTTCTGAGCCTTCGCCAGTGCGCCCAAATTTGCGAAGGCCTCCGCTCGTTTCGAGGTCAACTGATAATTGATGAAGGAAGGAATCGCGATCGAAGCCAGGATGCCTATGATCGCAACCACGATCATCAGCTCGATCAGCGTAAAGCCGCGCGATCGCGTGCTGTACATACGTGCCATCTCATTCTCCCTGAGGGGCGACCTGCATCACCGCAGATCATGCCACCACACCCCGCCCGGTAGGCGTAAGAGCAACACACGTGCCAGAATACGCGTGCTGCTTCATTCATCGGCAAGAGTCTCCAGACCCTTGAGTCGATGCGTAGGGATCGACGAGTCTAAAATCGCCGGATCCCCGGATATTCGATGGTGACGCTCGCCACGAAGTGACGTTTTGGAGTCAGGACGACGATTCTCGGCACTTGGTGCCATTGAATTGCCGCAGAAGCGCCCCTCGGGTTGACAGCTTCCGATGCGCATAGCTAGGCTGGCGCGCTTCCAGAATGAGCTCCCATCGTCTAGTGGCCTAGGACACGGCCCTCTCAAGGCTGAAACACGGGTTCGAGTCCCGTTGGGAGCACCATTCATCCATTTCCACGGTCGGCATTTGAGCCCGGCCGCCCCTATCTACAGCTTTAACAGGATCGAGCTTCCCCGAAGCTCGTACCTTCCCTGTTGATCGAGTGTCTTCATCCCGATGAGTGCTGAATTCGCCTTTGCGTTCCTGGACTGTGAATTCGGGGGTCTCGATGTCGAGATCCACGACCTGACTGAGGTCGGAATCATCCTCACGGACGCTCGACTGGAAGAAAGCGGCGAGGCCCAATGGCGTGTTCGTCCGCGCCCAGAGCGAGTCTCGGCCGAGGCCGCCGCCATCTTCGGATATGACGAGAAGCTGTGGGCAGAGGCGCCCGGCGTTCGTCAGGTCCTAACGGAAATCGTCGAGATGCTTCCGAAGGATCGTAAGGTCATCCCTGCCGGCCAAAACGTGCGGATGGACGTCATCTTCCTCGAGCGCGCCTTCAAGAGCTGCAACATTCCCTACCCCTTCGACTATCACGTGATCGACCTTGCGACACTCTTCTACTCCTGGTCGTTGGTGGCGGGTGAACCCGCACGCGCGATCTCGCTACGCCAAGCTGCGACGGTGGCCGGGTTGCTCGGAAGTGGTGGCGTTGCGCATCGTGCCCTCGAGGACGCTCGCCTTACACTCGAATGCTTCCGCCACTACATCGCTCGGCTGGCGCCGAGGGAGCCGGCGGAAATTCCGGTGAGCGGGGATTCCGAGACCCCTGCCAAGAACGCCACGGACAGATAGAACCAGATTCGGCACTTCGGTCAGGCGAGCCGCACCTGCCACTTGCGAAGTGCGCGACGATCGACCCATGCAAATAGCACGACCCCAGCTCGGCCCCGCCAGGTCCTCGGATCGAAGCGCAGCGCCGAAGCGAAATCGAGCAGAACCGGCTTTCCATCCTGACCAGCCAGAATATTACTTCGATGTCGAAGATCGAGATGAATCACACCGCACCGATGCATCTCTGCGACCGCCCCCTGGAGCTCGGCAAGAAAGGTCGCCGGGATCTTCCCCGCCAGCGAGCGCGACAGTAGAACCCCTGGCCGATACTCGAAGACCAGAGCAGCCGAGTCGAGTTGCCCGAGAAGGCTAGGCACCGCCTCGACCCCTTCGAGACGTCGATACGCACGAGCCTCGCGCCGTAACAACCAGGGACCCAGCCATCGGCGCACATACTTCGTCCGCGGCGCAAAATCCTTGACGACGACCGATCCGATCTCGGTCTCTACGAGCAGAACGTCGGGATTGCCCCAGCCACCGTAGTTCAAGACCGCTCGGGTCTGTTCCGCGAGATTGCCTCGATCGAGCCCTATCGAAGCGGGAACTTTCACGACCATCCGAACCGTCCGCTGTGTCGTAGCCAGAAGACGAGTACACCCAACGAAACGGCGAGAAACGTCCCCAACTCGTTATTGTCGTCGTATCGATCGAATGCCCATCGGTCCCTCAATCCCGTCGCGTGCTCGTCTTGCCAGGCCCGCAATCTTGGCCAGAGCGCGGGAACCGCTCTTCGATAGCGAACGAATTGTTCGCCATAAGTAGCCTCGAGTCGACGGCTCTCGCTTCGTTCCTTGCGTGGAAAATAGCGAAGCGCAAACCACGGCCAGAGCAAACCCAATGCTGCCAGCGTCAACCAGCCTCCCGCCCAGACGCCAAAACCCGTCGCGATCAGAATCGTACCCAGGTAGAGCGGGTGGCGAAGATGAGCGTATGGCCCCGTCATCGTGAGTCGGTCGTTCTTCACAAGATGACCCGCACCCCACGAGCGCAGCGCGGCCCCCATGACGATCAGCGGCATTGCAACGACGAACCCATCAGGCCGGGGCGGTTGAAGGGTCAGAATGGCAATGCCAAATATATAGAATGGGAGAAACCGAGCGTTCAGGTTCTTCCGGCGGATCGGATTCCGCATGGCCGCAAGGCTACAGAGAGCGGAGCGATCGAGCAATCGGATTAAGCCGACTCAGTGATTCTATCCAGCAATCGGATTGAGCCGACTCAGTGATTCTTCGGACGCATTCCAGCGCGCTCCTGGACCAGAGCCCAGAGCTGATCACGGAGTTCTTCTTTGAACGCTGGATCGGCGAAAACCGGATCGTGGTCCGCGGCAAGAAATTCGAGGAGTTCGGCCTCGTCGATCTCGTGTGCCGGTTCATCGGCCAAACTCTGATGGGCCCGTTCACCAGTCCATGCCGGTCCGGTCAATGCCCCTCCTCCAGCCAGAGCCCCTCCGGCCAGAGCTACGGAAACAGGAGCACCCAGATCGACCTCCGAGACTTCTGCCGAATTCAAGGCATGCCGGGAGGCGGAAACTCTTTGATCGACTGGTCGGAGCCAATCCAAAAAACCTTGCCAGACTTGTCGTCGCTTCACGCCGCTTCTTGCCCCTCGATCCAAGCTTTCCATTCGGCTTCCATGGCCTGCTAGAGAGTGGTGCCGTCGCTTTGCTTGTGTCAGAAACGCCGAATGATTTTTTCTCAATCACACAGTATTGATGCCAACTCATCCTTGACCCGCGGGGCAATCATGCTGAACTACTCAGCGGTCTGAAGCCCCTTCACGATGACGCCGATCAACGCGTTGCAGGTCGCCCGAACCTGTTCACCGGGCGGTACACGGGCCAGGACTCCAAAGAGACTGGACATGATGACGACGGACAACTGCTCCACGGACAGCTCGGAATGCAACTGGCCCTGCTCGCTGAGCGTGCCGAGATAGCTGGCCAGCTCGTCGGTCAAGGTCGGCACGTTGCGCGATGGGTCGCCGAGATCGTACGGGCGCCGGATATACAGTGATAGGACTTCAGCGTGCAAGCCCGCCTCGCTCACCCGATCGTGTTCGTCGATGAGCGCATCGTTCACCCGCACCAGAAAATCATGCAGGTCGGGCTTTGCTTCGACGATCGGCGCAACGCGACGCATGATCCGCGCGTTGATGCGACGCGCAAGCTCCAACCGCTGACAAGCGTCAATGAATACTTGGGGCACCGTCAGATCCAGAGGGCCAACCCAAAGCCATCGATCCCGTCCACGCGTGAACCGTGGGCGGGATCGATGGCTTGTATTCAGATTTCGCGGCTGCCCTTCGGGAAGCCTTCTCGTCAGCCTTATGTCAGCTTCGAAGAACTCCGTCGAGACCGGGGGTCCCGGCGGCGATCGCCCGGCGCATACGGTAGAGATTTGCCTTGACGGCATCCTCGCTCTTTCCGAGCGCCTCCGCGATCGCGCGAATCGGCTGTTGTCGCAGGTGCTTCAGGTGAAAGATTCGTCGTTGAAGCGGAGTGAGGTTGTTCGCAATCACATCCTCACAACGGCCAAGTACGCGACGTGCATCCACCGTGTCGTCGGCTCGCGGGTCACTACCTTGGATGTCGAGAGCCCCCCCCTCCTCCAACGGTTCGAGGCGCGGACGCGGACGACGAAAGCGGCGATTCACCTTGTTTCGCGTCACTCCGAAGATCCAGACCAGAAGGGACGAATCGCCCTTGAACGACGCCAGCGCCGTCATCAACGTCATGAACACTTCCTGAGCCACATCTTCCGCCTCGCCCGGATCACGCAGGCGCTTCAGCGCGAATCGATAGACGCGCGGGAAGTAGGTCTCATAGAGCAGGTTGAAGTGCTCTCTGCTCCCCGACAAGATCTGGTCGACCAACTCTCTGTCGGACTCCCAGGCTTTGTTGGTTCTGGCCGGCTTGCGCGTTGTCCTGAAAGGCGCTGTTTTTGAAGGGTTGCCCGTAGTGTTCTTACTGTTTTGCACGATCGGTTTCCTCGATTTCAACGAGGTTTCGTGCGGGCGGTGTGTCCTCACACCGGGCTCGGCTCCCTGCTCGCGCGCATCATTCGTGGTGGGTCCCTGAACTCCCACCGGATGCGGCACGATTTGCCGAACTTTGGCCCGCTCGAGCCTCGCCGAGCTGTTGGCTTTTCAAAAGTCCGCCCGGTCTCCCGAGCTGCAAACTATGAGAGCAAGCGGTGTGCCATCTGCGAGGTATAGGCAAAATCACGCGTAAGTCCCTGATAAACAAGGGTAGTGACATCCATCACAGAATCGGGTGTGGAACAAGATTTCCGCAGAAAAGAGAATATATTTTCCCTTTGCGGCGACGTTTTTCCCAACGCTTCTAGATCTTGCCGGGCACAACCCACCAGCGATCATCCTCCCAGCGCCACTCGTCTTTGCGCAGGAGCGTTGCGTTCCACCATCGAAGCGGAAGATCGTTGCGCCCGGTGAGACGAAGTAGCAGAAAGAAGGATCCCTTGGGATCGGCCTCGATTCCCAGCAGCTCGATGACGGTTGGCCGATTGAATCGAATATTCCCCCGGTCCAGAGCATCGACGAGCGCCGCGTAGTAATCGGAGTAGGCGGCCACCGTTGGAAAGAATTGTCGCATGCTCGGATCTTCGAAGGTGGCACGCGAGTTGAAGCGTCGGCTCGAAATTCTCTCGTAGAAAATCTCGGAAAGCGAAATCAAAGACCCGCTGGCTTCGTCCGGCAAATCTCGAAACATCTCCGCCCGCTGCTCTGGAGAGATCGAAGCCGCCCAGGCCGTCTGTGCGCGTCCAGCACAGGCCGTCGATGACAAGAGTCCGAGAAGCGCCAGACCCAGAAGCGTCACGCGAATCCCGGGCGCCCGATTCACTCGGCATCCTCGACAGCCGCCCTCATCCGATTGGAGATCGCCGCCTGGGCTGCAGCCAGACGCGCGAGCGGAATCCTGTACGGAGAGCACGAAACATAGTCGAGCCCAATCTCGGCAAAGAAGCGAACGCTCGCCGGGTCTCCGCCGTGCTCGCCACAGATACCGAGCTTGATATTCGGACTCGTCCTGCGCCCAAGTTCGACACCGAGTCGCACGAGCTGCCCGACACCTTCTTCGTCGATCGACACGAAAGGATCGGCGTCGATCAGCCCGTCGTCCACGTATTGCGGCAAAAAGCTTCCAGCGTCGTCGCGAGAGAGCGCGTACCCCATTTGTGTGAGGTCGTTCGTCCCGAACGAGAAGAAATCCGCATGGCGAGCGATCTTGTCCGCAGTCAGTGCAGCGCGCGGCACCTCGATCATCGTGCCTATCGTCGGCCGAATGCGCGGCCCCGAAGCTTCCCGCCGAACGTCCGCTATGACCGCTTCCGACTGTGCCCGCAGCTTCGCAAGTTCCCGCTCGTGCGAAACGAAGGGAATCATGATCTCCGGCTTGACCTTCACACCTTCTGCAGCGACTCGACAAGCGGCTTCCGTAATCGCCCGGACCTGCATCTCATAGATCTCGGGATACGTGATCCCGAGGCGACAACCGCGATGCCCGAGCATCGGGTTGAACTCGTGCAATCCCTCGAGCTTGTGGCGAACGTCGCCAACCGATTTCCCCAATGCCTTTGCCACTGCATGAATGTCCTCATCGCTTTGCGGGAGAAACTCGTGGAGCGGGGGATCGAGCAATCGGATCGTGACGGGAAGTCCGTCCATCGCCCGAAATATTCCCTCGAAATCAGCTCGTTGAATGGGGAGCAATTTTGCGAGCGCCGATTCTCGCGAATGCGAATCAGATGCGAGGATCATTTCACGAACCACGAGGATCCGACCCGGCTCGAAAAACATGTGCTCCGTGCGGCAGAGCCCGATGCCCTCGGCGCCGAAGCGTCGCGCAATACCCGCATCCTGTGGGGTGTCGGCGTTCGTACGGACCTTGAGGGTCCGCATGCGATCGGTCCATTTCATCAACTCGGTGAAGGCACCGCCCAGTTCGGGCACGACGGTCGGCGCAAGTCCGAGCATCACCTCCCCCGTCGATCCGTCGATCGTCAGCGGATCGCCCTCGCGAATGAGATGTTCGCCGATTCGCATCAAGCCCTGGTCATAGTTGATCGCGAGTGCACCACAGCCCGCAACACAACTCTTGCCCATGCCACGCGCAACCACCGCAGCATGTGAAGTCATGCCGCCCTTCGCGGTCAATATTCCCTCCGAGGCGTGCATCCCGACAATGTCTTCAGGCGAGGTCTCCGTACGGACCAGAATGACCTTTGCACCGCCTTTCGCCTTCATTTCCGCTTGCTCAGCAGAGAAGACGACTTCGCCGACCGCCGCCCCGGGTGACGCCGGAAGACCACGTGCGATGACCTTCTGTGACTGGGATCGATCGATCGTTGGGTGCAAGAGCTGATCGAGAGAATTCGCATCGATGCGCAGGACAGCTTCTTCGCGGGTGATCAGACGTTCGCGTGCCATCTCGACCGCGATGCGAACCGCAGCCCCTGTCGTGCGCTTGCCGCTTCGCGTCTGCAACATCCAGAGGCTTCCGTTCTGGATCGTAAATTCGATGTCCTGCATATCCCGATAATGTTTCTCGAGACGTTTGTAGATGCGAACAAGTTCCTTGTAGGCCTTTGGCATCTCGCCTTCGAGCGTCGGGAGATCCACCGTGTCCGCCACTCGACTCGACTCGTTGATCGGCTGTGGCGTACGAATCCCCGAAACGACATCCTCGCCCTGGGCATTCTTCAGGTACTCACCGTAGAAATTGCGTTCACCGGTCGCGGGATTGCGAGTAAAGGCCACACCGGTCGCACAGCCATCACCCATGTTCCCGAAGACCATCGACTGGACGTTCACCGCCGTGCCCCATGCGTCGGGAATACCATTGATCCGGCGGTAGGCGACCGCCCGCTGGTTTGTCCAGGAACTGAATACCGCCCCGATCGCACCCCAGAGCTGCTCCCTCGGCTCCTGTGGAAAGGGCTTGTGCGTGACCTCTTCGACGATCTCGAGGTAATCCGAGACAATACGCCGGAGTGCCTGGTCCGTTAGCTCCGTATCCAGCTTGACGCCACACGCCTCTTTCTCGGCATCCAGGCGATGTTCGAAGCGATCGTGCGGAATGCCCAGAACGACGTCGCCATACATCTGGATGAAACGGCGATAGCTGTCGAAGGCGAAGCGATCATCGGCCATCGCGGCCAGTCCGCGAACCGTCTCATCGTTCAGCCCGAGATTAAGGACCGTATCCATCATTCCGGGCATCGACGCGCGCGATCCGGACCGGATCGAAACCAGAAGCGGCTTCTCGGGGTCACCAAAACGCATGTCCATCAGTTTTTCGACATTGGCAAGCGCGGTCAACACGTCGGCCTTGACTTCGACCGGAAGTTTCTGACCTCGTTGGTTGAATTCCGCACAAACGTCCGTCGAGATGGTGAATCCGGGCGGGACAGGAATCCCGATCGAAGTCATTTCCGCCAGATTCGCACCCTTCCCCCCCAGAAGCGCCTTCATTTCCGCGCGACCGTCGGCTCGTCCGGCTCCGAAGAAGAATACTCGGCGCTGGGTGCTGGCGTTCCCGGCCTGCCGCCGGTTCGAAGGACTCGCCTTACGCTTGCTGGATGCTGCTTTTCGCGAAGCCTTCTTCTTGGCCTGCTTCCGAGAGGTCTTGGCGGTTTTCGAGGCTCTCTTCGGTGCCTTCTTCGAAGCCTTTCGCGCGACCGCCGTCGCCTTCTTCTTGGCCTTCTTCTTGACGGCCGCAGGTTTTCGAGCGCTCACGAGCCCTCCTCCAACAAAGCCCGCAGATGGCCCTGGAGACCTTCGATCGGAATCCGCTTCTGATCCATCGTGTCCCGCTCCCGCACGGTGACGCAACCGTCGTCCGCGGAATCGAAGTCATACGTGACACAAAAAGGAGTACCCACTTCGTCCTGCCGGCGATAGCGGCGCCCGATATTTCCGGCATCGTCGTAGAACACGTTGAAATGCCTTCGCAGATCTTTCTGAATCGCGCGCGCAGGCTCTGCAAGCTTTTTCGAGAGCGGCAAGATCGCCGCCTTGATCGGCGCGAGCGCGGGATGAAAACGCATGACCGTGCGCTCCTCCCCATTCTCGAGTATTTCTTGACCGTGCGCGGCGACCAGGAGCGCAAGCGTCGTCCGGTCGATCCCGACCGAGGTCTCGATCACCATCGGCGTGAAGCGTTCCTTCGTCTGTTCGTTCGTGACCGCCAATTCCTTGCCAGAATACGCAGTGTGGCGCGTCAGGTCCCAATCGCCTCGATCGTGAATTCCCTCGATTTCCTGCCAACCGAAGGGAAAGAGAAATTCGATGTCGTCCGCCGCTCTCGCATAGTGAGCGAGTTCATCCGACGCATGAGGTCGGATGCGCAGAAGGTTCTCGTCGATGCCCAGATCCTTGTGGAATTGCAGGCGCTCCGCGCGCCAGTGTGCAAACCATTCCTCGCTCTCGTCTGGATGGCAAAAGAACTCCATCTCGGCTTGCTCGAATTCGCGGGAGCGGAACGTAAAGTTTCGTGGCGTGATCTCATTCCGGAAGGCCTTGCCAATCTGGGCGATTCCGAACGGGACCTTCTGACGAGCGGATTCTCGAACGCGTTTGAAGCCAGAAAAAATGGCCTGGCAGGTCTCCGGACGAAGATAGGCCGTGGTCGACTCGTCGACCGAAGCGCCCAACTCCGTACGCAACATCAAATTGAACTCGCGGCTCTCGGTCAGGTCGCAGTCGCTGATCGCACGCTTCTTCGGCGCTTCAGGGCAGCGCTCTCCTTCGATCTGATCCGCACGAAAACGCCGTTTGCAGGTTCGGCAATCCACCATTGGATCGCTGAAGCCCTCGACATGACCGCTCGCCTCCCAGGTCCGCGGGTGCGAGATGATCGCACTGTCGATCCCGACGACATCGTCTCGCTCGCGCACCATCCTGCGCCACCAGAATGCCTTCAGATTATTCTTGAGCTCGACGCCAAGCGGCCCGTAGTCCCAGAACCCCGCGATCCCCCCGTAGATTTCGCTGGATGGGTAGATGAACCCGCGCGCCGCACAGAGCGACACCAGGGTCTCCATGGCGAGGGGATGACGTTCGCGATCCTCGGCATCGCGAGCGGAAGAATCAGAAGCTTTGTCGGACATGTGTTTCAGGATCCTGGATGGAAAGACACTGGAAGGGGTCTTGCCATTCTTGCGAGCCCTTTAGCGCGGCCTTGGATGCGGCCTACGAATCGGGCGGTTGACGCGATCATGTGCGAATGCGCCGACCAGCGGCTCCGCACGGCTATCAGGGCGGCGGAGTATCCCCCATCCGGATCCCCAGGGTCAAGCGACGCCGGTCGCCCCGATCGGGAGTGTTTCCTCCAGAAATCGCTCGCTGCGAAGCTCGATGCCGACATGGAACCGCTGGAAGCGAAACACCAGCTGCGCCGCCTGGGCGAGCGCGTTTGCGTCGAGGCGAACCTGACCAAGGGATTCTGTCGGGCTCTCCAGCCCGGTTTCCAAGAGACGCAGCGTGCCGAATTCCACGGGCACGAGACCGTCGATCCGAAGGGCACACGCCGAACAGACGATGCCGCCATCGGGAACGTGAAAATTGACCCGGTGGTCGAGGGCAACCTTTTCGCTCGGCACCCGACCACAACGCACGCAGCGTCCGAGTTCTGGGCGCAGACCGAGGGCGTCGAAGCCACGCAGCTCGAGCAGCAGGCGCAATGTCGAGGTCGGTCGCACGGTTTCGAGAAGCGCCAGGCTCTCGGTCGCATACGTGAACAAACCCTCTGCCTCGGGTCCGCTGATGCCCTCTGGCGAGAGGCGGTCGAGCATCTCGGTGAGAAAGCTGGCAAGCGCATAGCGCGAGCGATCCGAACGCAGTCCGAGAAACGGGTTCAGCAGTGTCGCCTGTTCGAGAAAAGCCATCGAGGCGCGCGGCTTCGAACGACCCTTGATCGCGAGATGGTTGAAGACGTCTAGCGTTCCCGGAAAGCGTCGCTTGCTGCGCCGAGCTCCCTTGGCGATCGCGGTCAATCGACCCGCCCCGGCGGTCAATAAATGGACGATTCGATCGGACTCTCCGAAGTCCACTGACCGCAGAAGCAAGGCCTCACCATTCAGGGCAATCATTCCTGGCGCCTCGTCAGCGTTCCGTCGCCGAGGACAGGTCGCGAGAGGGCGGAGTCGCGGGCTCATCAGAAGGGCGAATCCGCGGATCGATTTCGCCTGCCGGATCGAGCTGCACACCGGTTGCCTCAGCGAGCGCACGAACTGGATCCTGCCAGAGCACGACCTCGCGCGAGCCCGGAGTGGACGCCTCGCCGAGCAGAACATTCCAGCCCGCACGGAGCACGAAAAAGGCCACTACAAGCACCAGGAGCAGCACCACCCCCACCAATCCCTGCTTGATGCCGCGGCGGCCCGAGGAGTGTCGTTCCCAGGCACTGGGCGGCGGCTCGCGGAGCATGCGCGAAATCGCGTCGTCCGCATCCAGACCCAGGGCATTCGCGACAGTGCGCACGAAGCCACGTACGAACCCGTCGGTTTCCCCGTCGAACTGGCCGCTCTCGAGGCGTTCGAGGGAGCGCAGGGGAATTCGAGTAATCGAAGCAAGCTCCTCGGCCGACATGCCGCGGAGCTCGCGCTGACGTCGGAGATACTCGCCGATCGGCCGGGTCTCGAAAGTCTCTCTGAGTTCAGATCCCAACGGCTCGGGGTCTGTGCTGGTCGGCGATGCTTCCTGCTCGATCATGCCCCCTCCATCTGGAGAGAGCGTAGCAGCGCGAAGGTTTGTCGTGTCCGCGCTGAGTCAGCCTCTGGTCAGCGCAGAAGATCCAGATAGGCCTGGGACTGCGTACCCCAATCTGCGAACGGGGCCTTGGTAGTGGCCACTCGAAAATGCTCGACGGCCTTGTCCCGCCGACCGAGCCCAACGTAGATCTCGCCGAGGCGAAAATTGGCTTCACCAAGAGCCGATGCGCTCAAACGCCCGGACTCGAGTGCTCTCTCGAGCGTATTGATCGCCACGAGTGCGTGACCTTGTTCCGCCTGCAGAATTCCCAGATTCAACAGTGCAGGACCGAATTTCGGAAAGAACTCGAGCGCCTCCTCGAAGTGCGTCTGAGCCTCGTCGATTCGACCGAGCTTCAGCAGCGCCCAGCCGCAATTGGTGAGTGGCCGCCAGGGCGTCGGGTAGGTCGCATCGGCCGCGAGCGCTTCGCAATGCTCGAGCGAATCCTCGAAGCGACCCATCTGCGAAAGCAGCGCCGAGAGAGTCAGGCGGGCCGCCTGCTCAGTCATCAGCTCGTCTTCGTCATCAGGGTCAACCAACCGGATCGAATCGAGCAGATATGCCTCCGCATCCTCTGTCCGACCCCTCCGGCGATAGGCCTCGCCGAGCCACAGGTTCGTCTGCGGATCGGACGGGTCGAGCCGTATCGAAGTCATCAACTCGCGGATCGCCATCGCCGTTCGTTTGGAGGACAAATAATCGATGCCGAGATCTCGCTTGGCGATCGCCTCTGTCACCGATTGTTCGCCATCGGTCGAAACCATGTTGGGCGTCAAACATCCGACGCTCGACACGATCAGAGCAGTCGCCAGGATCCCCGCGAGCATGTGAGGGTTCGTTGGACTGCGGCCGTTTTTGCGTTCGTTTCGAATGCTGATCTTCATGGTTCCTCCGACGGACTTCTAGGGCCCGCGGCTTCAGAAGCTCGAGAGTAGACGGGCAAGGAAGGGAACGCGCTTCGTTCCCTCACGGCGCACACGAACGATCGGGATACGCCCGAGTTCGGAGCCATTATCCTGCTTGGGACTGGATTGGTTGGTTGCAGACACCGCTACGGCTGGCTTTGCCGTCGACGGCGGGGTCGTATCTCGAAATTTCGATAGTGATTGGCGAGGGGGAGTCGGCGGGACCTCCAACACAATCGGTTCCAATTCGTCCTCGAGAACGAGGGAGATCTCTGGCAGGTCGACCGCTGCGACATCGTCGAGCAAGAGCTCCGGAACGGTCGAGTCGATGCTCGAAGCGCCCGTCGCCGAATCGGATGGAGAGCCGCTGTCCAGCTCAGCGGTCATGGACGATGCGGAACTTTCGAGTTCCCCCATCAAATCCCCCCAGAGCGACATTGCCTGGACTCGACCTTGCCCCTCGGGAATGCTCTCGACCATATCTTCGTCGAAGAGAAAGCCCATCCTTTCGGCGCTCGCCAACGCTGGTTCGAGGGCATCGCTGATTTTCGTGCTCGCGTCGATCGACGTCTGATTCCGAAAGACGACGATCTGGCCTCCCTCATTGGATCGCACGCCGATCGCCAGCCCGATGCCACCATACTCCTCCGCAAACACCACGATCGCGGCGCGTGCGGGCCCAACGGGCAGGAAGTCGGTATTCAGGACCGGCGTGTTCAAGGCTGGGCGCAATGCGAGCAGGCTCGCCTCTGAGAGCGCCAGAGGTTCAGACGAACGTCGAAACATGAGTCATGCATCGGCGAGGGGGTGAGAATCTTGAGCTACAGAAAGCGGCAGTCCAGACTGGAAGGCCCTGGTCTGCCTTGCCATTTAATCATTGAATATTCGAATCGTAATGCTGACCAGAAGACCTTTCGCGAAGCGACGAGAGGGATACAATGCCCCAAGCCAATGGGAAAATGGGGTTCGTTGGGCCCTACCCTTCATGCTATTTCCGAGGTCCTGGGTCCTAAGGTTCCAGGTCTTCATCCGATTCGAGCCTACCGACAAGGCTCCAGCCAGCCTTGAGACGATCCAGCGTGACAGCCAGCAAGATTCAGAGCCAAAAACACTCCGAGCGCGTCGAAGGTGTTGCGATCCGATTCGCCGGAGACTCCGGTGATGGGATGCAACTGACCGGAACGCGGTTCAGTGACGAGACCGCACTCGCCGGTAACGACCTATCGACGTTCCCCGATTTCCCCGCCGAAATCCGTGCTCCTGCTGGCACGATGGCAGGCGTCTCCGGCTTCCAGATTCATTTCTCGAGCCACGATATCCACACGCCCGCGGATCAACCGGACGTTTTGATCGCATTCAATCCAGCCGCATTACGCGCGAACGTCGACGACGTGCGTCCCAACGGGATGGTTATCGTCAACATCGATTCTTTCAACAAGAAAGCGATGACTCGCGCGGGCTACAGCGACGACCCCCTACCCGAGCTGCGCGAGCGCTATCAGCTCATAGAGGTCCCCTTCACGACGCTGAATCGCGAGGCGCTTCAGGGCCTCGATCTGAGTCAGCGCGAAATCGACCGCTGCAAGAATTTCTTCGCGCTCGGCGTACTCTGTTGGCTCTACGGTCGTCACATGGAAGCCACCGAACGTTGGCTCGGCGGCAAGTTCAAGGGCGATGTACTCGAAGGCAATATCCGTACGCTTCGCGCCGGTCACGCCTTCGGCGAGACGACTGAACTCTTTCCTGTCTCGTTCGAAGTACCAGCTGCAAAGATCGAATCGGGGACTTACCGCAACATCACGGGGAACCAGGCCCTCGCCTGGGGGATCGTCGCCGCCGGAGTCCAGATGGAGCGAGACGTCTTCCTCGGCGCTTATCCGATTACACCTGCGAGCGAAGTTCTTCACGAAGTCGCCCGCTATCGCCATTTTGGCGTCAAGACCTTTCAGGCCGAGGATGAGATCGCTGCCGCCTCCTCGACGATCGGCGCTGCCTTCGCCGGGCAACTCGCGGTCACCATATCGAGCGGCCCAGGCTTTGTATTGAAACAAGAGGCGCTCGCCCTTGCGAGCATGGTCGAATTACCGCTCGTCGCGATCAACGTCCAACGCGCAGGACCCTCCACCGGCTCTCCGACCAAGACCGAACAAGGTGATTTGTTGGCCGCCATCTTCGGCCGCCATTCCCAGAGCCCGGTGCCGGTTCTTGCGCCCTGCACGCCTGGAGATTGTTTCCACGTCGCCCTGGAAGCCTTCCGAATGGCGGTTCGTTATATGACGCCCGTCATCGTGCTCAGCGACGGCTATATCGCGAATAGCTCCGAACCCTGGTTGATTCCAGACATCGACTCCCTCGAACGCAATCCGGTTGTATTCGCTTCCGCTCAGGACGTCGGCGAGTTCCAACCCTATTCACGCGATCCGGACACGGGAGCGCGGCCTTGGGCGATCCCCGGGACAAAGGGGCTGGAACATCGGATCGGCGGTCTGACCAAGCAAGACGTCACGGGCAACGTCCTCTACGACGCCGACAATCACGGCAAGATGAATCAACTCCGCAAACAAAAGATTGAAGATATCGCGAACGATCTATCACCGATCGAAGTCGACGGGCCAGCCGACGGCGAGATCCTGGTCGTCGGATGGGGCGGAACCCTGGGATCGATCACCGCGGCTGTCGAATCCGTACGCGCCGAGGGCATCTCCGTCTCCCGAATCCACCTAAGGCATCTGAATCCGCTCCCGAAGGATCTCGGCGACATCCTCAAGCGCTTCGAGAAGGTACTGCTACCCGAGCTCTCAGACGGCAACCTGGCGATGCTGCTACGCGCAAAATATCTGGTCGACGTTCGATCCCTTGCCAAGGTCGAGGGCCAACCTTTCAAGATTTCCGAGCTCACGGAAGCGATCCACCAGCTGCATTCTTCCCCGGCCTGAATTCAGTTCCCTCACTCCACAGCAATCAGGAGCCACCCCATGTCAGCCGAGCCGACAATCAAGATCTCCCGCAAGGATTTTGTTTCAGACCAGGATGTACGCTGGTGTCCCGGCTGTGGTGACTATTCCATCCTGGCCAATGTACAACGCGTCATGCCCGAACTGGGCGTACCGAGAGAGAACGTCGTGTTCGTCTCGGGAATCGGCTGCTCGAGTCGCTTCCCCTACTACATGAACACCTACGGATTCCACACGATCCACGGACGTGCACCGGCCTTTGCCACTGGCATCAAGGCGAGTCGCCCGGAGCTTTCCGTCTGGATCGTAACGGGAGACGGTGATGGCCTCTCGATCGGTGGTAATCATCTGCTGCACGCGATTCGCCGCAACATCAATACCCAGATTCTGCTCTTCAACAATCAAATCTACGGACTGACCAAAGGGCAGTATTCCCCGACTTCAGAGGTCGGCATCAAAACGAAATCGACGCCCCAGGGTTCGATTGACCACCCTGTCGACCCCATTGCTTTCGCACTGGGCTGCGGTGCAACCTTTATCGCCCGCACGATCGACGTCGATGCCAAACACATGCAAGAGGTCCTCAAACGTGCGCACGACCACAAAGGGACCGCCTTCGTCGAAATCCTGCAGAATTGCCCCGTCTTCAACGACGGAGTCTGGGAGGCCGTAGAGAATCGGAAATCGCGCGCTACAGCCGCTCTCCTCCTCGAACACGGCCAGCCACTGGTCTTTGGAACGCCGGGTCACCGCCAGGGCATCGTCTTCAAGGACGGAATCCCGAGCGTAATCGACCTGGCCGATGACGACGACCCGATCGAGCGTGGCGTCGTCGTCCATGACGAACGACCTAACGCATCATCCTATGCGGGCGTGCTCGCGACATTGCGACGACCCGATTTCCCCGTGCCGGTCGGCGTTTTCAGAGCCGTCGAAAAGCCGACGTACGAGGAAATGCTCCAGGCCCAGGTGGATTCGGCGATTGCAGATCGGGGGCGCGGAGACTTGAAGGCGTTGCTTCATTCTGGCGACACCTGGGAGATCTAGGCCCATCCGTCGTTCGAGATGACTCGCCGAGGCCGATGCGTCGCGGCGCATAGGCCTCTCCCTGTTGGGCAGAACGGCATATCGGCGCACGCTGAAGCTATTTCGCTGAGTTCTGTGTTAGGCGGGGTCAGCTCTCCAGGCCGGGGGCGGCTTTGGCGAGGGTTTCGCCGATTTCGGCGGGGGATGGGGAGACGGCGACACCGCTTGCCTCGAGCGCGGCGATCTTGTCGGAGGCCTTTCCCTTGCCACCGGCAATAATTGCACCGGCATGGCCCATGCGTTTGCCGGGGGGGGCATTCTGACCCGCGATGAAGGCGGCGACGGGTTTGTCCATGTTGGACTTCACGAACTCGGCGGCCTCTTCTTCCGCGGACCCACCGATCTCACCAATCATGACGACTGCCTTCGTATCCGGATCTGCCTGGAAAAGTGTGAGCGCATCGATGAAGTTCGTACCGATAACGGGATCCCCGCCGATGCCAACACACGTCGATTGACCGATTCCGAGACGCGATAGCTGGTCGACCGCTTCGTATGTCAGAGTCCCCGAGCGCGAAATGACACCAACCGGACCGGGCCTTGTGATCTGCGCCGGCATGATGCCGATTCGACATTGTTCGGGTGTCACGACCCCCGGGCAGTTCGGACCGAGTAGCCGCGTTCGGCTGCCTCGCAGTGCGGCCTTTGCTCGGGCCATATCGAGAACTGGAATGCCCTCGGTGATGCACACTGCGAGGTCCAACTCGTTCTCTGCCGCCTCCAGGATGGCGTCAGCCGCACCCGGCGGCGGTACAAAGATCACAGATGCGGTCGCACCCGTTGCGGCCTTCGCCTCAGCCACCGTATTGAAAACGGGAATGCCCTCGATCTCGGAGCCACCCTTGCCCGGGTGGACTCCACCGACGACCTGCGTCCCGTATTCACGCGAAAGGCCGGCATGGAATGTACCCATGCGGCCCATTCCCTGGATGATCAGCTTCGTGTTCTTGTCGCAAAGAATTGCCATGATGAGTCAGCCCGCTCCCTTGACTGCGGCGACGGCGAGTTCCCCCGCCTCCTTGAGCGTTTCCGCCGGCGTAATGTTCAAATCAGATCTAGCGAGAATCTCGCGTCCCTCGGTCGCCATCGTACCCTGGAGCCGTACGACGAGTGGCACGCCCACCCCGAGATCCGCCGCAGCAGCCACGACACCCTCCGCAATCAGGTCGCAACGCACGATCCCACCAAAGATATTCACGAGGATCGCCTCGACGTTCTCATCTTCCAGGATGAGCTTGAACGCCTGTTTGACTTTTTCCTTGTCCGCCCCTCCGCCCGCATCCAGGAAGTTGGCCGGCTGTCCTCCGCAATAGTGGATCATGTCCAGAGTCGCCATCGCGAGACCTGCACCATTCACCATGCAACCGATATTGCCGTCGAGACCGACATAGGCGAGATCGATCTCATTCGCGGCACGCTCACGCTCGTCCTCTTCGTCGGGATCGCGCAGTTCTGCAATCTCGGGGTGCCGATAGAGTGCGTTGTCGTCGAAGTTCAGCTTGCCGTCTAGAGCCAGGAGATCTCCCTCGGCAGTCAGCACCAGGGGATTGATCTCGACCTGCGAGCAATCCTTTGCGAGATACAGCTCGAAGAGCCCCGTCACGAAGGGAACGAACTTCTTGACCTGGTCCGGATCGAAGCCCAATCGGAAACCGAGATCTCGAACCTGGTAGTCGCGAAGGCCGACATTCGGATCGACTAGCGTTGTCAGAATCTTCTCAGGCGTCTTCTCGGCGACGATCTCGATCTCCATTCCGCCCTCGGTCGACGCAACGAGCGCAAATTTCTCGGCGGACCGATCAAAGAGAATCGCCAGGTAGTATTCCTTTTCGATATTCGAGCCCGCTTCGACGTAGACCTTGCGAACCAGCTTGCCCTCGGGCGGTGTCTGGGGGGTATGCAGCGTCATCCCGAGAATTTCGCTCGCAGCCGTCTTGGCTTCTGAGGGGGACTTCGCGAGCTTGACGCCGCCGCCCTTGCCACGCCCTCCGGCGTGGACCTGGGCTTTCACAACCACGACCTTCGTGCCGAGCTGCTTGGCGCCGCGTTCCGCCTCTTCGGGTGTGGTTGCGAGCTCCCCTTCGGGTACGGCGACTCCGAATTCCCGGAAGAGCGCCTTTGCTTGATACTCGTGAACATTCATCTTCGTTCAGTCTCCGCCAATGAGAGTGGGATCAGAGCTCGATCTGCGCAACGAGCTTGCGCACATGGTCGACCGAGGCGTCGAAACTGGCACGTTCTTCCGCATTGAGTTCGACCTCGATGATGCGCTCAAGACCGTTGGCTCCGATCACGCAGGGCACGCCCACGTAGAGACCGTCCACGCCGAATTCTCCTTCGCACAAACACGCGCAGGCCAGCACACGCTTCTTGTCCTTCAGATACGACTCGGCCATCTCGAGTGCAGAAACCGCCGGTGAGACGAAGGCCGACCCGGTCTTCAGCAAACCAACGACCTCGCCGCCTGCCTGCTTGGTTCTTTCGACGATCTCATCGATGCGTTGCTTCGAGATCATCGTCTCGATCGGAATCCCGGCAACAGTGCAATAGCGCACCAGCGGTACCATCGTGTCTCCATGGCCGCCGAGCACGAGCGCGGTCACGTCCTTCACCGACACGTCGAGCTCCCATGCGACGAAGCTACGAAAACGGGTTGAATCGAGTACGCCAGCCATGCCGACGACGCGATTCTTGGGGAAGCCCGAAACTTCCTTGAACGTGTAGACCATCGCATCGAGCGGATTCGAAATCACGATGACGAACGCGTCCGGAGCGTGGTCTCGTACGCCCACGGCCACCTGTTTCATGATCGACAGATTGGTCTTGAGTAGATCGTCGCGACTCATCCCCGGCTTGCGTGCGAGTCCAGCCGTGATGATGACGACATCCGCACCTGCGATTCCCGCATAGTCATTCACGCCGGAAATTTTCGCATCGCTTCCGATGAGGGGAGACCCCTCCGACATGTCGAGTGCTTTGCCCTGCGGCAGCCCTTCCACGACATCGAAGATGACAACGTCACCCAGTTCACGGTAGGCAGCCTGCTCCGCGAGCACCCCACCAATATTTCCTCCGCCAATCAACGCAATCTTCGGTCTTGCCATCGGACTTCCTCCCCTGCTTGTGCCGGTCGTCCCGGCCTATTCCCGCGACGGCTGTGGCCGTACGCGAAGTGATAGTTCGTCGAGCTGATTGGGGGAAACCGGAGACGGCGCCTCCATCAACAGATCCTGCCCTCGTTGCGTCTTCGGAAACGCAATAACATCCCGCAGGTTGTCGGCTCCCACCAGCTTCATGACCCAGCGATCGAATCCGAATGCGAACCCGCCATGCGGCGGTGCTCCGGCCTCGAGTGCTTCGAGCATGAAGCCAAAGCTCTGTTCCATTTCCTCTTCGCTGTAACCCATGATCCCGAGAATCTTGCGCTGAATATCGCTGCGATGGTTGCGCAGACTACCCGAGCCGAGTTCGGTTCCGTTCAGCACGACGTCGTAGTGTGTTCCTCGCACCTTCTCGGGAGCACTGTCCAGAAGTGCCAGATCTTCTTCGATCGGCGCAACGAAGGGCTGATGTACATGGGTGAGTTGGCCATGCTCATCGGGCTCGAGGAGTGGAAAGTCGACGACGAGAAGCGGATCCCATTCTCGACCATCTACCCTACCGAGACGCCGGCCAAGATCCTCACGAAGCCGTGACAGAATTGTGTTTGCCTTGTCTCTGTCGTCCGCTTGAAAGAAGATCACCATTCCAGGCGAGGTCTGGCAACGTTCGCGAATGGCTTTCGTCTCCGGCTCGCCGAGAAATTTCGTAATCGGCGACTTCCACGAACCGTCTTCCTCGACCCGAATCCAGCCCAGACCCTTTGCCCCGAGTTCCTTGCGGACGCGCTTCTCGAGCCGGTCGATTTCGCCGCGCGACAACTCCTTGGCGTCCGCAATCGGTAGCGCCTTGACGATTCCGCCAGATTCAGCCACGCCGCGAAACGCCTTGAACTCGCTGGTCCGGAAGACATCTGTCAGATCGACGAGTTCGAGCTGAATGCGCGTGTCCGGCCGGTCGCATCCATACCGGTCCATCGCATCTGCGTAGGTCATTCGCCTGAATGGAGCTTCGAGTTCAACTCCGCATGCGCGACACCCATCGACCGTGACTTTCTCGAGTACGCTGAGGATTTCCTCGACACCCACGAACGAAAGTTCGAGATCGATCTGGGTGAACTCGAGTTGTCGATCCGCGCGCAGATCCTCATCACGAAAGCAGCGTGCGATCTGATAGTAGCGGTCGCAACCAGCGATCATGAAAAGCTGCTTCATGATCTGCGGCGACTGCGGTAGCGCGTAGAAATCACCGGGTTGGAGTCGACTCGGGACCAGGAAGTCCCGCGCACCCTCTGGCGTCGCCCGCGCCAGCATCGGTGTCTCGATCTCGAGAAAATCCTGATCCGCGAGCGATTCTCGAACAGCGCGACTCAGATCGTTTCGGACCTGTAGCGCGCGCTGGAGCGGCGGACGTCGCAGATCGTGAAGCCGATGACGAAGGCGCACCTGCTCGTCGACCTCGATCTCCTCCTCGATCGCAAAGGGCGGAACGGAAGCCGAGTTGAGAATGCGTAGCTCGCGCACATTGACTTCGATGGTTCCGGTCGGCATGTTCGGATTGATCGTCTCGTCGCTGCGACTTTCGATCTCGCCACGCACCATCAGCACCCATTCCGAGCGCAACAGATGAGCCCGAGAATGGGCTGCCGGTGCGGACTCGGGACGAAACACGACCTGAACGATGCCGGTCCGGTCACGCAGATCGACGAAAATGACGCCGCCATGATCGCGGCGACGATGGACCCAACCGGCGAGAATGACTTCATCGCCGACCTGGGCGTTCATCACCTCGCCGCAGCGATGGCTGCGGCGCAAGGCTCCCATTCCATCGAGCTCGACACTTTGCGTGCTCATCAAGACTCCCGAGCGAGTGGTTTGATTTCGAAATCGATTCGCGTCCTCGAAATCGTCGAGTCGACAGAGCACCACGACACTGCAAGACGTGCGGGCGAGACTTCTGAACCGAAAAATCGTTTTGAAATCGGCAGGTTGGATAGCAACAGCACCGACCACTGTCAATTGGCAGAATGAACCGAGGCGGCCGTCTAGCTGGCCGTGGTCCCCGAACCCGTGAGCTCATTGGCGGAACTCACGCGATTGCGCCCCTCACTCTTGGCGCGGTACATCGCCTTGTCCGCCGCGTCGAGCAGCAGCTCCCGGGAGTCCCCGTGAACGGGACAGGTCGCGACGCCGATCGAGATCGTCAGTCGCAGCGTCCCATCATGACCCGCCTCGAAGAGATGCGCTTCGACACGTTCACGAATTCGCTCGGCAATTCGAAGGGCAACATCGTGTTCGGTGTCGACGAGGAGAATCGTAAACTCATCCCCGCCATAGCGAGCCAGCGTATCGACCTGGCGCACGCATTCGCCGAGCAGCTTGGAGAGCACGCGAAGTGTCTCTGAACCGATCAGGTGTCCGTGGACATCGTTGACGGACTTGAATCGATCGAGGTCCAGAAAGAGAACCGATAGTGGATTCCCGTACCGCGCCGCGCGTTGAATCTCATTGTCGGCGGTTGTCAGGAGATAGCGGGCGTTGTAGACGCCCGTCACGTCGTCGATGAACGCCTTTTCCTTGGCATTGTGGTAGCGCTCAGCCGTTGCCAATGCGGCATTTGCGCGACGGGCGATGGTGGTAGCGGCCGCAATATCCGCCTCGTCGAAGCGGTGGCCCTCCGAGAGAACCCAGACATGCCCAGATTCTCGGTCGTCCCCACGCAGCGGTACGGACAGCAAGGCGCCGGGGGACTCGAGTCCGACACGACCCAATGCGTGATGAAGAGGTCCCCATGGCACCACGCCGATCTCGCCCCGCCCCATCGTCGATTCGAGGGATTTTTCTTCGATCAGCGTTCGGATCAACCGATCTCGGATCTCTTCGGGAAATCCTCGTGCCGCCACACCCGCACCCTGGGGCGCCGGACTGGGCGAGAAGAAGGCGATCCCGCGATGGCAATCGAGTCGCTCGAGCAACAGTTCGAGCGCCATCGGATAGAGTTTCCCGGGCTCGAGACAGGTGGACAGCGGTTCGCAGGCACGCTCCGTTTCGAGTTGCGCGCGAAGCTCCGATTGGACGCGCTCGACTTCGAGCAGGCGCGCCACGACGATCGTCGCCATCGGCAACGCGTCTGATTGCGCCGTCGGCAATCGATAGGTCGCAGCGCCCGACGAATCGGAGTCCGAAATCGTTGAGCCGGTATCGACAGAGGCTGACGCGTCCGACATCGCAATCCGGGCCATCGCCGCGCCAGGACGCTCCCATTGTGCCCAGATGGGGTCCTCGAGAATGCTGTCGGCTTCGGGTCCGAGAGCAATCAGGATGAGATGGCGTGCGCCGACGGATGCGTCCGCGGCGGCGTCCACTGAATCGAACGCAGCGCAAGAGAATTGAGCAGCGTAACCGGCCGTCGCCAGCCCGGCGACGAGCGTTGTCACGATTCGATCTGAGCCTTCTCCGACTACGAGAGTCGGGACCGGCGCAGCTAACTCTGCCTCCGTCACCAACATTTCCTCCCCGCGGGAATGCGTCATCACGAAAACTGGGCTCAGCAAGTATGATCAAATTATCGGATTAGAGAGTGGCGACCTTGAGCCGGCCTGTCGATGCCCGCGTACGCCGGAAATCCACTGGGACGGCCGATTCCACACCGACCCAGTCGAAGCGCAGCGACCCTCACTCACCGGCCTGAACGAGCAACTCCCACTCTGCTCCACCGTCGAAACTGCGCAATATGCGCCCATATCCGCCGACGATCATCCCGAAGTCGCCGCTCGGCGAAAACGAGACGTCGTACAATGCATCGAAGAACGGAGCCTGGGTCTCGTCTGCGAACGCGGACCAGCTCGTCCCTGCATTAGCGGACAGCCATATGCCACCCTGTGCTCCAACCGCAACAACGCGTCGACGACCGATCCCGACGGCGAAAAGATCATGCGGCGACAAGCGCTCACTGAGCGTCCAATGCTCACCCGCGTCCGCGCTGCGAAGAAGAACGCCCGCCGCTCCAACCGCCAGGCCGCGTCCTGACCTTTCGACGCTGAGCGAATAGAGTGTTGGATCCTCCACGATTCGAACTCTCACGCTCGGTTTCGAAGCGCTTCGAGCTGACCAGTAGCGAGCCAGTAACTCCGGATCGTCGTCCAGATAGTCTTCGTAGTCCCAGGGCGGCGCATTGGCCGTCACGACGCGATCCGCGGGAATGCCCGCCTCCTCGATCATGCTTCGGATTTCCTGTATGCGAGCGGCGATCACTTCAAAGAGAGCATCGGGATCGATTCGACGCCCGATCTGTTCGAGTTCACTCGGACTGATACCAGGCTCGATCCGCCATTCCGATCGCCTACGGTGTCGATTCGCGCGCAGGAATCGCGCGAACCGCTTCGCCTCCGAATCCGCCACTTCGACCTGTCCGACTCCGAAGGCAATCGGCTCGATTCGTGCGAGATCCTCGACTTCGACACGCTGCCAGGTCAGTCCGGCATCCTGGGTACGTCGAATCGCCGCGCCGACCGACCAACATCGTCCATTGGATATGGGATCGCAGAAGATTCCGGCAATCGAGGCTGAAGGCTCGGAGGGGTCGCCGGAAAGCCGGGAGACATCCTGCCAGGTTCGACCTGCATCCTGGGTTCGCAGACGCACTCCGCCCTCGCCGACCGCGATGGCATGTTCACGATCGATCGCGCTGACGCCCGCGAGCCGAACACGATCTTTTCGATCGGGAATCGGCTGGCGTCGCCAGCTGGAGCCGTCTTCATCGGTCCGAAGAATGACACCCTCGCCGACCGCCCAACCCGTCTCGCGATCGGCCATCGAAATACTACGAAGTCCGGCGACCG
This sequence comes from uncultured Myxococcales bacterium, assembly GCA_965603475.1. Classification (GTDB taxonomy): domain Bacteria; phylum Myxococcota_A; class UBA9160; order UBA9160; family UBA4427; genus UBA4427. The sequence continues at coordinate 31,819 of CBFDDD010000024.1, forward strand.
GCGGCACTCGCGCGCGCTGCCAGGATAGACCCGAATCCGAGCTGAGATGGATCTCGCCGGTCGCGGCCACCACGATCACATGATCGTCGTCGATCACGTCGACGGCAACGAGATCCGAAGCAGGCCAGACCGGTGGAGGAGCAGATTCCAGATCCCCTTCGGTACCCGGGCAGCCGAGCAACAGGGCGCCAAACAGGGCAGCACACGGGACGAGATTCAAGACTGCTGATGATGGGACGAGATGCATCCCGTTAGAGGATACGGGGGGTGTCACCATTCGGCGACAGCGCCAGCGCTCAGCCGTTCGCGACCGTCAGCCGCATCAGGGTGACGCGACCGGCACTCGAGTCCTCGACGCAGATGACTTCACCACCCATCGACGCCACGCCCTGCTGCACTGCCTCGGGCGGATGGCCCGTCGCGTTGCGTCGGCTCGAATCCGGAACGTCGACCAACGAGACGAGAACGCCTCGCGGCTCGTCTCCACCGAGCGCTCGTGCGAGAAGCGTGAGCGGCTGGCCGGCTTTGGTTTCGTCGATTCGCTGGCGCACGAGCTGCGTCAGGAGTCGTTCGAAGACAACCGTCGTACCCGCAACTCTCGGTAGGTTGGGCGGCATCAGGACTTCGAGATCTACGTTCGTTTCCAACTCGTTCGTCACCCGCTCGGCGACGCGCAAGATCGAATTCGTGACGTCGAAGCGGCCTTGCTGAGGCTTACCTCCGCGAATCGCCACCTGCAACTCCCGCAGCCACTTCTGCGCGGTCTCGATCGATCGCATTCCCCGAGCGAGAATGGCTTGCTCCTCGTCTCCGAGACGACCGGCGAGATTCTGGGAGAAGCCCTGCAACGCCTGTATGGCTTCCATGATCGGCTCCCCGATCTCGTCGGCCAATCCGGTCAGATAGTCCTCGCTGGACTGCTCTTCGAGCAGCACCATCACGACACCCACTCGATCATCCTCCGCCTCGATCGGCGACGCGAGACCGGAATAGCCGTATTCGCCTTCGCGTATCTGGAGGCGTGCAGGCTGACCGCGCTCGAGAACCTCAGCGGTCGCTGTCAATACGACCTCTCGGGCGCCGCCCCCGAAGACCATCGCGAGCGCCTGGCCCATCGGATCCTCATCGGCCTGACAAAAGCGATCCCTGAAAGCGGGATTCGCATAAACGATGCAGCCGTCGGGATCCCCGACGAGAATCGGAGTCTGCAGATGAGCCAGAAGCGAGATATCTTCGGCGGTACTCATGATGCTTCCCACGTCACGATTCCGGCCTGGTGCATTCGCCAGACGGATCGCAATGCCTCGAACCGATCCATCCCCGACACCGACACGAGATCGCAAAGCGGTGTCACCCCATCGATCATCGAAAGAAGAAACCCGACGTTCGATGGCAAATTTCGGCTTTCCAGATCGTTCTTCTCGACAGCAACGACACGCGGCACCTGCGAAAGATCGCCGAGTTCCACTCGGTATCGCTGAAACAATTTCGCGCGCAGAAGCTCGATCATCGCTTCGTTCTCGAGTCCGTTGGCGGTCGGAGCATTGATCAACAACTCGAGCGCCGCTTCCTCGTCTTCCGACCGCAACAACCGTCGCGCATCGTCCATGATCGATGGAGCGCCAATCGCCGCAGTTCCGCCGCGCGGCTTCGCACGACGGTCGGCGTCACGCATGTAGTCGAGCGCTTCTTCGTTGCCCGGATCGAGTTCGAGCGCTTCGCTCCATAGCAGAAACGCACGGGCGACATCGCCGGTTCCGTAGAGTTCGAGTCCCTGCTGGAGCAAACTCGACACCTTCTTTTCACTCGCCTCAGACATATCTGCGACCTCAGTCCCGAATCTGGACCTCGTAGAGATCGTGTTCTTCGATGATCTCGTCAATTTCAGTATCCGAGAGCGTACCCGTCGAGCTCACGGTGATGGACTGTTCCTTATCCGTCGCGAGATCGCGTGCAGAGACGCTCACGATGCCGTTTGCGTCGATGTCGAAGCTGACTTCGATCTCTGGCTCACCTTTGGGTGCCGGACGGATTCCTGAGAGAACGAACTCCCCTAGCAGATCATTCTCAGCCGCCATGTCACTCTCACCCTGCAATACGCGAATCTTCACTGCGGACTGGTCGTCTCGGGTGGTCGTGAAAACATGGCCCTTGCTGACAGGCACAGTGGTATTTCGCTCGATCAGCCGTGCGAAATGCCCCCCGTAGGTTCCGATGCCAAGCGACAAGGGCGTCACATCCAGCAACAGCATGTCGCTGTCGGAATCGAGCAGCGCCGCCGCTTGAATCGCCGCACCGAGGCCTACGACCTCATCCGGATTGACACCCTTGTGCGGACGCTTTCCGAAATACTCCGTCACACGACGCTGAACGAGTGGCATGCGTGACTGGCCTCCGACCAGCACGATCTGATCGATATCCGCGGCCTGCACCCCCGCATCGACACAGCATTGTTCGACGCTCTTCAAGGTTCCTTCCACGACGTCATGAACGAGACTTTCGAGATTCTCACGCGTCAATTCATAGTTGAGGTGCCGCGGTCCCTCTGAGTCGCTCGCGATGAAGGGCAGATTGATCTCGACGACATCCCGCATCGACAGATCGCATTTGCCCTTCTCTGCGGCGTCCTTCAGCCGCTGGAGAGCCATCGTGTCGCCCCGTAGATCCATTCCTTCGCTCTCTTCGAACCATTCCACGAGGTGCTGGACGATCCGCCGATCGAAGTCCTCTCCGCCAAGGAACGTATTACCCGAGGTCGCGAGGACTTCGATGACACCGTCCGACATGTCGAGGATCGAGATATCGAAGGTGCCTCCGCCGAGATCGTAGACGGCGATTTTCTCCTCGCCGCCACGATTCATTCCGTAGGCGAGAGCCGCTGCGGTCGGCTCATTGATGATGCGAAGAACTTCGAGCCCGGCGATCTTGCCCGCATCCTTGGTGCATTGACGCTGTGTATCGTTGAAGTGGGCCGGAACGGTGATCACCGCCTCCAGGACGGTCTCGCTCAGGTACTCCTCTGCGACCCGCTTCATCTCGCGAAGAATGATTCCGGAGATCTCGGGGCAGGTGAATGTCTTGCCACCGGCCTTGATCCGGGGATCTTCGTTGGGCCCACGCACGATCTCGTATGGCGAGAGGTCGATCGATTTCTGGACTTCCGGATCATCGAAGCGGCGCCCGATCAGGCGCTTCGCGGCCGAGACGGTATTGCGAGCGTTCGTGATCGCCTGGCGCTTGGCCAGATGACCGACGAGACGCTTTCCGTCCTGCGAGATGCCGAACATCGAGGGGGTCGTCTTGTACCCCCCCGAATTGGGGATCACGGTCGGTTGGCCGTTTTCGACGACCGCGACGCATGAATTTGTCGTTCCGAGATCGATTCCAATCACTCGGTTCATGATGTCCCTCCTCGAGCGGCGTTTCGCGCTCCAATTCGCAGGGAGGCAAGGCCCCTCCGCGCATCCAAATCTTCCTCGTCAATCTTGAGCGCCGTCTCGAAAGCGATCATGGCCGCATCCAGATCATTTCGTTCTCGATAGATCCGACCCGCCAGCGTGTGACACGCAGCCGAATCGGGCGTTCGTTCGATCAGGGTCTCGACAAACCCGCTCGCGAGTTCGAGCTTCCCGAGCTGCAGACACACGCGCGCTGCGCGATCGTTCAAATCCGGATCATGCGGTCGGTAGATCAAGACGTCTTCCAGCAGGTTCAACACCTCGCGCAGCTCTCCATCGCTCATCCGCTCGCTTGGCGACGCGAGCAACTTCGTCGCGCGCGCCCCGGCGGCCTGGATCCGAATCGTGCCAAGCGCCTCTTTGAACTCGGATCGGCCAGGGTCGAAACTGATCGCGATTCGAATACTGGCTTCCGCTTCGGACAAGCGTCCGGCGTTCATCGACAGCTCGGCCGCTCGAAAAATCTCTTGCGCTTTCTCGCGCCGCGCCGCAATCGCAGCCTGATCGATGCGGAAGGGCATTCGTTGTTGAAGGCGTTCGAGCTTCGTGAGCGGTTTCGGCGTTTCCGGGATCGAAACTGCGCTCCCGTCTACACACTCCGACGGGGAAGCGGAGGCGGACACGCTTCCTTCCATCGCCTGCGTCGAATCTCGCTGGTTTTCGACCTGACACAGATCTGGATCCGAAAGCATTTCATGTGCCTCGAGAACCTTCTTGAAGATTCGCTCGAGGCGTTGAACGTAGACTCCAATCTCCTTTCGGAAATAGCGATCGGGATGGAATTCCTTGGAAAGCTTGAAGTAGGCCCGCTTGACGACCTTGGCCTCGGATCCTCTAGGCACGTCCAATAGTTCGTGATAGGGCAACCCCAGAGAGGCTTCGAACTCGAGGATTCTGCGCTGCACTTCTACGTCGAGATCGAGTCGATCGTCGATCTGACCCTCGTCGATCTGGAGAACAGGCGACGGCTCGGAGGGTGCCACAGCGGCATCGACCGTTGCCGCCCGCGAGTCGCCCGATTCGGGAGAGTTGGTCGACGACGTTGCCGATGCTTCGGACACGACGTCGAGCAGGCCATCTTCGACCCATCGAGTGAGACATGAGTCGGCCTCGTCGGTAGGGATCCCCGCCATCTCCCTCAACAACCGCCATGGGGTGGCGCCATCGATTCGCGAAAGCAGATAGCCCTCCGCCGCAGTCAATTTCAACTGCGTCGCATCGCAATTCGGCGCGAGGACAAATACCTGCCCCATTGGATCCACGGCCTGCTTCACGGCCTTCAATGACCTCCCCGGCAGGGACTGCGGCAAACGCAAGCCCCCACCGGAGTCTCATCGGCCGGCAAGGTTCGAAGTCTGAGAGATCATGCATTCCAGTGAGGCACTGACACGCAAATTCCTGAATTGCATTCGAGGAATGCCCCACGGGGCATTTCAGTATTCGGCGGATCTAGTGCCACATCGCTCTGAGCGCATTCTCGCGATCGTCTAGCGCTTCAGGAGGTGTTCGAGAATGGCGTTCTGTGCATGAAGCCGATTCTCAGCCTGATCGAAAACGAGGCTTCGCGGTCCGTCGAGAACCTCTGCTGTGACCTCCTCTCCCCGATGAGCCGGGAGGCAGTGCATCACATAAGCATCGGCCGTATGAGAGAGGAGCTCTGCATTCACCTGATAGGCGCGGAAGAGTTCACGTCGCTGCGCTGCCTCATCCTCCTGGCCCATACTGGTCCAGGTATCCGTGTAGACGAAATCCACATCCTTCACCGCCGCCACCGGATCCTCTCCAACCATGATCTCAGCGCCACTTGCTTCCGCTAGCGCGCGAGCCTGCCGGAGCGTTCGTGCAGACGGCGAGTGGGTCGCCGGTGTGGCCAATCGCAATCTCAGACCCAGGACCGCAGCAAGCAGGATCAGGGAATTCGCAACGTTGTTGCCGTCTCCCACGTAGGCGATGGTTGCATCGGTTGGCTTCATCACGCCTGCAATCGTGACGAGATCCGCCATCGCCTGACAAGGATGAAGCAAGTCCGTCAGCCCGTTGATGACTGGGATCGTCGCGTCTCTCGCGAGTTGTTCGACGAGTTCATGGCTGAATGTGCGCGCCATAAGGCAATCGACCCATCGAGAGAGAACTCGCGCAACATCAGCTGGGCTCTCCCGGGTCCCGATGCCGATCTGTTCGGGCTTGAGCAGGATCGCATGGCCGCCAAGCTGAGCAATGCCCGCCTCGAACGTGACGTGTGTCCGCAGGGAAGGCTTCTCGAAATACATCGCGAGAGTCCGACCTTCGAGCGTGCGCGAACGCTTGCCGCCTCGATGATTGTGTCGAAGTGTCGCCGCGCGATCGGCCATGGACCACAGGTCATCCGCTGCCCAGTCTGCCACTGTCACGAAGTCCTTGGGCATTTCATCTCCATCCAGGGTGAATCGAAGATCGGTCGAGGTCAGGGAACGAGCAACGTTCCGATTCCAGCATCGTCGCTGAATATTTCGAGCAGAACGGCGTGTACGACTCGTCCGTCGACAACATGCGTACGCCCCACCTGACCCGAAAGCGCCTGAATACAGCATTCCATCTTCGGGATCATTCCGCCCTTGATCGTACCGTCGACGATCAGGCTACGACAATGCTCAACCGACATTTGACTGATGAGCTGATTCTTTGCATCGAGCACACCTTCCACGTCCGTCAGCAGCATCAGCTTTTCTGCCCGTAGCCCCGCGGCGATCGCACCCGCAACTTCGTCCGCATTGATGTTATGGCTCAGCCCGTTTTCGTCTACTCCGATCGGCGCAATCACCGGCACGAATCCAGCTTGCATCGCTGCCTCGAGCACGCCCGGATCGACCGCAACCACTTCCCCGACTCGACCCAGATCCTGGCCGTCGATGAACTTCTTTCGAACGCGGAGCAGACCGCCATCACTTCCGGTATAACCGACCGCCTTGCCGCCCGCCTGTTGAATCAACTCGACGATCTCGCGATTGATCTTGCCGCCCAGAACCATCTCGACGACTTCCATCGTCTCATCGTCGGTGACCCGCCGCCCGTCGATGAATTGCGACTGACGACCCATCCGCTCGAGCGTCGCTGCAATCTGGGGGCCGCCGCCGTGCACGATGACAGGACGTACCCCGATATGCTTGAGCATAACGACATCTGCCGCGAAGGACGCCTGAAGCGGCCGGTCGGTCATCGCGTGACCGCCGTACTTGATGACGACGGTCTTGCCAAAGAGCCGCTGCATATAGGGCAGCGCTTCCATCAAGATCTTCGCTTTATCGACAAGTTCCTTCATGGGTTCCCGTTTCAGGACCTCGCTTGGCGCCGGGCATCGGCAACCTCTTCGATACTCTGAAGCAAGCTACGGTACAAGAGGATGTTGCGAACGGCTGCCGAGAATGCAGCGGCGAGAATTTCGGCCGTTCGCGGCGAGGCGGTCTTCCCCTCTTCGAGAAAAACGCGCAGCACACCGACCACCTTCCCCCGCAACTTGATCGGAACACAGAGATAGGGCCTGGCGAGTCCGTCGCTGGGTGTATCGATCTCCGCGTCGAAGCGAACATCGCTTGCAGGATCCTCCACTGCGACGAGCTGCCCGGACTGGATGACGAGGCCCAGGAGCCCACGATCGGACGGCAGACTCTCTCGATCTCCGACGATCCCGCCATCGACCTCCGCCTCGGAATCGAGCGAAGTCCGCTCGGGGGACAACAACATCAGCGAGATGGGCGCTGCGGACAGCTGTTGCGCGACCGCAGTCATCGCGAGTCGCAGCATGCGTTCGGGCTCTACCTCGGCGGCCACCGCCTCACAGACAACGCGTGCGAGCTCGGCGTCGCCGTCGGGGGCAACCTCTTCGAGCGAACTGAGCCCCTCCGCGGTCATGGCGCTGGCCGTCAGCAAGAGCGCCTCCACTTCCGGATCCGCTGCCAGGAATTCGGAAATCTGCATTCCGAGCAATCTCAGAACATTGCTCTCGAGATCGGAGAGACCCTCTGCGTCTTCGCTTTCCGTCAAGCAAAGGACCCCAACGGGCACGCCGAGGCAAATGAGTGGCACGATCGCAAATGCCGAATCCAGATACTCACCCGCGCCGCGCCCAGAAAAGCGCGGATCGTGCTCCACATCGGGCACACACAGCACCGAGCCCTCACGAAAGCAGAATCCAGAAGCACCTTCGTCCACTTTGCGCGCCGACAGGGTCTCCAGACCAACGTCCACACCCCGAGTGGCCACGACCGACAACCACTCGCAATCTGCGTCGGCCAACATCAGGGATACACGCGAGGCTTGGAGCACCACGCTGGAGGAGTCGACGATACCCTGGCGCAGAACAGCCACCCGCTCTTCAGGGGCCGCAAGACGCACGAGTTGTGAGAGTCGATCCATTCCCGTAACGAGCCGATCGATCCGTCCGCGCAGCCGTTGGCGCCCGACGTTGGCCTCGAATCCGTCGAGGGCGCGCCCCACCGCCAGCGCGAGTTCTTCGTCGTGCAACGGTTTCGCGAGGTAGTCGCATGCGCCGAGTCGGAGTGCCTCGAGCACGATCTCCTGATCAGTCGAGGCGGAGAGCATGATGATCGACAGTTCCGGGCGCATCTCGCGAATGGCTGCGAGCACCTGGATCCCGTCCATATCCGGCAGTCGAACATCGAGAACCACGACGCCGATCGCCGGATCGGTGACGGCCACAAGCGCGCTTTCACCATCTTCGGCCTTGACGGTCTCGAAGCCCGCTGAAGCTAGAATTTCGCCGATGGCTTCGAGAAAGAAGATCTCATCATCCACGATCAACACGCGACTGCTTTCGTCAACCATGCCTACCCCCCTCTCTCTCACTCTCACTCTCAGAGAATGAACTGCGAAAGATCCTGATCATCCACCAGATCGCCCAATCGTTTTCGAACGAGCGCCTCGTCGACCACGACTCGCTGCTCGCCCAGATCAGGTGCATCGAAAGACAGATCCTCGAGCAGCCGCTCCATGACTGTGTGAAGGCGCCGCGCTCCGATATCGGCCGTACGTTCGTTCACCGTTGCGGCAACATCTGCGATCGCTTCGATGCCTGACTCCTCGAAGAGCAGGTCGATCTGCTCGGTCGCCAGGAGCGCCGTGTACTGGCGCACCAATGAATTGGCCGGTTCGGTCAGAATTCGCACCAGGTCCTCGCGACCGAGGCTCGAGAGCTCCACTCGAATAGGGAATCGACCTTGCAACTCCGGGATCAAATCCGACGGCTTCGCGACATGAAAGGCACCAGCCGCCACGAAGAGGACATGGTCGGTCGATACAGGGCCATGCTTCGTTTGGACGGTCGACCCTTCCACGATCGGAAGCAGATCCCGCTGCACCCCTTCTCGCGAAACGTCGGGTCCCTGCCGCCCACCCGAACCAACGGCAACCTTGTCGATCTCGTCGATGAAGACGATTCCTGAATCCTCCACGCGACGCACCGCAAGTTCACGAACCTTTTCTGAATCGACGAGCGCGAGCCCCTCTTCGTGAATCAACGCATCGCGCGCCTCTGCAATCTTCAGTCGCCGGCGGCGAGTTTGTTTCGGCATCATCCCGGAAAGCAGATCCTTGAACTGAACGCCCATTTCCTCGACACCTCCCGGTGTCATGATCGACATCGAGGGACCGCCGGAATCATCGCTCAGCTCGAGCTCGACCTCGCGCTCCTCCAGCTCGCCCAGGCGGAGGAGTCGACGAAGCTTTTCACGTGTCTCGTTCTGTTCCGGCGGATCCAGCGTCAGCGCCTCCGGCGACACAGCCGTGGGCACCGGCAATAGCGCGTCGAGCAGGCGCTCCTCCGCACGTTCCTCAGCCTTCGACCGAACGGAATGCTGCTCTTCGTCGGAGACGAGCTGGATCGCGAGTTCTGTCAGATCGCGAATAATCGACTCGACGTCACGCCCGACATAGCCGACTTCCGTAAATTTCGAAGCCTCGACCTTGATAAATGGCGCTTGCGCGAGTTTCGCAAGCCGACGGGCGATCTCGGTCTTACCGACACCGGTCGCGCCGATCATGATGATATTCTTGGGAGCGATCTCGTCGCGAAGCTCTTCGGGAACCTGCTGCCGTCGCCAGCGATTGCGCAGCGCTACCGCAACAGCCCGCTTGGCCTCCCGCTGACCGATCACATAGCGATCGAGTTCCGAAACGATTTCGCGCGGTGTAAATGATTCGGTTCGGCTCACGGTAGGGTTTCCATCGAAATGTTGTCGTTGGTATAGATACAGATCTCGGAAGCGACGCGCAGGGCAGCCTCTGCGATCTCCGCCGCTCCGAGTGTGCTGTGCTGAGCAAGCGCGCGGGCCGCAGCCAAGGCATACGCCCCACCGGAACCGATCGCAGCGACACCATCGTCGGGCTCGATCACATCGCCGTTCCCAGAAACCATGAGCAGTGTCTCGGTATCCGCCAGGAGCAGCATCGCTTCGAGCTTCCGAAGTACGCGATCGGTTCGCCAATCCCGTGCCAGTTCGACCGCCGCGCGCCGAACATTGCCGGGATGGGATTCGAATTTTCCCTCGAGCCGCTCCATGAGAGTCAGCGCGTCCGCAACACCGCCAGCAAAGCCGACAAGGGCCCGGCCCTTCGCGATCCGTCGAACCTTTTCGGCTCGCTGCTTCATGACCGTCTCGCCAAGAGTAACCTGTCCGTCAGCGGCCAGGGCAAGCTGCCCCTCCTTCAGGACCGCAACCACCGTGGTTGATCGAAACCGGTCATGGCCAAAGGCGTTTCCATTCTCGCGGCCTGAAGTCATCGTCTCGTTCCTGTCTTCATCGTGATCGCGTAGTCCTCGTCTTCTTGGTTTTTGCGCGCGTTCCGGCTGCCGCTCGGGGGTGCGCTTGATCATAGGCGTCGCGAAGGTGTTCGATCGAAACCGCCGTGTATTTCTGGGTCGTCGACAGACTCGTATGCCCGAGCAGTTCCTGAATCTCGCGCAGATCGGCGCCCATATCGAGCAGATGGGTCGCATAGCTGTGCCGAAGCCGATGCGGGTGTACGTGCTGATTCAAATCCGCGCTTACGGCCCGCTCTCCCAGGATCCGACGTGCCTCACGAGCCGCCAGCCGACGCGGACCTCCCTCACGCCGCGGTCGAAGCGAAATGAAGAGCGGTTCGCTCATCACGCCCGAATGTCGCCGAACCTCGAGCCAGGCGCCGAGCGCGCGGCGCGCTTGCTCCGGAATCGGGACGATTCGTTCTTTGCCGCCCTTACCCATCACCCGAACCTCGCGCGCGCGCAACTCCAGATCGCGAACATCCAGGGCAACCAGCTCACCAATGCGAATGCCGGTTCCATAGAGCAGCTCAACGAGCGCCCGATCGCGCAGTGTCATCCACTGGGAACGTCGCTCTCGATCGCCACCTTCCGGCGCGGGCTGACGTAGAGTACGGCGATCATTCGTGATGAGCTGTTCACAGTCGTCGACCGAAAGAGGACGCGGCAGGCGTTTCTCGAGCTTGGGCATGGGCAAGCCGGCAGTCGGATCATCCCGGACTTCCCCTTCGCGAATCAGCCATCGAAAAAAGGCGCGCACTGAAGCCAGTTTCCGGCCCCGGGTCGCGGGACTCCGTCGTCGGTGCAGGCTCGCAAGCCAGGCGCGGATATGATCGGCATCCACCTGCGCAGGACCGATCTCGGCACCGGTATAGACAGTGAGCTGTCGGACGTCGGATTCGTAGGCGCGCCGGGTATGGGGTGACAACCCTCGTTCGACGCCAATATGTTCTCCGAAGCCGTCGATGGCCTGCGTCCAGTTCATACTGCCTCCCCGACTGAAGGTCGTACACGTTCGCAATACGGGCGCAGTGAATCGAGCGCCCGTGCGGCAAGCAGCTCATTCTTCTCGCGCTTGGGCAGCTTCCTTCTTCGACTGCGCTTTGATCGGCCGCGTCCGTCACCGTCTTCGGAATTGGCCTCGGCGTCGCCGACCGCAAAGTCGGCCAAGGCCCCCTCGACCACGGCACGATCGAGCGGCGGAAAGAGCCCATAGTTGACGTTCATGGGTTGGAAGTGCTTCGCATCCGCGTTTTGCAGATGACGCAGAAGAGCCCCATGCGCCGTTTCCGGAGGCGGCGTTTCTCTGGGCAGACCCTGCACACGGCGCGCGACGCCAACACCGACCAGATAGCCGAGCGCGGCCGACTCGACATAACCTTCTACACCCGCCATTTGTCCAGCCAGATGGACACCCGGACGTCGTTTCAGCTGCAGTTGTTCGTCGAGCTGCAACGGGGCATTCACATAGGTATTTCGATGGATCGACCCGAAGCGAGCAAAGACGGCCTCCCCGAGACCCGGCAGCGATCGGAAGATCCGCTTCTGCTCACCGACACGTAGTTTGGTCTGGCATCCGACGAGATTCCAGAGCGTACCCGTCTGATCCTCTTGCCGGAGCTGCACGACTGCATGGGGACGCCGACCGGTTCGTGGGTCGACGAGCCCAACCGGCTTCATCGGACCAAACGCCAAAGTATCCCGCCCTCTTCGAGCCATTTCTTCGATCGGGAGGCAACCCTCGAAATAGAGCGCTGCCTCGAAGGCGTGAAGGGGCACCGTTTCGGCACGAAGCAGGTCTTCCACGAAGCCTTCATATTCGTCGCGAGACAGAGGTACGTTCAGATAGTCGCCAATCCCATCGTCATATCTCGAAGCCCGAAAAACAATAGACTCGTCGATCGAGTCCGCATAAATCGTTGGGGAGATCGCATCGTAGAAGTAGAGGGACTCCTCTCCGAGGGTTTTCGCGAGATCTTCCGCCAGCTCCGGATCTGTGAGCGGGCCGGTCGCGAGAATGACGAATCGCGCATCGGGGATGCTCGCGACCCGTCTGTGCCTGATCTCGATCCGAGGATGAGACCTGATCGCCTCGGTAATTCCCGCTGCAAAGTCCACCCGATCGACTGCGAGTGCCTTGCCAGCGGGCACCGCCGTCCGATCCGCTACCCGCAGCACGAGTGAACCGAGCTGGCGCATCTCCTCTTTGAGAAGACCCACGGCGTTTCCCAGCGTATTCGCCCGTAGTGAATTGCTACAGACGAGCTCGGCAAAGTCATCCGAGGCATGGGCTGGAGACCTGCGCTCAGGTTTCATCTCATAGATCACGACGTCTACGCCACGCTCGGCCAGCTGCCAGGCCGCTTCGCTGCCGGCGAGCCCAGCACCAACGACCACGACCTTCTCTGCCCGACTTTCTGCCGAATCTGTCATCGCACCCGTCTCCTCAGCGCCTGATCTGGCACGGACCGCTGTCTGCCGATCCCGAAGTTCGCCCTCGCCCTCCAGAAGCGAGGCAACCGGATTATGGTTGGGTCAGCAGCAGCGACGGGGGGAGTCGGCCCTGTGAATGCGCGACGCCGAAAGAATAGCCCAGCACCCTTCGAACCGCGGCCTCAACTCCAGATGGCATGGAAACGGCCGTCCCGCTCCTCGACGATGCGCCCTGTGAGCTCCAGCTCGAGTAGCGCGGTCGCCAGTCCGCTGGCATCGAGCTCTGCTCGCAGTAGCAGTTCATCTCGCGTCGCCGGGCCGTCCGCAAGCACCGCCAGAACGCAGGCTTCCAACGAATCCGAGCTGGCATGCCGCCCATTGGATCGTTGGACCGGATTCGGAGGCTCGAGATCCAATCGCCCGTCCATTTCCAGATCCTCGATCACGTCACGGGCGCATCGGATCGGTCGAGCGCCGTCGCGCAGAAGCTGGTTCGTGCCCTCCGCAAAGGGGCCCTCGATCGACCCGGGCACGACGAAGACATCGCGCCCCTGGTTGAGAGCGTGCCGCACGGTGATCAACGATCCGCTTCGACGACGCGCCTCGACCACGATGACTGCACGGCAGAGGCCACTGATGATCCGATTTCGAAGTGGGAAATGATGGCGCCGCGGGGGTACGCCAAGCGGCATTTCAGAAATGACCGCACCGGATTCGATCATTGCCTCTGCCAGTTTTCGATGTTCCGGTGGGTAGATCTGATCGGGCCCACAGGCGAGTACACCGACCGAACGTCCTTGCACGTCGAGCGCGCCTCGATGGGCTTCAGCATCGATTCCCCGTGCAAGCCCGGAGACGATCGAGAACCCAACTGCAGCCAGCTCGCGCGCGAGACGGCGAGCGGTTGTACGCGCAGCCTGCGTCGCGGCTCGGGCACCTACGATCGCAATCCCCGGCTTCGAGAGTGTGCATACCCGGCCCCTCACCAGCAGCACCGGCGGTGCATCGGTCAGAGCAGCCAGCGGGCGTGGATAGGCCGGGTCCGTGAGCGGAACAACTCGAATGCCAAGCCGCTCGAGTTCGCCCGTCCGCCTCGAACGCATTGATTGTTCGTCAGCGCGACGCAGCTGGGGCGGCAGCAATTCGAGCTGTGATCGCAGACGCGAGAGAATCGCCCTGGGAGAGACGTGCGCCCGAACCAGATCGCCAATCGCTTCCGGCTTCAAAGCAAACGCGTCCTGCAGGTCGAGCCAATCCAGCGCCGACCCAGGAGCGAGCCCGAGAGGGATCGCCCGGCTCGCCGGTCTCGTCTGCTTCGTCCGTGGCGCTTGTGATGTTGTTCCCGTACATCCCGCTTCATCGTCGGAATCACCGGATTGCATCTTCGTGAACCGCCTCGAGGGAACCGCTGCGGGGAGCACCCGAGTGAACAGTATCCCGCGGAGCACCGCACCGGGCACCATTTCGTTCACGCTTCACGAGCGGGTGGACTCAAAAGCGAGACGGGCCCGCGCTCATTCTGCGCGGGCCCGTCAAGCAGCCAAGCCGTCGGTCTCGATGGACCGACTAACGCTGAGCGAGTCTCGAATCCCTGGATCGCACGTCGTCTCCCACTCCGAGCTCTCGCGTCGAGCTGAGCACGAAAGCGACAGAGCTGTCGGGTTTGACGGTCACGACGACGAGCCTTGCCACCGAGTGATCAGGGGTTCGAACATCCACACGACGCAAACGCTCGTTCACGATCTTGCCCGGGTCGAAGACCTCGAGTTCACTTCCGATCTCGACGCCATGGAATTCGCCTCGATTCAGATAGACGTAGCCACCATCACCCGTCACCGTCGCATCGGAGGGCAAATAGACGACCTTGCCTTCGATGACGTCCGGGGTACTCCGCACAGTCACGTGGCGTGAAAGAACCTCTCGCGGCATGACGCGAAAGCCTCTTCGCACCTCCTCATAGCTCGTCCTAATCTCCGCAATCGAGGTGTCACCGGTCAATTCCCTGACCTCGACCCAACCCAGAATTTCGACGTGATGCCCGAGGATTCGATTGGTCTCGATATCGCGGACTCCTTCGACGACCTCGAAGATCGTGAACTGATCACCGACCTCGACATCGCCCTCACCCATTCCGAGAACGACCGGATCGCCTGCGGCGAGGCCCCTTCGCTCGACCGAGCTGTCCACGATGCTCGAAGAACCAGCCAGATCGTCTGCGCTGACGAATCCCATCGCATCGCGCAAACTCACTGTAACCTGCTTTCCGGAATCCATGCTCTCGGACTCTTGTCCGGGGACGGCTACAGGAAACGCGTCGAGCGTCGAGGGATCGTCCGGTTCAACCTCGAGGGCCGCTAGCGGCTGGACCGGCTCTGCGACCTCCATCGCGTCAAGACCAGAGTCTTCGACGACCATGGGCTCCTGTACGGCCGGATTGAGAAAGGACGCCGCCTCCGCAGCGCTGACGATACGCATTTCGTTGGCTGTGATCCAAATCCGATCGCCCGGCATGATTAGATGCGGGTTGTCGATTTCGTCATTGTCGATCCAGACCGACGGCCAGACCCAGGGCGTCCCCAGGTAGGCGGCGGACAGATCCCAGAGAGTGTCTCCGGACGAAACCGTGTGTAGGCGTCCAGTCCGACCGAGATCATCGATGCCTTGAGGACCCAGCACGATCCCATTCGAGGTCATTGGTCCGGCCGCTTCGCTCAACTGTATTCCCGGCTCGACCCCCTGAGCGATTTCGGCTTCGACTTCGATCGCGACTTCCGACTCCTCGCTCGCGAGAGAGGGAACGGAATCGAGCGCGCCTTCCTCAGTCGCCGCCTCTGGATCGAAATCAGGATCGTCGAATTGCTCCCACGCGAGCTCGTCGGTAGCCTCACTCGGGGCGACGACCGGCGCGTCTTCGGGCACGACCAAATCAGGCGGTGAAGCCTCCGTCACTTCGGGCACGACCGAATCGAGTGCTGCCGCCTCCGACACTTCGGGCACGACCGAATCGAGTGCTGCTGCCTCCGACACTTCGGGCACGACTGAATCGAGTGCTGCCGCCTCCGTCACTTCAGGCGTCGTGTCCGCGAAACCGGTCGTCGGCAATACGAAAAACGCCGTGGCGACGAAAAGGAGATGAATACGTCTCATGTGTTCCTCCATGAACCCTGCCGACATGCTCAGTCGATGCCGGACGGAGGACGCGACACCCGGCTTCGGACGCACGCTCCCCCCCGGCGAATCTATCGGCCCATGGATCGGAACTCTTGACCCTGAGAATAGGGGGCGGCACGGGCCAGATCCCGCGGGAACCGGCGACGAGCCAGGAAATTTCATGGAGTGAAGCTCAGGAGGCTTCAGGAAGCCTCATGAGGCCTCATGAGGCGTTGGCGAGCCTCTCGACCCGCTCACGTGCCTGGCGAGACCAAGTCGGCTCGTCGAGCTCGATCCCCCGCTCCTTGGCCAGCTTGGCCAGCTGCTGATACTGATCGATGGACTCACGACTCGCGGCGAGCGCCTTGTCCGCTTCTCGATTCTGCTCATACGCCTCGGCGAGATGATTTCGCACGATCCCTTGGACTTCGTGGGCATCGGCCGGGAAACGTTCGGTTGCTTCCTCCAGATATCCGATCGCCGCGGAGGGTACGCCGCGCTTCAACAGGACCCAGCCCAGGGTGTCCGCCGCACTGCCATCGTCCGGCAATTGTTCCTTCGCCTGTTGCGCGAGTTCGAGCGCCCGATCGAGATCACCACCCGACTCGGTCAGCAGATAGGCGAGATTGTTCTTGGCCAATGCAAGATCAGCATTGAGCGAAATCGACTTCTCGTAGGCATCGATCGCCTCCGACGGCCGACCATTGCTCTCATAAGCCAATGCCAGCCGATACTGCAGGTCGGAGGACTCCGGCAGTGCGGCCGCCGCGCTCTTCAAAACGGAGATCATTCCCTCGAGATTCCCGGCGCGCGCCTCGAGGCCAGCCAGGGCGACCTGGGCGGTCACGTTCCGGGGTTGGAGCTCAATCGCACGCTCGAGCGACTTCCGGGCGCCCTCGTCATCACCGCGTATCAACTTGAGTTCGGCATCGAGCTCGACGATCTCGGAATCGTTGGGATTCTCGGCAACCGCCTTGGCGACCCGTGCCACCGACGCATCGAGCTCGCCATTGGCCCGATCGACACCAATAAGGGTTCGTAGAACCTGCGCATTGCCCGGCGCGAGTTCGTCCGCCTTCCGCAAGCGCTCAGCGCCCAATTCTGTTCGCCCGAATGCGATATCCAAACGGCCCAGAGCAAAATAGGCTGCGGCGCCGCGTTGTTCTTCCGGAATCTTCTCGACTTCGGCATAAGCCTCTTTCCCGCGCCCGACCCTGATCAGACTCTGACCGACGATGATTCGAACCTCAGTATCACCCGGTTGCTGAGCGAGGTAATCGCGGCCCTGCTCGATCGCGAACTCGTGCTCGCCGAGCTGTGAATGCAGCTTCGCAAGAAGCTTCCGCGCCGCAAAGAGCTGCGGATCGATTTCCAGTGCGCGCGCAAGTTCGACGCGCGCGCGACTGAGGTCGTTGGACGCTGCCAGGGCTGAGCCGAGCATGAAGCGGGCTTGCGCCCAATCCGGACGCGCCTGCAGTACGGTCTCGAGCGACTCCGTAGCGGCTTCAATGTCGTTGTCGGCGAGCTCGATCTTGGCACGCACGAAATGGGCTTCGGGATTGTCGGGCTCTTCCTCGAGCACGGCGTCCACGATCGCGCGGCCGGCGAGAACCGACTCGGAATCCGATCCCCGATACCCGATGTCGACAAGCAGCTCCGCCTCACGCAACTGCGCCGGTCGATTGTCGGGCTCGATCGCGACAGCGGCCCGCGCGGCCGCGAGCGCACCTTCGAGGTCGTCCTGCCGCCCCAGATAAGCCGAAAGCACCAGCTGCGCTGCAAGACTGTCGGGCGACTCTTCGGTTGCGCGACGAATGAGCGCATTTTCCTGCTCGGTCAGCCCCTCGGCCCGATAGAGACGCGCCATCTGATAGATCAACTCGATCTTGGTTTCGCTGGCATCCACTCCCTCTTCGAGCACCTCGATCGCTTTCTCGAACCGATCACGATCGTAGTGGAATGCAGAAAGCAGCAGATAGGCACCCTGTATCGCCTGCTCGCGTGGAACATTCGAAACGAGAGTGGGATCTCGAGCCTCGTCGCCCTTCTCGATATCCTGCTTTTCGATCGGAGCCTTTCTCGCCAACTCGACGGACCGTTTCAGTAACTTCAACGCCTCTTCATCACGATCGCCGGGCCGCGCAATCATTCGCGAGAGCGTCGACATAGCCAAATAGCTTTCTTCGACTTCGATCAGTTCGCGAAGAACCTTCTCCGCCTCCTCCTGGCGCCCACGTCTCTCTAGAAATCCGCCCAGGAGAAAACGATAGGCCGCGCCGACAGTTTCACCCTGGGTCGCTGCCCGATAATCCGCCTCGGCTCCTTCGAGATCGCCCA
>CBFDDD010000025.1:0-47781 GCA_965603475.1 uncultured Myxococcales bacterium
GTATCGGTATTCGTATCGATGTTGATACGCATGCTGGTGTCGGTATCCATTCTGCGATCGGTCTTGGTGTTGGGGACACGGGGTCTACGACCGGATGAATCCCGGTGTGCTCGTCCTATCCATCGCCGCGGGCATCGTCTGGTCAGACATGGGCGGTCGCCTGCCAGTTTCCCTGGTGGTTTCATGGCTGCTCGGGGCGGGAGTGTTGCTCGGCGCATTCGTCAGCCAGATCCGCAACGCTGCCAAGCCAGACAGTTGCCGCCGCATCGGGACTTCGCCTCTGCGTGCGTCCGGCATGCTATGTCTAGCGGGTCTGGCGTTCTTGGCCGGCTTCGACCGTCTCGACCGTGAATTCTCGCGTGCCCAGCTGGATGCCGAACGGGCACATCGTGTGACGCGCGAAGCAGTTCGATTAGCGGAGGCACGGGTTGGTTCCCGTCGGTCTGGACGCTTCGGTGATGAGGTCGAACTCGTCTCAGTTCGAGCGGTAGACGGAGAAGAGACTCTTCCCGAAAGCCTTATTCTACGATTGCCCGAACCCGCAACCGGCCACGTCGTTGCCTCGCCCTCGCGCGCCGATCGCTTGCTCTGGCCCGGGGCCTGGGTTCGTGTCGGAGTGCGTGTTTCTCCGTTGCACGCGTCACGCAACCCGGGCACCCCAGATCGGGAACATCAGGCGGCGCGGCGCGGGTTGGCAGCGCGGGCTCGCCTTGTGAAGCCCGATTGGATTCTTGCCTTGTCCAGCGATCCGTGGAGTGGGCAGGGAGTGGCGGATCGGCTCAGCCTTGCACGGACGCAATGGAGTAGGCGCGTTGGCGCACGACTCGAGCGGGAGGGTCGCGCGGGCGCCCTCGTCGCCGCGCTTGTGCTGGGGGATCGCAGCGGCCTCGAGCGCGAGACCCGCGAGGCGTTTCGTCGTCTGGGGCTCGCTCACCTCCTGGCGGTCTCGGGACTGCATGTGGGGTTGGTTGCAAGCCTGGTGGGTTGGCTCTTCCTGCGTTCGAGCTCCCGGCTAGTCCGTCGCGTACGTAGAACGCAGCTCTTTGATTGGGCTCTTGGCGCGGCCTGTGGCGCTGCGGTGCTCTATGCCTGGATCACGGGTGCCGGGGTATCCGTCGAACGCGCGGTTCTGCTCTTCGGCCTCTTCACTGCGTGTCGCCTGTGCCTGCGAAGCATGGCTCCGGCCGTCGCTCTGGCATGGGTGGGAGCCGGGATGCTCCTGATGGATCCAGCGGCCCTCTTCGACGTGGGCGCCCAACTGTCGTTTGGGGCCTGTATCGCGTTGATCATCGGGGGCTTCTGGAATAGCGGCGCGATGTCCAGGCCTGCAGCGACTCGGGAGCCCGACTTGATCGGCGGGATTCTGCATGCGGCGTCGGAAACCTTTCGCGCCTCGCTCCTGATCTCCCTGGCCACGGCGCCAGTCCTGGTACAACACGGCATTCCGCTGGCCATATTCGCGCCAGCCGTCAATGTGGTCGCCATTCCGTGCCTGGGGTTTCTGGTGCTTCCAGCGTCGCTATTGGCCGTTCTACTCGCAGAGCATCTGCCCGCGCCGGGCTTTACAGTTCTGATGCTTCCTGCGCGAAGCTTCGAAGCATGCGTGGTGCGCGCGGCGATGCTCATCCCAGAACCATTCGAGCAGGGTTGGCTGCCGCTGCCGCTTCTCGTGCTTGCGACAGGTGTGTCGGTCTTCTGGATACGTCGAGCCCAATGGAAAAGGGCCCTGGTCGTCTGGCTTGGAATTTCCCTGGCAGGGAGCACACCCGGCTTGGTCCGCCCGATTTCGCCTGATCGACCTCAGGTGGTCTTCTTCGAAGTCGGACAAGGGGATGCTTCGCTGGTGCAGGGGCGTGATGCCGTACTCGTCATCGACACCGGCTCGGGCCCGTCGGACGGTTCAGGCGGCGGACAGTTGGTGCGTGGACTGCGGGCGATGGGAGTCGATTCGATCGATGTGCTTGCCGTGACGCACGCTGACCTCGATCACCGCGCGGGTTCGCGTCGGGTTCTGGCGGCATTTCCAGTCGAAGAACTCTGGCTACCCCGATCGGCGATCGAGGATGCGCCGCTGCTGGCGCTTTCGGATGACGCTCTCAAACGGGGAACGCAGGTTCGCTGGCTCGCTTCCGACGCACGTAGAACACAGCGAGGAGACCTCGAGATCGACGTTCTGTGGCCACCGCCTTCGGCCTTGTCGAAAGTCACTTCGCGCAATGAGAGCTCATTGGTTTTGAGAGTTCTCGTCGATGAAACTGCTTTTCTGTTCGCGGCCGACATTGGCGTAGCCGTCGAGAAGGAGCTGATCGCTTCGCGGCGGCCGCTCCTCGCGAGTGTCCTGAAAGTCGCGCATCACGGAAGTCGGCGGAGTTCGAGCACTGCATTCCTCGATGCGGTCTCAGCCAGGTTCGCCGTCGTCAGCGCGCCCTGCGACCCCTCTCGTGGACTTCCGAGTCGGTCGACCCTCGAGCGGCTTCGTCTCTCGGGCGCGTCGCTGTGGTGGACAGGCCGTGATGGCGCGGTCATCGTGTCGCGGGATGGGGTAGGGCAGACCTCTGTGAAGGGATGGGGGCGACCGCGACGTTGCTTGAGTCCCTGAGCGCGCCGGAAGGATGTCGAAGGGCGTATCGAGAGGCGGCGCGGTCGATCCGTCGAGCGCCTAGCGGCCAACGAAGCGAGGGGATCGCTTCTCGACGAAGGCGCGTTGTGCCTCGCGAGCATCTTCAGTTCGTCTTAGCGGCTTACCCAGTTCCTCCTGCCGAAGATACGCGGAGTCGAGATCCATCCCCTCGAGTTCACGTATTCCGTGTAGCGTTGCCTGAACGGCCAGCGGCGCGTTGGCGGCAATTCGATCAGCGGTCTCGAATGCTCGATCTAGAAGTTCCTCGGCTGGCACGAGCTCGTTCAAGAGCCCCATCTCGAGCGCTCTGGCCGCGTCGATCGGTTCTGCCGTGTACAGGAGCTCGGCAGCATGGACCGCCGCGATCTGACGAGGTAGGGCGACGGTCGCCTGTCCCGTCGGATAGAGCCCCAGGGCGACTTCTTCGAGTGCGAACGTGGCGGTCGGAACCGAGTATCGGATCTGGCTGGCCAGCATGAGGTCGAAGCCGCCTGCTCGAGCATGGCCGTTGACGGCGGCGATCAACGGAACCCGAAGCGATTGCTTGACGAGGATGGCGTGTCCGACCGCACGCAATCCTTCGAAATCGACGGGATCGATCTGCTCGCCCCGCGCCAAAGCCTGGGATACGGGAATCGTTCGCCGCATGTCCATACCCGCGCAAAAGATGCGATCGCCCGCGCCGGTGAGAATGGCGGCCCGAATCGATTCGTCCTCGTTGATGTTCTGCCAATGGGCGGCCAGGTCGCGCAGGGTTTCCGGGTCCAGCGCGTTGGCCTGATCGGGGCGATCGATCGTGACGAGGGCGACATGTGGGTGTGCTTCGGGCACTTCGAGCCGAGCGGGCATGCGGGCATCCTCAGGATCATCGGCGTAAGCCGTACAGGATATGCGAAGCTAGCAAGGTTCGATGGGCGCCAGCTCGAATCGGCTGGCAGATTCAAGAGGGGCGGCCGTAGGGGGGCGAGTGAGCAGCGAGGACATTGCAGAAGCGAGCGCCGAGGAGCGTGAGGCGCTGACCGCCGCCTGGCCCCGCTCGCTCATCGCAGACGGAAGTGCGCCGGGGTTGGCCGCGTGGTGGGTGCGGAGTCGCTGTGAGGCCGCATCGCAGGGCCTGCCACGGATCGCACGCCATCCTTTGAGCCGCCCGGTCGAGGGTGGAATATTCGACGCAAGGCGCGCGCGGCGATTGGTGCGTGGTCTCGAGGGTGCGGAAACACTGCTTACAGCTGAAGAGGCCGGCTTGAAGAAGGCCGCAGGCTCGCAGGCGGGCGCCAATGGGGTGCGTATCTCTCGTCTACTACTCGTCAGCGGCGATGGCTCGGAGCGCTTCTATCGCCAGGTCGAGCGACTGCACGAACGTTTCGCGAGTCGCCTCGAGGTCCTTCTCCTCGACTGTGACGAGGAAGCGCTTGGGGTGGCGGCCTTCGGGCCGGGACGCCGCGCCCGAGCGCTGCTGATCCATCACAAAGATTCCGTTGTGCGTTTCCTCTCGATGCTCGACCTAGGAGGTGGACTGAAGGCTGGGTCCGGGTCCTCTCCGCCGTGCTGAAGAGGCTAGAGCACTCCGCGTTGCAGTCTGGCTTGAAATGTTCAATCTGAATTAAACTCAATTCTTGAAAAACTCTTCAAATACTTGAAAACATTAAGAATGTTCCACGGGGAACGATGAAGAGTCATCGCCAGGCAAGGCCGTCGACCAGGATCGGGCTCTGGTCGAATGAGACGCTGGGGTTCGCGAGCTGGCTGTGGCGGATCAGTCGAGGATAGACGAACGGAGCCGGATCAATAGAGATTCAGCATCCGACCGGCCATTGCGAGAACAGAGAGGACGAGGACGGGTCTGATCAAGCGCTCGCCACCCTTCACGGCGGCGCGAGCACCGAGCTCGCCTCCGAGCCCGAATCCAACGACGAGTGCCAGAGCGAGTGGCCAATCGACCTGGCCATGGGCGATGAAGACCGGCACGGCAACGAGGGTCAAGGCGCCGATGACGACGACCTTGATCGCGTTGGCGCGCACGAGATCGAGTCCGCTACGGGCCAGGGCCGCGATCATGAAAAGGCCCACGCCGGCCTGGATCGCGCCCCCGTAGAGTCCGATTCCAAAGAAGATCGTGGCATTCCAGAACTTCGACCGCGGCTCGAGAGAATCCGCGTCGCTGGCAGGTCGCGCGTGTCTCAGCATCGGATAGAGCAGTGCGATCATGGCGATGCCGAAGACCTGACGAAAGATCTCGGCCGACATGCGCGAGGCGACCGTCGCCCCTATTGCTGCGCCGATGAGCACGGGCAGTAGGATCGGGATGGCACCTCGAATGCCGTCGAGCCCCTCTTTGCGAAAGCGCATCGTCGAGACGATGTTCTGGAACAGTACGCCGATTCGGTTGGTACCGTTTGCAGTGGTTGCTGGGAGCCCCATGAAGACCAGCAGGGGGACTGTCAGCAGTGACCCGCCTCCGGCCAGGGTGTTGATGACCCCTGCGACCAATCCGCCGACGGCGAGAATGATCCATGTCGTGAGTTCGTCCATCGGCGTCCACTGCGCTGCCGCGCCTCGATTTGATTCCCGTCCGCATCGATTCGCCACGGGGCGGCCAAGCATGCACACTCTCGCTTACGAGCGCCAGCCACACGAGGAGGATTGATCATTGAAGGAGGTTCGAGCCTGCGGGAGTTGGGATTCTCCGATCGGGTCCGCCGATCTCGTGCGTGGTGCGCTTCGTCTATCCGCCCCTCGGCTCGTCGATGGGCAGCTCTTCTGGCTGGAGGGGCGGCCTTCGGAGGCCGGGCGACAGGTCGTGATGGCGGGGATGCTCTCGGATGGCGGAGGCCTCGAGAACATCAGGGAGGCCAGTCCGGCTGGCGTCAATGTGCGAACCCGCGTTCACGAATACGGTGGCGGTGAATACGCGGTCTGGCGGGATCGTTTGTTCTTCGTCGACGATTCGGATGGGCGGATTCATGCGGGGCGGATCGCGGGAGCCGCGGCGCCCATTACGCCCCTTGGATCATGTTATGCAGACCTGGTGCCATCGCCTGACGGTCGCTGGCTGCTCGCGATCGAAGAAAGGCCGCGGTCTGACGGCGAACCCGAGAACAGACTGATCGCGATCGAACTCGCCGCGAGCGGTCGGCCGGCAGGAGTCGAAGCCGTCGGTGAACCACGGGTGATCGCTTCGGGGCACGACTTCTATGCCTCGCCGACCTGGGCGCCGGATGGAGAGCGACTGGCCTATCTCGCCTGGGACCATCCCAATATGCCCTGGAATGGCACGCTACTCGAGGTCGTGCAGTGGTCGGAAGACGGTCCGGCGAGCGATGCACGCGGCGTTGCAGGCGGTCCGAGGGAATCGCTTTTTCAACCACGCTTTGCGAGAGATGGAACTCTCTTTGTCGTCAGTGACCGGTCGGGGTGGTGGAATCTACTGCGAATCGGTGACTCGGGACCCATACCGATTCATTCCGAGCGGGCGGAGCTGGGTTCGCCGCAATGGGTATTTGGAATGTCGCGTTGGG
Source organism: uncultured Myxococcales bacterium (assembly GCA_965603475.1). Lineage (GTDB taxonomy): Bacteria > Myxococcota_A > UBA9160 > UBA9160 > UBA4427 > UBA4427. Next base: position 6,139 of record CBFDDD010000025.1, read on the forward strand.
CGTTCCTGGGCGCCGGCGAAATTCTCGCGAGCGCGACTCGTGAGGGTCGTGACGTTCTCTTGCAGATCGAAATCGAGAGCGGCCAGTCGCGAGAATGGCCCGGCGACTTTTCGACGATCGGTGGGATCGATGTTCGTGACGACTGGGTTGCGTGTATTGCCGGGTCGCCGACGGAAGCTCCGGGACTCTATGTGTGGCGCTTCACTGAGGGGGCGCCGCGATGCGTTCGAGAAAGCGCGCCTTTCAGGATCCCGGACGAGGCGGTCAGTCGCTGCGAGGCGCGTGAATTCCGACTGGCCGACGGGCGGAGTACCCATGCCTTTGTCTACACACCGTGCTCCGTATCCAATCGAGCCGCGGCGGGAGAGCGCTTTCCACTTCTGGTCAAGAGTCATGGTGGTCCGACGGCGGCCGCGAGTTCCGCGCTCGATCCGCGCATCCAGTTCTGGACGAGCCGCGGATTTGCCGTGGCCGATGTGAATTATTCAGGCTCGTCGGGGTTCGGGCGTGCCTATCGTGATCGGCTCGAAGGAATGTGGGGCATCGTCGACGTCGAGGATTGTGTCACTGTGGCGCGCGCACTTGCGGAGCAGGGCCTCGTGGATGCAGATCGGCTCGCGATCAGCGGGGGAAGCGCGGGGGGCTACACGACACTCTGTGCCTTGACCTTCTACGACGCGTTCTCTGCGGGCGCCAGCCACTACGGAATTGGCGATCTCGAGGCCCTCGCCCGTGACACACACAAATTCGAGTCTCGTTATACGGACTGGTTGGTGGGCCCGTTGCCGGCGGAACGCGAGCGCTATGTCGCACGCTCCCCGGTTCATCACCACGAACGCCTCCGCTGTCCCGTGATCTTCTTTCAGGGGCTCGAGGATCGCGTCGTCCCGCCGAATCAAGCAGAGGCCATGGTCGCGGTTCTTGCGGGGCGGGGTATTCCACATGCCTACGTTGCATTCGAAGCTGAGCAACACGGCTTTCGGCGAGCGGAGAATATCCGTACGGCGTTGGACGGTGAGCTCTATTTCTACTCACGCATCTTCGGCTTCGAAGCGCCCCAACCGCCCGGAGTGAATGTCATCGGACTTCCGGTTCAATGACATCTGCGCGTGTTCGGGGCGGTATTCTGGCAGCCCTGATTCTGATGGCGCCCGGCTGTGTGCCGCCCCGAGGCGGATGGGATGTCGATGCGTTGATCGCGGTCGAACCATCGATCGCCAGACTCGAGGGTCAGCGTCTCGGTGACATGATCCCGTTTCCAGCGCTGGACGGAGAACGGATCGCGCTGATCGCGTGTCGTTTCGCTGCGCATCAGTCGGTGCGCGTACGCGGGGGCGGGTCACAATGGCCAGCCGGTTGGGGGCAGGCTGCCGTCTCTGCTCTGGATCGAAGCGTCGCTCGAGTCGAGTTGGTTCTAGAAGCCGAGAGTGGGTCGCCTGCTCGTGCGCGTCCGAATATCGAAATCGTGACGATCGAGGCGGTCGGAGGGGAAGGGCCGGATGGGCTCGGGGATACATTGTCCGAGTGCGACGTTTCGCCGATCGGCTGGTCTGCACAAGGCGCGAGTCGGGCCTATCGCGGCTTGCTGACGGCTGCCGAGATCCGGATGCGAAGAGCCCAGCTCGACATGACGAATCAAGTCCAGGATGCCACAGCAGAAGAATGGGTCGGCGCCTTGATGCACGAGCTTGCGCATGCGCTCGGCTTCCCCGGACATGCCGGGGCGGGCAACTCGATTCTGGTCCGCGACGAGACTCGGATTCGTGCAGCCGGGCGCCGGGCTCTGCGAGGCGAAACTGTGCCCGACGAAACCCTCGAAGCGCTCTACCGCATTCGGCCTGGACAGCGGCTTGGAACCCGTGGACTGAACGCAGAGGGGACGTCGTGGCTCGATGCGGTTCGAGAACTCGATCGGAACCGTTCCGCTTTGGGGTCGCCGTCAGTCGGTATGTTCGCGAGCGTGGGTGATCAGGCGGCCCGAATCGTGTGGCGTTATGCGGATGGGAGCCAGCTGGGCGTTCGATTTCCGCATTGGCGGAGTGAGCTACGGAGCGGTGCTGCGATCACACTGAGGCCGGATCGCACGACTCGGCAATGGATTGAAGTCTCCGCTCGATTGCTCGAGTAGGCCTCTACTCTTCGACAGAAGGATCGATTTTGCGTGCTCGCGCAATCATGGCATCGCCCGATTCGGATTCTCCCATGGCACCGAGTACGGTGCCTAGCCGAAACAAGATGACTGCATCATCCGGAGCCTGGGCGGAAGCAATATCGAGGTGCTCACGCGCTCGGGCGGCATCCGCTTGCGGCTGCTTGTAGAGAGCCCAGCCCAGACCCGCTTGATAGGCGGGCTCGTCCGGCCACAGGTCGACTGCGGGCTCGAGATAGTCGAGGGCGCCATGGAAATTGCCCATTTTCAATAGGATTTCACCCTTGCGGAAGGATGTCTCCGCCTGGGCGAGGCGGGCGGTATCGATCTCGGGTTCGTCGCTGCCACCGGCGTCGTAGGCCGCCTTCTTGCTCGGGTCGGAGAGGGTTTCGAACGCCTCGGCGATCCTGCCAAAGACACGCGCCGCATCATGGCGGAGATCTTCCAGTCCCAGTCGAGCGAGTGCATCGGGATGAAATTTCTTGGCGGCCTTGAAATAGGCTCGTTTGACGTCGGATGAGGTGGCAGTCGCTCCAAGGCCGAGCGCGTTGTAGTGGTCGAGGTCCGACAATTGTTCGAGGAGTGTCTGGATCTCGGTCTTGAGGGCTTCGGAGGCGGCATCCGTATTCGTTCTCGCTGCTGATTTCGCAGTCGAGGATTTCGACCTGCCGGCTCGGGCAGTGGGTGAGGGCGCGGCCGTCACTTCGACTTCGAATTCGATCCCCGACGGCGCGTTCTCGAGGGACCGGCGATCCGTGCTCACGCGCATGATTCCGGTATGGATCAAGGTCCAGAGCGTCGCCGCCGCAAGTGGATCGCCTGCACACTCTCCGAGAATCTGGCCGACGGGCACGCTGCCGTCGAGTCGGGCGATGGTCCTCTGGGCGTGTTCACCAGCACCGGCCAGCTTTTGGGCGACACGCCGAAAGCGCGGAGAAATATCGCCATAGAATTCCGAATCGGGCATCAGGGACGCAAAGAGTCGATCGCTACCCCAACGCCGAGGCAGCTGTTCCTGGAGCAACTTCAAGATGTCGTGCGGCTTGCCTGGAGAGGCCTGTCTTTCGCCAGGCCGGGACCATCGGTATTGGCCCGTTTGCCAATCGAAGGTCTCGCAGATCTGGTTTCGCGTCGAACTGCGGATGGCTTTGTACAGGGATTTGACATCGAGTATCTGAAGTGCGAGAACGGCGGAGGTCTGGGACGTTTCCCGGTCCCGGGCGAATTTCTCGATTTTGATCCGGTCTGCGGGCGTGATCAGCCCGCTGTCTTCGAGTGTCAGTGCGAAAGAATCGTCTTCGAGGCTCGATTCGATGGCCGTGGGTGATCCGTCCTGGACCTCGATACGCCGTTCGCACTGACCACGCGAAAGTTGCAGCCAGCCCGATCGCCTGTCTCGCCAGGCCTCCGCGAGAAGCAGCGGGACGCTCGTCTGATCGAGAGCGCCTTCGTGGTTCGCGGAGGTGTCATGCGTTGTCTGCATCGCTGACTCGGGCATCATTGAAGGCCTATTCGCGGGTGAGATGCGGATCTCGCCACGCGTTCAATCGCGAATCTGGATCTAGACGAGATGGCGCTGTGCATCGGAGATATGGAACGCGGTTGCGATCGCTTCAGAGAGATCTTTTCGAAGCATCAGATGGGATGCCTCGAGGCTGGCAATGGCGGATTCGGAACCGGGAGAAACGCCCGTGATGAGGCTCTGCGCGTTCCAGGATTCGATCGTTTCGAGAATCTGCTCGAGTGCCGCCGCGCCGAAGCCTTCATCGAGGGGTCTCCCAAGCAAGTCCACGACGACCACACGAATCTCTCCGATCCCGGGGTCGCGACTAAGCATGTCGACCGTTCCGAGTGCTTCATCGAGGGTGGTGAAGGGCAGCACCATGACCGGCCCCCAGATGTGAACGACTGCCTGGGAGCGGTCGAAACGACCTTCTGTGGAAAGGCCGCCGTCGGGGGGCGCGAGGTCGCTCGTGATCGGCGGACTGATGGCGAGCTTTCGGAATGCTTCGAAGGGCACCTGCGAGATCAGCCACTGCATGTTCGGTTCGCGACTGGCCTGCCAGTCGGCGGATTCTCGCGCTTCGAAACGACAAGCCTCTGCGCCAGTCGCCGCGCACTCGACCTCACGGACGACGAGCGACCGGTCCAGGGTTCCGCTGAGCCATCCCGTTGTATAACCCGCACTCATCCAGCAATTCGGCGAATGCGGTGGGCCGAGACGGGAACATCGGGCGATCGCTTCGTGTCTTTCGGGCCAGCTACCCACGATGGAAAAGGCACCCGACGCGTCGGTTCGAACACCGGAAGACCAGCGCATCACGAGTGAAGTCGTTTCGGCGGCCTCGGATCGCGTCGAATCAGATCCATCATCGTGGCTGCGACACATTCGGGCGGCGTCCCGGAGTCCGTGCAGTAGTCCTATCTGAAACAGCGCGAGTGCGCCTTTCTGTTCATCGAGCTCGTCGTCGAGTTCGACGAGTAGCGAAGCGAGGAAGCGACCGTCGACGAATAGTTTTGGATCGTTCATCAACGCGGTCTCGGGGCCGAAGCCGAGTTCCGTGAGCATCGCGAGCGGGTTGATTCGCTCGGGCGAGTCTGAAGAGCTGGGGGGATGTCTCAAGAACCTGACCTTGGATGCCTAACCTTCGATGAACGCGTAGATGTCGAATTTCTGATTCTTCGAAATGAAGGCGTCGCCTTCGTCCTCGAGCAGTCTCAAGAACGCGTCGACGACGATCGGGTCGAATTGTGTGCCGGAATACTTGTGGAGTTCCGCTACGACGACATCGATCGAGAGAGCCTTGCGATAGGGGCGGTCGGAGGTCATGGCCTCGACCGTATCCGCGACGAGAATGACGCGGGAGGGCAGCGGGATCTGATCACCCGCCAGACGCTCGGGATAGCCACTCTGACAGCCGTCGTACCATTCATGGTGATGTCGGACGCAGGGCACGATGCTGTGCAGGAACTCGACCGGCTCGAGGATCTTTGCGCCGATCTCCGGGTGTCTCTTGATTTCTTCGTACTCCTCTACAGTGAGCCGGTCGGGCTTCGTGATGATTGCGTCCGGGATCCCGATCTTGCCGACGTCATGGAGCAAACCCGCAAAATAGATCCGCTCGATCATCTCCTTTCGGAGTCCCATCTGGTTTCCGAGGCGTGAGGCGTAGACGGCGACACGTTCGGAATGGCCTCGGGTATAGGCGTCCTTGGCGTCGATCGCCTCGGCCAGCGCGCGAATCGTCTGGATGTACGCCGTGCGAAGCTCGGTGTTCTTGCCATCGAGCTGTTTGGTGCGGTCGCGAACCTTCTCTTCCAGGTTCTTGTTCATGTCCTGGAGCTTGAAGTTCTGTTCGCGGGTGACCCGGTTGAGGCGTTTGATTTCGGCTTTCAGATCGTGATGGTCGAAGGCCTGGCGGAGGGTCGCCTTGAGCTCGTCGTCATTCCAGGGCTTCGTGATCAGCCTAAAAATTTCGCCCTTGTTGATCGCTTCGACGGCAATCGTCATGTCGGTGTAGCCCGTTAGCATCATGCGTACGACGTCGTTGTGCCGGTCGCGTACGGACGACAGGAAATCGACGCCGCTCATCTCCGGCATGCGCTGGTCGGATACGATCACTTGCGGCGCGCAGCGATCGATCAGCTCGAAGGCCTCCGACGGGCGGTTCGCCGTGAGGACCTGAATCGGTTCATTTCGCATCAGGCGTTGCAACGCCTTCAGGATGTTGACCTCGTCATCGACGAAGAGAACGGTGTGGTCTTGCACCCGGGCCCCCAAACGAAAACTCGTTTCTGGCTGTGGGCCGGTGGACATCGGCTCACGTGGATGCGTATCGGCGAAAGGGCGCCCAACCGTTAGAAAACCCCGACTCGATCAGACAAAGCTCGGGCGCCAAAAAGAAGGGGCCGCGCGCCACGCGCATGGCTCAGGCAGCCGAGATGCGCCGCCAGGGCATCTATGGAGAGGCTTGGCCTCGATGGAAGGCGCCGGTGCCTAAGGGGCGCCTAGAGATAATTTCCGCCGTCCATGTGGATTCGCGTGTGGGCCTGTCGCAAACGGCTGACCTCGCTGGCGAAGTCGTCATTCGAAACGGGCTCGGGCGCTTCGCCTGCCGCATCGAGGCGCGCCTTGCGGCGCAAGACGGCGTGGAGCATTCGGACCCAATCTCCGATGCTCGGCTCTCGCGTATCTCCCACGATCTTGCCCCAATCGACCTCGCCGAAGAGAGTCCTGGCGGCCCGCCCCTCCGCCTGGGAGGCATGGATTCGCAGGGCCTCGATGACATCGTCCGGAAAGATCGGGTTGACCTCGACGACCCGCTCGAAGCGGCCCGGCGACAGGAATGCGTGGGGCAGCGAATCGGGGTGACTTGTGCTCCCGAGAACCAGGCAGTTGGGCGAGGCCAGGGCGCGATCGATCAGCTCGAACAGGAAATCCATGATCGGGCCCATGGGCAATTCGGCCGCGCGCGTGCCCATGTCGTGGGCCTGTGAGAATTCGAGCTCATCAAAGAAAACCGTGACCGGGGGCATCTCCTCGAGCGCTGCCGACCAGCCGCGAATCAATTCGCCGACCTTGCCCGAACCGTGGATCACGTCGAGCACCATGCGCGGGACATCGACGCGAATGAAGGCCATGCTGGTATGCGCTGCGAGCGCCTCGGCGAGCAGCGATTTCCCACTCGCGCGGCGACCAATCATCAACATCGCGCTCGGCGGAAAGGTGCCCCAGCGCCCGTAGATCTCGGGGCTCGTCTGTGCGTACGCGTATGTCAGGATCTCTTCCTTCGGCTGCGCCAGCCCGCCGATTTCTTCGAAGCAGACATCGGGTGCCGGAACGATTCGGGCCCCCCGAGCGAGCGGATCGACGGCCCGCTGGAAGCTGGACCAGATATTGAGGGCACGTTCGGCATCGATTCGTCGGTCGCTCATGGCAGCAGTCTAGCCGGATCGGAATTCCCTCACAGGAGCGATACAGGGTGATTGGCCCGGGACGCGCGGTTGATCTTGGGAGTGGTGGATGTCGGTGGCTGAAGTCGGGCAGAAACGCCGCAGGATAGGGTGGCGTTGTGGGAGAGCTGCGCGATACTGCGCCGCCAGCGCGTCCCCATCGTCTATCGGTCAGGACACCAGCCTTTCAAGCTGGTGAGGCGGGTTCGATTCCCGCTGGGGACGCCACCAGGACGGCCAGAGTGCGGCGTCTTCGCGCGCTTCTCGCTTCCTCCTCCTTGGCGTACGGGAGTACGCCTTCGTCGTCGTTCGCTCCGAGGCGCACGAATCCACCGCACTCTGGCCGCCCTGGTCGCACTCCGCCGGCCGAGCCATTCGCGAAAACCGCGCCGTGCTGGGCTCGTGTTCTCAGCAGACCGCGCCCATGACGAATTGCGCCTAGCTCGAGTACTCGGGGCGGTGTTCGAGGGATTTGATTCGGCCGGCCATGCGGTCGACGAACGCGGCCAGGGTGGGGCGCTCGGCGATGGCTTCGGCACAGCCCGGGATTGGGCCGTCTCGGAGCACGAGGAGCATTGAGTAGACCGACAGGTCGGCAATGCTCGGTTCGTCTGAATGATAGAAGGGGCGGTCGCGCAGGAAGCCGACGAGATCGTCCATGCGATCCTGGAGTTCGCGACTGATTTCGAGTTCGCGGAGATCGGCACGTGATCGAGGGACGTGGCCGAGGGTCCGACCGATCTGATCTTTGATCCGTGTCAGGAGGGAGTCTTCGATCGGCGTTTCGTCGCCCGGCTGCGGATAGCGCGCGGTACGCCAACGGTTCCAGTACCAGGCGAACGAATTGTCGGACCATTCGGCGAGGTTGCGTTGGGCTTCGGCAGTTCTCGGATCGGGCGAGTAGAGGGGCGGATCGGGGTAGAGTTCATCGAGCCAGGCCACGATCTTCTTTGAATCGGCCTTGCGTCGTCCGTCGATTTCGAGAACCGGGAGCATCCGAGCGATCGGGCTCCAGCGCTGCAGGTCTTCGGGTTCGTCGGAAACGATGCGTTCGAACGCAATCCGTTTCAGGGCGAGCGCGGCGGCAACCTTCTCGGCGTACGGGTTCATCGATTGGGTGTAGAGCCGGACGGTCGGGGCCGGGCTGGCCGGGTCTGGTTCACCCATGATCGTCGGGCCCTGGAAAGAGTTCTTCGATCCGTCCGATCGTTTCGGTCGAGAGTTCGATACCGATCGATTTTGCGTTTTCCTCGAGTTGTTCGATTCGGGTCGCACCGATAATGACACTGCTGACACTGGTTTTTCGCAGACACCAGGCCAGCGCCAATTGGGCGAGCGTGATTCCCTGGCCCTCTGCGAGCGGTTGAAGCTGATCGACGCGATGGAGTACCTCGGCGTCGAGAACGCGCGACATCCAGAGGTTACGCTCGGGATCGTTGGCGCGACTCTGGTCGGGGATCTTTCCGCCGCTGTACTTTCCGGTCAGTACGCCCTGGCCGAGAGGGCTGTAGACGATCTGTCCGAGGCCCTCGCGCTCACTCGTCGAAAGCACGCCCGCTTCGATCTCGCGCTGAAGGATCGAATAGCTCGGCTGGTTCGAGATCGGCCGGTAGCCGCCATGCTGATCGGCCAGGCCGCAAGCCTCTGCGATTTGCGATGCGCTCCACATCGAGACGCCCCAGTAGAGAACCTTGCCTTGACGGATCAGATCCTCGTAGACCCTTACGGTCTCCTCCATGGGCACATCGGGATCAGCGCGATGGCATTGGTGCAGGTCGAGGTAATCCGTTCGCAGTCGTCGAAGCGAACTTTCAACGCTCTCGACGATGTGCTTGCGGGAGAGCCCCCGATCATTCGGGTGCTCGGACATCGGGAAGAACGCCTTGCTCGCGAGGACGACCTGGTGGCGAGGCAATTCGAGAAGGCTCTCCCCCAATGCTTTCTCGGCTTCGCCTTTGGCGTAGACGTCCGCCGTATCGAAGAGGTTGATGCCGAGGTCGAAGGCGCGGTGGACGAGCCGAGCGGTCTCCTTGAAATCGACCCTCGAGCCAAGGGTCAGCCAGGACCCCAGGGAGATTTCACTGACCTGAAGGCCGCTGCGACCCAATGGGCGTGTTCGCATGGCTCGAAATCTAGCAGGCCGTCGACGACTCGCGTCTCTGCCGACGAGCGGCATCCATTTTTCTTCGCGGTAGACTCCCGCGCCGTGCTGCATCTGGCGTCCAAAACCTCGGCTGATTGGCTCCCGCGCGTAGAAGCTCACCTCGACGAGGTGCTGCTCGACCATGCCCATTGCGAGAAAAAGGCCGCAGGCGCTGCCATCAAGCTGTTGTTTTCGTACCCCCATCATCGCTTTCTTCAGGAGCCGTTGGCCGAGCTGGCTCGCGATGAGTTGGATCATTTTCAGCAGATCCTGGCGCAGCTCGATGCGCGGAAGATTCGCTACGAGACACTCAAACCGAGCCCGTACGGCATGGCCTTGCATGCGCTGGCCCGTCGCGAGGAACCCGACCGGCTGCTCGATATTCTGCTGATCTCGGCGCTGATCGAAGCCCGCAGTTGTGAACGCTTTCAGATTCTGGCCGAAGGGCTCGTCGAGCCTGAGTTGGCTGGGCTCTACCGCTCGCTGCTGGCCTCGGAGGCCAGGCATCACGGGATCTACGTCGAGCTTGCGGCTGAGCTGGTGGATCGAACCATGGTCGACCAGCGGCTGTCTGCACTCGCGCAGTCGGAAGCGAAGATTATTTCCGAGCCTTGTGATTGGGTCCGCATTCATGCCGGCTAGCGGAATCGACGAAAGCGCGCCGCGCCGTGTGCGAATCGACGGCGCGGAATTCGCTTGGATCGAGGCGTCGCCGGCGGAAACGAGCGAGCCGCCCCTCGTGTTGATTCATGGATTCACGGGACATCGTGATGATTTCATCGGGGTTCTGCCAGAGCTCGCCCTGAAACGACGGGTGATCGCTCCGGATCTTCGAGGACATGGAAATTCTGTTTCTACAGAAGGTGTTTACGCTTGGAACTTTGACCAGTTGGTGAAAGATCTGGTCGACCTGCTGGAGCATCTCGACATCGAACGCTGCGATCTCCTCGGACATTCGATGGGCGGCATGCTGGCCCTCCGGTTTGCATTGGCGCATCCGGCGCGGGTCCGTTCGCTTCTCTTCATGTGCACGGCGCCCGAACTGCCCGTCACCCTGAATCGCTCGGGATTCGAGACCGCTGCCGACATTGCGGACGCGCGTGGGATCGAGCGTCTGCAGGAGTTGGTGGAGAAGGCGGGCCGACGGGATTGCTCCGAGACGGTCGCCGGCTGGGGTGAGCGCTACTGGCTGCATCATCGCCGGCGACTTCGCGCGATGACGCCGCAGAGTTATCGCGGGATCGGGTCGGCTTTTTTCGACTCGGAGTCGTTGGTGGATCGACTCGGAGAAATCCAAGCGCCTACGCTGGTGATCGTGGGCGAATCCGACATCGATTTCCTGCCCGGGGCGGAGCTCTTCGAGCAGCATCTGCCGCGAGTGAGACGCCTGACCCTTGCGGACGCCGAACATCATCCACACCAGGAAAACCCGCGCGCCTGGTTCAGCGCCGTCGAGACCCATCTCGATGGCGTACGCCAGGGCGCCAACGAACTCGCGGGCATCGCGAGCGAAAGGACTCGAGCATGAGTGTCGAAACCGAGGACATCCAGATCACGACTTCGAAGGGCGAGACGATGGGCGCCTATCTGGCCCGTCCGGAGGGGGGCGGTCCGTATCCCGCCGTCATCGTCTACATGGAGATCTTCGGCGTGAACGACCATATTCGCGACGTCACGAGGCGTGTTGCCGAGGAAGGTTATGTTGCGCTTGCGCCTGATTATTTCCACCGCACGGGTGCAGGAATGCAGCTGGAATACGATGACGCGGGCATGGCCGAGGGCATGAAACATCTGGGGCAGCTCGACGCCGGTCAAATGATCGCCGACGCGAAGGATTCGCTGGCAACCCTGCGCGGTCGCAGTGATGTGATCGGGGACCGGATCGGCGCGATGGGATTCTGCATCGGTGGACACATGACGTACCTCACGGCTTGTGAGACCGACGTCGTCGCGGCCGCATCGTATTACGGGGGCGGAATCGTCGCGCCGCAGGGACCGGGCGGGGGCGAGTCGACTCTCAGCCGGACCTCGAAGATTTCCGGGCGCATCCATTGTTATTTCGGCGGAAAGGACCTGTTGATTCCCGCGGAGCACGTCAACGCCATTCGGAGCTCGCTCGAGGACTCGAGCGTTGCGCACGAGGTCCACGTCTACGATGACGCGGACCACGGATTCCACTGTGATCAAAGAGCGACCTACCACGAGGCTTCGGCAAAGGATGCCTGGCGCCACACCTTCGAACTCTTCGGAAATACCCTGCGCGGCTGAGCATCGCGCCTCGCTTCAGTCGAGGATCTTGTGGAGTGCTTCGAGGAGCCGGTCGACGGGTTCCGGGCGTGCATTTTCGCCCATCAGGCCGATCCGCCAGATCTCTCCAGCCAGGGGGCCGAGGCCGGCGCCGACTTCGATGCCGAACTCGTCGAGCAGCCGTGCGCGAACGGCCGCTTCGCCGAGGCTCTGCACGCGTTCGGGAAGGCGCACCGAAGTGAGCATCGGAAGCCGATCGGCCGCCTCGACGAGGCAATCGAAGCCCAGGGGCTCGAGACCGTCGATGAGACGAGCGGCGGCTTGTGTATGACGTTCGAATCGCGCCTCGAGTCCTTCCTCGAGGGCGCGGTCGACGCCAGCGGAGAGACCGTAGGTCGCGGTGATCGGCGCGGTGTGGTGGTACACGCGCTTCGCTCCTGAGTAGTAGCCTGCGAGGAGCGAGAGGTCGAGAAACCAGCTCTGCACGGGAACCTTGCGTTTCTGTACGAATTCGATCGCGCGATCCGAAAACGACACGGGCGATAATCCGGGTGGGCAGGATAGACATTTCTGTGAGCCGCTATACGCGGCGTCGATTCCCCACGCATCCAGTTCGACCGGCCGACCGGCAAGCGAGGTCACACAGTCGAGTATGACCATCGCATCGGCTTCACGCGCTGCCCGGGCAATCGGTTCGACAGGCTGACAGACGCCGGTCGAGGTCTCGGCATGCACGAAGGCGACGACCCTCGGCCGCACACGCGCGATGGCGTCTGCCATCTGGCCAGCATCGAGGACGGTTCCCCAGGTCGCTTCTACGGTGCTCACCTCCGCGCCGGCGCGGCGAGCGACCTCGGCCATACGGCCGCCGAAGACACCGTTCACCCCGACGACGACGGGATCACCGGGCTCGAGGAGATTGACGAATGCCGCCTCCATTCCCGCACTGCCCGTTGCCGAAATGGGCAGCGTCATCGCATTCGCGGTTCCGAAAAGCGTGCGAAGCCCAGTCTTCAAACGGTCGAGCAGGGCAATGAACTCCGGATCGAGATGGCCGATCAGCGGGCGGCTCATGGCTTCGAGCACGCTCGGGTGGGCATTCGACGGTCCTGGACCAAGGAGTAGGCGTTCGGGTAGCGGCTGGAGAATTGGCATCTCGTCAGATTAGCGGCTGGGGACCGGACCGCGTGGCCATGGGGCGACGAGTTGACAGCTCCGCCGCCCGGTCGTAATTTTGGGCTTCCCTACCCCCCAGGGAGCAGGTGGTCAGTGGTCTCGAAAACGGTCAGTCGATCGATTCTGGCCGGATGGGCCGCAGCGTCATTGGACAGTGATCGGACAGTGATCGGATATTGACTGGACAGTGATTGCGCTGAGGTTGGGCTGAGGTTGGACTGAGGCGCTAATTTGCCCGCGACGCCGATCTCGGTGTGGCGCTCTATCGGGCCGAGGCGTTCCGTCGATCGGGCAGATTCGAAATTTTCGGCTGCGGTGAATGACGACGTATTTGGTCGGACTGTCGGGTCTGGCCAGGTCCCGAGACCGGCAAGCAGGGGGAGCGGTCAGCATGTTCGGTGCGCGATGGGTCGTGGGCGTGGGGGCGCTTCTGGTGGCAGTCGTCGCGCTCTACGTCTTGTTGCAAGGCGGCCAGGCTCGCAAGGCAACCGACCCGAAGAGCGCAAGCGAACTTCGAGGTCCGGCCCTCGATGACATCGACGACGACTCTCGTGGTGCGATGCGGGACTTGCTTCGACAGGCCGACAGCGGGGAATAGAGGCCAGGAATATGGGTTGGCGGACACGAGAGGCGTACGAGGACGAAGAGCGACGGATGCTCGCGCCGTGGGCGGCCTGTTCGGGCGACTCTGCGGGCCGACTCGTCGATGAGCCTCCGCACGCCTATCGCAGCGCCTATCAACGTGATCGCGATCGAATCGTGCACGCCCGGGCCTTTCGGCGACTCGAGTTCAAGACCCAGGTGTTCGTCCATCTCGAGAACGATCACTACCGAAACCGTCTGACGCACACGATCGAGGGAGCGCAAATCGCTCGTACGATCGCGCGTGCCCTGCGGCTCTGTGAGGACCTCGCTGAGGCGATCGTGCTTGCACACGACCTGGGACACACGCCCTTTGGCCATGCGGGTGAGGCGGTTCTTGCGGAGTGCATGAAGGATGACGGCGGTTTCGACCATAATCGACAGAGTCTGCGGATCGTGGACCTACTCGAGGATCATTACCCAGATTGGAGCGGCCTGAATCTCACGGCGGAGACCCGCGAAGGCATCCTCAAACACGGTTGCCACTGGAGTCATCCCGTGGAACTGCCGCGTCTCTACCCACAACGTACGCTCGAGGCACAGGTAGCGGACTGCGCGGACGAGGTTGCGTATCTGCATCACGATCTCGACGATGGGCTGCGCTCGGGAATCCTTTCGATCGAGACCTTGGATTCGATGTCGCTCTGGAAGATGGCTCAGGCGCGGCGGCGCGAGACCGCGGGCGACATGACGAAAACCGTGGCCCGCGCGCAGACGATCGGGGCCCTCGGCGATACCCTGATCGGTGACCTGATCGAAGAGACGAGTCGAAGGATCGATGAAGATCCGCCGGAATCTCTTGCGGTGCTGCGTGCGCGTACAGATTCGTTGGTCGGCTTTTCACCCGAGATCGAACTCGGAAAGGGCGAGCTGAAGAGTTTTCTCTTCCATAATTTCTACCATCATCCCCGCGTGCTCAGGCGAACGCGCAAGGCCGAGTGGGTCGTGGGGGATTTGTTTCGAACCTATCGGGATGATCCGAATCTGTTGCCCAGACATGTGCATACGCGATTTGCACGAGAGGGACAGATGCGGGCCATTTCGGACTACATCGCGGGAATGACGGATCGCTTTGCGACGGATGAGCACAAGAGGCTGCTCGATCCCTTTGCACCGACCTGATCGTCGTCCCGGACGAATCGAGAAGAACTGATGAGCCTACCCGAGAGCCTTGAACGCGCAGCCAGTGAACTGGGCGGCCTGGCGGACCAGATTCGACCAGCCAATGGAGATCCCCACCGGCTGCTGGAGGAATTGAACGCAGAACAAGCGGGAGAACTGCTTGCCTGGATCCTGCAGGAGGAACCCGCGGCGGCGGAGGAGCTGATCCTGGCGTGGGGTGAGGTCGATGATGGGGCTGCCGTCCTTCTGACAGTCCCGGACGAGGGGATCGCGAAGGCCGGTCGCAAGCTTCTGCGAAAGGCGAGACATCGACTCCGTTCCCAGGGCATCGACGTGGCGGCACCCGAGCGGCCGCTGAAATCGACACGCCGCGTGAGCAGCGCGAATGATCGCTGGCAGGTTGCCCATGTTTCGACGCCCGACTTCCGGGGCGCTCGAGTCGGCTATCTGGTTGACAGTCACCCGGCGGGTGGCGCGCGGCTCTTCGAAGTCCGCTTCGACGAAACGCGCGGAATCCTCGATTTCAAGCTCTACAACGCCGGACGCAGCAAAGTTCGGGGTTTTCTGCGAAGTCTGACCGAAGGAACCGGCCAAAGACTCTTCGAAGTCGGGCGCGACCCATTGCGCGCGCTCGTGCGACGCGCGAGCCTCGCACAGCCGATCGATCGGCCGCTTCCGACATCGTTCGTCGAGTGGCGCAGCCGATTGTTCTCCGAAGACCTCGATCATGAGCAGACGCCGGGTGACCTCGTGCGGGCCGCCCTTGGTTACGTCTCGGATGAGGCTTCAGACAGCACGGGCTCGTCGGATGGCCTAGAAACGACCCTGACCGAGATTCGTGAGGGTCGGTTGGGTCCCTGGCCTCCGAAGACCGCCTGGGTCAGTGAATGGATGACAAAGGGACGGGAGTCCGCGGAGGGTCTCGAAGGGGAGTCGCGGGCGACCGCGATCGAATCATGGCTCGACCAGGTGACCGAGGCACTTGGGAAGGAAACACAGCCGGAACTGCTTTCGCGCCACCTGGATGAAATGGCCTGGATTCGGTGGCAAACCGGGGCCGAGTCGGGAGCACGAGATCTGCTTGCGGTGTCCGAGTCGCTCTCCAGCGACGAGGATGTGATGAGGCGAGTGAGCCGCGCTCGGACGGAGGGGCTCTTTGCTGCCTTTCTGACTGAGCTGCGGGTCGTCGAGGAATCTGCGCTCGACAGCACGGATGCGGACTGAGACGAAGCGAGGAGATTGAACACGTGTTGCTCTCGCAGAATCGGCATTGGCGTGTGACGCGCGGAAAATCGGCGCCGGAGATCGTGGTTTGCCTCGAGAGGGAAGAACTGCCAGAGGATTGGCGGGACTTCAAGGATTTTCGACTGGAAATTCCAGTCGATCGATGGAATCGAGTTGTCAAGCATGTGCGCACCGACCGGAAATTGTTCGGCGGCGTCGTGCTCGAGTTTACGAATCAAGTGGATCAGCTGTCAGCGGTGTTGCGCCATGACCGCCTCTTCGGAGATCTTCAAGGTGTCATTCAGGACGCCACGTCGATGCTCGTGGAGCTGGGCGCTCTAGCACTCACCGTCGTTGATGTTGGCCCCGAGTAGGCGCCAACGCCGCAGTTGAACCAGTCAAAGCTGCCCCAGTCAGACCCGTCGCCATAAGCGTAGGTCGACGTCGGGCAGCGTGGAGAACCAGAGAATGATGAGAAGATTTTCTAGACGCAAACGCGGCGCGGCCGAGAGTAACCAGAACTCGATCGATGCGGCGCAATGGCTGCCGAAGATACTCGAGCTGGGAATCATTGAAGTGCCTTCGCTGGAAGCCTGGGCCGAGCCCGAGGTTCCCAACTCGGTTGCAGCAATCGGGCAGGGCGAGCGGGCGGATGGCACGAAGGTCATCGTCGCGTTCTCTCCGAAATCAGCAACCGAGGCGATGCTGGGTGGACTTTCTGCCGCACAGTTCGCCGTGGAGAAAAAGGAGTTCGCTGGCCAACTCGTCATCGTGGCACCGCAGTGGCCATCCGCTGCCCGGCGCCTGCTCGGTCAGTTGGGCCGCACGCCCTATGTAGTCGAGCCGATGGAGGCGCCATCGCTCGCGAGTGGTCGACAACTCGTCCAAGCCGAACCGCTGGCGACGGTGCTCGCGACGAGCGCTGCGCAACTCGCCATGAGGATGCCCGCGGTCGAGGCTCGCACGGCGTTCAGCAGGGCCGCAGTCGCACTCGAAGGCCTGGCCGCCAAGCATGGCGGTTCTGTGCGGGTGGGAATCGACAGGCTCGAGCTGGTCGTTTTGGCGCGTCGGGTCGCTGAGATTCGTACGGACGGTGAGAGCGCAGTACTCGAGACCCAGATCGGCGGACGATCGACGACGCCGCTGGCCGGTGCAGACCTCGCCGGTGCCCTCGATGGTCTCGAGGGACAAATTCGCCGTCGACTCAATGATCGCAAGGTTCGCGAGGGAGAGGAAGGTCTGCGAGGCAGAGTCGTCGCTCAGTTGGCCGGTGGAACAGAGCTGCGGGGCCTATGCCCCTGGCCGGTACCGGGAGCCGATCTCGCTGCGGTCGATGCCGTCGGTGTCAATGGCGATGGCGATCCAGTCGTGGTCGCCGTACGCGAGCAGATGGATTGGGCAGGGCTCGGTCTTGTGCTCGAAGCGCTCGGGCCACTGGGATCGCTCTTGCCCGTGCTCTTTGCCGATACTGCACCGCCCCTTCGACTCGGCGCCCCGCGCTTGTTGTTGGCCGCCGAGCGATTCGCGGATGGGCTCGAACGCGCCCTTTCTGCGATGACGATCGCGTACGAACTACGCAAGGTTTCCGACGCGTCGGGGGCTTCGGTCAATCTGGTTTCGAGCGCCACGGGTGAGGGGGCACAGTCTCGTACTCCACGACGTAGCCGACGACGGGGCGGTCGCGGTCGATCGAATACGAGCGAGGAGGCCGGTAGCGAGCAGACTCCGCCATCGGGCCCGGCCGCGGACGCGGTCGCCAAGGCCGACGAGCCGAAGCGTGGCCCACGTAGCGATGCGGGCTCGGTTGCCGGACCGCGCGACGACGAGCAAGGCGAGCGCGACTCTGGGGAAGAGGGAACGGGTGGGCAGGGGCGCCGCCGTCGTCGTTCTCGGCGTGGTCGCGGCGGAGCCGCCGAAACATCCGGGACCGAGAATTCCGCACAAAAGGCGCGCGGGGACGCAGAGGGCCGCAGCGGAGAAGGAACCCAGCCGCGGCGGCCGCGCTTTGAAGAAGTTTCGTTGATGGATCTCGACGACGCTCCAGGTGCCGCCGGAAATTCCGGTCGCGGGGCGCCGCCGGAGCGCAGTACGTCGGACGGCGAGGCATCGAGCTCGTCCAGGCGGTCCTCTCGACGGGGGCGACGAGGGGGCAGGGGCGATTCTCAGCCAAGGCCCGCCGCCGCCAGCGGCGATGACGACGATCAGGCCACGAAGGAGAGCGACGAACCCGCGGATGCCATCATGGAGGAAGATCTCGTCGACGCCGATGATCTCAGTGAAATCCTGGCGAGATTGACGGAAAACGAGCCGGACTTCGAAGTCGCCGATTCTACGGAAGAGTCCTATGAGGATGCGGAAGAGATCGATGAAGACGATTTGCAGTCGGCTCGACGCCGCGCTCGCGAGTCAAGGCTTCGCGCACGGAAGGAGGAGATCGACGAGGCGGATCGTCCCGTAGCGCGGGGTCGAGCCGCGATCCTGGTGCATGGAGACCGCGACTCGTTGTTGTCGGCCATCCTGCTGGCGCGTGATATCCGCCAGCTCGAAGGAATGTGGGTCTATCCACAAGAAGAGTTGATGACGTTCTTCCGTAGCATCGCCACGGACCTGCGCGACGACACGCCGATCTTCGTGGTGGGCTTCAGTCCGTCACCGGCACGCGATGTGATCCAGGCATCGGCGCTCTACCGCGGGAGACTCAGCTGGTTCGACCGGCAGGCGTGGCCGCCGGAGGATCTTGTTGCCCTTCGCGATTCGCTCGGTGCGGACGCGGTGCATGGAGGCGAGGGCCTCGACAGTACGCTGCCACTCGTGCTCGAGACGTGTTCGCGTCGAAGCCGGTTCTCCGACAAGCTCGTCGATCTGGCGATGGGCCGCTTCACCCAACATGACTTCGAACGATGGGGCCGACTCTGGCGCTGGCGCGCAGGGGAGATCGCCGAGAAGACAGGCGATATCCGTGGCGATATCGCGGACTTGTTGGCGGGAAGGCCGAGCGATCTTGCGAAGGAGGCGGCACTCGTAGAGCTTCCGCCCGCCCCGGCAGAGGTCGGCTGGGTCGCGGAGAACGATTTCCGTCTCGTGCACTTCGGTGGACATGTGATGGTCGTGCTCGAGGTCGAAGCGGCCATGGATGTTCATCTGTGTGCACGGATCGCGCGTGAACGTTACGCGGCGACCCTGTCGCTGGCTCATGTCGTCGACGAGGAGACCTTCATCCTGGGTGGTGACGAGATCAACGGGAAGCGAGCGCTCGACTACATGGCAGTGGCCGAGCATCTGGCCAACAAACTCGAATGGCTCGAGACACGTCCCGATGCCGATCATGTTGCGCGATTCCAGGTGCGCGATCTTGGCCGGAATCCGGAGCGATTGGAAGAGGTCATCGGCGAGATCGCGATGGGGCGATCTCTGCTCGAGCGCTGAGCGCGGGGAGTGTCGCCGTGTCTGGGCCCCCGTCCTCTTCCTCGTCTCCTTCGAGGTCGGCCTCCTCGCTCGACTCGCGCGGGGAGGCATCCCTGGTCGAGGTCTTTGCGTCCATCCAGGGCGAAGGACCGGAGGTCGGACGCTCGACCGTCTTCGTCCGCTTCGGCGGCTGCGATCTTCGTTGTCGCTGGTGTGACTCGCCCACCACCTGGCGAACGAGCCCGACCTGTCGGGTGGAAGACAGGGCCGGAAGCGGCCAATTCACCGAGCGGCCCAATCCGGTCTCTGCGGAAGCGATCGTAGAGATCGTCTCAGGGCTCGCGCCGCGCCGGGCGACATGGATCAGCCTGACGGGGGGCGAGCCGTTGTTGCAGCCTGAGGCCGTTTCGGCCGTCGTGGAAGAGTTGGTCGCGGCCGAACGGCGCATCTATCTCGAGACGCATGGTCTTCACTCGGAAGCGTTGTCGAAGAGCGTCGAGAAGATCGATCTCGTTTCTATGGACTGGAAGCTGACGAGCGATGTTCGTTGGGGACCAGGGCAAACGCCGATGCCCGGACGCGATTTCCATGATGCGCACGAAGCGTTCTTGCGGGTCGCAATGCGTGCGGGAGGCGTCTACGTGAAGGTCGTCGTGACGCCCTCCACTCGTGACGAGGAACTCGATGCGATGATCGATCGAATCGTTTCGGTATCGAGCGAGATCCCACTCGTGATTCAGCCCGTGACCCCCACCGGCGGCGTGAAAGCGATGCCGGAGGCGGCACGACTCTTCGGCTGGCTCGAGCGGGCTGAGGAACGCTTAGCGGACGTGCGGTTGATTCCGCAGACTCATCCGATCTACGGCGTCCTTTAGAGCCGCGAGTTGGTTTGCGAGATCGGTCGGTGCGCGCCTTCCAAAGCGTTCGGCAAGGTAGTGGTCGGTAATTTCATCGAAAGCAGCGCTGCCGACTCCGGGAAGTTGCTCGCCGACGCCGCGTGCGAATTCACGAGCCGAAACCGATCTGGATCGAACTAACCCCCTGCGCGCCAGCAGGCCCAATGCCTTTCGGTAGCTCGCGGGTACATTCGATTCGATTGGGTCACGCCTACGGCGCCACAGCGCGATGCCGACCACCAGGATCAGAGAGCCCCCGACCATGAAGGAAATCGACTCTCGATCGGCCATGAAATCCGCCCAGTTGGAGCCCTTTGCTTCGGTTGGGTCATCGGGGGACGAGGCCGCTTTCGAGCGCCGATCGGTCCAGCTGAGCCAGAGTCCTCTCAGGACGCCGATCTGATCCACGCTGTCGAAGTCGACGACGCGCTGGAACCACCAGAGTTCGACGGCACTTCCGAGTTGGCCGACCTGCGCCCAGAGTGAGAGATCATGATTGGCGCGCAGCCGGAGATCCGGCGGTGTGGGGTCGAATCGCACCCATCCGGCCTTCTCGAAATGAACCTCGACCCAAGCATGGGCGTCCGCCTGGGTGACTTCGATGAAGCCGCCCAGCTCGTTGGTGACACCGCCCGCAAAACCGTTCACGAGGCGAGTGGGCAATCCCTGACTGCGGGCCAACGTGACCATCGCGCTCGCGAAATATTCGCAATGTCCCTCGAGCTCACCGAGCAGGAAGGCTTCGATGGGAGAGATCATGTCATCGCCAAGCTCGGGCGGCGAGTCGGTATAGCGCCCGTTGCGTCGCAGGTTTTCCTGGATTAGCCAGGCTCGATCGAAATCACTTTCCGCACCCGTGACAATTCGGTCTGCCAGTGCGTGCACGCGTGGATCGAGGCCTGAGAGTTGCAAATAGCGATCTGCGGGGCGTTCGCCGCCCGGGCTCGGTTCCATCGGCGGCCGTGCGAAATCCATGCGAAGAACCCCGGCGTCGCGCTCGAAAGGATTCGACCAGATCGTGTATCGGATCCGATCGTTTTCCCGCCCCGGCAGATAGAGTCCGCCGTTTCGGTCTCGTTCGAGTCGTTGGAAGGATCCCTCGATGCGTTGGATCTTGCCCGGAACGAAGAGAACACCGGCCTCGACCGGTTCGCGAATGATGCGTTGTGCGCTCGTGACTGTTTGGCCAGGCGGTCGCAGATTGATGCCGAATCGGCCGATGCCGCTGACGGCTCTTCTCGCAGCGATTCGTTCCGAGCGAGAGATCGACCAATTTCGTCCGTCGAACTCGTCGAAGGCGAGCCCCCGCCAATAGGCATTGGCCGGGCGCGGCAGGTCGCCATCGAGCGCTTCGACGCGTAACACGACGGAGTGGTCCAGGCGAATCTTGCCGACTGCCCCGAGTGCGACGCTCTCAGAAAATCCTGAGAGCGCGAGACCCGTTCCCGCGCCCCCTCGAAAGATATTCGTCTTGAGACGCGGAAAGAGCACGAAGAGCACGACTGCCAGTACGAGGCAGGCGGTCGTGGCCGCGATCGTCATGTGCCTCAGGTCGGGTGTCATCGCTGCGGAAATGGCGGCTGGATCTCCGGCCTCGGCGGCTTCCATCGACAGCGTGTGTACCAGTAGCGTCCACGTGACCGTGGCCAGAAAGACCAGGACGAACGGGGGAAAGAGGATGCTGTCGGTGAGGTTCGAAGCGAGGATGACCTGAAAGAGTGAAAGGGCCACGAGTACGAACTCTGACTTGCGTGGTCGCGCATCGAGTAGCTGAAGTCCCTGCGCCAGAGCGGCAAAGTAGGCAAGGGAGATCGTTGCCGGGTTCCCGTCCAGGGCAGATCGGATCGTCACGGTCGTGATGCCCAGCATGAACACGTTGAGCCAGAGCGCGCTCTTTCGGAAAGCGGGTGGGTTCCTTCGCGTCGCGAAGCTCACGCTGAATGCCAGACATTGAACCGAGATGACCCAGAAGGGGAGCTGCTCCGTGGCCCAGAGCGTTCCGCTTGCGACGAGCGACATCAGCCAGGCGGCGGCGGGACGCGGTCCGTCGACGACGGCTCTGAACTCGCGTTGGCTCATGGCGAGCCTTCTCGAAATTCGGACTCTGTTGCGTCCGTCGCGTCGGGCATCACCTGGGCGAGAAAGCGGAGAAGCTCCGAGCGGTGGGCATGGCCCGCGGCGGGTGCAAAATAAAAGAGCCTGGAACGGAGCCCCACGCGGGAGCCCGTTTCGAGATGGGTCACGACCTCCGAGGCGGCCTGTGAGACCCGCTCCTCCACCAGGTCGTCGGGCGTACCGGTCGGGAGTCGCAGTCGAACTTCGAATTCGGCTCCGGTTAGACCCTCTCGTTCGCCGACCAGCAGTCGTCCCGCGCGAGCACTACTTCGCCAGTGAACCCGTACGACGGAATCTCCCGGCTCGAATTCCCTCAGCCCCACAATCTCGTCACCATCGTTCGACTTGCCCGACAGATCTTCGTCCTCGGCGTCGGGCAATTTCGCCCGGTCGTCGAGGAATACCCGTTGGACGCTGGGGTAGATGATCGTGTGTTCGGGTTGGTCGAGCTCGCGAGATTTGACGAAGAGACCGAATGGGAATCGGGTCGAGACACGGAAACTCTCGAATTGAAACTCGCCTCGGCATTCAGGTTCGAAGAGATAGCTTCGATCCTCCGCGGACTGGGGCCCGATTCGCATCGCAAAGGCTCGACCCGCCACTTCGATTCCCGAGTCCGTGTGGAACTGGTCCTCGATCGTGATTGCGAAAGCCGCATTTCGTCGCTGGCGATTGTGTACGCGTAGGACGACTCGATTAGGACTGCCTGCGAAGATCTCGCGAGGTAGCAGGCGATCGATGTGAATGCCGCGAAGTGACGCCTCGGAAAGCAATCCCGACAGCACGAGAAACGCGAGCATCAATGCGAGAACGAGGTAAAGGAGATTGTTGCCGGTATTCAGCGCGGCAAAGCCAACTCCGAAGATGATGGCGATGAAGCACCAGCCTGCGCGCGTGGCGCGCAGTGATCGCGGTGGTCGAAGCCAACTTCGTTTGGCCACTAGAGCGGAACGGCGACCCGATCGACGATCTCACTGACGATCCATCGGGATTCCTCGGCTTCAGGCGCGAGCCCGCCGCGTACGTGAACACTGACTCGATGTGCGAGCACGTCGACTGCGAGATCTCGAATGTCCTCCGGGATGCAGTAGTCCCGCCCGTCGATCAACGCGCTTGCCTGAGCCGCGCGTCGTAGAGACAGGGCGCCACGGGTGGAAACGCCGAGGGAGAGCCCTTCGTGGAGTCGTGTTGCGTCGACCAGGTTCAGCAGGTAGGCGAGCAGGCTCTCCTCGAATTTGACCCTGTCGGCCGCCGCCTGAATGCTGCGAAGATCATCGATCGCGAGCGTTGGCTTCAGCCCGGGCAGCACGTGGACACTGGGATCCTGTGCGAGGACTCGCGCTTCGTGTTCGCGATCGGGATAGCCAAGTGAAAGCCGCATGAGAAATCGGTCGAGTTGACTCTCGGGCAGAGGATGCGTGCCATGGTGCTCGAGCGGATTCTGTGTCGCGACGACAAAGAAGGGGTCGGGTAGGGCGTGGCTCACACCGTCGACACTGACGGTGTTTTCGCTCATGGCCTCGAGCAGCGCGGATTGCGTTTTGGGGCTCGCGCGGTTCACTTCATCGGCGAGTACGAGGTTTCCAAAAAGGGGACCGGGCTGAAATCGAAAACTCGGGGCTATACCGCCACCATCACCAGAGGCGCCACCAGCCGCGCCCACTCCGGCTAGATCGGGAATCGAGATGCCCGTCAGGTCGCCGGGCAATAAATCGCTCGTGAACTGGATACGTCGGAATTCTGCATCTACGGAGCGTGCGAGGGCCTGTGCCAGAGTCGTCTTGCCCACACCGGGGACGTCCTCGATCAAGAGGTGTCCACGTGCCAACAAACACACGACAGACTTGCGGATCACATCGGTTTTTCCATGTACGACGCGCTCTATCTCGCTGATCATGCCCGAGGCGGCGGTCGAAACCTGTCGTGCGGTCCAATTCTCCAGGTGCTTCGAACTGTTCATCGCGTGAGATGCTCCCTGCTAAGGGTGCTTCGGCCGCATGGAGTCTTGTCATGAGAGACCGAACACACCCCCGCTGCGGACCTGGGTCGCGAGACAGAATGCCGATCGGCAAGCAGCAGGCAGACCCTACGCACCGTCCATGCGCAAGAGAAGCGCGGCGAACGCACAGCGCACAGCGCACAGCGCATAGCGCATGCGAGTTGCGAGGAAGAGCCGATCGTTCTAGAAGCTGTATTTGATCTCGGCGTAGAGCCGATCGTTCTTGTCCCAGGCCCCGAGGCCGGGCTCGGAGCCACCAATGTAGAAGATGATTCCGGCCTCGGCCTTCCAGGCGTCGGTCAATTCATAGTCGCCGAGGAAACGGACGATTCCGCCGTCCTGGAGACGCTCGCCAAAACCGACCGCAAGAGCGGTCACGTTCAACCGCTCTCGAAAGAAGGGGCGCGAAATGCGAATACTGGATTCGATGCGGTTCCTCGACGTCAGTAGATCCGACGACTGACCTTTCGGCTTTTCCAGCAGATATCGATTGACGACTTCGAGTACGATCGTGAGGCTGTCGCGGCCGTAGTATTCGACGCCGAGCATGCTGTCGATTCGATCCTCGCTGTCGCTCGGAAGCGGGATTCCGTTGTTGAGCCGGAAGACCTGGATTTCCGTCAACCAGGCCAACTCTGCCTTGACGAGCCATGCGCCTTGGGTCCAATTGCCGCCGGTCCCGAGAAGTCCAACACGATTCGCCTCGCCGCGCAGACGGCCTCCCGAGAAGTCGATGACCCGACTCGATTCGTCTACGTAGGCCCCGTAGAGCGAAAAATCCCAGCCACTGAAGCGACCGTCGATCTTCCCCGCCAGTCCCGGTGACCCTGAAAAGTCACTGCGACCGTGTCTCTGAATAGACACACAGCCGATGGCGGGGTTGGTTTGATCGGGGAAGTAGTCACTGCCACATGGCGGGTTGCGGTCGTATCGATTCTCGGGGATCACGAGAAACTGCGCGCTCCAGGGCCCGGAGGTCGCATCGAGCTTGAGCATCGCCTTGGGGCGGCGGAGATCTTCGATGTCGACGAGGCCTGGCTCCTTGTTGTCGAGCGGGTTGATGACATCGACCACTCGAAAAGTGTCCGATCGCCCCCAGTTGACGATCTTGCGGCCGATCGTCAGATCGAGCTTCTTGTGGAGGGGGCCCGTCAGATAGACCTCGCCTGTATCGACCTGCCACTCGTAGACGTCGAGGACTTCGCCGCCAAACTGATCGCGGCCCTTGATTCGATAGATGAAGTCGTACCAGCCCATGGCTTCGGCGCGGATCTGCCAATCGTGGGGAAGTTGAACGTCGAGTTGGAGAAAGCCGTCGATATCGAGCCGGGTGACATTGTTGTAGGAGGTCGTTTGGCCGAGCTCGTCGCCGTGGTTGACCTTGTGATCGCGGTAGCTGTAGACGGTTCCGGCGGCGATCGATCCGCTGAGATCCACCTGCTCGTGGATCCATTCACCAAAGGGAAGGCCGGCCAGCCAGCTCGGGGTCTCGTCAACGGGTTGTTCGGCTTCCAAGGGCTCGAAATCATCTTCGAAGCCACCCATCAGATCATCGAGATCGACGCCGGTCTCGTCCTGCGCCAGGGCGATGCCGGCGATCGTGCTGGAGGCCAGGTTGAGCAGGATCGCGAGGACGAGGATTGTGAGAGCCGTGAGCGGATCGAGCTCTGCGGAAGGAAGGCGATCCGCCACGACTGACCGACGACTAAGGGCCAGCTTCGAGCCCGCGGACTGTGAAGGAGTCATAGTCGAGCGGCTGATCGAATTTGACGTCAGACGTCCGCAGGAGCGTCTTGTGTAGGGTTTGTTTGCCCTTTTTGGTCGTCATGGTCACCATGGTGGGAACCCAGATCCCATCGATCTGCTCGAGTTCCTTGACATCCATGTATTTGTTCCGGCTCCCCTTCTTGAGCCAGATCTTGGCACGGATCGCGACGAAATTGTCCTTGCGAACGAACTGAATCGATTTGGTGTAGCCGGTCTCGTCGATCTCTTCTTTGGTGGTTGGCACGGATTGAATCACCCAGACCGGGTGCCCACCGATCTCACTCTCATCGAGAAGCGTGAAGTCATACCGCTCGATCGGTCGATCAGTCATGTCCGCGTATGAAAAGTCGGAGCCCATGAAGCTCCCGCTCTTGTTGCTCGCCGCGATGCGCTTGGTCTTTTTGAGTGCCGGGAGATAGAGCCACTGGTCGTCATCTCGGTCCGCATCGTCGTAGTCATACGTGAGGAAACCCGTGTCCTGTACGTCGGCGGGACTCAGGAAGAAGATCATGGAGTAGGTGTCCTCTCCCTTGTCCTTGCCAAAGGAACTCAACTCGCGAACGCGTTGCTTACCGCGTTTGTCGATGAGGGTCATCAGGAGATTGGCGGTCTGATTGTCACCATCGTCCCGTTCGTCGACCTGAACCATGATCTCTCTGGCTTTCGGTTCATCGGCGAAGGCAGATCCGGGCACGATTGTGAGCGCGATCGTCGCGGAGATCATGATGGCGCGGATGAACGGCTCGGTCGTGGCTCGAGGGGGTGCTACGCGATGCTCACCAATCAATTCGATCTCCCTGTGTGCGTGCCCCGTTTCGATGGGTATTCCCCGAACTCGATGGCCAGTAAAGCTCAGATTCGGCCTATCGAAAAGGGGCATTATTTGGGTGTAAGGCTCTGCTGCCCGTCCGGCATCCCGCCACAAATCGTTGCTGACGGGTTTCCCCGTTCGAGCGCAGCTGTACTTTCGCCGGCGTCGTGACGATAGCGGGCATGCAAGCTCCCGAATGGCGGATAGGGGATGAACGAAGTGGCGAGCGCTGATCTGCCAGATCGAAATTGGCGGAACTGGATCGAGGAAGGCTTCGAGCGCTGGGGCTATTTCGTCTATCGGAATCGCTGGAGCGCACTCGCCAGCAGTGTCCTCGTGACGGGATGGCTGGTCAGTTTTCTGCCGGGCCTCACGGTGGACAACTCGACGGATTCTTTTCTGCTCCCCGACGATCCTGCGGTCATCGCCTACAACGATTTTCGTGACCAGTTCGGGCGAGACGATCAGGTGCTACTCGCAATCGAGGCACCGGAGTTGTTCAGCTTCGAGTTTCTCGAGCGCCTACGCGAGCTGCATGAGGTGATCGAAGCCGAGGTTCCCTATGTCGAAGAAGTCGACAGTCTGCTGAACGCCAGGGTGACCCGAGGCGAAGAACGTCAGCTGGTCGTGGAGGAACTCCTCGAACGATGGCCGCAGACGATCGGGGACCTCGATCGGCTTCGTGGCTACGTGATGACGAATCCGCTCTACCTGAATGCACTCGTGTCTGAAGATGCCAGGATGACTGCCATCACGATTACGCCCAACACCTACACGAATCAGGGTGAATTGGACGATGTGTTGACGGGGTTCGACAATGAGGACGGCGTCGAGTCTGTCAAGGAAGGGTATCTCACCGACGTAGAGGGCGATGCGGTCATCGAGAGCTTGTTTCGCATCATCGATCGTTTCGAAGCGCCGGATTTCAAACTGCACCTCGCCGGTGCCCTCGTGATGACGTACCGATTGAATCACGCGATGACGAGGGATTTCGGGGTTTTCATTCCGGCGACGCTCGTGTTGATGTGTGTCGTGCTCGCGATGCTCTTTCGTCGAGTCGGCGGAGTCGTTCTTCCGCTCCTCGTGGTCGTGCTTTCCATGACTGCGACGATTGGCCTGATGGTCGCGATGGGAATTCCGGGTTCGGCCTCCGTCCAGATCTTGCCTGTCTTCCTGTTGACCGTCGGCGTATGCGATGCCGTGCATATTCTGGCGATCGTGTATCGGCTGCGGATGAACGGGGAAAGCAAGGCCGACTCGATCGCGCACGCGTTGGGCCATTCGGGGCTTGCGGTGCTGATGACGAGCTTGACGACCGCGGTCGGAATGGGATCCTTCATCATGGCGGAGATGGCCTCGCTTACGCAGCTCGGCTTTCTGGCGCCAGTCGGTGTCGCACTCGCGTTCGTGTATACGATGGTGCTCCTGCCGGCCCTGATCGCGATATTTCCGATGCCGCGCCCGAAGCTCGGTCAGATCGGCAGGGGGACGTTTCCATTGGAGGGATTCCTGGTCGCCGCCGGGACCTTTGCTGCACGCTCACCCTATCGAATTCTTTTGCCCGCCTCCCTGCTCATCATCCTCGCTGTACTGGGTGCGCTTCAGACCAGCTTCAGCCATAACGGCTTGATCTGGTTTCCCGAGGACGATCGGGTCCGCTCGGACTTCAATGCGATCGATCAGAAGCTGGGTGGCTCCGTCAGTCTCGATGTCGTCATCGATACACGAGTGGCCGGAGGCCTTTACGACCCGACTACCCTCGCCGAGATCGATCGTGCCGCTTGGGAGATTGAGAACCTGGCAGCCGATCCGATCGTGATCGGGAAAGCGGTTTCGATTCTCGACATCGTTCGTGAGACGCATCAAGCCCTGAATGAGAATCGATCAGAGATGCGTCGGATACCGGAAACGCGTGAGGCCGTGGCGCAGGAGCTCCTGCTTTTCGAGAACAGCGGCAGCGAAGACACGGAGAAGCTCGTGGATTCCGAGTTCCGGATCGCACGGCTCAATCTACGGGTGCCGTTCTGTGATGCGCTGGTCTTCCCAGCCTTCCTCGAGCAGGTCGATCGGCTCCTGCAGAGACGACTCGGCGATCGCGCAGACTTCGAGCTGACGGGTCTGATGATGCTGCTCGCAGAGATCTTCGATTCGATGATTCGGAGCATGATGCGCTCGTACGCGTTCGCTTTGATCGTGATCACGCCCCTCATGATGCTATTGCTGGGAAGCCTTCGACGAGGCCTCGTGAGCATGATTCCCAATTTGATGCCGGTGGTGGCTGTGCTGGGAATCATGGGATGGCTTGGTGTTCCCCTCGACTCGACGACGATGATGGTCGGAGCGATGGTGATCGGGATCGCTGTGGACGACACGATCCATTTCATGCACAAGTTCCATCGCTACTTCGAGGAGACCGGTGATCTCGAAGGAGCGGTCCGGGAGACGATGCGTACGACGGGTTCTGCACTGCTCTTTACGTCGCTCGTACTGGTCGCGGGCTTCTCGATATTCGGTCTCAGCGAAATGACCAACTTTCGGATTTTCGGGCTGCTCTCGGCCTTCGCGGCTGCTGTCGCCTTCCTGGCCGATCTACTGGTCGCACCGGCCTTGTTGGCCGCCGTCGAACAGTTTCGTTCACTGCCCGCACGTGGCGCGATTCCGGCCGAGGTCGAACCATCCCCCTGAGTCTTCTAGGATCCTTGTGCTAACACCGTAGTGAGCAGCGCAGTGGGGCGCGATCTGCGGATCGGGCTCGCAGGGGGACCCGTGAAAGCACTCATCTTCGATACCGAGACGACGGGCATGGTCGAGTTTCGGAAGCCTCCGGAGGATCCGAGTCAGCCCGATCTGATCCAGCTCGGCATGATTCTGATCGACACCGAGGATTGGAAGGCGCACGCACGCCATTCGTTCCTCGTGCAATTGAACGAGGGGGTGCGGATCGACCCCGGGGCGCGCGAAGCGCACGGCATCAGCGAAGAGGATTGCGCCCGTTACGGCATCGTTCCGATCGTCGCATGCTCACTCTTCAACCAGATCTGTCTCCAGGCGGACATCATCGTCGCCCACAATCTCTCGTTCGACGTGTCGATCATGAAAACGGCGCTCCACCGACTGGGTGACAAACCACATCGAATGGACGGTCGGCAGACGGTCTGCACGAAGGAAAGTTCGACGGACGTTCTGAAGCTGCCTGGCAAGTACGGCTATAAGTGGCCGACCCTGGCGGAGGCCTATCTGCACTACACGGGCAAGGAGATCGAGGGCGCGCATGATGCCCTCGTCGATGCCGAGGCCTGTTTAGCGGTCTTCCGTGGCCTCGTGCAGGAAGGTGTGGTCGAACTGATCGGCCATTGAACTGATCGGGTATCGAGGGAAGGCCGTCATCGATCGATTTCCTTCGCTGTATCGATACGAAAGAAATCTTCGGTGGGTTGATCGCTGTCGGCCCACTCGGTGAGGCGCGCGATCATTGCTTCGAGATCGCCGTCGAGTTCCCTGAGCAATTGAGCGTGTCGTGGAAGATCCTGAACGTAGGTTCCTCGCAGGGCCAGGCAGGCATCCGAAAGCCTCGCTCCGGATGCCACGCGTTCCGGGTCGAGCACGCGCAGGGGGAGGGCGGCCAGCTCCCCCCGAACCGCTGCTTCGGCGACGGCCCGAAGCGCGACACGGTCGTCGGCATCCTGAATCTCGAGCAGAAGGTCGTGAAAGGTCTGGATCACCTCGTCGATCGATTGCCGATCTTCGATGGCGTCTCGAACGCGGGAAGCATCGGGTAGCCTTTGCGCCGACTCCAGGGAAACGTCCTCGAAGAAACGAATGGAGGCTTGTTGACCGATGAACTGGGCCACGCTCTCGTTGAAATCGATCTCATTGGGAAAGAACGCGGTCGAATGAACCCACTCGTGGAAGAGTGTTTCAGCCAGACTGGCAGCCCCTCTTGTGAGCATGGGCGAGGTGACCGGGTCGTCGAACCAACCGAGCGTCGAGTAGGCCGTGATTGCGCTGACACAAACGTCGAAGCCCTCCTCGACTCGCAGACGTTCCGCCTCGGTCTCGGCACGGCCCTGATCGAAGTAGCCCTTGTAGGGAAGCTCGCCGACAATCGGAAACCAATGGGGCACGGCTTCGAGCGAACCCGGTCGTGTTCGTACGAGCGTGGTGACGATTCGATCTCCGGGCCAATCGACATAACTCGTGTATTGCCGGTCGACTCGGAGGCCGAGATCGAGTGCGTAGCTTCGTATGGAGCCTACGAGTCGAAGGAGTTCGCGTGTCTCCTCGTCTTGAGCAGGGTCTTCGATCGCCTCGTTGATCGGCTGTCGCCGCCAGAGGAGTTTGATTTGTCCGGAAGCGAGATGACCGTAATAGCAGCCGCTGTTGCACAACATGAGCAGGACGAGAAACGCGATTGTCCTGGTGAGGCGGTGAGGCATGGCGGATGAATATCGACGGTTCGGGGTCACGTCGAGCGCTGCGGTCGAACGGGAAATTCTGCTCGCGGCGGCTTTTGAGGCCGGCGCTGAGGGCGCGGAAGAAAGCGAGCAAGACGGACGCTTTCGGGCCTGCATCTACGCCAACTCGAATCGGATCGAGGCAGTTCGGGCTGTCGTCATCGAGGCGGCAGCGAGTTCGACCGAAGTCGAATCCGCAGAGTCGCTGCCCAATGTCGACTGGAGCGATGCGTGGAAGGAAGGCCTCGAAGCACTGCGGATCTCACAACGACTTCTCGTGCGTCCGCCCTTTATCGATGTCGCACTCGAACCGGGCCAGCGAGAGATCGTGATCGATCCCGGACAGGCATTTGGGACCGGTGAGCATGCTTCGACTCGTCTCTGTCTGGAATGGATCGACATATTGTCTGAACCCAGCGATGCAGCGGGCGCCTTTGACCGCGTGCTCGACGTCGGTACAGGGAGCGGCGTGCTCGCGCTGGCCGCAGTGGCGCTCGGCGCGAAGAGCGCCGTCGGATTCGACCTCGATCCGGTCGCAATCGAAGCCGCGCGCATTGCGGCTTGTCGCAATGGAATCGACGCCAAGGTGCGATTCTTTGCGGGTCCCATCGATGCACTCGGAAGGCCGGAAGAGAGATATCCACTCGTCCTCGCCAATCTGCTGAAGCGCGAGATGCTGCCCATCGCCTCAGCGCTGGCAGACAGAACGGATCGGTCGGGCCGGCTCGTGCTGGCGGGGCTCCTCGAAGAGGATGTGGAAGAAGTCTCCGCGCGCTTTCTGCAAGAAGGGCTAACGGAGATTGGCAGGCGAAGCCGCGAAGATTCGATTGGTCGCTGGGTGGGTCTTTGTCTGGCTTTCGAATGATCGGGCCAGGTTCTGCGCCGTTGGTCTCTCAAGTGCTGGCTTCCTTCGAGAGCCAGTCCTCGTAGAGCTCGTGCAGAATCGCCTCGAGAGAAATAGTGGGCTGCCAGCCCGTCGCCGATCGGAGCCGCGAGGCGTCGCCGACCAGCCAATTCGTTTCTCGCCAGCGATCGGGGTCTGACTCAACGCGTGGTTCGATCTCGGCGATTTCGATCAGCCGGTCGAGTACTTCCTGGATACTCGTCGAACGTCCGCTCGCGATGTTGTAGGTGTCCGCTGGGATCTGTGGATCGAGCAGGGCCAGATAGGCCGCGAGGACGTCATCGACGTGCAGGAAGTCTCGTACCGATTCGAGATTGCCGACGCGCATGACGGGTTCTTGATGGCCCAGCCTGATTCGCGCGAGCTGCCGTGCGAAATTCGAAACCACGAAATGATCGGGCTGTCCCGCGCCCGTGTGGTTGAACGCGCGCACGCGTACGACGTCCTGGCCACGCCGGACCGCCGACATTCCGAGGAACTCGGCGGCCGCCTTGGTTCGCGCAGAGGGTGATCGGGGACGCAGCGGTGTCGTCTCGTCGATGAGTTCGGCCGCCGGTGTGGTCGCGGCGTATTGGTCTGCCGAGCCGATCAGAAGAATGCGGGCGTCGGGGCATGCGCTGTGGGCCGCCGCCAGGAGGGTGCGGGTTCCGACGAAGTTCTGTTGATAACAGAGGTGAGGTTCGCGCCATGACGTCGCGACGCTACTCATCGCGGCAAGATGAACGATGGCCTCCGGAACATGCTGCTCGAGGGCACGCCGGATCGCGACGAGATTGGTGACATCGACTTCCCGGTCTGCACCATGGGTATCGTGGCCGGCCCCGCGAAGTTGACGCATGAGCCTTCGTCCCACGAACCCGGACGCGCCGGTGACAAAGACCCGCATGGCCGCAGGCTGCCAGATTGTGGATCGAAGGGCAACGATGTTTGCCGACCGGATACCACTTGACCCGGCCCCTCGCGATCGGGGACCATGACGCCATGATTATTGGAGTCGCTGGGCGAAACGGGGCGGGCAAGGGCGAGTTCGTCGATTTTCTGGAGGCGCGCAGCTTTACCGTCTACTCGCTTTCGGATGCGATCCGGCAGGAGCTAGCGGTTCGTGGGCTCTCGGAGACGCGGGAGCGAATGATCGAGGTCGGGCAGGAGATGCGCCGCCAATCAGGCCCCGGCGCTCTCGCTCAGCGCCTGGTCCGGCAGCTCCAACCCGATCGAAACTACGCGATCGATTCGATTCGCCATCCGGTCGAGGTCGAGATTCTGCGGCATTGCGGCCAGGATTTTCATCTCGTCTGGATCGACGCGAAGCTCGAGACTCGATTCGAACGCATGCAGGCACGGGGTCGTCCAGGTGATCCCGAAACTGTCCAGGAACTCGAGCAGCTGGAAGCGAGAGAAAGAGGCAGTGACGATCCGAATGCGCAGCAGCTCGATCGAGTCCAGGACGAGGCGAGCTTCACGCTGACCAACGACGGAACGCTGGAGACCTTCCAGGCGGAGATCGAGGCCTGGGTTCGCAAGAATCTCGCGTTTTCGAGGCCCGGCTGGGATGACTATTTCATGGATATTGCACGCACCGTCGCTTCGCGGAGCAACTGCGTGAAGCGCAAGGTCGCCGCGGTCGTCACGATCGACAAGCGGATCATTTCGACCGGCTACAACGGCACACCGCGTGGGACGACCAACTGCAACGAAGGCGGCTGTCCCCGCTGCAATGATCTCGCAGCGGGGGGCACTCGACTCGACGAGTGTCTGTGTTCCCATGCCGAGGAAAATGCGATCACCCAGGCCGCGTATCACGGCGTGTCACTGAAGGGTGGGACGGTCTACACGACGTTCTCACCCTGTCTGCAGTGTACGAAGATGATCATCAACGCGGGCCTCGCCGAGGTGGTTTTCCAGAGTGAATATCCACTCGGGAAGGTCTCCCTCGACTTGCTGGCAGAGGCGGGTGTCAAGATCAGGCAGATCGCCGCCGGCTAGTCGTTCCGGCCGAGGATGCCTCGATTTCAGCCGCCCTCGAACCTTCGAGTATTACTTGAAGTTTTGGTTGCGCATCCGTTGCCGGTCGCTGCCCGGCAGACTCGCTGGAAAACCCTGGGCTGGCGAGGTTTGTCTCAATTCGACCACGAAACATGCCGAATTTGGACAAACGATGGACCCCCCGTACGGAGGGGACCTGTCCAGAAACGTCCAGCGTTTCGACGAATCCTTCTCTGTGAGAGTCCCGGATGCGACCGAAGCCGACCCGACTACTGGATCATCGCGAATATCCGGTGCTCTATGTCGACGATGAGCCCGACAATCTTCGCATTTTCGAGCTGACTTTCCGGCGCGACTTCACGGTCCTGACGGCAACCAACGCGAAGGAGGGGCTCGAGCTGCTTTCGCAGCATCCGGTCGCTGTCGTTCTGTCGGATCAGAAGATGCCGGGCATCCAAGGGGTCGAGTTCTTGCGCCGCGTTCGTGAACTCGACTCGGGGGTCGTGCGGATTCTCGTGACGGCCTACGGAGACGCGAAGATTCTCGGTGACGCCATCAATGATGGGAATATCTATCGCTACCTGCCGAAACCGTGGGAGCCCGAGGACATGCGGCTCACGGTTCGGCGTGCGATCGAGTCCTACGCACTCGAGGCCGAACGTGCGACGCTGCTCGAAGAGCTGATGATCTTGAATCGGCTCTCGCGAACGATCCATCGCGACATCGACCGCGGGCGGCTCTACGAAACACTGCTTTCTGCACTGCGCGAGGAACTCGATTTCGACGGCTGTGCGTTGATGCTCTGCGACGCGAATTCGGTCAATCTACGCTTCGCGGCTGCCGAGCCGAATGACGAAGTAGCTGGACGGCTGCGAGAGATCAGTTTCGACGAGAAATCGGCACCGATCTTCCTCGACCCACTCTATAAGGGCGACTCGCAGATGCTGCACGGCGACGAGGCCGCGGAGCTCGAAGCGCCCGTTCGCGCCTGGCTGACGGAGGTCTCTGCGGAGGAGATTTTCGTGGTGCCACTGATCGGCAAGGAGCGGGTCGTCGGCGCGCTGGCGGTCGACAACCGACGTGGCGGACAACGCCTCGGAGCCGATGGGCGAATGCTGATCGAAGGCCTGGCGATGCAGGCAGTCATTGCGATCGAGAACGCCCAGCTCGTCGACGAATTGAGGCGCTCACGTGCTCAGGTGCGTCGCGTCGATCGACTCGGAACCCTCGGCACATTGGCCGCGGGACTCGCACACGAGATCAACAATCCGCTGGTTTCCCTGAATACCTTTCTGAGCCTGGCTCCCGAGAAGCGCGAGTCCGACGATCCGAGCTTCTGGGGCGAGTACCACGAACTCGCGTGCGCCGAGCTCGAACGAATTCGTGGGCTCGTCGAATCGATGAGCCGGCTGGGTCGTGGTGGACCGGCGGCCGCTCTGTCGCGCGAGGCCGTGAACGTCGGCGAGGTGGCCCAGCAGGTGATTCGCCTGCTGCATCGAGAAACGGAACGCGCGGGGGTCGAGGTTCAGCTCGAACTTGCGGACTCGCTGCCAGAGATCGAGGTCGTGCGGGATCAGATTCATCAGGTCGTGCTGAATCTGTCACTCAATGCGATCCAGGCCAGCCAGGCCGGGGGCTCGATCGTGATTTCGGTCGATTCAGACGGTTCGCCCGCCGAGCCGACAGGAATTCGCATCCGCTTCCAGGACTCCGGCGAGGGGATCTCCGAGGAAGATCTCGAGCGCATTTTCGATCCCTTCTTTACGACAAAAGATCCCGACAAGGGAACCGGCCTGGGATTGATGATTTCTCATCAGATCGTGGCCGATCATGGTGGGTCGATCGAAGTGGAGAGCACCCTGGGAGAGGGTGCGACGTTCCACGTTCGCCTGCCGAGCCAGGGACCGATTCCAGAGACCACGCCCATCGACGCTTGACGCTCGGATGCGGATCCCAGAAGATCCTGCCGCCCGACGTTTCAGGCGGGTGAGGGAGATTCAGGGATGTCTTTCGAGCAACTTCGACCCAGTCGCGCAGGCGTCTGCATTCTGGTCTTCTCGCTCGCCGTCCTAGGTGCGGCTTCGGACCAGGCGATTGCGGCCGAAGGCACTCCAAAGCTGCTGCTGCTGCCGATCGTGGTGCACAGCGCCGAGGATCCAGAATATGTGCGCGACGGGCTCTCCGATATGCTGACAGCCCGTTTTTCGCGAATTGGTGGTCTCGAACTCGTTCGCCATCGCGACGCCGGTCGCGGCACGACAGACCGCGTCGAGGCCCTCAAGGTCGCGAAAAAGGCCGGCGCGGATTTCGTTCTCTACGGTTCGTTCACACGCTTCGGGCAGGGCGCGAGCCTCGACGTACAGTGCGCGCCGACGGATGAGAGCAAGGGACGTACACCGCTACGAGAGATCTTCGTGCATTCGGGCAGCATCGGAGAAATCATCCCCGACCTCGACGATCTCGCGGGCAAGGTCAGCCGCTTCGCGAAGGGGGAAAACATTTCCTCTTCTGTACCGGTGTCGGAGGGCGTTGCGCCGGCTGCTTCGCAGAATCTCCAGGAGTTGATCGATCGAATCGAGGCGCTCGAAGAGGCCATTACCCAGATTCTCGAGGAAGAGGTGGACATCGAGATGGACATCGATGAGTCCACGGAATAGCTGCTAGAATGCGCGCCCAGCAAAATGGGAACTGAATAGGGGCGGTGTAGCTCAGTCGGTTAGAGCGACGGCTTCATAAGCCGTAGGTCGGTGGTTCAAGTCCACTCACCGCTACCATTTTTTCCGTTGCACCTCCTTTCGGTTTCTGTTTCCTCGATGGCCACCGCCGCGCATGCCCCGCTTCTCTGAGAACATCTGGGCGTCGTCGTCGGGTCCGGTGTCATGCGACCCTGCTTCCGCGGATCTATGCTGGGATTCGAGAGGGCTCCCAGTTGATTCAGATCCATCGAGAAATGCATCGCAAGGCAGCGCTCTGGGCTTGCCTGGGCGTGAGCCTGGCCCTTTTTCTGGTCGGTGTCTCCTGCGCGGCCTCGAATCAAAACTCGACACCCACGTCCGTGCGCCAGTCCGAGCCCATGTCTCCGACCGATTCGCTCGTCGAGGCCAGATCTGACCTCATCGTTGGCGAGACTCTCGACTGGGAACGGATCGACTCGCTCGGGCGGCCAGGTTGGGTCGAGGTGAGAGCGGCTGTGCTGTCTTCGGGTAGCGAGACGCCGGATGCGGCGGCATTGCGAGCGCGGCGTAGGGCGCGACGCATGGCTGTCGAGTTTATTTCCGGCGTTCAGGTCGAATCTTCGACGATTCTCCTGGATCGCCTGGCCGGGGCCGACGCGGAGAGCTTGCTGGAGACTTTGACACGAACGCGGGCCGATGGGCTGGTCGTGGACGAGCGAATCAGTGAGGAGTCGATCGTACCGCTCGCCGGCGGCGTGGGTTTCGTGTTTCGGGTTGTGATGCAGGCTCAGGTCCTCGATCGGAGCGCGCGTCGGGATCCCGGATTCGAGATCGCCCTCGATATGGACGCAACCAGGATCTTTGTCGGTGAGCCGATCGAGGTCCGGATTCGATCGACTCGCGCTGCCCGACTCTATGGGCTGAACCTGACACCGGATGGTGTCCGCATCGTATTCCCGAGTCGATTTCTTCCGCAAACGGCCATCGGTCGCGGAGAGAGTCTGATCTTTCCGCCGCGACCCGACACGGGATCCGTTGCCGCGCCGCAGGTCGAGATCGTGGGCCAACTCGCGCCTGGCCAGCGTCGCGCCCAGGAGATTCTGCTCGTCATCGCGATACGAGGAGAACACGACCCGCTCGCGAGTGCGCTGTCCAGTTCGCCGCATACAGCGGAAGGACTGCGTGGGGTAGAGCCGGGTGAGGCAGGACGAATGATTTCCGACTACTTGGCGCCGCTCGCGGCGCTTGCACCGGATCTCTGGGCATTCGATCAGATCGCGTTCGAGATCGTTAGCAGATGAGTCTGGGCTGGTTCGCGCAGAGCGTCTCGCTGGGGCTGCTCGGTCTGAGCGTCGCCACAGTGGGATGTCAGTCGGCGACTCCGAAACCCACGGGCGTGACGAACACGACGGGCGCGAGCCGATCGTCGCCGCGCAATGCACAGGTTGCGATCCGGAACCGAGCCGACCGTGCACAGCCGGCGCATCCAGGCGTTCGTCGGGAACTGGCGATCGATGGTTTGTGGCCTGATCTTGCAGAACCGGCGTCGGCCGTTGGAGGAGGGGACTCCGATGCAGCGATCGTGGTCGGCATCGAGGACTACGCCCTGGTCGCCGACATCGCCGGCGCCCGTCACAACGCGCTGGATTGGTACGATTACCTGACCCGTACACGGCTGATTCCCATCGAGCGTGTTCAGCTGCTGGTCAACGAGGATGCAACGCGCGAGGAACTCTTGAGCGCGGTCGAGCGAGCGGCCGATCGTGTCGGATCATCCGGAACACTCTGGTTCATCTTTGTCGGACATGGGGCACCGGCTCCCGACGGAAAGGACGGGCTGCTCGTCGGCTTCGATGCGCAGCAAAAGGCGCTCAGCCTCGAGGCCCGCAGTGTCCGTCAGTCGGAAATCCTGAAAGTACTCGAAGGAAGTGAGGCCGCGGAGATTCGCGTCCTGCTCGACGCCTGTTTCTCGGGCCAAACATCGCGTGGGGAGGCGCTGATCAAAGACCTTCAGCCTCTGGTCGTGCGATCGACGGCCGCAAGCGTCGATTCGCGAACCGCTCTGTTGACCGCAGCGCGCTCGGACCAGTATGCCGGCTCGCTTCCTGGTCTCGGCCGTCCGGCTTTTAGTTATCTCGCTCTCGGCGGACTGCGTGGTTGGGCTGACGACGATCGCGACGGCTCGATCTCGGCCAACGAAATGCTGGGCTACACGAATCGAGTGCTCGAGACACTCGTTCGGGATCGTCGCCAGTCGCCGACCTTGGTCGGTCCAGGCGCCGTGCGTTTCGGTGTGTCAGCCGGCGAGTCGGCGCCCGATCTCGCCGCGATCGTCAAGCGTCTCGCGGTCGAACGCCGTCCGGCGTCGGGCTTCCAGCCGACCGTGCTTCTTCCGCCGCTCTCCGAAAGCGCGGCACCGCCCGAATTTGATCCAGGTTCGGTCGAACTCGACTTTCGCTCCCTCGACGTGGCCGCGCTCGAGGAATACGACAGGGTCGTGAAATTCGATGCTTCCGATGCGCCTCCGAGGGCGAAGGCGAGAAGCTGGGCCACGTTTGGATTGACCTACCGACAGTTCGACGAGATCGCCCGAGAGCGCGAAGCCGCATGGAGCGAGGTCGATCGCGCGCACAAGGCGAAGGTCGAACGCGAACGCAAGCGGCGAGTCGCAATGGCCAGGGATTGGGCGAAGCTCGAGCCACTGTTGGGTCTCGACGTCGTGTCCGAAGAGGAAAAACAGAGTTGGGCACTCGCATTCGTCGAGGCCTATGGAGACGTGCCTGCGGAAAATCCGCATGTCTTCGCCTTGTTGCAGTTCGGGACGAATCGCGTCGAGGAAACCGTATTGGTTCCCGCCGGCGAGTTCTATTCAGGATGCAATGAAGAGCTGGATTCGGAATGCGCGAGCGTCGAGAGGCCCGGGAAGACGCGGCGATTGGATGCGTTCGAGATCGATGTGACAGAAGTCATGGTGATGGCGTTCAGGGAATGTGTCGAGACGGGTCGTTGCGAAACGCCCGATACGGGCGAGGCCTGTAATTGGGGCCAGTCGGGACGCGAAATCCATCCGATCAATTGCGTTGATTGGAAACAGGCGAAGGCCTTCTGCGAATGGCGCGGCATGCGCCTTCCTACTGAATGGGAATGGGAAAAGGCAGCGCGGGGGACCGATGGTCGGAAATATCCGTGGGGCAACGTATCCTTCACGAGTGCTCCCCCTCGCGGCAACATCGCAGGTCGCGATGCGGACGTCGCCTACGTCTCGAAGGGCGACGACGGATACGCGCAAACGAGTCCTGTCGGAAGTTTTCCGGCTGGCCAATCGGTTTATGGTGCTCTGGACATGGCCGGGAATGTCTGGGAATGGACCGCCTCGAAGTTCAGCCTCGACGGACCCGTGGTTCGCGGCGGCTCCTGGAACGACGACGCAAGGAAAGCGCGCGCCTCTTATCGTCACTGGGGCGTCCCGGGCCGCGGTTCAAGCGAGGTTGGATTTCGTTGCGCGCGATGATTTAGGTTTCATCCCGTCTGCCGAAATCCACAAGACCTTGGGGATCGCGGACAGGCCTGTGCCGTATTCGTCTCGACCTCGTTTACCATGAATTCGTCGAGAAACCGTTTTCGCCGTAACCCGGAGTGATGATCAATGCCGAGCAACGGCGAAGGCAGTACCGACTACGCCTCCGCTGAGCACGAGGCTGCCTACATGGAGCAGGTGCGCCGTGACTTGCCGCGCAATTTTCTCGCCCACGTGCTCCACGGGCTGTTGGGCCAGACGGGATTCCGCCTCGTCAACGCACCCACCTTTCTTCCCGCCTACCTGATGCTGCTTTCGGGCTCGGAGTTCGTCGTCGGGCTGGGTCGCTCGATCCAGTATCTGGGAATGTTTCTTTCGCCGTTGCTCGGCGCACATCTGATCGAACATCGAAAACGGGTATTGCCCGTGGGCTTCGCCGTCGGTCTCGGAATGCGATTTCAGGTACTCGGGATCGCACTCGTCGGGTTCTTCCTGGCGCCTGGTCCCGCAGTCATCGCGATCTGTGTCTTCCTGTTCTTTTTTGGCTTCTTGATGGGCATGCAGGGGGTGATTTTCAACTTCTTGATGTCGAAGGTGATCCCGGTCGATCGGCGGGGATTCCTCGTGGGGCTACGGACTTCGCTGGCCGGGTTCACGGCGGCGGGCGTCGCCTACCTCGGTGGGCGCTACCTCGTGGAACCCAACGTCTTTGGCAATGGCTACGCGGTGACGTTCCTGGTCGCCTTCGTCCTCACGACCCTCGGTCTCTCGATGCTGCTGATGATCCGCGAACCCGTGCCTCCTGAGGTTCGCATGCCAGTGTCACTCTTCAGCCGGCTGGGCGATCTCCCCGCGATGCTGCGCTCGGACCGCGCCTTCACTTCCTACTTTCTGGCTCGTGCCCTGGCTACCATGGGACGCATGGCCGTGCCCTTCTACATCCTCTACGTGGGTGAAGTCATGGGTGCGATGACCGAAAGTGGGAAGGCGATTCCCAGCGGTGCTGCGATCGGTATTCTCAGTACGGCCTTCATCATCGCGAACTCGGTCACGAACTTCGGCTGGGGGCTGATCGCTGATCGCACGGGATTCAGGTTGGTCCTGCTGATTTCCCTCGGCGTCTGGATCGCCGGCGCGATGGGGATCATGTCCGCCACGAATCTCATCGGTTTCGCCTTATGCTTCGTAGGTGTAGGCGCCGGGATGGGTGGCTTCCAGATGGCGGCCCAGAACATGGCGCTCGAATTCGGATCACGGTCCGATTTGCCGGTCCGCATCGCCGTGGCGAATTCTGCCCAGGAGTTCGTGGGTTTCCTGGGTCCGCTACTCGGCGGTGTGATTGCGGTTGCGTTCTCGAAGCAGAGTCTGTTCTGGGTTGCGATCGCGTTCCAGCTGAGCGCGGACAATCTCGATCGCGGCGTGGGGCCCCGTGGCGTCCTCGAAGCCGCCGTCCGGAAGCAG
>CBFDDD010000026.1:0-46776 GCA_965603475.1 uncultured Myxococcales bacterium
GGGACTGGCTGCATCTCAACTCAGGCGAGTGGCTCAAGGGCGAGATCAAGTACATGCGCGATCGGAAGATCAGATTCGATAGCGACGAGCTGGACGACCTCGATATCGATCTTTCCGACTGCCAGGCCGTCTACATTCAGCGTCTCGTTTTCCTGCGGACGGAGTCCGGCGATACACCGCAAGGTCGCGGCGTCCTCCGCGGCGACATGCTCGAGTTCGAGACCGTGGACGACCAAACACTCGAGGTTCCGCGTAGCAGGATCGTCAGCATCGTGCCGGGTGGCGATCAAGAGTTGGACTATTGGTCCCTCCTGGGCGGAGTCGACTATGCGATGAGAGATGGCAACACGGAGCAGGTGGACCTCTCCGGTCGATTGGGGATCCACCGTCGCACTGCAACCCTACGCTTTCTGAACGACTATCGTGGGATCTATGGCTCGCAGGACGGCGTCAAGAAAACGAACAATCACCGTGCCAACAGCAGACTCGACATCTTCCTCACCTCACGGTTCTACCTGACCGTGCCGTCGATCGAATACTACAAGGACGAGTTCAAGAACTTGAAACATCGCGTCTCATCGGGCGGCGGAGTCGGCTACGAGTTCATTCGTAATCAGTATGTGGAGCTCGACGTCAGCGTGGGCGGTGTTCACCAGTTTCAGGAATCCGAGGACGCGGACAAATCGAATGATTTCGCAGGGACCGCCGGGATCGATCTAGACTTTGATTTTCCGGGTGGTACGGAGCTCGACAACTCCTACAGGGCTCAGGTCGTCGCGACCGACATGGACAAGACGAGTCACCACTTCGAATCAATCCTTTCGGTGGACATCTGGGGGCCTCTGGATCTCGACTTGACCTTCATGCTTGATCGAATCGAGAAGCCGGAAAGGGATAACGACGGGAATAGGCCGGACGAGAACGACACCTCGATCATGGCGGGCATGTCGATCGAGTTTTGAGAGCCGTCGTCGGTACGATCTACTTCGATGGGGGCAGCAGCCGTCCGCTCGCATCCCTCCGCTCGGGGCCGACCACACGAGCACGGCCGTCTCCGAAGGGAGCGTCTCGTTCGGTAATGGTCTGCTTGACTCCGTTGGTCGCCAAATCCTTGAAGACCTGTCGCGCCGCCCGGGTGGTATGGGCTTTTGCGTCGTTCTCGGCCGCGAGTCGCTGAAGGGTCTGGGCTCCCATCAACTCCATCCCGAGATTGACGATGCGTTTGTTCGCTGACAGGAGTTCAGGGTCGACCATTGCGAACCGATCCGCGAGTCCTTCGACTTCGTTCTCGAGTAGCTCCCCGGGCACAGATTTCAGTACGAGGCCGATTCGTGCGGCGTCTTCACCGCTGACCGTATCCCCCGTGAGGAGTAATCGCTTCGACCACTGGGGACCGCAGTTGTAGAGCCACAAATGATTGGGCGGCGCCCCCATGTTACGCAGAGGCGGGAAGCCGATGTTGGCGTCGTCCGCCGCGATGAGTACGTCGCAGTAGAGGGCGAGGTCCGTCCCGCCAGCGAGGCAGTGGCCGTGGATCTGGGCAATCGAGGGCTTGTGCATCTCCCAAAGCGTTCGCATCGCGCGTTGAAAGCGCTCGAGCATCCATGTGTCATCGTCGATCCCGCGCCCAGTACGGCGTTTCACTCCGTCGTTGGGGCGTTCTAGATGAGAGGGGGCCAGGTCATATCCGGCGCAGAACGCGGATCCCTCGCCCCGAAGGATTACGCAGTGCACGGACCGATCGTCGTCGGCTTCCCAGAGCGCCGCTTCGAGTTCTTCGACCAGGGCGAGGGAAAGGGCGTTGCGCTGGTTTGGGCGATTGAGTGTCACGCGAGCGCGGCCTCGATCGACTTCGTAGAGAATGTGTTCGTAGGTCTGCTCGTCTGCCACAGTGATCTCCAGAGATTGATCCGAAAGTATACTCACTTGGCAGATGATCTTCGACGAGGCCGAGGCAACATTTGCACCACCACCGCTGAATTGGAGCTAATCTAGGAAACATGACCGAACCGATTCACGCTTATCTGGTGGCCAACGCCCGATACCACGACACGGATTTC
This sequence comes from uncultured Myxococcales bacterium, assembly GCA_965603475.1. Classification (GTDB taxonomy): domain Bacteria; phylum Myxococcota_A; class UBA9160; order UBA9160; family UBA4427; genus UBA4427. Next base: position 2,061 of record CBFDDD010000026.1, read on the forward strand.
GCGCGCCTCGAGTTGCTCAAACTCCTCTCGGAGAATCGAGAAATCAAGACCCGGGTCGCCGACAGCTTCGCGGATACCGAAGCCATCTCGCAGTCGGACTTTCTGGTGACGTATACCTGCGACCTGAGGCCGAGCGAGGTCGAGGAACGGGCGCTTCGAGACTTCGTCGCGTCGGGTGGGCACTGGATCGCTCTGCACGGCACGAACGCCATCCTCGACTTCACGCCCAAGGGCCTGCAATGCCCCCGAAGCCATACGACGTTCATGGAAACGTTAGGCAGTCGTTTTATTTCGCATCCGCCGATCCAGCCTTATCAGGTCACGGTTTCCGATCCGACCCATCCGCTGGTCGAGGGAATCGAGAGCTTCGAGGCGTCGGACGAGATCTACCTCTGCGAGTACTACGGTGACGTCAAGCCGCTGCTCGAGACGCGCTTCTCGGGAACCTTTCAATCGGGCTATATCGAGAACGAATGGCCGGACGACGATCCCAGGCTCGTCGCCTATACCCACCCGGTGGGGGAAGGCGAAGTCCTGTACATCACCCTCGGGCATTGCTGTGGGAAGTACGACATGCGTCCCGTCCAGGAAGTCGCCGAGGTCGTGCGCGGTTCATGGGAGAATCCGATTTTCATCGAACTGCTCAGGCGAGCGCTCCGTTGGGGAGCGGGGACGCTATAGAGATCGCCACGCTCCGGACCAGGCCGTACTGAGAAGCGACAGCTTCGGACTCGCTATTGCGTCGCTGCGGGCGCGTTTTCATCCGGAGACCAGATCACGGGGAAGACGTCGGGAAAATCACTGAGGGGTTGGCCCGTTTTTGGCTTGTGCTCGTAGAGGGCGCGAGGGTCTGGAATGACCTGTCCAACTCGGTGCAGATACCGAACATCCCGTCCAGCCCAGAGTGATGCGTGGGCGCGGCGCGGGTTCGGCGAAACGACGTTGCCGCCGGCTGCGTGCAGGATGTGTCCGTGAAAGAGGATCACGTCTCCGGGTTCGTAGTCCCAGCCCATGATGTCGTACGAGTCCCTGTGCGCTTCGATGTCAGGGACGGCGGGCAGGCTCTTGTCGCGCACTCCACTGAAGTAGTTCCAGTCATCGTAGGACTCGACTCCGAGCATGGGCTCGCCGGGGCGGGCACTGTCGAGCATCGCCTGGGCGTCGTCGTCGGCCTCGGGGTCGCGGCCGGCGAGGGGGCTGTAGGTGACATTCCAGAGATGCGATCCGCGCACGACTTCCAGGCTGACGTTGCGCGGGACTACATCCGGTGAAACCCAGGCGCGGACCAGGTCTTGGCCGCCAAGATTGTAGTAGCAGGTATCTTGATGCCATGGCGTCGGAAGGAAGAGGCCTTCCGGCTTGTAGAAGAGCTGGTCCATGTAGAAGCGGACGGGACTCTCGAGAGCGCACCCCACGATTTCGGCGATTGGAGACTCGTCGACGATACGCCGGAGCGCGGGCGACTTTGCGGCGGGGAACTGATCCACCCGCAGCGTGCCCAGATTCTCGGACATGACATCCGGTTCGTCGATCGCTGCGTCGGTCCCCTCGCGTACGAGATCGACCCACTCGGGCGACAGGACATGCTTGATCAAGACAGCGCCGTCTCGATGGAACGCGGCGACTTCTTCCTCTGTGATCTTTCGAAGGGGCTCGGCAGGCATGGCCATATGATATCTCCGAAATGTCGAATCGACCAACACCTGCTGGAGATATCGCTACACTTCCCCGCGATGCGATCGGGGTCGTGGGCGAACGATTCCAAGATCTTGACGGTATTTGAAGCGGTTAAGCCGTTCTGGCACAGGAGACTCTCAATGAGCGATCGAGTGAACAGGCAGTGGCGACTCAAGACCCGACCCGTCGGGATGGTCAAAGAGAGCGACTTCGAGTACGTGGAGGAGCCGGCCGCCTCGCCTGGTGAGGGGCAGGCTCTCGTGCGCAACTACATGGTCGCCTTCGAGCCCGCGATGCGAGGTTGGCTCGAAGATGTCGAGAGTTATGTCCCGCCGGTCGGAATCGGCGAAGTGATGCGCGCGTCTGCGGTGGGCGTGGTCGTTGAGTCCCAGGCCTCAGAACTTGCGGTCGGTGATATCGTGACGGGCACGCTCGGATGGCAGGAGTACCCGCTCGTCGACACTAGCCAGCCCAGCATCTTCGGCGGTGCCCAGAAGCTGCCGCCCGGAGCCACGGCCGAACAGGCGCTGAGCGTCTTTGGGCTTACGGGACTCACGGCCTACTTTGGCTACCTCGATGTTGGGAAGCCCGCGGAGGGCGACGTCGTATTGGTTTCCGGCGCAGCGGGTGCGACTGGCTCCGTTGTGGCCCAGATCGCGCGTATCAAAGGCGCGTCGAAGGTCGTTGGTATCGCCGGCGGCCCTGATAAATGCAAGTGGCTGACCGATACGCTCGGGCTCGACGCCGCGATCGACTACAAATCCGAGGACGTCGCCTCGCGGATCTCCGAGGAGTGCCCAAAGGGTGTCAACGTGTTCTTCGACAACGTCGGTGGCGAGATCCTGGAAGCAGCCCTCGACAACATGGCGCAGAACGGTCGGGTCGTGCTATGCGGCGGGATCTCGGCCTACAACGAAGAGACCCAGCCTTCGGGTCCGCGCAACTACATGCAACTGGTGATTCGACGTTGCCGCATGGAGGGCTTCATCGTCATCGACTACATGGACCGCATCGGCGAGGCCATCGCCGATCTTGGGAAGTGGGTGGGCGAGGGAAAGCTCATTGCCGAGACCGACATCCAGAAGGGCATGGACAACGTGCCGAAGACGTTCCTACGTCTATTCGAGGGGAAGAATCGCGGTAAGCAGCTCTGCCAGATCGGCGACGCTCCCTGAGGGAGTACAATCCTGTGTAGCATGCGCCTGGCCGGCCCCTCGTTGGGTCGGATACCTTTCAGGAGATCCAGTCTCGTCACAGGCGAAGAGGACATCAACCCCGCACAGAAGAGGGACCCCCCATGGCCCGCTACGGCGTTACGATCTTTCCGACCGACTATTCGATTCAGCCCGTCGAGCTCGCTCGCGCAGTTGAAGAGCGAGGCTTCGACTCGCTGTTCGTCACGGAGCATACGCATATCCCGGCGAGTCGACGCACGCCCTGGCCGGGTGGTGCCGATCTTCCCAAGGACTACTGGCATACACACGATCCGTTCGTCGCACTCGGGGCGATGGCCGCGGTGACGGAGCGCATCAAACTCGGTACAGGTGTCTGCCTCGTGGTCGAGCGCGACCCGATCCAGCTCGCGAAGGAGGTGGCCTCGCTCGATATGATCTCCAAGGGTCGCGTCATTCTCGGTGTCGGCGCTGGCTGGAACGCAGAGGAAATGGAAAACCATGGTGTCCCCTTCGCGACGCGCTGGAAGGTCGTGCGCGAGAAGGTGCTCGCAATGAAGACGATCTGGTCCGAGGATGAGCCGGAGTATCACGGTGACTTCGTGGATTTTGACAAACTGTGGTCCTGGCCGAAGCCCGTTCAGCCTGGAGGTCCGCCCATCTGGCTCGGCGCGCAGTCGAAGTGGGCGTATGATCGTGTGGTCGACTACTGCGATGGCTGGATGCCGATCGGCATCATGGGCGATCTCGGTCCGGGAATCGAGGCGCTACGCGCGGCGTGCGACCGTGGCGGTCGAGACTACGAGTCGATCGATCGTGCGATCTTCGCTGCCGCGCCGAATGAAGATTCCTGTCGTGCGAACGTCGACAAGGGTTTTACGGACCAGATGTTTGCGTTGCCTTCGGAGACGGCCGAGAAGCTGATGCCCATGCTCGACAATCTGGCGGAGCTCGCGAACAAGGTGCGCTGAGTCACAGGCGCCGAGGGAGGAGAGGACATGGAGACATTCAATCGCCGCTCGACTGCACAAGAGGTGTCGGCTGGCGTCGACCTTTCCGGGCGACATGCGATCGTGACCGGGGCAAATACGGGGATCGGCAAGGAGACGGCTCGCGCGCTCGCGCTCTGCGGCGCCTCTGTGACGATGGCCTGCCGCAATCTCGATAAGGCTGAGATTGCACGCGACGAGCTCCTCGCGGCGAGTTCGCGGATCGGCAAGGACCAGCTCGAGGTGATGCGACTCGACCTGGGCCAGCAGGCCCAGGTGCGAGACTTCGCAAAGGCGTTTCTCGCGACGAATCGTCCGGTCCATCTTCTGATCAATAACGCAGGCGTCATGCTACCCGACCGACGGGAAACGTCGGACGGTTTCGAGGCGCACTTCGGCGTCAACCACCTCGGGCACTTCCTGCTGACCAATCTCCTGCTCGAGCGCATTCGCGAGTCCGCTCCCGCGCGCATCGTCAACGTCTCATCAGATGCGCTTCATTTCTCGAACATGAGCGAGAAGCTCGAGGATATGAATTGGGAGCAGCGAAGCTTCTCGGGATGGCGTTCGTACGGCGATTCGAAGCTGATGAATGTGCTGTTCTCGAATGAACTCACTCGTCGCTTCGGGGACGAAGGCGTCGTTTCGAATGCGCTGCACCCGGGAATCGTGAAGACCGAACTCGGACGAGACCAACCGTGGTGGATGAACATCGTGGGCCTGTTCATGCTTCCCGTATCGAAGTCGCCGGAGCAGGGTGCGGCAACGACACTCTATGTGGCGACGAACGATGAGTTGGGTCGAAAGGGCGCGGGTTACTACGCGGACTGCGCCCCGGGACGGGTTCACCGGCTATCGGGCAACGCACAGCTGGAGAGTCTGTTGTGGCAGAAGAGCGAAGAGCTCGTTGGCCTGTGAAGGCGATTGAAACGACCGCCGGGAGGACTGGGCCATGAAATTCGGCGCAATGGTCGCGACCAAAATCGACGATTGGCAGCTTCTGCCCTACGCGGAGAGCATCGGCTACGACAGCGGCTGGGTACCCGATTCGCAGATGATATGGTCGGACTGCTACGCAGTGCTCGCGCTTGCGGCCGAGCACACTTCGACGATGCGGCTCGGTACCGGCGTCGCGATCGCCGGCACTCGCACGGCCCCGGTGACCGCTCATTCGATCGCGTCGATCAATCGCCTGGCACCGGGCCGTGTATTTCTCGGGATTGGGACGGGTCACACCGCGATGCGTGTGATGGGCTTCGATCCTGTGAAGGCCCGTGAGTTCCGCGAGTATCTTCGCGTGGTGCGCGGTCTGCTGCGTGGCAAGGAAGTCGAGTACACCCACGACGGCGAGACGCGCGAAATCAAGTTCCTGCATCGGGAGCTCGGCTTCATTGATGTGGAGCACGAGATCCCGATCTACGTCGCCGCGAATGGTCCACTGGCGCTAGGCGCCGCCGGGGAGTACGGCGATGGTCGCATCTCAGCGGGTGGTGAGCCGCCGGATCGTGTCAAAGGCTGCCTTGACGTTATTCGTGAGGGTGCTGCACGAACCGGTCGCGAACTGCCCGACGGATACCATACGGCTGCGCTCACGTTCTCGTGTGTTCTCGATCCGGGCGAAACGCTCGACTCGGACCGTGTCATCGACGAGGTCGGCTCGATGGTGACGTCTTCGCTCCATTTCTGGTACGAGCTCTATCAGCAGTCGGGAAGCGATGCGTTCATCCCGCCTACGTGCACTTCGGAGTGGGAACAGTACCTCGACTATGTTGCGAAGATGGAGACGCCCGAACGCAAACGCTATCAGCAGATCCACGATGGGCACTGTACCTACATGGTGCCGGCGGAGCGGCGCTTCGTGACTCCGAACACGATCCGCGCATCCGGCGGTCTGGTAGGGGAGCCGGCGGAGATCATCGACAGTCTGCGGCAGTGGGAGGCCGCTGGTTTAAAGGAAGTGACACTGCTCCCACCGATGGCGAGCGCACGCAAGATCTTCAAGGACTTCGCACAGCACATTATTGAGCGCTATTGAGAGGAATCTCGCGTCAGGCATGGGGCGCGCAGTCGAAAAGAGACGATTTCCCACTCAGTCCCTCAGAAGATGGCTAGCGATCTGGTGCGGCCGTGCGATATTCGTGGGATGAATGATGACCCTCTCAAGCCCGACCCGATAGCGGTTGAAATTGATCTGACTTCCGTGGATCTCGTGTTGGAGACGACCCGCTCGGTTCGACGCCGGATCGATTTCGAGCGACCGATCGATCCTGAAGTGATCGAGCGGTGCATCGAAATCGCCAGCCAGGCCCCGACTGGAATCAACGCAGAGAACTGGCGATTCATGGTCATCACGTCCGCGGACAAGAAGTCCAGGCTCGCCGATCTGTATCGGAGGGCTTTTGAGAACTTGAGCGAAGCGAGGGGTATTCCCATGAAACCCACGCAGCGTGCATTGATCGACCGATTTCATGAAATGCCTGCACTCATTCTCGTCTGCGCAGAAGGCAGGCCGCCGCCGGAATCAGGTGCAGTGCAGGTGGGCTTCTACGGTTCGATCTTGCCGGCCGCCTGGTCGCTCATGCTCGCTCTGCGCGCGCGCGGTCTCGGTTCGACCTGGACCTCACTTCTCGTGCTCCACGAACAGGAAGTCGCCGAAATTCTTGGTATTCCTGATGACGTTTCACAGACGGTTCTGCTTCCGGTTGGACACATGCAGGGCGCCGTGCTCAAACCTGCTGTGCGCAAGCCTCCTCATGAGGTGACCTACTGGGAAGAGTGGGGCAAGAAGCGCGGTTGATCGCGTCTCGAAGGCTGTTTGTCCGCTGCCTGTCCACTGCCAGCGGGTTCAGATTCTCTCTACCTCGCGATTCAGTTCTACGCGCTTCACTGAGGCTCGGACGACCGGGATGTCCTCGTCCGCAAGGGGCTGCATGCATTTCTTGCGGGCAACCGCAGCCTCGATGTACGGAGCGAGTTCCTTCGCTTTGGCGGCCTCTCGGGGCTCGCATTGTGCCGCAAAGGGTTCCATGACTTCGTCTGCGAAGAGCTGGAGTGATTCGCAGATGTGTTCGTGGCGGTTGCGGCCGGCCTGCTGCATGAAGATGATCTGGTCGACCCCGGCGTTCTGGTACTCGATGAGATGGGCGCGCATGTCGTCCGGCGTGCCGATGCCCGTGGCTTCGTACTTCGCGCTCCGCGACTCTTCGATGACCTCCTCGGTACGGTTGCCACGCAACTCCTGGAATTCCTGCCAAAGCTCGGTGCGACCTGGAACGGTGTCGTGGGTAACCAGGGCGCGCAACGCGTAGTTGAAGAACTCGAAGCCCTCGTGGCCGCGGCGAATGGCTTCGGCGCGATCGTGATGGAGCGAGAAGTTCGAGACCATCGCGATATTCGCATTGACGCTATGCCCGATCGGGACACACTCGTCGGATCGGATGATGTCGTAGTAGATATCCGACCAGGACTTCGCCTCTTCGGGATCGACGAATGAGAAGGCGAGGGCGCCGAGACCATTGCGCGCCGCGACGCGAATCGTGTCGCGATTCGTGCAGGCGATCCACATCGGTGGATGTGGCTTCTGCAAGGGCTTCGGCAATACGTTCCGACACGGCATCGAGAAGTATTGGCCCTCGAAGCCGGGGTAAGGATCGAGCGTCATCATGTTGGCGATCTGCTCGGCCGCCTCGAGGCTCATCGCGCGCTTCTCTTTCGCCGCGATTCCGAAACCGCCGAGTTCGAGGCGAGTCGCTCCTTCTCCGATCCCGAAGTCGACGCGTCCGTTCGAAACAAGGTCGAGCGTCGCGATACCCTCGGCGGTGCGTGCCGGATGGTTGTAATTCGGGATGACCTGACGGATTCCATGTCCGAGTCGAATGCGCTCGGTGCGGCCTGCAGCACAGGCGAGAAATACTTCGGGTGCAGACGAGTGGGAGTATTCGTCGAGGAAGTGGTGCTCGACTTCCCACGCGTAGTCGAAACCCAGGCGGTCGGCGAGAACGACCTGGTCGAGGGCCTCTTGAAAGAGTCGGTGCTCGTCGCCTTCGTTCCACGGTTTCGGAAGCTGCAATTCGTAGAAAACGCCAAATCTCAATGTTCATCTCCATGTCGTGTCGGGATCAAAGGAACCAAAGCTCTTGCTCGCAATATCTAGTCGAGCCCTCGGCGCTTGATTTCGGCTTGCATTCGTATTGTGTCGACGGGGAGGAGTTTACCGCGCTCGCTCTCGTGAAGCGTCCCCAATTGATCCCGCATCATCTTGCCCGTATCGAATGTGATCCACTTTTCAGGGATGATCTCGAGAACAGTCCGCAGGGGGGATTCGAGCGACTCGAAAAGTGCGTCTTGGGCCGCCTTGTTACCGGGTGACGTCTTCTCGCCCAATGCTCGGTAGAACCAATGCAGGGTCTCGAGGTCATCATGAAATACACCGCGGCCCTTCATGGTCGCCTGGCCTTGTGGGGAGTCTGGGGGCGCGCTGGTGCTGCTCACTATGATGGAGACGCGCGGATCTCGTCTGATCGCCGCCGCCCTGTGACGGTGGCTCATGAAGCTCAACCAGAGATGGCCCTCATTCCAGACGTAGACATGCATGACACCCACCGGCCAACCATCCTGAGTGGTCCAGTTCAAAGCGCACTCTCGCGCCTTGGTCATGAGTTGGTCGATTTCCTCCTCCGTGAACGGATACCCCGAAGCCTGGTTGGGATATCCAAACTTGATCTCTGCCATTGAGCCTTCCTCTTTCGATTCCGCTTGCATCCTCACCCGCCCCCGTCTGCCATGTACTCGTCCAAGGTGCGGTGCAGGTGTCTGATTCGGTTTTCTTGGTAGTTGGCCAGCGTCATGCCAGGCTTTCGCATCGTTTTCAGCCCCTTCGTCATTCGGAGCATGTTCGGAGTGTCCTGATCCAGGACCGGTCCGTAGCCCCCGAGTTCCTCGGCGGAAGCCCAGATTTCGCCGGGTGCCAATCGCTTCTCCTTGGCCACTTCCCAGGGGCGACCATCCTCGGGGATCGGATGCAGCATGTACACGTCGAAGATTGCCTCGTCCGGCGAATCGCCGCTGGGCCGGAACCGATAGAGAAGCGGTGCGAAGAGCGTTGGCCAGAACGTGAAGTTCGGAAACAGCGTGTATTGCACCTGGTCGAGCATGTCGGTGTCGCTGTGCTTGGAGAGGTCGACGCCGTAGGTTCTTCCCAAGGCCTTTCGGTTGAATTCGGCCAGGACAGGACGCGCCTTTTCGCCGGGTGCCAGCCTTGGTCGCTGATGCTTGGGCACAAAACGCAACATCGCATCGACGATGTCTTGCTCGGATCTTTCGTGGCTCGCCACGTGCTGACTCGGCACGCCGCTCGCCATCGTCATCCGAGTCACGTGCCGGCTGTTTGGCCACACGTCGTATTGAATCATCACGTCGTCCATGTATCGTGCGAGGCCGTCGGGATCGACTTCGCCGTCAACGCCTTTTTCGAAGTGCGTTTCGGCGACGTGATAGCCCTCGATGAACAACTCCTGGGCGACTTTCCAGTTGCACCCGACAACCATCGAGACGTGAACAGCCTTGTATCGATTCTCGAAGTGAAAGCCATCGAGATGGTCGGGTAGGATCTCCAGATAATCTTCGAGCGGCGCAGAGTCCGGATCGAGATTGACGAACACGAAGCCGCCCCAGAGCCCCACCTTGGCCTCCGGCAGCCGAAATCCGTCCTCTGGGATGTGCTTGAAGTCCCAGCGGCTCGGAACGTACTGGAGTTGTCCGTCGAGCGAATAGTCGAACCCGTGGAAGGGGCAGCGAAAACTGGCCGCCTTACCGCTGCCCAGGCAAAGTGCGTTGCCCCGATGTAGGCAGGCGTTGTAGTACGCGCGGATCTCATCGGCCGCGGTCCGCACGACAATCAGGCTGTCGTCGACGATGTCATAGACCACGTAGTCGCCGACCTCGGGGATCTCCTCCACCCGGCAGGCCACTTGCCAGGTTTTGCGCCAGACACGGTCCACCTCGGCATCGTGCCAATCCTTGGAGACATAGCGTTCGATGGAGATGTCGGCGGTACCCATCGCAACGAATGGGTTCTCCCGGAACGGCGCGGGTGGGGAAATTTTGTCGGCATCGAAGACCTCCTGGAGGCTTCGCCCCGGTCCCCGATCGTCGTAGTCGATATCGTCCGCCTTGTTCTCGGTCATGCTGCGCCTCCGCAGATCCCAGCCTACCACTAAATCAGTCGACCACTCGACGCATCTTAGTGCTCAGAGCTTTGCGAAATCCGGATTGAACTCGAATGCTGCCACGAAATCGTAGGACTGGCCGGAGGATTCGTCGGATCCAGCTTGCCAGCCGTGGTATCCGTATCTCAGTGCGCCGTTGGCCCTGCGCATCGGAAATCCGGTCGCGGGGTCCGCGTCCCAGAATGGACCATGCTCCTGGCCGCGTTGCAACCGGAGCGAGGTTCGCTCCTTCGCGCCCACGGCTTCGCATTCGTACATCGCGCCGCGCCCCGTCCCGTTCTGGAGCACCCAGTGTATCTCGGCAAACGCCGGACCGACGATCGCTGGATCCTGGGAGTGATCGTGGGTCGAGCAGTCCACGCCTTTGCCGGCAGTCCAGAAGTGGAGATAGACGATCTCAGTACGATCCTCGTCGAGTAGGTGGAATCCAGGGACGATGTGGGCGTCGAGGCCGTCGAAGACGGCGGTCGATCGACCAAACTTCTGCTCGAAAGACTTCCACCGAAGGTTCTCGGCGAAGGGCCCGCGGAAGAGCAGTTGATCCATGGAGTTGATCTTGTCCGCGACCGAAGGGGTCTCGGTGATCACGGCAAGCAGAGCGCCATCATCGCCCGCCTGAATCGTGCTATTCGAGACGAGCGTGTCACGTGCCTGTCTGCTCGCCGGGAAGGGGCCTCGGGCAGGTTCGGCCAAGTCACCCGTAATGACCTTGACGTGGATCTTCCCCTCGTTCAGATCGAAACCGAGCCGTCGACGATTGGCGAGTCTGGCAAATTGGATCTTCCATCCGCCGACCTTCCAAACGCCGGAGACCGCGACCCCAGGAATTGCATCCGGTCGACCCAGAGCAACATGGAGCCCCTCTTGCTCTCCGCCTGGCTCGACCGTTCCGCTCGGAGCAAGATCGGAAACGACAGGGATCTGATCGGTAGAGGTGATTGACATGGGTCGAGTCCACTCCACGATTCGGAGCGAGTGAGTGTGCCTCACTCCCAGTCCGATTGTCATATGTCGATCTGGGCGGGGGCCGCGTTGCCATGCGAGACAGGTCTCTTTCGACCGATTGTCGGGTCTCGCAATGGCATCCGATCATCACTAGCATCCGGTTGACGGGTACTCGAAAAAGATTGCCCGAACTCGACTGCATCCATGATCCGTGGAAGCCGGGAAAGTCTGGAGACTCCGCGCAATGACCGCCTCGCGTATCGCAATGATCCTATTTGTCGCGTGCTTCGTCGTCTACGGGGTCCATGCCCAGGCACAGACGAACGCGAATCCTGCTGCCGAACGCACTTGGGACGAGGCCGTAGTGGAGGCGCGCGAAGCCAGTAAGCTGACTCCCCGAATTGATCGGGGGGAAGAGATCTACCAGGTGTGCTCTAGTTGCCATCTCTCGACGGGTGCAGGTCAGCAGGATGGTACGATGCCGCAGCTGGCCGGTCAGCGCAGAAGCGTACTGATCAAGCAAATGACAGACATCCGTTCGGGCCTCCGCGACAACCCGTCAATGTATCCTTATGTCGCCCGACTCGATGGCCCTCAGGCTCTCGCGGACGTCGCCGCCTATATCGAAACCCTCCCGATTCCCACCGACAATGGCACGGGGCCAGGTGTCGATCTGGAGCGTGGTGAGGAGATCTACGTCGATCAGTGCTCACGTTGCCATGGTGTCGCTGGGGAAGGCATGGCCGAAGCCTTCTACCCGGGACTCGCCGGGCAGCACTACAGATATCTCGTACGCCAGATCATCGATATCGCGGGCGGACGTCGAGGGAACGCCAATCCCGACATGGCGCAGGTCGTCGCAAGACTTCCAGCGAAAGACATCGCAAGCGTGGCTGACTATATATCTCGGATGGCGTCTATGACGCATCACACTGAAGCTGAATCGAGGACAGACTGAATGCGCCGGACAAACACTGCGCTCGCCATGCTCTGCTCACTTGCCATGATCGGTGTTGTCGTTGGCGCGTGCAGCAAGCCTCCGCCTGCGCCTGCGCCTGCGCCTGCGACGATGGAGTTCGAATCAGAAGAAATGACTGACGATGGTCTCAGACTGGTGCAGACCACCAAAGGCCATCAGATCTTTCTCAAGCCCGGCACCAACATGGGGGATTTCGACTCGATTCTGGTCGATTCGTTCATGATCTCTTATACGAATCCGCGCGGAGCGCCCGAAGATTCGGTGCGCACGCTCGATGCGGAAACGGAAAAGCATCTGATCACGCTCATGCGCGACATGTTCATCGACCAGATGAATCGCAGTAAAGGGTTCGATCTCGTGGAACAGCCGGGCCCCAGGACCGTACGAGTTCAGGGCTGGCTGTATGACGTCGTCGTCGAGGAGCCACCTCGCGAAGATTCCCGAAACTTTCCACTCTGCTTCGCAGAGATGAAGGCGATCCTCACGGTCCGGGATTCGGAAACAGCCGCGCCGCTCGCTCGTGTCGTCGACGAGGTGAAGCTCTCCTGCGCCGCCAGAAAGCACGCGCGCTTCCAGTCCGCACAATGGAAGGACGTCGAAAATGCCGCGCTGAAACCGTGGGCGATCTTCCTGCGTGACTGGCTCGAGGAACTCAGGGAGCTACCAGCGGATTCTTGAACCCGGCAGACTGAGCCCGACGCCTATGATTTCGTCGCTGTGAGGTCCGGTCCCTGTACCCCGGCGCATGTGATAGAACGCGTCACCCGCGCGAGGAAGCTAAATTCCGGCCTTCGAGACGATGGTCGGAAACTCGATGGCGCGCACAGTCAGTGCGACCAGCGAGAGGCTGACGAACATTCGGACGCGCGGAATCACAATTCCAACTCGCTATGCGTGGGGCTTGACCACTTTCTCTCCGAAGGCCTCGAGGTTGTCCATTCCGTCCGGACCGGCGAAGAAGAATGCGGGAAGCATGACTCGCTCCACGCCGAGTTTGGAGAGCTGTTCTGCACCGGCGAGCGGGTCGGCCATTTGCGGTCCGAAGATTGCGTGGATCGCGATCTTATCCGGGTCGCGTTTCTCTTTCTCCGCCGCTCTTCGCACATCCTGGATCAGCCCGGCCAGCTTCTCGGGATCGGTCGTTCCCGGGAAGTAGCTGTCTGCCATCCGCGCGGCACGGCGAATTGCGACGGGTGTATCACCGCCGACCATGATCGGGATGGAGCCGTTCACCGGGCGCGGGCTGCAGGTGACCGGATCGAAGTCGACGAAGTCGCCGTGGTACTCGGCGTGCGGTCCGGCCCACAACGCGCGCATCGCGGCGACATACTCGTCGTTGCGCGCACCGCGTCGCTCCCACGGAATGCCGAGGGCGTCGAATTCCTCGCGCAGCCAGCCGACGCCCAGACCGAGTTCGACTCGACCGTCGGTCAACACGTCGAGTGTTGCCAGCTCCTTGGCCAGTACGACCGGGTTGCGCTGCGGGACGATCAGGATGCAGGTTCCCAGCTGCAGGGTTGGTGCGACGGCGCCAACATAGGCGAGCCAGATGAGCGGGTCAGGGATCGACGTCTCGGCGTCGCCGGGCATCTCGCCGTCCGGCGTGTACGGGTACGACGATTCGATCCGATCGGGCCGGATGACGTGCTCGCCGCCCCAGACTGAATCGAAGCCTGCGGCTTCGGCCCTTCGGCAGATCTCGAGCGCCGACTGAGAGTCCGTTCCAACGCTGCTCGCAAAGGCAAGTCCGAATTTCACTGATGCTTCCTCCTGCGGGCTGTCGTGCCCGCGTCTATCGAGTTGTTGGTCTATACGCCTTCGGCGCGCTGGACCGAAACGGGAATGGCACTCATGCACGGAATGCCCGTGATGGCGTCGTAGCTGCGCAGATCGGCCAGACGGCCGGTCGGTGAACCGATTTCGCGAACCGAGCCATCATCGTCGGGCGTACCGCCCCATGAATGCGCCATCGACACGACTCCGGGTCGCAAGTCGTCCGAGACGGCAACAACCCCGCGGATCGAAGCGCGGGGCGAACTGATGTCGACCAGATCCCCGTCGTTCAGGCCGAGTGACTCGACGTCGTCCGGGTGCATGTAGGCATGGTTCGTGCCGCCCTTGGCACGCAAGCCGGAGATGTGTTGCCCCGTCGAGTTGAGTACGTGCCGCAGCCTTCGACTGATCAGTCGCAACGTGTGAATCGCGGGGTCGAAGTCGGCGACCTGCTCTGCGGAAGTGACTTCGCCACGCACGCTTTCGAGCTCGGCCATCAGCGACTGGGGCGCCACCGTAAAGCGTCCGGTTGAATCCGCGTCTGCGGGCGAGACATGGATGGGCTCCAGATCGTAGACGCTCCCACCATCTCGCTTGCGAACTTCGGAGAGCGGAACACGCGACTTCGCGTAGAGCAGGTCGAGCACGTCGTCGCTCGTAGGCTTGACGTCGAGGTCGAGGGTGCCGCCCGCCAGTTTGATCGGCGTCCCCAGGCGTTGCGCGAGTCCGTAGAGGAATTCCCACTCGGAGATCACATCGAAATCCGGCTCGACAATGGCGGGTGTGTACTGGGTGTAAGGCTCTTCGAACCAGGGGTCGATCGTCGTCGGTACGTCCGCTCGCTCTAGCGACAATGTCGATGCCACCACATAGTCGCAGACGCGCGCGGTCGCACACATGTGAACGTCGTGAGTGACGTGCAGCTCGAGTTTTGAAAAAGCTTCCAACGTCTTCAACTGATCCGGGAAGGCGACTACGGGATTGCCGCCGATGTTGATGAGTGCGCGGATCTGCCCCTCGCCCTCGGTCAGGATCTCCTCCGGAATCGAGGAGGTCGGCTGTTCGCCGAGGATCGGGGCGATACCGCGGACGCGCGGCGCGTCGCCCGAGCGGAAGATTCCCTGCATCACCGCCGCCGGCGTGACTTGTGCTTTGTATTGCTGCCGCGGTGAGAGCACGCCCGGGTTGATGATGCGGTCTCCTGCGCGGTTGAAGCGTCCACACACGACGTTGAGGCATGTGACCAGGTGTTCCATCAGGGTCGAATGCGGCGCCATACTCGGTCCGGTACCGGTGCCTGCAATCCCGCGAGGTCCTTCGGCGAACATTCGCGCAGCCGCTTCGATCTGGTCGGCCGGGACGCCCGTTTGGGCGCTGACGTTCGAGAGCTCGAAGGGCATGACGGCCTGACGGAGTTCGTCCAACCCTTCGACGAAGCGCTCGCAGAAATCTTGATCGTGTAGTTCTTCGGTCAAGATGACGCGCAACATGCCGGCGAGCAGGGTCGGATCCTCGCCGGGAATCGGCTGCAGATGCAGGTCGGCCTGCTTGGCCAGTTCGGTGTGGCGCGGGTCGATACAGATGAGGCGTAGCCCGCGACGCTTCGCGGTGCGTAACTTGTCGGCAGCGCTGAATCCGGGGATCGTTCCCTGCGGTGAAAAGCTTGAAATCAGCGGGTTGTTGCCAATCATCATGACGACGTCGGCGCTCTCGAAGCTCTGGACGCCTCCCTGCCACATGCCGATCTGAGTCGAAATAACGACCTTCGCCGGTTGGTCTATGGTGACCGAGCTGTAAAAGGAAGGCGAGCCCAGTCCCTTCATCCAGGCCTTGGCGACGTTGAGGCCCGTCGCGCACTGGTAGGCGCCCGTGCCACAGTAGACCGCGACCGCGCGTGGACCATGCTCGTCGATGATCGCTCGCACCCGTTCGGCGATCTCATCCAGTGCCTGCTCGCTCGAGATCTCTTCGAATTCGTCGCCCTTGCGGCGCAGCGATGATCGCAGGCGATCCGGGTGGTTGTGTTGCGCCGGCAGCTCACGGCCCTTGATGCAGGTGTACCCGCGGAACATCGAATTGCCGCGGTCGCCCCGGACCTTCACAACCTTGCCGTCTGCAACGTCTACATCGATCGCGCAGCAGGCATGACAGAATCGACAGAAGGATTTGTGGGTGCTGATCTCGCCAGAAGTATTTGGTGTGCTCATGGCCCATTAGCGTAGTGGATGAGAGGCGCCGTCCACACTCCGCAGTGGATCGAATTGTGTAGATGCCTCGACAACGATGAACTGGGGCCACCCGCCGTGCTACGGACTCGGGCTGCTTCCCAGTCTGGGGCCGACCCCTCCGGGTTGGCGGATTCCATGACGATCGGCTGGAGAATACGTAGAGTGCTGACGGAATCGGAAGCCGAGAGCAATCAACAAGAGGAGCTTGAGCGATGGCTGTGCTGGATCAATTCGGATTGGGAGGGCAGGTTGCTGTCGTGACAGGGGCCGGCAAGGGAATCGGTCGCGGCATTGCGATCTGCCTTGCAGAGGCCGGTGCAGACGTTGCCGTCGCGGCCCGGAACGAGACGGAGATCGAGGAGGTGGCCTCCGCGATCCGGTCACTCGGTCGCCGCGCGATCGCCGTCGCCACCGATGTGACGGAGGAGGGCGCCCTCGACAGGCTTGCCAAGAGCACCACCGCCGAGCTCGGTTCGCCTACGATCTGGGTGAACAACGCAGGCGGCATTCCGGATGCGACCGCCCGGTACCTCACTGGCGTCGATGACGAGGCCTGGGACGCACAGCTCGATCTGAACCTCAAAGCGGTCTGGGCCGGGTCGAAGGTCGCGGCCGCCTGCATGCAGGAAGCCAGCGGCTGCATCATCAATATTTCGTCGCGCACCGCGTTTGGACCACAGATGAAGAACGGGCCCTACGGGGCGGCAAAGGCGGCGGTGAACAGCTTGACCGAGACGCTCGCGGTCGAACTCGCACCGAAAATTCGCGTGAACGCGATTGCGCCGGGTCCAATCCCGACGCAGAACTTCATCGAGTGCACGAAAGTCGATCCGTCCCAGCTGGCTGCAATGGAAAAAGCGCTTCCGGTTCCGCTCAAGCGTTTTGGCACACCCGAGGACATCGGCGCGGCGGTCGTCTTCATGGCGTCGCCGGCCGCCAGCTGGGTAACGGGGCAGTGCCTCTACGTCACCGGCGGAATGTAGTGAGCGCAACGCCTACTCGGCTGGCCTCTGGTGGTCGCGAGGCGGTCGAGAGTCAGCGCGCGGCGGAAGCCGTCGCTGTGATCCTGAAATGTTCCGGACAACGGATGAAGAATACGGGTACGTAGGGCGGCGTTTCGTCGACCAATCGGATGTCGTCGATTCGTTCGCTAGCGATGCGCAATGCAGTGTTCGCCTCGAGGCGACCTAGCGACGCGCCGAGGCAGTGGTGGATGCCAGCACCGAATGCGATGTGTCGATTGGGGCTGCGGGCGATGTCGAACTCATCGGGGCGGTCGAAGTGGTCGGGGTCGCGGTTCGCCGCGCCAAACAGCAGCAACACCTTGCGACCGGCAGGGATCACGACACCGTGCATTTCGACATCATTCACCGTGTGCCGGAACAGACCCTGGTTTGGGGCGTCAAAGCGCAGCGATTCCTCGACCGCGCTCGTGACCAGCGACGGATCTTCGCGGAGGCGCTTCCACGCTTCGGGGCGCTTTGCCAGCTCGAAGAAGAGGTTTCCAATGAGCCCCGTCGTCGTTTCGTTACCTGCGACCAGAAGTGACAAGCAGAACGAGATGACTTCCGGTGTGGTCAGGCGTTCGCCCTTCGTATTCGGCTGCAACAGCTTCGTGATCACGTCATCGCGCGGCTCGCGTTCCCGTGCCTCCACGACATTGCTGAAGTAGGCGTCGAACTCGCGCTGACTCTGACTGGCATCGACCCTGCCTGCGATCGCACCCACGATGTCGTCGGACCACTTGCGAAACAAGGCTCGATCCTCGCGCGGTACCCCGAGCAACTCCGCGATGACCACGACTGGAATCGGGATTGCATATTCGTCGATCAAGTCGACTTCCCCGCGCTCGAGAATCGCGTCGATACGCTCGTGCGCGTAGGTGTCGACGAGCGGCTCGCAGGCTCGAACGGCGCGTGGCGTGAACGCCTTCGAGACGATCGAGCGCAGCCGCGTGTGTTGCGGCGGATCTGATTGGAGGATCGACGCGACCGGGTTCTCTATGCGCTGTGGGCCAGGCCCCCAGGTCGTCGAGAAGTTCTCCCAATCCTGAGCCGCCGTGACCACATCGTCGTAGCGGCTGAGTACGAAGAAACCATGCTTCTCGACTTCGTACACCGGCGCTTCTTGTTGCAGCACGCGGTAGTGCGGAAACGGGTTCGCGATGACCGCGGGGTCGAACGGATCGTAGGTTTCGAGCTTGACTGTGGCTTCTTGAACGGTTCCCGGCATGATGACTCCTCCTAGACGGCGAGCAACAGCTTGCCAGTGTGTCCACCCTCGAAAAGCATCTGCAGTGTCGCTCCGAAATTCTCGATCCCGTGCTCGACGTGTTCCGGGAGCTTCAGTGCGCCTTCTGCAAGCCAGTCGGCGAGCTCGGACTGTGCGGGGCCGAACTGTTCATTAAAGTGAGTGACCGCATAGCCCTCCATTCGCGCGTGTCGTTCTGCAAGCCGCAGGTAGAGGTTCGGGCCACGCACGCCTTGTGACATGTCACCGTGGTATTGCGAGATCGCGCCACAAATCACGATTCGCGCCTGCTCGCGGATCTGATCGAGAACGACGTCGAGCATCGGACCGCCGACGTTGTCGAAGTAGACGTCGATCCCTTCAGGTGCGAGTTCTCGGAGGCGGGCATCGACGTCCTCGCCCTTGTAGTCGATCGCAGCGTCGAATCCGAGCTCTTTGGTCAAGTGGCGGCACTTGTCCGGTCCGCCCGCGATCCCGATCACGTGTGCGCCATCGAGCCGGGCGATTTGTCCGGCCAGAGAGCCGACAGCGCCCGCTGCGGCGGAGACGACGACGGTCTCGCCCGCCTGGACGTGTCCGACCTCACGAATCCCGAAATAGGCGGTCAATCCTGCCGTCATGCCGAGTACGCCGAGGTATGCGGTGATCGGTGCATGCTTTTCATCGATCGGTTGCACCATGATTTCCGGTACTGTCGCGATCGTTTGGACGCCGAGTGGCGCCATCACGGTGTCGCCCGGTGCAAAGCGGTCGGAGCGGCTCTCACGTACGCGTCCGACACCGAGCGCCGTAATCGTTCCTCCGATCGAAACCGGCGAGTGATAGGCGACCTCTTCGAGTGCCGTCCGAATGAACGCATCGATCGAGAGATGTGATACGTCGACGCGGACCTGTCCGTCCTCGAGCGGTGACAATGCTTCCTGCTCGACGCGGAAGCAAGACGGATCCGGGACGCCGTTTGGCCGGTGTGCGAGGACCACTTTGCGATTGGTTTCTGCTGCCATTGTTACATGCCCCCGCTGACGCTGAGAATTTCGCCCGTGATCCACGACGAAGCACGCGAGCACAGGAACAACGCAGCAGCGCCAAGATCCTCCGGCGTCCCGAGGCGCCCAGCCGGAAGCCTCAAGTTCTTCTCGAGCGCGGGAAGGTCGTCCTCGCCGAGGCGTAGCGCTTTCATCATGATCTCGGTCGGCACCGCGCCGGGCATGATGCAGTTCACGCGGATCTTCGGGCCGAGCTCCGCGGCGAAAGTGGCGGTCAGGGAGTTGACGCCGGCCTTGGCCGCAGCGTAATGCCCGCTGCCGGGAATCGGGCCGACCGCGGCCCTCGATGAGATGTTCAGGATTCGGCCGCCATCCTCCATGTGTCGTGCTGCGACGACACTGCACATCCAGAGCGCAGTCAGATTGAGGCGCAGCGTTGCGTCCCACTCTTCTCTCGCCAGCTTCGTCAGCGGTGACTGGACCGGCGAGCCGCCGGCGTTGTTGACCCAGATGTCGAGCTTGCCGTACTCGTCGCGGGCTGCCTGCGCGAGTGCTTCAACGGCGTCTTCGTCGGTGACGTCGGTCGTGACCGCGATTGCGCGACCTCCGTCCTTGCGGATCTGCTCGGCGACGCGTTCGATTTCCTCGGTGCGTCGTGCTGCGAGAACGAGTCCGGCTCCGGCGCCCGCAAATACTCGCGCGATTCCTTCTCCAATGCCCCGGCCAGCACCGGTGACGACGGCGACGTCTTGCGATAGATCAAAGAGTTCAGGGACGTTCATGGGATTCTCTTCCTCCAATGGCCACTGCAGAGGCGCTTCCCGCTCATAGGAGAACCCGCCGTGGGCCGGGCCAGCGTAACACGGTTGCTCGACCGCGCATTCGGTCTCGGCAACCCGTGCCGGAAGCTGGGCACCCGGCAATTCGAAGAGCAGGCACTCTGTCTAGGGAGCCGCTCAATGGGCGCGGCGGCGCGACGAGGCCGTAAGAGTTCGATCAATCAGATCGACGTGTCTTCCCGGGCTCGTGGCCGCGATCTCATCGTCGAGCCAGAAGCGTCCCTGCTCGTTCGGTTCTCGTGAATCTCCGACCGTGCGTCTCTGTCCAGCGAGCTTCGATGAGTTCGATCGAACCCCATCGAACCCCAGTGAATCGAAGAGTGGGCCAGGCCTTCAAGCCGGTTCGATCCGACGTGCGGGGGATCAGTGGGAGCGCGAGATCGACCGAAACAGATTTCTCGGTCGAGACGGAAGGGCACCGCCCAAAACAAGACCATGTCTCAAAATTGACATTCAGGCTGCGTAGGATCAGCTCAGTGCCAGTTGAATGGTCAAATTGGTACCACGGGCCCCGATACCGCCCGAATGTCTCTCCGGCGCTTTCAGCGATCGCTTGATCGAATTGATGTTTTTTGCACCCGACAATTGGAATCGATAGGTCAAAACCACGTCCCGATGCAATCGGTCTCTGCGCTCTAACGCGATCTAGCGCCTCGAGAGGTCCTGGCGGCTTGGGCTGCGTTCCGGTTTCCGTGCTGGATAGGGCCCCACCGAGGCGGAAGTTCTTGATTGGGTCGAGGGCCTGCGAATCCTTCCTTTCTCGGCTTCTTGCATCGCATCAGCTCGGTCCGAAACGGGCAGTATCCAGAGGGCGACTTGTCACCAGGTACAGTGTCGGGCCACAATCAGCCATCCAAACAGACGATGGCATGAGGAGAAGCTGCCGTGAGTAGAGAGCCGGATTTCGATCCCGACCAGAGCTGGGCTCCGATCGAAGCGCGAATGGCGAAGGAGACCGATCCCCGCCGCCGCCAGCTTCTCGAGCAGGTTCGCGATCATATGCGTACCGAGATCAGCGGTGATCTGGTTGGTCTGATGGCGACTCTCGTCGATGAGCCCCGCTATCACCTATGGGGAGTGCCGGTGGAGGGCGGCCCGAAGGGGTACGCGGCGGTGGAGGAGTTCTATCGACAGATGATTGCGGGCGGGGGGCATCGCTTCCACTTCGTCATCGAGCGGATCGTGGTGGATGAAGACAGTGTGGTGACCGAGGGCAAGATCCGTCAACAAGTACCGGGCGCCGCAGTCGTCGCCTCGGGGATCGAAGAAGTGGACGGTGAGCCGGTCGACAGCGACGCCAGCTACTTGTCCGAGACGCAGCTCTTGACGATATGGCCGATGAGCTCCGACGGTCGGATTATTGGTGAAGACATCTACTTCGGAAGTCCTCCAATGGAGCGGCTCCGCCGCCTCTAGCCTGGTCAGCCACGGCGCCACCCAACACTGGAATAGGTCGCTGTCGCCGCTCGACCAGGAGGTTGGTTCGCTGAGGGCTCGCATTGGACCGGAAGCGGGTCCAGCGGCGACGCCGAGGTCTGGTTTTCATTTTCAACGGGCTGCTACGATCGAGACGGTTCCCAGTTCTCGGAGGTCGGTGCGATGATCGAAACCAAGAAGTCGTTCTGCCGTTTTTGCCATGTGTTCTGTGGGCTCGAGGTCGACGTGGAAGTCGGTGTTGGGGACCACAGAGGCGAGAGGGCAGGGCGCGTCGTGGCGGTCCGAGGCGATCGCGAGAACGCGGTGACGAGGGGATACACCTGTCAGAAGGGACGTGCTGAAGTCGAGCGCATCCACCATCCCGATCGTTTACTCGCGCCCGAGAAGCGTGAAGGCGCCGCCTGGTCGCAGCTCCCAACATCAAAGGCCCTCGACGAGGTGGCTGAACGACTGGGCGAGATCGTAGAACGCTATGGACCGGACTCGGTCGCGGTGTACACCGGCTGTGGCGGGCATCGAACATCCGCGGGCGGACCCTGGTTCGTGCAGCGTTGGCTCTCCGCACTGGGGTCGAGCAAGATGTATACGTCCTACACGATCGATTCGCCCAGCCTGACGATTGCGGGCAATCGACTCTTTGGCGGACCTGTTCCGGTCAATCTGCTCGACGTGGAGCGCGCCGACTGTGTGATGTTCGTGGGAACGAATCCGGCCGCGTCCCACCAGCTCAATATGCCGCAATCGAATCCGTCTGCCAGATTGAATGCGGGACGCAAACGTGGGATGAAGATGATCGTCGTCGATCCACGCCGCTCGGACGTCGCGCGCCAAGCCGACCTGCATCTGCAGGTGAAGCCGGGTGAGGATGCGACGCTGCTCGCGGCGATGATCAAGGTCATTCTCGACCGCGGGCTCCAGGACAACGAGTACGTCGAACAATTCGTGAGCGGGGTGGCCGAGCTGCACGAAGCGGTCAGCCACTTCGACCTCGACTACGCGTCGCGACGTACTGGCGTTCCGACGAATCTGATCGACGCGGCCGCGGAGATGTTTGCAACGGCGGCTTCGGGTGCGGCGACGAGTGGGACCGGCCTCCACATGGCGGCTCACCAGAATCTGGCGACACAACTCGTCATGACTTTGAACGCACTCTGTGGCCGATTCGATCGGCCGGGTGGCATGAACCGAAACGAGGGAGCGTTGGGTCGACAATTCGGTCCGGACATGGAGCCGATTCGACTGCCGTCGCCCCCGAAGTCGCGCATCCGCGGTATCTCCGCGCTCAACGGCCTGTTCGGGTCGTACTTCGAAATGCCTACGAATACACTCACGGACGAGATCCTGACGCCGGGAGATGGGCAGATCCGCGCACTGATCGTGAATGGAGGGAATCCCGCGCTGGTTCTCGCGGAGGAGGCTTCCACGCGGAAGGCGCTCGAACAACTCGATCTGCTCGTCGTGCTGGATCTGTTTCGATCAGCCACCGCCAGCCACGCCGACTACGTCTTCGGTGTACGCCACCCGTTCGAGCGGGTCGATGTATCGAAGCTGATGGATTCCAACTACCCGTTCCCATTCGGGCAGTACACGCCCGCGCTACTCGATGGGCCGGAAGAGACGATCGAGGAGTGGGAGGTGTTCTGGGAGCTCGCCATGAGGCTCGGGATTCCGCTGCGAATCGGGAGCCTCACCACCGAAGCCAAGCCGAGCAGCGACGAACTGCTCGACGCGATGAACCGGCACGCCCGGCTGCCACTCGATGAGCTGCGCAAGCATCCGAGCGGTATTGCCTTCGCCGAGCGGCATACGGCCGCCGGCGGCGTCGTTCCCAACATGATCGGGCACCCGGATAAGAAGATGGCAGCGGGTCATCCGGACCTTCTCGCGGAGTTGCGCGAGGTGTGGGCGGAGCCGGTCGTGCAGGGTGGGGGCTATGCGCCTGAAGAGGAGTTCGGGTTCCGCATGATCACGTACCGGATGAAGGAGGTCTACTGCTCGCAAGGCCAGAACCTTCCGTCGCTTGCAAGCAAACGGTCGTACAATCCCGTGCTGATGAACCCAACGGCGATGGACGGTCTCGGTCTGGCGGACGGGGACGCGGTGTGGGTCGAAAACGATCACGGTCAGGTTGAAGGTTTTGTCGAGCGCAGTGACGACGTTGCGCCGCATACGATCGCGTTCGCGTTTGGCTGGGGGAATCCCGACGACCCAAGGCCGGGACGCGAAAAAGGATCGAACGTCCAGCGTCTGACGTCCGACGACTCGCACTACGACAGCGTCTCTGGCCTCGCGTTGCAGAGCGCCATTCCAGTGAATGTGCGGCCATCGAATTCTGGGCACTAGTCAGTTTTCGACGTCGATCATGATCAATCAGCAGGAACCAGGAGTTCCAGTGACAAGGAAGAAACCGATGAGTCAATTCGACAAGGATACGACAGCGGACGAAGTGCTCGACGGTGTTGACCTCTCGGGGCGCCGCATCGTGATCACCGGCACCTCGAGCGGCTTGGGACTCGAGAGCACGCGCGCCCTGGCTTCCAAGGGCGCGGCCATCACGATGTTGGCGCGTAGCGCCGAAAAGAACGAGGCCGCAGCCGAAACCGTCCGTGAGCTGGTGCCCGGTGCCGATCTCGAGACGCGAACGATTGATCTCACGTCGTTCGAAAGTGTTCGCGCGTGCGCCGAGGGCATCCTCGAAGCGCACGACAAGATCGACGTCCTGCTCAACAATGCAGGCGTCATGGTTTGTCCGTACTCGACCAACGCCGACGGCTTCGAGAACCAGCTCGTGAGCAACCATCTCGGCCATTTCCTGCTCTCGGTGCTGCTGACGCCCGCGCTGATCCGCGGAGCGCCGGCACGCGTCATCGAACTCTCGTCGGGGGCGCACGGCATGAGCGACTTCGACTTCGACGACCCCAACTTCGAACGCCGCGAGTACGATCCGTGGATAGCCTACGGGCAGTCGAAAACCGCGAATGCGCTCTTCGCGCTCGAGTACGACCGGCGACTTCGAGCGCGCGGCGTCTCGGCATTCTCGGTCCATCCGGGAGTGATCATGACAGAGCTGGGGCGACACATGACCGAGGAGACGATGCAGCAGATGCAGGACCACGTCCGCGCGCAGGCAGACGTAGCCGGGACCCCGCTGCCGGACGAGCCTCCGGAGATGACGTTCAAGTCCGTCGAGGCGGGCGCAGCCACGCAGTGTTGGGCGGCGACCGCTTCAGAGCTCGATGATCAAGGCGGCAAATACCTGGCGGATTGCCAGGTTGCAGCCGTCGGCGGTGACATCGGCGAGAACGGTGTCGCAGCGTACGCGCAGGACTCGAAAGCCGCAGCGCGACTTTGGGCGCTGTCCGAAGAGTGGGTAGGCCAGAAGCTCGAGGCGTAGCGCGCGACGACTGGCCGAGCTGGCAAATCTGGCAGCGGGTTGGGGCATACCGATTGCCGTTTTTCGCTAGGAGCCTGGCTTGGCGTCCTTCTCTCTGGCCCAGTGCCATTCGAAGTTGAAAAGGGACAGGTAGTGCTCCCCAGGCACAAGCACTGACTTCTGATCTTCTCGAAAACTGGCCTGTGCGACGGCTTCGATTGCCCAGGACGCAACTAGCGGATGGGGCATCTCTACCACGCGGATCATTCTGGGTCGTCCATTGCTCGCCAGATCGAAGGAGACGACAACGCGACCAATGATCCCGGACCGGCGCGCATAAGCGTTGTAGCGCGGCGCCGGGATTTTCAACGCCGACGGAGGTCGGTTGAAGCCGTCGAATGTGGCATTGGCAATGCGAAACACGGATGAGCCGTCTGGCTCGGGTATGGCCATGGGTTCGTTCTCATAGAAATCTGTCAGTAGTCGGCGATGTGCGGCTGCGAGTTCAGTATGGCCGAGTTCTTTGTAACAGCGAGCCCTGGTGACCGTCGATTCGCGAGCGTAGAGACCGATGTTCAGTGATGCCTGCGCGCGGTCGAGTGAATTCAGCGCGGCTTCGCACTTTCCTCGTCGAGCCTGATCGCGGGCGGATTCGACGGAAGAGGAGCGTTCGCTTTCGCGAACTTGTTGCCACATTCGACGACAGCCGCTTTGTGTGATGATCGTGATGAGGAGGAGGGGGAGAATCGCAATCCAGCCCGACTGCAAAGCAGGCCGAGGAAGCGCAAACCCCTTGGGGCCTGGTCGGTTCATATTGGCTCCGCCCCGCTAGCGATATGCCACATTGAGTTCCAGCTCTTCGATCCCACGCAGAATGAAACTACGCGCGTATCGCAGGTTCGTTTCCTCGACTACGGAGAAGGACTCGATCCGTTCACTCAACACCTCGAGCCCCACTCGTGCTTCGAGTCGGGCGAGGGCGGCACCCAGGCAGTAGTGGACACCCTTCCCGAGCGCGAGGTGAGCGTGCAGGTTCTTCCGGTAGGGGTCGAACTCTGAGGGGTTCTCGAAGACGCGATCATCGCGATTGGCCGAGCCAAACATCACCCACACCGCAGAGCCCTTCGGGATCGCGACGCCTCGAATCTCGGAGTCGCGGGTCGCGATTCGAAACAGTCCCTGATTCGGGCTGGAGAGGCGCAGCAACTCCTCGACGACGTCGGGGATGAGGGCCCGATCCGCCTTCATCTTCTGCCAGATCTCCGGGCGATGCGAAAGGCGAACCATGGCGTCCGCCATCAGGCTCGTGGTGGTCTCGCTTCCCGCGACCTGGATCTGGCGGATGATGCTCAACATTTCACCCATCGAAAGCGGCTCGCCCTCGATCTCGTCCTCTGCTGTGAGCCGCGCGTTCAGGAGATTGCTGAGAAAGTCGTCACCTGGGTCAGCGCGGCGGCGTTCGATCTGATCGGCAAACCAGTGCTGCTGCTCGACAATGGCGCGCTGAGATTCGAGTCTCTTTTCGTCGCTGATGCTGCGGCCAATTGCGGCAACCGATTGATCGGCCCAGCGCTTGAATTCTGCTTGGCGATCGTCTGGAACGTCGAGTATGTAAGCGACTGTCGTGACAGGCAGTGGAACGCCAAAATCTCGATTGAAATTGACCCGTTCCTGGCCCTTCCAGCCATCGACGAGATGCTCACAGAGAGCCCTCACCCGGGGCTCCAAGGAGCCGACCATCTTCGGCGTAAAGGCCTTGGAGACCAGCTTCCGGTACCGGGTATGGACGGGCGGGTCCTCGGTCAACATGGTGTCGACATGAGCCCAACCTTCGGTGCTGATCGCCTCGAGTTTCTTCTGCAGAGCCTCATTAGCGAAGGAGCCCGTGGATCCGAATCGCGAGGAGTATGTCTCGTGATCGAGGAGCACACTGTGAACGTCCTCATAGCGTGATACGCAGTACACCTCGTCGCCGGGTCGACCGACCTTCTCACCGTCGAGCTTCATGACGGGACGTTCGGATCGCATTGCCTCGTAGTAGTCGAAGGGGTATTGCTGGACTTCGTCGCTCTGGGGTTGAAACTGATCTAGATCTATCGTGCTCATGCTGCTCCCTGGCATTTGATGAAGAGACTCTGCGACCTCAATCGAACGAAGGAAAGGGGCCTCTCGGCTCCCGGGGCATGAGACCTTCCATCAGCGGGATCGCGTCGCGCAGAGAGACGATGTAGATCACACGTTCGGTGACTTCACCCTCGGCGTGCCACGCCCCTTTCGGAATGACGAGCCGGTCACCGGGGCCGACCGGAATCTTCTGTTCATCCTCATCCAGGACGTAGGTCTCTCCTTCGATCACATACCCGATGATGTCGTGATCGTGGAAATGGACAGGCAATTCCGGAGATTTGTCGGAGATGTACGTCGTTGGCCAGTAGCCGGAGTCCCGGATATCTTCCATGACATCGGCTCGGGTCGTGAAATAGTTCTTGTCGATGGTCATCTTGGACACGGCAATCTCCCCCTGGTCACGTTGACTGTCAATCACTTCTCGGACAGCGACGCGATCATGATCCGTTTCCGGATGCCGCGGTCATCAGGGCTCCAACCGCGGGTCGACGAGGATCTTCACGTCGCCTTCGTTTGCGAGCAGGCTTCGAAAGGCCGCATCGAGATCCGCGAGTCCGACAGTCCTGCTGAGAAGGGGTTCAAGGCGCAGGCGCCCGTCCGCCACCAATTGCATCGTGTGATCAAACTCGTCGTGCAAGTAGCCGAGGGATGCGACGAGGCGAACTTCCTTGATCAGCCAGTTTCCCGGCGCGATCTCAGCAGGCAGCGACGCCAGACCGACGAGTGATACGACGCCTCCGCGTCGTGCCAGCGTCACGGATTGGTCGATCGTCTTCGGGATGCCGGCGCATTCGAAGACGACATCCGCGCCGAGTGGGCTGCACTCCTCTTTGACTCGGGCCTCGACGTCCTCGGTCGTTGGATTGATCACCGCCGTCGCACCTAGTTCTGCGGCGAGTCGCGCGCGGTCGGCTGCGGGCTCGATCATCACTGCGCATCCAGCGCCGGAGGCGATTGCGCACTGCAATACGAGTAGTCCGATCGGCCCGGCTCCGAGCACGACGACGGAGTCGCCGAGCGTGATCGGCGTGCGGCGTACCGCGTGAACAGCCACAGTCGCCGGTTCGAGTAGCCCGGCTTCAACGTCGCTGAGCTTCGGATGAATTGGATACAATCGCGTCGCGTCCACAGCGAGTGAGGGTGCGAATCCGCCGTATGGAGTCCCAAAGGGGCCGACGCCGAGCATGCTCATCAGCACCGACGTGCAATGTGTGGCGTCTCCGGCGCGACACTCCCCGCACTGCCCGCATGCCGGCGGGACGCCAACGCCGACCCGATCGCCCTCGCGAACGGCCGCGGCATCCTTGCCCACAGCGGACACGGTCCCTGCCCATTCATGACCGCAGATGGCTGGGTTGTAGGGGGCGCCCGATTGGAATGCGTGCAAATCGGTACCGCAAATTCCGCAATGCGAGATTTCGACGACGGCCTTCCCGGGAGCAGCGACGGGAGAAGGGAACTCCTGGAATTCAATCTTCTCGAGACCTGTGATCAATCCGGCCTTCATCGCGCATCCTCCCAATGCTTTGGCAAGGGCGAATCCGTTGGCGGACTCACTCTACTCGCAATGGCCAAGATAGCGCCCGCGAGCCCGAGAGGAAGGAAATTCTGCCTCGTCCCGAGTCACCGAGTCGGGTAGTCAGCCTAGACGGATCGTTGCCGTGCCTTCGATCAAGCCCGCTTCACCATCGCGTTCGAGCCAGACATCGCATTCGGCAAGGCGGATTCCGTCTGTCTCACTCAGTCCCGTGACCGCGCCGCAGGCAACTATTCTGTCTTCATCAAGAATGATCGGATTGGGAAAGCGCACGACGATACGGCGAATGCAATTCTCACCCGCCCAGGCCTGCAACATATTGACCATGTAGCTTACGCCCAGGGGACCCTGGTTGATGGTTCGCTCGCCAAGGCCAAGGCGCGCGACGACTTCGCGATCCCAGTGCAACGGATTCGGATCGCGCAGAATTGCGGCCATGGTACGCATCCGCTCGGGGCTAACACGTTCCATCACCCATTCAGGGATCCTGTCGCCAACCTTCACATTCACTTTGCTGCGCTCCGGCCCGATCTGCCATCCGATCTGCCCTCCGATCTGCCATAGTGCCAGATGATTGTAGTACGGGCGGCCAGCTCACCATCCGGTTCTGCCATCTCGAAACAGAACTGGATACGGTCGTAGTCGTGCCCCTGTTCATTCTGACGACGTTCTGCAGAGACCACTCTCCCGTCTACCTGGTAGGCCATGTCTTCCTTCAGAGGGCGATGCATTTCCCAATCGTAGCTTTCGATTGAAATGGAAAGGTCGGACTCTGCCTGCCCAAGGGCAAACATCTTCGCAATGCTGGTCCCGCTACCGATGATCGGTACGTGGAATAAGGCCACGGGATGCACGACTCCATCCTGCATGATCTGTGAGCCGGTGCATTCTGTGATCAGGAAATTTTCCCAATGCTCGATCGTATAGACACCACCGGGAAATTGATGGCCCACGATCGCGTTGATAGAAGATTCGCTCACAGTATTGTTGGACGTCATCGTTCAGCACCCTTCGCGCGACACCCTCATGGCGTCGCTCGTCATGGCTTGGCCCCCTAGCGAGGATCGAGACCGCGTTTTTCTCTTTCCTTGTTCATTCGCACGGCGTCGGAACTCTTGCGTTCTGTCTTTTCTTCTTCCGGCAATGCCCCGGCCATGTCTCGTGCTGACTTGCCACTATCAAATGTGATCCATTTCTCTGGCACGATTTCGAGAACGGTTCGGAGCGGTGAATCCAAAAGCGAATAGAAGGCCTCTTCGCCTTTCTGATCGGTCGGACTCACCTTCTTCGCCAAGGCACGATAAAACCATTCTTTGGTTTCAGTGTCGTCGTGAAAGTGGGCTCGGCCCTTCATCGTCGCAGAGCCGTTGGGGCAATTCTTGGACGTCTTAGCAGTACTACTGACGGTCACCGAAACTCGATTGTCCCGACGAATGGCCTCAGCGCGATGTCGATGGCTTGCAAAAGTCAACCACACCTTCCCGTCGAGCCAGACATAGGCATGAATGACACCCACTGGCCAGCCATCTTTGGTGGCCCACATGAGTGTGCATTCGCTGGCTTCTGTCATCAGGTCGTCGATCTGCTGTTCCGAGAATCCGTATATGGAAACGATTTCATGGTCATGAGCTGCCACGAGGACTCCTTGATCTATTCTGCTGGGGTGAATGCGAGGCGATATTTGTCGCATAGCCATGTCGTTGAGTCCAGGCTAGGAGTATCTGCCTGTTCCGGATCAGGAAGCATCACTTGCGACGCTTGGCTCGATCGTACACGGCATCGTCCTGGCGACTTCCACGCAGCCCATCGGGTGAAATGTCGAAGTAGACGTCGTTCGTGGGCTGGGTGCGGCTCCAGTCGTTGCGCTCGCTGCGGTACGCAATTTTCCAGACGCCGTCGCGCTTCTCGTAGCGATCGATGTAGCGGCCGGCGATGATCAGATCCTCGTAACCCGACGCGCCCATGCTCTTGTGGTAGGCCTGGAAATAGATCTCCCCGAAGGCTTCGTCTCCCTCCACCTCGATGAGCGCGTTGCCGACCATGTGGTGATTAGCCGCGTGATTCTCGAGGGCCTGCATCGCAAAATCGATGAAAGCGGCTGGCGGGCCATTGTAGAAGCCGTATTCGCAGACCGCGTCCTCGAAGAAGACCGAGCGCAGAAGGTCCGCGTCGAGTCGATCCAGGCCACGGCTGTACTGACAGGCCAACTCGTAGATGGATTGCTTCGCCAGCAGACTGTCGATGTCGTTGTCAGGCACGTTTACTCCGTTTGGGGTGGGATGAGTTGATCGAAGGATCCGCGTGACGTCAGTCGGATTGCGGCCAGAATTGATGGAGCGGATCCTCGGCGTCGTTCGTCCCTTTGGCAAGGTCCACGAAGGCCTTGGTCGTCCTTTCGTCTGCGACTTCAAGCCGTCGGCTCCAGTCCATGACCACGGTTCGAGAACTGAGTTTCCAACGACCGTCCCGGCAATTCAGCACGTCCAGATATCGGCCGCTGTAATAGAGATCTTCTCGACCGCCGACGAGTAGATGGTGAGCCGTGACATACGATTCCGTTTTGGCAGTCTGGCCTTGTATGTCGAAGAGAGTATTGCCGAGAAAGTGTTGCGTCATCTCGTACTGCTCGCCCAATACTGCGACGAGGATGTCGGCGAATGTGTGCGCTTCTCCCTTGTAGCTTCCGTAGTCTACTACCGCGTCGGGCCAATAGGCGGACTTGAGCCACGCCGCCTCGCGGCGATCGATTCCCCGGCTGTGCAAGTTGAGGATTTCGAGGATCGCCAGTCGCGCCGCGACCTCTTCAATGCCTGGTGATGTCCCGAGTGGGTTGCTCATTCTTCCCTTTCTTGAGCGTATAGAGCCTATGCTACATATCTAGCCGAATTCGAATTTCGGGTCGACGAATACTGACAGCAATACTACAGCCGTTTGAGGAAGGTCGGAAATGAACGATTCAGACCGGGGCGCCGCACGCGCCAAGGGGCAAACGACCGCCGAGGTCCTCCGGGAGGATCGCTGCGCAGCGCCGCCGCCGCTCCTCGAAGAACGCTATGCGTTCCTCGGCGACGAGGACATTCCGATCAGTCGGTACATCTCTCGGGAATTTTTCGAGCGAGAGATCGAAGCGCTGTGGCCCCGGACATGGCAGTGGGCGTGTCGTGAAGAGCATCTGCAAGAAGTGGGCGATACTCATGTCTACGACGTCGGACCCTACTCGGTCATCGTGGTGCGTTCGGGACCGGATTCCATCGAGGCGTTTCTGAATTCATGCACCCACCGTGGCACGCGCATCCTTTCGGCGGAGGGGAGCGGATTCAGTAAAAACTTCACATGTCCCTTTCACGGCTGGTGCTGGAAACTCGACGGCTCGATCGAGAATATTCCAGGCCGCTGGGATTTTCCGCATGTAGACCAGGAGAAGCACGGGCTGCAGCGTGTCCAGTGCGAAATCTGGGGTGGATTCGTCTTCATCAATATGGATCTGGATGCCGGGCCGCTGGAGGATTATCTCGATGTCCTCCCCGAGCACTTCGCCCATTTTCCGCTGGAGCGGAGACGCATTACCGTACACGTAGAGAAGCGACTGCCTGCGAACTGGAAGGCTGCGCAGGAGGCCTTCATGGAGGCCTATCACAATATCGAGACACACAATTCGCCCAATGGTGCGAACGCTCAGTATGACATTTTTGGAAAGTTCGTCACGCGCTTCATCCACAACATTGGAAGTTATAGTCCCGATGCACTCGAGGACTATTCCGCTGCCAGTTGGCTCGACCCGCCCCTGACCGAAGACCAACAACTCCTCACGATGGGACTCGATTCCTTCAACGGTCAAAAGGTTCCCGAAGGTGAGACGGCACGCCGGACCGCGGCCGAGGAACTACGGAAGCGCGTCGGTGGGCGCCTGGGGATCGATCTCTCAGGCTGCAGCGATAGTCTGATGGTGGACTCGATCGAATATCACCTGTTTCCAAACATGTTCTTCTTCCCGGGAATCAGTATCCCCATGGTCTATCGCTTTCGGCCAGCTGGGGACGATGTCGATTCGAGCATTTTCGATCTGCTCATGCTCGAACCGTTGCCCGACGGCGCTGTTCACCCTGAGCCGCCAGAGCCGATTCGACTCAGCGTCGATCAGTCCTATACCGAGGTGGAGGCATTGGGATTTCTCGGTGGAGTGTACGATCAGGACACCGGAAATCTGCGCGCGCAACAGCAGGGATTCAAGACGAGCCGCAAGCCGGGCATCACGCTCGGAAATTATCAAGAAGCCCGAATTCGCCAGTTGCACATGACGATGGACGAGATCATGAATGACGATTGATGAAGAGGCGTGTCTGGTCGGGATCAGCCACGCGATCAAGGTGATGTCACACTGACCGGGCAGGCCGTAGGGTTCGTAAGATGATCGATTGGACGACGCTCAATCAGGAAGTGGTTTCAGAATTCCGTGCGAATGGCGGCAAGGTTGCGCAGTTCGGCGATCTGCCCATGGTCATTCTCCATACGATCGGTGCACGCTCCGGAAAAGTACGGGAGGTCCCACTCATCGTGATTCGCGAGGGCGAAGAGATGTTGCTTTTCGGCACGGCCGCAGGAGCAAATTCGCATCCTGACTGGTACTTCAATCTGAGGGCGCATCCCCGGATCGAAATCGAATTCGGAACTGAACGTTTCACGGCCGACGTCGTCGAACTCCCCGAAGCCGAAGCTCGGCAGAAGATCGAGTTTCAAGAGGGATCGGTTCCGCAGTTCGCCGCCTACGTGAAATCTGCTGCGCCACGAACGATTCCGGTGTTCTCGATCGCTCGAGTCTGATTGCCGCGCCGAAGCTTCGCGCGGGTTGTCCGTGAAACCGCCGGAGCCGTTTCGCGATCAGGACGCGAGTGTCTCGAGCAGCTTCCAGTGGGGCTGCGGTCCACGACCTTCGGGGTTGTAGGCGCTCACTGCGATGTGCGAAGCACCGGCCGCCTCGTACTCGTCGATCCGCGCACGAATCGCCGATTCGTCGCCCCAGGCCACGATCATGTCGATCAGGCGGTCGCTGCCGCCACCCGCCCAGTCGGACGCGTCGAAGCCCCAGTTCGCCCATTCCTTTTGATATGCGGGGAGAGGCATGTAGATACTGAGTGCGGCGCGCGCGATCTTTCGCGCCCGCTCCGCATCCTCGCAGAGGCAACAAGGCAAGACGACATTGAGGCGCTTGTCGGGTCCCAGGATTTCGCGTGCACGCTTCGTGTGCGCTGGGGGCAGCAAGTAGGTATTCGCACCGTCGAGACGTTGGGCAACGAGCTCGAGCAGCTTGGGGCCATTCGCCGCGAGCCAGATCGGAGCGGGCTCCGCTGCCGGCGGAGAATCGACCCGTGTGGCGTCCATCGCGTCGAGGTACTCCCGCATCTTCCGCAACGGAGGTACCCATTCTAGACCATGCATCCCAGCCATGGGTGGATGCGAGACGCCCAGACCCAGAACGAAGCGCCCTCCGGACAATTCGGCCAGGGTCTGGCGGTTCTGCGCGGCCACGACTGCATCATGCGAATACACATTTGCGATCCCGGTGGCGATCGTGATGTGCTCGGTTCGGGCGAGAATATGTGCCGCAGTCGTGTAGGGATCGCGACCAGTAAACTCGGTGACCCACAGCGAGTCGTATCCGAGTCCTTCGATTCGTCGTGCGAATTCCTCGAGCTCGTGGACCGAGAAGCTATCGGTGTGCGTAATGATGCTGGGACTGTTCTTCATGATTTGGACCTCGTGTAGCCGATTATCCAGACCGGGGCCGGAGCAGCCGAATACTAGACAAGTCCGATGCGATTGAAAGCTTCCCCGTCAATTCATCGATCCCTTGTTCGCTCTACGGGTGCCAGCAGGGATTCTCATCGCAGGACTCATCCGCCCTGGTCTGGATCTGCATTCAATTTGCGTCTCAAGAACTCGACGTCGTAGTAGGAGCGCGTCGAGCTCTCGCGAAGGGCATGGAGGACTCGAGCGAGTTCGACTCGTGCTTGCGTTGCCGCGCGTCTCGCATCACCGGGCCGATTGGCAAGCGTCGAGCGAAGCTGGCTGAGAGATCGACTCACTTCAACGAGTTCTTCTCTCTCCGATTCCTCCGCGGGGAAGCGTTGGTAGATTCGTCCCAGAGCAGATTTGAGCGCGATCAGGACGAACACGGCACTCGCCGTATCCTCTACGTCGAGAGCCCATTCGAGGACATCCAGACTGGACTCGACATTGCGAATGGCTCGCTCGAGATCGATCTTCTCGTAGGCGGCGGGGGTGGGACAAGCGGATGAACGCAGGGCGTTCAAATATACGAGCAATCCCTTTTTCACGTTCGGACTCGGGACCTGGCCCTGGAACTCGTCGACGATCACGGCATGTAGAAAATCGTCGAGATCATCCTTGGGGGCCATGCGACCAAAGGAGGATTTCGAGCCGACGTCGACAAGACTCGGAATGGGTACTGGATTGAACTCGCCATCGTCTCGGCTTTGACTGAAAATTCCAGCCGTCACGTCGGCAGTCCCCGTGGCCCCCGAAACGCCCTCGATGAAGAATGTGGGTCGAGCGTGACCGTTTGGGTGACAGGTATCGCAGCTCATTCCGCTCCTCGCGGCGAGTCCACCGAGAAGCATCGGGGACCGGAAGGCGATTCGGCCGAGCTCCAGCAAGATCACGCGGGTCGGGTCGCTTTCGTGCTCCACGCACTCTGCAGGAAGGCGCGTCAACTCGGCGACGAGATCGGCCTCATGATCAAGCCATTTCAGGTCGTCGATGGGGAGAGGGGAGTCCTCGGCTGATGCGTCGAGGCTCGCCCAGACCGTGATGGCGACGACCATTGCTATGCGAAGGGGGTCTCTACCGCGCAGCCACAACACGAGACTCGATTCGCCTCTTCAGGTCTTCGAATTCTGCACATCCGAACGGGCAGATCCTTTCGAGCACGCTCAGCCGTTCCTCGGCCAGATCCATCCGGCCGAGTTCTACGAAGAGTTCGCCCAGATACTCGTTCGCGCCGCGATGTTCGGGATCGAGGATCAGAGCTTGCTCGTAGTAGGCAAGGGACTCGTCGAAGCGGCCAAGGTTGCGGTAGGCATAGCCCAGGTAATTCAGCACGTCCGGAACCGGACCCATCGTCTCGAGGAGGGCTCGAAGCTGCTCGACTGCGGCCATGAATTCGCCGGCATTGATTCGCTCGACGGCATCGAGGTAGGCGGAGCGTGATTCGGGGACACTCTCGAAAAGAAACGATTGGGGAGCGTCAGCCGGGTTCCCCTGGATGCCTTCGGATAGCGTGCGATAGGCTCGATCGAGCTTCGAAGGGCAAGTCTCCCCACATTCGCTCCGCATTTCTGCGAGTAACGAGAGTTGCTCCTTCGCCTTGTCACTCTTGTCCAGCGCCAGATACATCGCCCCGAGGTGTTCGTAGGCTTCGTACAGTTCCTTGTCGTACTTGATCGCACGCTTGAAGGAGCGCGCCGCGTCCTTGTGCTTCCCCTGACAGGCGAGGGCTCTGCCGCGGAGATAGTTCGCCTCCGCGTTGCGCGGAACGGCTTTGAGTACGCTGCGAAACTTTCTAGCCGCCTTCTTGCAATCTTTTGCCTGAAGCAGCTCGACTCCTTCTTTGTAGGCTTTGTTCGGGTCGGGCCCTGAGGTGCCGCCGCGACCGCCTCCACCCACACCACCGCCTCCGGCTGCCAGGGCATCGGACGTAAACCAGAAGATCAGAGCGAGACTGAGAATCGCGTGCCGTGTCATCTGCATGAAGGCTCCTGCCGCGGCGATTTGGTCAAAGTCTAGCGCGCGGCGCAGCGGGCTGGCAAAGCAATCCGGCTTGGGCGCCATGGCCGCTCGAGCCGCAATATGACCCGACGGGCCCTCTGGCCGGAATCATCGGCGTTAGGCCTTCTTCTTGACGGAATCCGAGACCAGGCTCGACAGGTGCTTGAGCTCGGGGGCGACCTCGGCCTGAGTTTGCTTGACCCCCTCGAGCAGGGTTTCGCGGCTCGCGCCTTGGGTCGAGGCGACGAGGATCAGGCCCACCGAGTGTTTCATGAATGGCCGAAGTCCAGCGTCGCTGACGCCGCCGGCGGACCAGGCCATCATGGCTGCGATGCAGGCTGTCGTGATCTGGGTGGCGAGAACGTCGAGGGCAACCCAGTCGCAGAGCTGGCGGCGGCGGCGCATTTCACCGAGCTGGACGATGAGGGCCGAAATCAGCTCCTGAGCCAGATTCTGATGGATCGCTCCGGTTTCGCGCACCTGGCTGAAGGCCTGGAGGAGGGCGCGGTGATAGTCCGCCAGCTCGACGATGCCGTCCGCGACTCGCGCGACGAGGGCGATCAGACGGGGATGGCCTATGGGCTCTCCCTCATCTTCGAGAGAGCTCAGAACCCGGAAAAACTGGGACTGCACGGCCCTGGCGATCAGCTCATCCTTCCCTCCAAAGCGGTTGTACAGGGTCGGGACCGAAACACCACAGCGGCGAGCCAGTTCGCGGACGGTGACGTCTGAGTAGCCCCGCTCTGCGAGGAGCTCGCGCGTTGCCTCCAGAATGCGGTCTCCGCGTTCCTGATTTTGCTCGCTCATCAAATCCATGATATAGAACATGTTACATCAGATTTAATATGTTTAAATGGAGCCCACGATCCAATCCGGGAGGAACCATGGCCGCCGAAGAACTTCCCTTCCATCTACAAGGCAACTTCGCCCCCGTCGCGGACGAGCAGACCGACACGGCGCTCGAGGTCGAGGGCGCGATTCCGCCCGAGTTGTGTGGTGTCTATGCACGCAACGGCGCGAATCCGCCCAGCGGACATTCGGAGCATTGGTTCCTGGGTGCAGGCATGGTGCATGGTGTGCGGCTCGAGAACGGCAAGGCCGCCTGGTACCGAAACCGTTATGTGAAGACGCCCTTCCTCGAGGATCCCGACGGCCAGCGGATTTCCGACACAGGCGTCATCGATCGAACGAGGTCGGCGGCCAACACGCACGTGGTCGGCCACGCGGGAAAGATCCTCGCGTTGGAAGAAGGTTCCTTCCCCTACGAGTTGGATCGAAACCTCGAGACCGTCGGCTGTATCGACTATGACGGCAGGCTCACCTCAGCCTTCTCCGCACATCCCCACATCTGCCCGGTGACAGGCGAGATGCTCAGCTTTGGCTACGGCCAGCTTCCGCCCTATCTCACTTATCTGCGGGTCAGCCCCGACGGAAAACTCGTGCAGAGCGAGGAGATCGAGGTCCCCGGGCCGACGATGATGCACGACTTCATGATCACGCAGCAGCGTGCCCTGTTCATGGATCTACCGGTCGTCTTCGATCTGCAGGCCGCATTGGCGGGGACGATGCCCTTCAAGTGGAGCGACGACTATGGTGCGCGCATCGGCATCATGCCGCGCACGGGCACGAATGGCGACGTCCGCTGGTTCGAGATCGAGCCTTGCTACATCTTCCATGCGATGAACGCATGGGACGATGGCGACAAGGTCGTCTACGACGTTTGTCGTATGAACGAGGTCTGGCGTGAAGCCGGCGAGATGCAGGGCGACAATACGCAGGTGACACTCCACCGTTACACCTTCGACCTTGCCACCGGCAACGTGAAGGAAGAGACGCTGGATGATCGGCCGATGGAGTTCCCTCGCATCGCTCCGCAACGTGTTGGGCTGAAGAACCGATTCGGCTTCGCGCTCGCGTTTGGTGACGCCGGCAGCGGTGGGTCACCCGAGATGGCGGGTCACTACAAATTCGATCTAGAGAAGGGGACCTCCCAGCTGCATTCGACCGGCGCCGGTCGCAATCCGGGGGAGCCCGTCTTTGTACCCGCCGCCGGAGCCGATCCGGACAGTGACGAGGGTTATGTGATGACCTTCGTCTATGACGGGCCCTCCGACAAGAGCGAACTGGTCATCGCCGACGCTTCGAATTTCACGGCACCGCCGATAGCACGGGTCAAACTGCCGAGCCGTGTGCCCTTCGGATTCCATGGCAGTTGGATTCCCGACGAAGCCTGAGCCAGCGCGGGGCCACAGAGGAGGACGATCATGAGCGAAATTTCTCTCGAGGGCTATAGCCCGATGGATCCGGCGACCCAGCAAGATCCGTTCCCTTACTATGCAGCCCTCCGTCGTAAGTCCGCAGTCTATCAGGGCGCGGATGGAATGGTCTACGTATCGGGACACGCGGCCGTGCTCGAGGTTCTGCAACAACCGAACACGTTCTCATCGCAGTGGGGCAACACCGCGGGCGCGCCTCCCGTTGAGGGCACCGAAGAAGAGATGAAGACGATCTTCGCCGAGGGCTATCCACCGGTCAGCACGATGTTGACGCTCGATCCTCCGCTGCAGACTCGCTATCGCAAGAGCGTCGGCAAGGCATTCTCGACTCGCCGGATCGAGTCACTCGAGCCACGGATCCGAAAGATCGCGGTGGACCTTCTCGATTCCTGCCCCGAGAGCGGCCGAATCGACTTCATGCGGCGAATATCCATTCCGTTTCCTGTCCGCGTGATCGCTGACATGCTTTCGATTCCGCTCGACCGGGAGGCCGATGTCAAACGCTGGTCCGACGACTCCGTCGCGTCGATCGGCGTGAAGATCAGTGCAGATCGTGCGCTCGAGGCTGCTCGGAGCATCGTCGAGTTTCAGAAGTTCATGGCGTCGCTCCTCGAGGAGCGACAGCGTGAGCCCCAGGACGACTTCCTGAGTGAGCTGGTCGCCGCCGATTTCGAGGACATTGAAGGCAATACGCGAAAACTCGAAATCCCCGAGATGATCAGCATCATCCAGCAGCTCATGGTGGCCGGAAACGAGGCGACCACCAAGGGCATCACCGAGATCATGAAACTGTTGGTGGAGAACCCGGGCGACTGGAAGCACGTGCGGGAGGATCTGACGGCGATCCCGGCGATGGCCGAAGAGGGGCTACGCCTGGCCAGCCCCAATCAGGGACTATTTCGTATTTGCACGAAGGACAGCGAGGTCGCCGGGGTCCAGATTCCAAAGGGCCAGATGCTCTGGGTCATGTTCGGATCGGCCAACCGGGATGACGCGGTCTTCCCAGATCCCGATCGCTTCGACCCGGGTCGGAAAAACCTGAGCGACACCTTTGCGTTCGGACGCGGTGCGCATTTCTGCATTGGGGCGCCTCTGGCGAGACTCGAGATCCGAGTGCTCTTCGAGGAACTCGCAAAGCGCTTCGGCTCGATCCGCTTCGCGCCCGGGACGACGCTCGAGTACGAGCCCAGTTTCATCCTGCGCGGACTGAAGGAACTCGAAATCGAAGTTGACTGAGACACGGGGGGACGCGTTATCTCTGACCCCCCGCGCTCCACCTGATTGCGAAGGAGAGCAGCATGACTGAAACGAATACGGGCAGCGATCGGTCTGCCGGCATCGACTACCTGAAACTGTTGGACGAAGACAGTCACCCGGTGAGAGATATCTTGCGGGTGCAATCCCCGATGGAGCCGGGACCGACCAAGGTACCCGTCGATCGATACTTCTCGAAGGAGTTTCACGACCTCGAGGTCGAGAAGGTCTGGAAGCGGGTCTGGCAAATGGCCTGCCACGAGGACGACATCCCCGATGTCGGCGACTATCACGTCTACGACATAGCGAATCTCTCGTTCCTGATCGTTCGCTCCAGCGAAAACGAGTTCAAGGCTTTCTATAACGCCTGCCTTCATCGCGGGCGACTCCTGCGCGAAACACACGGTAAATGGGCTCGCGAACTACGCTGCGCCTTTCACGGTTGGAGCTGGAATCTCGACGGAAGCCTTAAACAGATTCCCTGCGAATGGGACTTTCCAAGCGTCGATCCGTGCGAGACCCATCTACCTGAAGTCAAACTGGGTCGCTGGGAAGGCTTCATCTTCATCAACCCCGACGAGAATGCCGGACCACTCGAAGACTACATTGGCGACCTCTCGGAGCATTTCACGCTCCTGCCCTACGAGAGGCGCTACAAGCAGGCGCACGTCGCCAAGATTCTGCGATGCAACTGGAAGGTGGCTCAGGAGGCGTTCTCGGAGGCCTACCATGTGGTGGCGACCCATCCGACTATTCTCGGTTCGATTGGCGACGCAAACTCGAAGTACGACATTTTCGGAAACTACTCTCGTGCAATTTCGCCGAACGGCACGCCGAGCCCGCATCTCGCTGGCATGGAGGCGCAGGAGAAGCTGTCGGACGGAAAATTCTACACGAAGCTGCGTCACCCTTTGAGTGGTGCCGTGTACGAGCGGGTTGCAGAACGGCAAGTGCGCGTCACGACCCGGGACGGCCGTTCCGGATTGTTCACCGACGAAGGCGAGCGGCTCGAAGGCGATCTGGGTCAGGTCGACCCGAACATGTGCGATTGGATCGGTGGAAGGCAGCTCGAGGGGGCCGAAGGCGTCCCCGAGCCGCAAGGCGGCGATCTCGGTGGGGCGAAGAATGTCAGGGCAGCCATGGCGGCCCCCAGCCGCGAGGCGCTACGTCCGCTGCTGGGCGATCGGGTGGACGAGATCAGCGACGCGGAACTCGTCGACTCGATCTATCTCACGCTCTTTCCGAATTTCCATCCCTGGGGCTCGTTCAGTCAGATCGTGTATCGCTTCCGTCCTAATGGTGACAAGCCGGATGAGTGCATCCACGAGTGTATGTACTTCGCGGCTGTCAAGGACGGCGAGGAGCGTCCGCCCGCGGCGCCGATCCATTGGTTGGGGCCGGACGACGACTGGGTGGACGCACCGGAACTCGGATTGCTCGCCAAGGTCTTCAACCAGGACGTCTACAACATGCCGCGCGTCCAGAGGGGGCTGCGCACCATGAAAGAGCCTCAGGTGATCTTTGCCGACTACGGCGAATCGAAGATTCGCCACTTCCACGCTCTGCTCGAGGAGTGGCTAAAGAAGTCCTGAATCTGAACGCACTGGCTTATTTCGCTGCATGGCGTTCGCGAAGCTCGCGTTTCAGGACCTTGCCCGCTGCCGAGACGGGGAGAGGATCGGACTGCAGGGTCCAGCTCTTTGGAACCTTGAATCGCGCAATCGTCTTGCGCGCGTAGGCGGTCAACTCGGCTTCGTCGATGGATTCCGGGTCGCAGACGACGACCGCATGCACGGTTTCTCCCCACAATTCGTCGGGTACGCCGATGACGGCAACCTGGATCACGTCGGGATGAGAACTGATGGCGTTCTCGACTTCGAGCGAATAGACGTTCTCGCCGCCGGTCACGATCATGTCCTTCACGCGGTCCGCAAGAAACAGATAGCCCTGTTCGTCCAGGCGGCCCGCATCACCACTGCGATACCAGTTTTCTAGGAGTGATTCTCGTGTCTGCTTCGGCTTGTTCCAGTACTCGGTCATGATCGAGTCGCAGCGAATGTAGATCTCACCGATCTCGCCTGGTGAAGAGGGGCTTCCGTCCGGCTCGCGAATGTCGATCTCGACACCGACCGCGGCTCGGCCCACTGACTGGAGAATCGGACCGCCGCGTCGATGGTCCAGGGGACTGAGAACCGTCGCGGTCGAAGCAACCTCGGTCATGCCGTAGGACTGGGCCATCGAAAGTTTGGACGACAAGGCCAGGAGTCGATCGAGTAGCGTCGGTGGCATTGGCGCTGCGCCGTAGAGAATGAGCCGAAGACTTTCGAGCATCGTGGGCTCGAAGTCTGGATATTGGAGCATCTGAGCCAACATTGTCGGTACGGCGCCGATCATTGTTATTTCGTGGTCTCGAATCAGGCGATTGACGGCGCCCGCCTCGAAAGTCGGCAGGATCACCGTTCGACCCCCAACCGGCAGCAGGAGGCCCCAGCCGGTGATTCCGCCGATGTGAAACATGGGCATGAAGCTCAAGAACCGGGTGCCCGCTTCGATCGGAAATTCGATCAGCATTCGATAGATCACGAGTGCGATGGCCTTTTGGCTGAGCACGACGCCCTTGGGCAGACCCGTAGTCCCGCCCGTGTACATCAGGACAGCAGCAGCCTCGTCATCGGGCTCCGGCGGGAAAGAGGCACCTTCCGACGTCATCAGTTCGTCGAGGTGAGCGTCACATCCCGTCGTGCCGGCGTTGCCGACTTGAATGATCTGTCGAAGGCCAGGAACCCGAGCGCGGAGCTCGAGCGCGGTATCCGCATGGCCCGCGTCGACGAACAGGACTTCGGCGCCGGAGTCGTTCAGGATGTACACGATTTCGTCGGCGGCGAGGCGTGTGTTGAGGGGGTTGATGACGCCGCCTCCCGCGAGGCCGGCACGCCAGAGCTCGACGTAGTGATGGCTCGCGTTCGCCAGGACCGCGAAGGGAGAGTTTCCCCGAATGCCAAGTTTGGACATGGCCCCGCAGACCTGACCGATTCTCTCGAAATGCTCGCCGAAACTGGCTTGGTGGCCATTGTCCAGATCCTGAACGGCGAGGTCGTCCCGGTAGCGCTCTGCACGCCGCAAGATTCGTCCGAAATTCAGTTCGCCCATGTCATGTCGCGATCTTTTCGTATACCCGTTTCGCTAGACGATCCGACCCGGTCGTGCTTCCGTGTACTGTCCATCGCGCAACACGATCTCTCCATTGATCATGACGGCTCCGTAACCCCGACCTTCGCGTACATAGCGGTTGGCCTCTCCGGGGAAATCGTTTCGGAATGTGTTCTCGCCAACGGCGACCGTGTGCGGGTCGAATAGCACGAGGTCAGCTGGGCGTCCGACGGCGATCAGGCCACGATCGCTCAGGCCCCAATCCGTCGCGACCTCGTGTGTCATGCGGTGGACGGCGCGCTCGAGGGTCATCTGACCGGTTTGCTCCACGTAGTATTCGAGCAGATGCGTGGTGTCTCCGGTACCGCAGAACTGGGTGACGTGCGCGCCTGCATCGGAAGCCCCGAAGTGACACAAGGGATGATCGATGAGCCCGGCAACAGCCTCCTTGTTGGCGTTCAGGACGTTGATAAGCTGGAATTCGGTTTCGAGATCATCCGCCAGTGCAAGGTCGAGTACGACGTCGCCGATGGTGGTGCCTTCACTCGCGGCGATCTCCATCAGGTTCTTGCCGACGAAGGGCTCATTCTTTGGCGACTTGACCTGGCCCACGCGCAAGAGGGCGATGGCCGCGCTCATACCCTTCGCCGTGTTCATCTCTTCGACCAGCGCTGTGCGGCGATCTGGATCGGCAAAGCTCGCGATGCGTCCGGGCATCGGCTCATCCATGATGGCCTTCCAGCCGGGCAATCCGTAGAGAAGCATGCTGGTTTCCGAGAGCCGCATGTTGAGATCGAAGCAGCGTGGCATGACCTGTCCGTAGACGCGGCCCCCCTTGGCATGTTCTTCCTCGAGAGCGGCGATCGGCTCCTTGGCATCGGGGGAATCGGGCGAGGAGAGGATCGGCTGAAGGGAACACATGACACCCGCTGCGCGACTGATCTCTCCGAGTTCCTTGATGTTGGCCAATTGCTGGGGAAGCTCCGGAAAGAAGGGGACGACCTGCCAGACGCCTCGACCACTCTTTGCCATGGCTTTGCAGAGCGCGATCTTCTCATCGAGTTCGGCGAAGCGGCTCGGGACCGGCTCCATGTTCTCGTCGATGTCGACATACGAAGATGAAATTCCAAGAGCACCCGCTGCCATGGCCTCTTCGACAATGGCGCACATGGCAGCGATTTCGTCCGCGTTGGCGGCGCGCTTCTGGGCTTCCTTACCCATCACATAGAGTCGGATCGCCGAGTGCCCGATCAGAGCGCCGACGTTGATGCCGAGATCCTTGCGGATGTGATCCAGATACTCGGGAAAGGTCTCCCACGAGAAGGGCACCGCGGCATCGAAGGTTCGCTTCTTGATGTCTTCGATCACTTCGAACATGCTGATGACCTTGGCAACACCATCCGGGTGCACGGGCGCCAGGCTCAGGGAACAATTACCCGTAATGACGGTCGTGACTCCATGTTCGATCGATGGGGTGGCGAGGCGATCCCAGCAGAGTTGGGGATCGAAGTGCGTATGGATATCGATGAATCCGGGAGCCAGGGCGAGACCGGTCGCATCGATC
Source organism: uncultured Myxococcales bacterium (assembly GCA_965603475.1). Lineage (GTDB taxonomy): Bacteria > Myxococcota_A > UBA9160 > UBA9160 > UBA4427 > UBA4427. The sequence goes on from CBFDDD010000026.1 coordinate 46,629, forward strand.
TCTTCCGTGGCCTCTCCTTCGAAGCTTCCAACGGCCAGGATTTTTCCGTCCGCCACTGCGACGTCACCCTGGACGCCGGGCGAACCCGACCCATCGACGATGAGAGCGTTGCGGAGCGAGAACCGGCGGGCCCGCCAGACCACGCCGT
>CBFDDD010000027.1:0-46396 GCA_965603475.1 uncultured Myxococcales bacterium
GTCGACAGGGCCGCGTCGCGTAGGCGGCCCTTCGACGGAACCGCAATACGGAGTCGCTCGTCGGGAATCATGCGGAACCCTCCTCGCGTGCTTGTTTTCGCGACGCCTTTTCTTCGAGTCCGCCCACGCCAAATCGTCGAGAGAGTTCATCGTAGACCGCTGCCGGCTCGACTCCACGTGACGCCATCATGACCCAGACATGAAAGAGTAGATCTGCAATCTCGTTTGCCAGCGCCTCATCGCCCTCGTCCCGAGCCGCAATGATCACCTCCTCGGATTCTTCCCGAACCTTGGCCGCGATCGACTCCCAACCCCCATCGAGCAGCGTCACGACATAGCTTCCCTCAGGACGTTGCTCACGTCTCGCCACGACGATCTCGTAGAGACGATCGAGAATCTGCTTTGTCTCGTCGGGATTCGAACTCATGTCGCCCCTTGCCATCTGTGATCCCAGGGTGCTCTCTTGGTCGATTTTGCTTGGCGGATTGTGCTCGATCGCTGTTGATCGGGCGCGCAACTCTAGCGGACAGCGACCGCGGGCGGAAAATCCGCACAGCCATGTCGCCCGATCCGCCGATACTCTTCGATATCCCAGTCGGGCCGAGGTGAGAAGAGATCCCGGAAGAGCGCGCATTTCTCGTCCTGAGCGAGATCGGGCTCCGCATCGACCGCGGCGATGACGTCCTCCCTCGATAGAGTGACTTCTGCAACTCGAACACCACCGTCTGCGGGTGTATCGAAGACCAGGAGTCTTCCAGTCGTCGTAGCCGAGGTCCCGGCCCAGGCTGGCCACTCCGGCTGATCCTCTCGGCTTCCGCGACCGGGCCGACCGTGGCGCGCGAACTCTGCCCAGTAGCCCATCATGCGATCCGACAGCTCGCGCCGCACAGGTGTCGATTCCTCATCGAAAAGCACTCGGCCCAATGGCGATGACCCCAGATTGAGATTGCCGAAGACAAAGGGAATCTCGAAACCATGTGCCGCGCCGAAGAGTTTCGAGAAATCCGTCCCGAGGAAACGAGGCCACTCGTCCCAATCGAAGCGATAGGCGAAAACGCCCGTGAATCCCGAATCCGCGATGGCCGAAGCAGGCTTCGCGACCCCGCGAACCATCCATAGATCGCTGTGATACCGGGATCTCCGTTCATAGTCCTCGGGGTTTCGGATGCGGTAGAGCAATCCGAAGCGACGCCGCACGAGCTTTTCATCCTGCGAGAGAAACAATTTCATCTCGTCGCGATTCGTGCCCAGGATGATCGGCACGTGATGGAACCTGCCCGCGCGATATTCTGAGAGCCAGTCTACGACCGGCAACAAAGCCCCGTCGCGAATCAGCCGCGGGACCTCCAGACGGTCTGGTCGATCGGGGTTGCGATAGGCATCGATGATTTCCCGTGCCGATCTCCCGCGAAGAAATTCGAGCAGATCAGCCTCTGGCATTGCTGCGGCGTAGCCCCTCGCTGCATCGCGATCGGGGACCACTCCGGCCTTCTCGAAGAGCGAAACCACAATCTCGGCAGAGCTGTGTCGCTGGCCTGGAACCTCGGCAATGGGGCTGTTCTCGGCTTCCGCGCGGCTAACGGAATCCGTCGAGCCGCTCTGCGCGATCGCGCGATGGAAGAGGCCATGCGCGGCTTCGGCGACAAGCAGGGCAAGCACGTTCGTACCGCCTGCCGACTCGCCGAAGATCGTCACGTTGCCAGGATCTCCGCCGAATTCCTCGATGTTCGCCTGAACCCATTCGAGTGCGCGAATCTGATCGAGGGTTCCAAAATTTCCCGACGCCTCGAGAAGATCCGCAGAGGAAGAGCGCAGCGCCGGATGAGAAAACCAGCCCAACGGACCCAGTCGATAGTTGAAGGAAACCAGAACCACGCCCTCGGTACCGGCGAGCCGCGCACCGTCGTACATCGCAGAACCGCCCTGCCCGATCTGATTACCTCCCCCATGAATCCAGACCATCACCGGATGCCGCTCATCGGCGGTTGCGACACGATCAGGTTCGCTCCGAGGCGCCCACACATTCAAGTAGAGGCAGTCTTCGGACCCAGCCAGCCCATCGGGATCATCCGCGGGTACGCCGCCCAGCTTCGAACCGAGCTGGACACAGGGAGGGCCGATAGCCAATGCATCGAGCGTATCGGCCCAGGCATCGGCTGGCTGCGGCGCCCGCCAACGCAGATCAGCAACGGGGGGACGAGCAAAAGGAATCCCGAGCCAGGCGTGGGTCTCGTGCGGAGCGGCGAAACCGACGACACTTCCGAGACCGAGCAGACGCTCGGAGGAGACATCGGCGATCTGAACGGTCTCTTCGACTGTGGGGTTCAGGACGCGCGAAAGCGAAAAAGTCGCGATCCCGAGCGACAGGAGCAGCAGGACGATCGCGATCGAGAGCCATCGCCATCGATTCGTCTCAGCGTTCTGTTCGTCCGGTTCGCCCATCTTCCGCCTGGCGGGCAAGCTCGCGGGTTGCGATCTCACTCCACGAGGACGAGCCTATCACTTTCCAATACCCATCATCAATATTCAGGGAAATTCAAGCAACAACTTGTTTTGTCATCAAAAATTGAGTCTCCTCTTTTCGAGCAACACAGCACTCGTGCAGAGATGGAGAGAGATAGAGTGAGATAGATGAAGTCAATGCGAATCGAACGTCTTCCGCCGGGCGCCGCCGACTCGGAGGACTCGTCACCTGCCTATCGGGCCTGCGTAGAGATCCGGCGAAAGGTCTTCGTTGACGGCCAGGCGGTTCCGATCGAGATCGAATTCGACGGCCTCGATCCGGATGCCGAGCATTTTCTTGCCTTCGGCGGGGGCGACAAAGACGAATCCCCGATCGCGCTCGGCACCGCTCGCATGAGGATCGTCAATGGTGCCGCCAAGGCCGAAAGGATCGCCGTCCTCGAGGAAGCTCGCGGATTGGGTCTCGGAAGGGCACTCGTGGAGTCGATTGAACGCCATGCGCGCCAGGCAGGGCTGGAGTCCGTACGGCTGGATGCCCAGGTTCAGGCCGCCGGCTTCTACGAAAAGCTGGGCTACCTCGCCGAGGGAGAAGTCTTCATCGAAGCCGGAATAGACCATCGCCGGATGACGAAACGACTAGCCCACCCATAATCTCGATATCTACCATCCTTGTCATAAACAGCTGTCTGAAGGAGAATCATCCGTACGCAGATACATCGAAAAACTCACCCTGCTGATCTTGAGGATGCCATCATGACCAATCGCCTCGGTTCGACGAACCGAATGTCTTTCTTTCTGGCGCCGCTCTTCGCCGCCGTCGTGCTCAGCTGGGGCCCGCTGGTGATGAACGCCTCCGCGGCAGAGGGTAAGCCCAACATCCTCATGATCTGGGGCGACGACATCGGGTACTGGAATGTCAGCGCGTACAACCAGGGCATGATGGGCTACCGAACGCCTAATATCGATCGTATCGCCAAAGAGGGCGCGATTTTCACCGACGCCTATGGTGAACAGAGCTGCACCGCGGGACGTGCGGCGTTCATCACCGGCCAGAGCCCGTTTCGGACCGGGCTGACCAAGGTCGGACTGCCCGGCTCAGACCTCGGACTCAAGGACGAGGACCCGACCATCGCTGAGTACCTCAAGACCAAGGGGTATATGACTGCTCAGTACGGCAAGAACCACCTCGGAGATCGCGATGAACATCTGCCGACCAATCACGGGTTTGATGAGTTCTTCGGCAATCTCTACCACCTGAACGCCGAGGACGAGCCGGAACACCCCGACTATCCGAAGGATCCCGAGTTCCACAAGCGCTACGGCCCGCGCGGTGTCATCAAGTCCTCTGCTGACGGAAAAATCGCGGACACGGGACCGCTCAACATGAAGCGCATGGAAACCGTGGATGAAGAATTCACGGCTGGCGCGATCGATTTCATGGAACGAGCAAAGCGAGCGGACAAGCCCTTCTTCCTCTGGTGGAATGCCAGCCGCATGCACGTCTGGACACGCCTCAAGGCAGAGTCCGAAGGCAAGACCGGCCTTGGTATCTACCCGGACGGAATGGTCGAGCACGACGGACACGTGGGTCAGCTTCTCGACAAATTGGATGAGCTTGGCCTGACTGAGAACACCATCGTTGTGTACACAACAGACAACGGCGCAGAAGTTTTCACCTGGCCCGATGGCGGAGCAACTCCGTTTCGCGGCGAGAAGAACGACAACTGGGAAGGTGGTTACCGCGTGCCGATGGTCGTGAGGTGGCCAGGCAAGATCGAACCCGGCACACAGGTGAACCAGATCGTCTCGCACATGGACTGGTTCCCTACCCTTGCCGCCAGACTCGGCGACACCGACATCAAGGAAAAGCTGAAGAAGGGCACTCGCTTCGGCAACAAGAAGTTCAAGGTTCATCTGGACGGCTACAATTTGCTGCCGTACATCGAGGGCAAGACTGAGGAGTGGCCGCGCAAAGAGTTCTTCTACTTCTCCGACACCGGCGACTTGCTCAATCTTCGCTACAACAATTACAAGCTGGTCTTTGCCGAGCAGCGCGCACACGGCATGGAGGTATGGCAGGACCCCTTCGTATTCCTGCGCATGCCCAAGCTCTTCAACATTCGAAGCGATCCGTTCGAGACTGCCGACAGGTACAGTATGGACTACGGGCGCTGGCGTTTTGAACACCTATTCGTGCTCGTCCCAGCTCAAGATATCGTCGGTGGGTTTCTGGCGACGTTCAAGGAATTTCCACCACGGCAGACGCCGGCGAGCTTCTCGATTGATCAAGTCATGCAGAAGTTGACGCCGCCCTCGAGCTGACACTCATTCGGTCGCTGCCTCTCCTCACGGCTGGGCAGCGACCCGAACGAATCAACTCGCCTCGACGATTCGATAACGAAGTGGCTCCCCAGCCCAGAAGACTTCGAGCGATTCGGTGCCCTCGCCGTCCCGATCGGGCGCGACCCAATCCATTCGCTCGAGCCGAATTCGGCCCACGTTCCGCGGCAGCCGATAGAAATCTGGTCCGTGAAAGCTCGCAAAAGCCTCGAGCCGATCGATCGCGTCGGCGCGTAGGAATGCTTCGGCATAGGCCTCGATCGCGATCGGGGCACTGAAGATGCCGGCACAGCCACAGGCCGCCTCCTTCCTCCCACGCTCATGTGGCGCACTATCGGTTCCCAGGAAGAAACTCGGATCTCCCCGGGTCGCGGCCCTCACGAGTGCTGCGCGATCCCGCTCTCGCTTGAGGACTGGTATGCAGTAGTGGTGAGGCCTGAGACCACCGTCGAAGAGAGCGTTTCGATTGAGCAACAAATGCTGCGGCGTGATCGTTGCGGCGATCCGTGCAGGCATCTCCTCGACGAAGGCAACAGCGTCCTCGGTCGTGATGTGTTCGAAGACGACTCGTAGCCCCTGAAATCGTTCGACCAACGGGCGCATGGTGTCCTCTAGAAACACGCGCTCGCGATCAAAGACATCACAGTCCGGCGAGGTCGCTTCCCCATGGACCAGAAGCGGCAGCCCAGAACGCTCGAGCGCTTCGAGAACCGGATGAAGCGCCGCGAGTTCGGACACTCCACGGGCTGAATTCGTTGTCGCGCCCATCGGATAGAATTTCACGGCCACAACGGCCGAGGACTCTGCGGCCGCCTCGATCTCGGACGCGGACGTCGAGTCGGTGAGATAGAGCGTCATCAGGGGTTCGAAATCCAGATCCGCTGGCAGCGCGGCAAGGATCCTGTCGCGATAGCCCACGGCCTCCTCGACCGTCGTCACGGGAGGATCCAGGTTCGGCATGACGATCGCACGTCCAAAACGGCGCGCGGTATAGGGGAGGACCCGCGCGAGCATCTCACCGTCGCGTAGATGAAGATGCCAGTCATCGGGTCGCGTAATTTCGAGAAATTCCACCGGGGCTCCCGCTCGTATCGATCGGCTCGACGAAGCGGTTGAGCATAACGGGCGATCGAGAGCGATTCAGCCCTCGACGACTTCTTCCCTGCTTTTCGTTCAGCGCGGCGCGGCTGGGCTCGACTCCGTCTCGCCAACCGAAATCAGCGCGAGACTGAATGACTGTGTCGCTTCGCCGCCGGATTCGTCCCGAACGACGACCTCGACCGGATGACGTCCTGCCTGGTCTGAATCGGGTCGCCAGGTCACTTCGCCACTCGATTCGTTGATCCGCATGCCACGCGGCGACGTGCGAAGAGTGAACTGAAGGTTCGCATCCGTGCCTGTGTCTTTGACATCGACTTTGTACCGGAAATAGCCAGTCCGGTCTGGCCGAGGCGGAACGGAAACGATGATCGGCAGACTATGCCCAATCTCGATTTCCCCACTGCGAACCGACGCGCTCCAGGCTTTTCCGTCGAAGGCGCGCGCCCGCACTTCAACACGGTCGCCTGGCTCGAGATCGGAGGCCGGATAGAACTCATCTTCTATCTCTGATTCCCGTCCGTTGACGAGCCAGCGATATTCGATTTCGAGGCGGTCGCCATCGGAATCTTCGGCCGTCACGGCCGCACGCCATGTCTCACCCTCACCCATGGATGATTCGCCCGAGTCGACACGCTCAATCGATAGATTCTGAAGCCGAGGCTTCTGGTTCAGGACGAGACTCTGTACATCAAAGGGCGCTCCGGCGTGGCCGTTGCGAAGGGGGATCACCCGCAGCCCAATTTCGTCGCCGGTCGTGATGGCAGGCAGCAGTACCTGCGCGGTATTCTGTCCGAAATGTTCACCGTTCAGCGTCCACTCATATTGGAGTGCAGTCCAGCCTCCGGACAGCTTCGGAATCGCCCGAAAGCGCTCCCGCCCAACAGGATTCGCCGGCTCGAAAGCCACGCCCTCGACGATCGGATCCTGGCTCTCGCCGGAATGCTCGGCACTGCCCTCATCGGCCAGTGGTGGGGACCCTTGCTCGAAGACCGAGAGAACGGGAACCGAAGCGGCCGCCTCTGACTCGTCGGATCCCGAGCACCCGACGGTCAAAAGTCCAACACACAGCAAACACACCCAACATCGCTGATTTCGGATCATTGGTTCTGTTTCCAATAGATGACCGAGGATCCCGATCCGGGTCGGGGTGGCGGATCGATCGTGATCACACGACCCTTCGAAGTCTTCAGGTACATCTTGTCGTCATCGGGGTCCGGCGCGATCGAAATGCGCGGTGTACTCGCTACGCCACCACCGGCATCGACGTACCTCTCCTCCATCGGCGTGATAGGCGAACCGGCGGTGAAATATCCTCGCCCACTATCGAGGCGGACCACGTAGAGCTTCGAGGTTCCGTCGACAGCCGCACACGGATCCGTATTATTCGAATCGATCTCGAAGCTGACGAAGATCAGATAACCTGCGAACACGATCAGCTCGCTCACGAACTTTTCACCATCGTCTGCGACGAAGTAGTAGCCCTGATCGGAAAGATCGTTGTCGTAGGTCAGCGCAGTCACATCGGTGACGTCAGTCTCATCATACGAATTGGTGAAGGCCGAAGCACCTCTCGGGTAGTAGTCCTTCACGACGTAAACACGGTTGTTCTCGTCGAAGCCACTGGCACCTTCGTATTCAAGATCTTCCCGTTCGCCGGTGGCAAAGGAAAGGTTGAGCGTATTGCGCACAAAACTCGCCGCGGGCGGGTAGTAGAAACTGCGGTAGCGCGTCTCGACTCCGTCCGAAGCCGGGGCGCTCGTGAAGAAGATTCCGAAGTCCCAATTGTCGATGACCCCGTCGGAACCGACATTGTCCAAGCCATAGTCTGAGATGTCCCACTTCCACATCTGACCACCGACATCGCCGATGTAGACGACGTCCGCAAACCCGTCGAAGTTAAGATCCAGAACCGCTGGACGGCTCGGCAACGCGTAAATCATGTCGGGATTGTTCATCGAGTCATACTCGACCTTGGCCAGGACCGTTCCAGTCGCGAGATCGACCATGTAGATTGCCTTGCCGCGCAGGTTCCAGCCCGCATCGCCGCTGCTCGCGGCAAAATCGGCATGATTGGGATCGGCGGTCGTTTCATAGCCTCCACCGAAGATCGCAACCCAGCGTTCGCGGCAATTTCCGTCGACATCGACCTTGCCACAGACATCGCCCGACAAGCCTTCGCTGACCTTCACGCGCGTGATGATTGGATCCGACCAGGCCTGGCCAAGCGTCGCGTCGGTGAACTCCCAGAGGAATTTGGGATAGGGCCCATGCGCATCCATCGATGACGTGGACGAGGGATCCGTCACATCCAATGCGAGGTAGCCCGAACCCCCTTCACGAAAACCGGTGATCGAGATGGTCGTCCACTCATCCGTATCGCGCGAGTAGTCACCCGCACCCGAGCGCAACCAGACGTCGGCCACGACGGGCGAGCCGTCGACGAAGTAATAGGTTCGGGGGTTGTTTCGAGGGACGAGTTTGACGTCGTCCAGGAGCAGCCCGGGAACATAGCCAAAGAGCTCGTCACCGGTTCCCGGCGTATAGTAAATCGCGGTGGTCTCGACCGCGGCCGTCAGGGGATTGTCGCCAATCGCCAGGCTCCCGGCGTCGAAACCGTGGAACATGCCATCGTTTGCGCCCACGTAGAGCACGCGGTCACGGGTTTTGAAGTTGGTGATGTGGCCGTCATAGCCCGTTTCCCCAGAGAGCTGCGTCGTCGGCGGGCCGACGATGATCGGGGTCGAATGAAAGATGTCGCCGAGGACCTTGTCACGCAGCTCGAGACTGTTCGCGTCGTTGTCCTCATCATACGCGTCTTCTCCGCGAAGATAATTGATGACCGAGTCCTCGGCCTGGGTCTGTGTCGTGACCAGGGACGCGGGGTAGTTAGGGAAAAGGGAGATGTCACCGGCCGTAACGCCTAGCGCGGCGCGCACGGTCGCGTTGTTGACAAAGTCCTCGCGTGCGTTCGAAAGCGTCGTATAGAGCGATCGGAAGACATTGCTCCGCAAGCGAACACCGGCGTCCCAATGTGGATTCGGTGGATCAAAGAACTCATTGTCACTCGAGTTGATCGCAAGATTTCCCGCGGCATCCAGCACCTCACCGGAAGGTGAAATGTCATAGGCTTCGATATGTCCTTCCCAGAAGGCATCGTCTTCGTCGGGCTCGAAGTAGGCGTTGTAGAACGACGACCCAAAGGCCGTTCGGCTGGTCGGTACGACCGCTGTCGAGTAGGAGGCCAGCTCATCGAAGGAGGCTTCGGTCAATTCTCTGAGTGCCGTGACCAACCCCCCCGAAGAAGTCGTCGTCTTATATTGACCACCTCCGTTGTCGGCCATTCGCTGCAGATTCGCGCCGTTGATATCGAATCCGATGACGTGCGAAATAACGTTCTGCCTGCCGTCGAGCGTGGAATTGAAGTCGCGATCGAACATGGCCTTCGTAATGTCATCGCTCCACTCGACATTCGTAGTCCCCACGCTTGCCGCGTTTTCGACACCATTTTCTCCCGCACCAGCGTCGCCGTCTGAATCCCCAATGGTGTTCCAGAACCCAGCCACCGAGATGATGTCCTGGTTCGGAATACCGTCAGAGATGATGACTGCAAAAGTCTCGCGACAGGTGTAGTCGAAGGGATTCGTCACGGCTGGTTCGCTCGTACGGGTCCCCCACGTCGCCAGTGTTCCCCAGGCCTCTCCCGCAGCGAAATATCGGCCGACATCGAGCACCGACGCGCCGACCGGCGTACCCACACTCGTCGTGGCATGTGCAGCGATGGCGTTGAGAACCGCCTGGGTGTTGCCCGGGCTGATCGATTGATTGAGAAGACCACCTTGCGGACGGAAGGTAAAGAGGCCAAAGCGCGCGTTCTCTGTATAGGTCGTCCCGCTGATCAGTGGATTGACCGATGTAATCAGATTCGTGAGCGCGGTGATCGCGATGCTCTTCTTGGATCCTCCGCCTCCGGACGGGGGATCCCCCATCGACCCGGAACTATCCAGCACGATCATGATATTGGGAGCGACCGAGCCGCCGCCCGCGAAGAGATTGATATCAGACTGACCTGCGACTGCGGGCGAGGCCGTCACCAGAGTCGAAATCGCGGCAACGAGAGCATACGAGAGGATTGTTTGGATTCTGGACATCAGTAAGCCCCCGAGTTGGGTTGTAGTGACCCGAGCTTCGCCTCGAGTTCGGCGACTCCGTTATTCGGAGCCTCCGCGGTCACATTGAGCAAGAAAAGCTCGTTGACGAATCCCCCTCCAATATTGATCGAATATCCGTCCGGCGGCGGCCCGATGCCTGCGGCCGAGATCGGCTGCGGCAGGGCATCGCTGCGACTTCGGCTTTCCACGAGCGTGGTGTCCGCGAGTTGATAACTGAATGCGGTCAGATCGCGCGGCAGCTGCAATCGCTGCAGGGAAAGTTGAATTCCGGAATCCGCAGCGTAGATATTCTTGAGGGATGCCCGGGAACGTGCGCTCGTCTGCGATTCCTCCGAGGAATACCCGATCAGATTGGACACCACGGCGCTGACGAGAAGCATGACGACCATCGCGGTCACCAATGCGAAGCCTGCATCGCTTCTGCCTGTTCGACGATCCAGTCGGATCTGTTTCGAATTCATCTTCATCCGCCTCTACTGCAGATTCCGGAGCACTGTGTCTCCGGTCATCCTGCGCCGTTTGAAATTGTCCGCCGCGCCCGCGACCCGATTCGCAACGGAGGCGAACTGACCCGCGAATCCGGGCTTCCCACGCTGGTCCCGTGCCGTCAGGGTGATCCGGACGTTCTCGATCAGTTCGAATTCCTCACCGGATAGATCGTCGATCGGAAATTCGGCGCCTTCGACGGTTCCATTACGATCGGCGTCGACACCAAATTGAACCTGGAGATCTTCGATATGGTTCGAGAGGATCATGGAGTTTCGCGAGATTGTGGTTCCATTCACCTGATAGACGAGAGCGGGCACTGCGACATCGTTGAACGCGGCGGAGAATCCGGCGACCGTCGACGGCGTAAAGGAGATCGTCGATCCGACGATGTCAGTGATGACCGCACAATGTGCTTCGGTTCCGGTTCCGATCAGCAATCCATCGTTGACGACAAAGTCATCGTCGCCATCCGAATCGATATCCATCGTCGCGGCCGACACGGTCACGGACGAGGCGCCTCCAGCGATCGCGGCCGTCATCGTGGCGCCCGCAAATTTGTTTGTCGCTCCAGCCAGCACATTGTCGTTGATGATCGTCGAGTCGCTGACGCAGAGTATGTCCGAGCCGTTGACGCCTCCGTCGAGACTACCGACCGCAGCGAATGCAGGGACCATGAAGCCCCCAATGCGGAGATCCGAGAGGATCAGATCGTTGATCAGACGGGCCTCTTGCTGGATCTCCACCGTACGCTCCTGTTCCAGGGAGGTCGTGTGCTGATGAGAGAATGAAAGCAGGAGTTGCGAGGTAACGATCCCCATCACAGTGACGGCAACCATCAGCTCAACGAGCGAGAATCCCGCATCGTTCTTGACTCTACTTTCGATTCGACTTTTCTTGATCGTCATTGTGATCGCCATCGTCAGAGCTCCGATTTGAATGTCTCGAGCTGCACGATCTGCGCGCCCTTCGAGTTGGTCCAGCCCACGCTGACCATGATCGTGTAGACATCGTCTTCGGGCGTGTCGGGTGTAATCGTCCAGCTACGATTGAACGCCATCTGCATCGCATCGTTCGGATCGGGGTCGATCGGATTGAGCGGATCATTCGGATAGCCCGCGTCCGTCCGAACCACCTCGAGAGAGGCCCTCGACATTTCCTGAAATTGTTCGAGCTGTCGCTGTGCGAGAGCGTGTGCGAGCATTCTCTCACGCGACTGATCGGTGGTCTGGAAGGCCGAGATCTGGGCCGCCGCGACTCCGAGCATCCCATATCCGAGAACAGCCAGTGCGATCATCACCTCGATCAGACTAACGCCCTGCACTCGCGATGAACGACCATGCCGGGTATCGATTCCTTCTGGACGAGTCTTCAGTTTCCCCATCGTGCATTTCCTTCTTCCCAGACACGAACCCTGCCGTTGCCCAACGGACGCAGGGCGAATCCAAATTGCTTGTTGCCGTTGTTCAGGTAGATGCCCCCGGCTCCCGTTCCGATGTCGCCAATGACACAACCCGCGTCGAATGCATGCGCGCTTCCCTCTGGACGAAAGAGAACCCAGCTCGCGTTGTCGCCGTCGGGTTCGGTAAACGTCGAGCCCGTCGCAAGGGTTCCCGTGCCGACGTCTTCGGCCATCTGGACGACGCCGGCCAGAACACCACCCGCAACCGCCGGTTTGGGTGCAACCGACCAGCTCGGCTCCGCCAGATCGATCTGGCAGTTCTGATTCACGGAGCCCGGAGTGCCATCGTTCAGGACCAACACGACGGCCGGACTCCCGTTGAAGTTCGGCAGCGCATTACCGGACGCATCCGTTCCCACGAACACGATGTGGATCTCGCCGGTTCGGATCGCCTCGGAGCGCGCATGGCTGAAGGCACCCGACAGCTCGCGAATCGATGCTTTGAGCCGCTCGTCGCCGGTATTGCCCAACAATGTCGGGACCGCGACTGCTGCCAGTATTCCGATGATCGCGATCACCATCATCGCCTCGATCAGGGTGAAACCCGAGTTGGCTCTCGAATGCTGCAGTCTCTTTGGTTTCATTCCGCCGCTCATCACGATCCTCCAATGCCGGACTCGGTGTCCGCCATCGAGTGTCGGAAACGCAAACCCTGTGCCATGGGAGAACATTTCGGCAAACGCCTGAATTAGTTGAGTAATCGGAATTCGCGGCGATGGGCGCCGCACCCCGCAGCACCGCAATTTTGTGCGTGCTGTGAAGCAACGTGCGGGGCTTCTTGCGTGTCTATGAGCGCTGGGCTATTCCGGGGTGGACCACCGACGGTGGAGGGAGTCCCTCCGATGCTCAGTCGAACGACTGGCTTCGGGGGGCTGGGACGGAGCACTCACCAACTGGACTCGAACGAGCTGAGCCTCGATCTGGTTCTGATTGCCTCTTGATTGAGGTGGATTGAGTTGGATTGAGGTGGAGAGTGCTTTTGACCTGCGGGAAGCCGGTGAAATTCCGGCGCGAGCCCGTCGCTGTAACCGGGGACGATCTACGCATTGAGCCACTGGTCCGATTGGACTGGGAAGGCGCGTAAGATCGGCTGATCCGGAAGCCAGAAGACCGACCCTCTAGCGGCGCTACGATTCTCGGGAACAGAGGACGTAGGGCAAGACGGATGAGTTCGACACGCAAGGCGTGATTCGAAGACTCCGCCAATCCCGCGTGCCCTCCAGCCAATCCCTCGAATGAGCGTTGCAACCCGTCCTCAACCGGTCCGCCCGTGTGCGGTCGGACCACGAGCGCCCGGCTTCGGCGTTCGCGAGGAATTGGAATGCTGAATCAACGACCGAAGGGCCGCTACGCGCGGCCCACTCTCTCCCATTTGGGGACAGCGCTCGCGGACCTTCTTTCGCGCTCTGCGATTGTCGTGGGCTCCCTTGCGCTGCTGACGATCGCTGCACCGGCTGCTGCCCTGACGGCCTCCTTCGAAGACCTCGGCCTCGGATCCGAATCGACGCTCAACGGATCGACTCTCAACGGTGGCTACACGAGTGGGGGGATATTCTTCGAGAACACCTACTTCCCCTCCTACGACGGCTTCGAAGGATTCGCCGCGTCCACAACGACGGACGTCACTACGTCGGGCTTCGCAAACCAGTTCAGCAACATCACGGGCTCCGGCGCAGGCGGAAGCATTGGATTCGGACTGGCTTTTGGCAGCGGCCGAATCGTCCTGCCCTCGCCTCATATCGTACTCGCCGCCGAGTTCACGAACACGACCTATGTCGCGCTTTCGATTCTGAACGGAGATGCCTTCTCGAAAAAATTTGGTGGTCCCACAGGCGACGACCCGGATTTCTTCAGACTCCTGATCGAAGGATTCGATGCTCCTGGCGGTTCGACTGGCATCGTAGAACTGATGTTGGCCGACTATCGCTTCGCCGACAACAGCCTCGACTTCGTGTTGCAGCAGTGGGTTTCTCTGGACCTGACCTCCCTCGGGCTCGTCAAGGAACTTCAATTCAGTTTCGAATCGAGCGACGTCGGAAGCTTCGGGAGCAACACGCCGGCCTATTTCGCTGTCGACAACCTGGTCACGATTCCAGAGCCCGGTCACACACTGCTCCTTGGGCTCGGGCTGGCGGCAATGGCCTCCGGCCGACGATTGAACCCATTCGCGAGGCGTTAGTCCGAGTCCAACGGCGAATCGATCTGATCGAGCCGCCAAAGTGAGAACACAATGCGCATCAATGCGTCCACTCTCGTGGCTCTGCCCGCAGTCGTCATCAGGCCCGCGGTCGTCGCCTGCCTGATCCTGGTGGCTGGGAGTGCCGTGGCTGGCCCCTTCAATGATCTGGGACATCTCCCGGAAGAAATGACAGCCTGGGCGACGTCGGTCGACGACTTCATGGCCGGGCCTGTCGACATCGCCCAGCCAGAACTCGGCGTCGCGAATTTCGGTCTGCCCGCACTCGTACTCGGCCCTTCACTGACCGACGAAACCGTGGGACCGAGCGACGTCTTCTCGCTCGGTGACGGTGGCTTCATCACACTCCATTTCGACGATGGAATCGGCGACGGAATCGGAAATGATTTCGCGATTTTCGAGAACGGGTTCGTAGACCAGGGATCCGGATTCTTCTTCGGAGAATTCGCCTTCGTCGAAGTCTCGAGCAACGGCCTCGACTTCGCACGCTTCCCCTCGACCAGCCTTCAGGCTGATCCGGTCCTGGGGCTCGGGGTCCTCGATCCGAGCGATTACCACAACCTCGCCGGCGATCAAATGATCGGTTTCGGGACGGGCTTCGACCTTCGCGATCTCGCGAACGACCCACTCGTACTGAACGCGACGCTCGCGTTGACAGACGTACGCTTCGTTCGGATCGTGGACGTGATCGGAGATGGCTCGACGGTCGATCGAGCCGGGCAGTCGATTTATGACCCCTATGCGACCGCGTTTCCGAGCGGCGGATTCGATGCCGAAGCGGTCGGGGTTCTCCACACCGCGCCCGAGCCGCAAACCGTCCACCTGCTCGCGGTCGGCGTAGTCGCGTTGATCGCTGTGGCGCGCGCGCGACTGCGCCGAGATCCGTGCGTCCCAGCGCGTTGATCGCGCTCCTGGGATCGGCGGCCATCGCGGCGGTTCCGGCGATGGCCGAACCGATGGCACGCGACGAGCCGTCGCAGCAGGAAGCCCCTATCGATGATCCCGACGTCGAAGAGATGGTGGTCTATGGCGTTCGAGCGGGCAGCCTGCCTCCGATTCCAGGCGCTTCGACCCAGATTCTCTTCACCGACGACTTCGCCGCGGAGAACAAGAGCCTCGCCGATATTCTCTCCGAGACCGAAGGCGTCAGCGTGCGGCGCTTCGGCGGTGCAGGCGATCCGGCGGAAGTCACGATACGCGGATCGACGCCGAGCCAGGTCGTGGTAACTCTGGATGGAGTCCGGACCAATAGCATCCTGACCGGCGGACTCGATCTGTCTCGAGTCTGCCTTCCCCTGGTCGAGAAGGTCGAGGTCACACGCGGGGCCGGGACACTCGAGGCGGGCGGCGGGGCGATTGGCGGCGTCGTCAATGTCGTCACGCGCGATGCTGCCGAGCCGGGTACGCGAGCCGAATTCAAGGTCGGATCCTTCGAAACCTACGAAGGATCGCTGCTTCACTCGGGTGAAACCGAACATTTGGACTACACCCTGGGCTATTGCGGCTTCTCGACAGAGGGTGATTTCGAGTTCGCTCGTCCGGTCGTCGTGATCGACGGAGTCGAGTCAAATTTCGAACCGGATCACGCAAAGCGGGTCAACAACGATCGCGAACAGCACGCAGGAACGCTGGCTCTGGGCACACCCCTGGCCGGCGGCGTGCTGCGCTTCTCCGACAACGCCGCATACTCGTCCGGTGGCGAGCCCGGTACCGACTCGAGTAACGGCGTCACGGCCGGCCAATCGACGGCCGCACGGAGTCGCGACCTGAGCAATCTTGCTCAGCTGCGATGGCAGCGATCCAGCGTCTCTGATACCGACGCGTTCTTCGACGACATCGATCTGATGCTCTACCACCGATATGAGTCAGCGAATTTTCGCGACCCGCTGAATCGGTTTCAGGGGCCCATCGACATCGACACCCGTCTATCGACGCCTGGCGTTCAGCTCGGCTTACGCCATCGCAGCACCCTCTTCGGCCAGACCCATCGCGTCGATCTTCAGTTGGATGCCGCTCACGATGTACTGCGTGCGAGCAATCAGCACGGAAGAGAGCGGCCGCGTGCAGGGGCCGCTCTACGCGACACCTTGAATCTCTATTCCGATCGCCTCCAGCTCTCCGCGGGGGCTCGACTCGACTGGACCGACGGATTCGATGCCGAGGTCCTGCCCTCGGCCGGGCTCGTATTCCAGCCCTGGCCCTGGATCCGTGCTCGTGGGCATGCCGGACGGGCCTATCGGGCTCCGAATTTCGACGAACTCTTCCATCCCGACGAGGGCTTCATTCGCGGCAACCCCGACCTCGATCCGGAAGACGCCTGGAATTTCGATGTGGGTGGCGAGCTCTCCTTCGCGCAGCTGGGACCCTTTTCGAAGCTGACGCTGCGCGGCGCATGGTTTCGCCGGGACATCGATGAGTCGATCGTTTTCGTGCTGATCAACGCGCAAACGATCCAGCCCATCAATACGGGCTCGGCGACCTCCGACGGCTACGAGCTCTCGGTGTCTCTCGATCTGACGCGCTATGCGCGACTGCTCTTGAATTATACGAAAACGGACTCGCGCCGGGACAAGACGGGTTCCCGATTCCCCGGGCAACCGGATCGCGAGGCATTCGCGAAGTTGCGTATCGGCCCGGAGGACTTCTGGAAGATCGTCGTGGAGGCGCAGTACGTCGGCGAGATCCTGGTCAGCGAGGGGGATACACGTACCCTGCCCGACCGAACCGTGTGGAATGCGAGTGCAGCCATCGACCTCGCCCAGCTGTCGGTACTCCGCCTCGATCGCTGGACGGGGTCGTTCTGGGTCTTCGTCGAGGGCAACAACCTGGGCGACGAAGCCGTTCGCGACGCGCTGTCCTTCCCGCAGCCCGGTCGCCGATTCTCTTCGGGCGTGGAGGTGCGCTGGTGACGCGCGCATTCCACGAGACACGGCACCGGCTCGCGCTTGTCATCCTGCTCGCAGTCGCGCTTTGTGGCTGCGAGGGCGACGGTTCGGGCGGCGATGGCCTGGTCATCCGTTCCGAGGCCGGCGCACTGTGCGGGCCGGCCGGTGGTCCCTTTCCTTCCGGAATGAGCCTGCTCTCGCCCAGTGAGGGACTCGCGGCGATCGTTCAGTTCGGACCCCCGGGTCTCGCCGTGTATGACTTCGATTCCGACCGGGACCGACCCGTGCGCACTGCATTCACCAACATCGGAACCGATAGCGACGGAGACGGTCTCGACGACCAACAGGCCTCCGAGTCGCTCTTCCCCTGCCGCGTCTTCTGTCAAACACAATCGGGCGGCGTGATCCCGGTCGTTGGCGCGCTGAACGCCATGGACGATGACCTGGCCTTTCTCAGTACGAGCGACTACGAACAGGTTCTGTCTTTCGATCCGTCGACCGCGACTGCGATCGATCTCCTCATCGACGTTCCGGCGACGATCCCCGTCGGCCGATACCCGATGTTGCCGAATCCGGGGTCTTCAGGCGGTCGGCGCGGCGTTTCGACCTTCGTCTGCGTCGAGCCCCCCGAGCCTTTCGACTCCAAAGACCAGCCGATCGCACCCGACGCACGATGCAACGCCGACGTGCCGTCGTTTCTCACTTCGTTTACCGCCGGAGCCACCCTGGCGGGGGGTCGACTCTTCGTCGCGACCTCCAATCTCGTCGTCAGTCGCAGTTCTTTCCTACCCGGGACCGTGCTGGCCTACGACTGGATCGACCAGGCGGGCAATATCACCGTCCGGCCACTCGAGAACGACGCCGTACTCTTCACCACGGGCTTCAACCCGACGGGTCTCACCCGTCATACAATGACTAACGGCCGTGAGCTGGTCCTCGTGACCGTGACGGGTGCGATTCTTGGCGCGAGTCTTCCCGATAGCGCGCGGACGGAGGCGGCCATCGATGTGATCGATCCGAGCGGGCCACGCATCGTCGCAACGATTCCCCTTGGCTTCGCGGCGCCTTCATTCGAGTCGGTCGCGATCGACGCGAGCGAACAGATCGCCTGGATCGGCTCGGTGACATCGAAGCAGCTCTACGCTGTCGACCTCCGCGCACTGGATGATCCTCGCCTCTACATGGGAAACGGACCACCCGTGATTCTCGACGGGATGAGCGCCGGATATCCAGACGCTCGGATCTTCTGGGCCGACGCGCCCCTCACACTCCCCGAGCGACTCGACCGGCCGTCGAGCCCCTCATGTGGGGGCTGGACCTACGTCACCACGAACGCGAGCGGAACCGAGGCCTTCGCCACCGACTATTGTGACGGTACGTTGACCCGGATCCGATTCGATCTTTCGGGCACCCCCCCGATCCCCTTCTCGCCGAACCGCTTCCAAGTACTCGGTCAAACCGCGGAGTTCGCGCCCACGCCCTCTCCCGGTGAGCGAACTGCACCTGGCTTCGTATCCGTTCGACCCGGCATTCCCGGGGTCGACTACGAAACACCAGACGTATTCGTTCTCGCAGGGGATCCGGGCCTCATCTGCGGAATCCGCATCGAGTCCCTTTGACTCGTTCAGCCGATTCGACCGATTGAAAACGGCTCGCCCCGATCGAGACCGAATTGGATTCGATCTCGGCTACTGATCCGGCGCCATCAGCCCAGCCGCATGGAAACAGACGAGTCCAGCCGCGACCGCGACGTTCAACGACTCGAGCGGTCCAGCCATGGGGATCGAAACCGACTCGTCGAGCAGACCCCGCACTTCGTCGGAAATTCCCGTTGTTTCGCTCCCCAGCACATAAGCTGCGCGATGTGCCGGCTGGGTATCGAAAAGCGACCGACCCGATCCGGCATCGAGACCGACGCAGGAGAAACCTGCAGCCTGAAGTGCCGCCAGGCCTGTCGTCAATGACTCGCAGCGTATGATTGGGCATTCGAAAATCGAGCCCGCGGCTGCACGTACGACCAGACCGTTGACCCACGGTTGCCCGACCATCGGCCACAAGATCCCATCGAGACCGGCGCCAACCACAGAACGAACGACCATTCCCACATTCTGCGAATTCGTCACGCCATCGAGCGCGATCACGCGAGCTGGCGTGCGCGCCGCTCGTCCTTTCGAAGCTTCGATGAACGCATCGACTTCGATCACTCGCATCAGTCGCAACCTTGCGGCGATGCCCTGATCGTGCCTGGGGGCAGCGCTGTAGCGACTCAATTCCTCACGCGAAATTTCCTCGACTGAAATCCCTGCGGAGACCGCAGCGTGGCGAAGTGCACGCTGGTCGGCCGTCAGACGGCCCTTCAACAGCTTGACTTCGCGAACCTCGACACCCTTGGACCGGATCGCATCCCAAACGGGATGGCGACCGAACACTGTGATCTCGGTCTCGCCTCGACGAATGTCTCTCCGAGTCATCGCCGGAGCATGAAGGATCTCGACACGAGATTCACCCCCGCTCGAGAAACCCCCTTCGCGAATTGAACGACTCGACCGACAGTGGCCCCGTTTTCGATTGGACGGGCCTATTTTGTGATCTTGGGATTGGCGACCTCGAGACCTGGGAGATAGATCCGGAATGTCGAACCCCGGCCCCGGCGACTCTCGACGGCAATTGCGCCCTCACTCTGCCGAACGATGCCGTAGGCCATCGCAAGACCCAGCCCGGTTCCATGTCCCACGTCTTTGGTTGTAAAGAATGGCTCGAAGACGCGACTCTGTGTCTCCGCATCCATGCCCTGACCGACATCCCTGACGCTGAGTACGACGTACTCCCGAAATTCATCGAGTTCTTTCGCGGTCGCTTCCGCCGACAGGATCGGTCGCCGACAAGCGTCCAACCTGATGATCCCGCCGTCCGGCATCGCGTCCCGGGCATTGACGAGCAGGTTGACCAATACCTGTTGAATCTGCACGCGATCGACGGCAAAGGATCCCAGATCGGGCATCAATTCCAGCTCGAAATGGATCGTCGACGGCAATAGAGGCCGGACCAGATCTTCGACACCTTCGACGAGACCGGCGACCTCGACCGGCACGATCTCCACCGGGGTTCGACGCGAGAAAGCGAGCAGGGAACGCGTCAACTGAGCACAGTGATCCGCGGAGCGCTCGAAATCCTCGATCGCTGCAACCACTTCGGATTCCGCCTCTACTTCCTGCCGGACGAATCGCGCATTGGCGAGCATCACCGCCAGATGATTGTTGAAGTCGTGGGCGATCCCGCCCGCCAGTGTCCCCACTGCCTCGATCTTCTGTGACTGCAGCAGTTGGGATTGGCTCTGCCGAAGGTCCTCGACGGCACGCCGTCGATGCAGGGCCGAGTAGAAGATCTCGCCAACCATTCGAAGCAGCATGATCGTCTCTTCGGGCCAATTCGTTTCCCGGTCGAAGCTCTCGAAACCGAGAAATCCAACGAATCGTCCATTCGACATGATCGGGATACCGAGGATCGATTGCACTCCCCGCTTCCGCATGTCCCTGCGTTCGTTCTCTGCCTCATCTGGAAGTGCGTCGACATCAGTGACCTGATAGACCCGACCGCTCATGAGCAGACTCGTCGAGTAGGGGAAGGTCGCGATCGACTGCGACGCAGCAATCGGTTTCCGGAGATCATCTTTCTCGCGCCACCAGTCGAAGAATTCGACGTCCTCTCCATTGCTCGAGAACGAATACATCCAGCTATGCTGCACATCCGCCAGATCGGCGACACTCGCAAGACGGCTCTGGATGCCTGCTCGTATCTCGTCGATTTCGACATCGATGAAGAACCGGGAGAGCTCGGCGAGCAGTGTTTCCATCTGGACGTGTCGTTCGAGTGCGTATCGAACATTTTCTCTCTCACCCACATCACGCGTCGCGACGACGACCCTCGGTTCATCATCCTGCCCCTTGAACTCGCGGGCTGTGGCTTCCAGATGGAGCAGCTCCCCCTGCATGCTCTGCGCGCGATAGACGAGTGTTCCCTGCCGGCGCGATCGCGCCCCCGGTCGAAATATCTGGGACACGCGTCTGCGATCATCCTGGTGCACCGAGGCAAGCGGATCCGAACCCACGAGAGACTCTGCCGAACCTCCGAACAGCTCCGCATAACTCGGACTCACATAGAGAATTCGACCATCCTCGCCGACCTCACAGATGCTGTCACGCATGTGATCGACGAGCACTCGAAAACGATCTTGATCCTCAGGCGAAGTCTTGTCTTCGACGACCCCGGAGCCAGCCCGTCGATTGACGCGGCTCGCCACCGCGCGTCTTCGATTGATCAAACTCGCAAGAAGTTCCCCGACACGCATGAGAAGCAGTGACTCATTTATCTCGAGCGCCCCGCGTGGTCGATCCCAACTGAGTTCGAGGTAGACCTCG
This sequence comes from uncultured Myxococcales bacterium, assembly GCA_965603475.1. GTDB lineage: Bacteria > Myxococcota_A > UBA9160 > UBA9160 > UBA4427 > UBA4427. The sequence continues at coordinate 21,522 of CBFDDD010000027.1, forward strand.
ACCTCGGCCGGACCGATCTGGCAGGGCGCCAGCAAATAGGCACCGATCCCTCCGGACGCGAAATGATCGCGGAGTGCGTCCGGGAGATTCGAGGCCGCCTGGGTCAATGCCTCCACGGGCATGGCCTCGATCCTTCCATCATGGGGCAACGCCGACGACAACCAGGCGGGAAGTTCGAATACCATGCTTCGGACTTCTGGGTCTTCCTCGCCGTGGTCGGAGAGCAGACCCGCGAGGTGCGAATCAGAATCGTTTTCTCGCAGAAGAAGTCGCGCCCGAGACCCTTCGAAACGCGCTACGACTTCGACGAGGCAATGCGAAAGCGCCGCATCAAGGTCGCTATCGGGCCAGCCCACGAGACGTGTTGCGATCTCATTGATCGATCGTTCGGCCAATAGACTCGCACGGAGACGATTCTCCTCAGAGACTCGATGCGTGACATCGCAAATTTCGATCTCGAGCACCGCCGCGTCCGCCGCCCCGGAATCGACAGGAACGACGTTCAACTCGATCCAACCGGAGCCACGCGCGCGTACGCACGATGCAACGATAACGGCCTCGGCCCATTCTTCGATCGCGCCGCGAAGCGCCTCGATGATCGTCGGCGCCTCTGCGGGCACCAGCAGTTCAGGAAAATACTTGCCGACGAGGGCTGCCGCGGGCATACCGAAGGGTTCCGACAGATCGGGGGTGCTCGAAACACATCGCAGCGCGCGATCCAGCCGCAGCTTCAGTATTCGGCCGCGATTCGCCACGCCTGCATCCACAGCCAACTCTTCAGACCCGCCACACGAAGCGAAGTCGACCATCGAAGCGCTTGGGATTCATGCGCAAACAAACGATGTCATTGAGCACCGGTGGAAAGCGGGGTTCCGCACTCAACGTTGCCTTCACGACTTCCGCGAGATCGCGAGTCAACTCACAGAGTGGTCTGCGAGGATCGACGGCGGCGTCCTCGTCCCAGAGAACGAGACACAGATCGAAGGCGGGAGCCGGCCCAAGAATTCCTCGATAGACATCTCGATCGAGGACATTGAAGCGACACGGTTTCGTCAGCTCGATGAGACTCGAGAGCGATCTCAGCAGGACCGGGTAGGCACTTTCGGTCTCCGAGGATTGGGAGAACCCCAGGATCGGAAAGGGTCGAGACTCACATGTCACAGCCGCATAGTCGATTCGGTCCGACGGATTCCCGTCGACGCCGTCATCACTGAATCCAACCGACGTCGCGAGACAGGTAAAGGAACAACGATCGCCTTGAACGAAGAGTTCTCGAGACGGATAGAAAAACGCATCCGGTGCCGTCTCTTCATCCGAAATGAGCATCACACGCTCTGCTCGGGGACCGGTTTCGCGGACCTGCTCGACACTGCGAACGAGATCCTCGACGATGAATTCCGGCGACTGCAGGAGATCGATGCACTCGGCCATCTGTGCATCCAGGGGGAGCGCACGCGTGCGCATCTCGAGAGAGCGCAGCGCCGTCCAATCGTGTTGGGACTCGGCAGCAGACATTTGGCCTCAACCAGTCGAAGGTCAGCCGACTGCATCGGCCGCCCCCGGCTCGGAGCTAAGCTCCTGTGGCCAGATCAGACAAAATTCCGCTCAGAGTGGATTCGTCGCAGCTACCTGGGCGCCAGGTCGCGAACGGACTGACGCAGGTCATCCGTATGCAGAATCGCCAGAGCCGGGGTCGTCACGCCAGCCGCGCGATAGCGCTCGATATGCTCTCGACATTCCTCGGGCGACCCATGGATGACGAGATCGTCGACCACTTCGTCCGGAATGGCCTCCAGAGCCGCTTTGCGATCTCCCGCCTTCCAGTGAGCCCAGAGACCCGCCAGCAGATCGGATCGGCCAAGCCACTCGTGGAAAGCCGCGTAGACAGGAACGGTGAGATAGGCGGCGATCGCCCGTCGCGCGATTGCGCGGGCGACCGCGCGATCGGCTGTCGGGACTACGAAAAGGCGGGCCACGATCTCCTTGCCCTCTCCACCCGCATGCACATAGGGTGCAACCGTCTTGACGTCTTCGGCAGACAGCCAATTCAAGATCGCACCATCGCCCAGGCGTCCCGCCAGCTTCAGCATCCCCTGGCGGAGCGCACCCACCAGAATCGGCGGCTGTTGCGCCAGCGCCGGCATCTGAAGCCGATAGCCCTTCACCGTAAACGTCTCGTATTCCTCGTCGACCTTCTCTCCGGTCAATGCCTTTCGTAGGAACTTCACCGTGTCTCGTACCCGCGCGTAGGGCTGCTCGAAGGGAATTCCATTCCAGCGTTCGACGATCACATTGGACGAAGTACCGATTCCCATCACGAATCGCCCCGGCGCAGCATCCGCGAGACTCGCGACGCTCATCGCCAGAAGGGCCGGTCCGCGCGTGTAGGCCGGGATGATCGCGATGCCCAAACGAAACTCGGGCGCCCACGCCGCGGCCATCGCCAGCGGCGTAAACCCGTCATGCCCCCCCGCCTCGGAAGACCACAGATCCGTGTAGCCGAGATCGACCATTTCGCGAAACCATTCCTTGTGCTCCGAAAGCGGTACGCCCGCCATGGGAATCGTCATTCCGTATCGATTCATCGTCTAGCCCTTTTCCTTGCGATTCTTCTTTTTTCCGGCCTTGCTGCCCGCGGTCCCAGCCTGCTTGGCGACCTTCGCCCAGGTATCGCGCAATGTCGCCGTTCGATTCAGTACGAGCCGCTCGCCCTGACTGTCCGGATCGACACAATAGTATCCGACTCGCTCGAGCTGAAGTCGATCTCCGGGGTGCGCCTCTCCGAGTGCCGGTTCGAGCCGACATTCGCTGAGGATCTCGAGCGAATCAGGATTGAGACTCGCTTCGAGGCCGCCCTCCCCCTTTGGATCGGGTTCTTCGTCTGTAAAGAGCGGGCCGTAATGCCGTAGCTCGGCAGGAATCGAATGCCGGGCCGAGACCCAATGAAGCGTCCCCTTCACCTTGCGACCGTCGGGTGCGTCGCCACCACGCGTCGCTGGATCATAGGTGCAGCGCAACTCCAGAATCTCTCCAGAGGCGTCCTTGACCACTTCCTGACAGGTTATGAAATAGGCGTAGCGGAGCCGGACCTCGCGTCCGGGCGCGAGCCGGAAGAATTTCTTCGGTGGATCTTCGAGAAAGTCTTCACGCTCGATATAGAGTTCACGCGAGAAGGGCACGCTACGCGTTCCCGCGCCCGCGTCTTCCGGATTATTCACCGCGTCCAGGAACTCTTCCTCGCCCTCGGGATAGTTGTCGATCACGACCTTGAGCGGCCTCTGAACGCCCATCCGTCGCGGCGCTTCCCGATTGAGGACTTGCCGTACATGAAATTCGAGGTTTGCGAGATCGATCAGATTGTCTCGCTTCGCGACGCCAACCGCGTCGCAGAAGTCTCTGATCGCCTGGGGCGGATAGCCACGCCTGCGCATCGCGGCGATCGTCGGCATCCGCGGATCGTCCCAGCTCCGAACATGGCCATCCTCGACCACACGACGCAACAAGCGCTTGCTCGTCACCATGTGACTCACATTGAGTCGTGCAAATTCGATCTGTCGCGGCCGGCTGGGGGTTTCGAGCTGATCCAGGATCCAATCGTAGAGTGGGCGATGATCGAGAAACTCGAGTGTGCAGAGCGAATGCGTGACCGACTCGAGTGCATCCGACAGGCAATGAGCGAAGTCGTACATCGGGTAGATGCACCAGGCGTCACCCGTCCGATGGTGTGTCTTCTTCTGTATGCGGTAGAGGATCGGATCACGCATCGCGACAACCGCGGAAGCCATGTCGATCTTCGCTCGCAGCACGCGAGTGCCGCCCTCGAACTCCCCCGCCTTCATGCGAGCAAAGAGATCGAGATTCTCCTCGACACTTCGTTCTCGATTCGGACTCGGATTCCCGGGTTCGGTCAGAGACCCCTGATTCGCGCGGATCTCATCCGCACTCTGATCATCAACGAATGCCTTGCCCTGCGCAATCAACTCGACCGCATAGCCATAAAGTGCAGGAAAGTAGTCGGAGGTGAAATAACAATGTTCCTTCCAATCGAAACCGAGCCAGCGGACGTCGGCCTGAATTCCGTCGACGTACTCCGTCTCCTCCGTCGATGGATTCGTATCATCGAAGCGTAGATGACAGCGGCTGTTCGGGTTCTCCAGAGCAATTCCGAAATTCAGACAAATCGCCTTGGCATGTCCGACATGAAGATACCCGTTGGGCTCGGGCGGAAAGCGAGTCACGACGCTCGAATGTTTCCCGGATGCCAGATCCTCGGCAACGATCGTCCGAACGAAATCGAGCCCTCCTGTTTTCGCTTCTCCCGACACGGTCCTCACCCCTCATCACTGGCCCATTCAGCACATACCCAGACCCGGCTGGATCGTGAGTCTCGCATGAGTCGGCGCATCGTCAAATGGCACCCGATCCCATGATCTCCTGCTGGTCGAGCCATCCCCCAAAAATCGCCCGATCCCGCAGCTCCCGCCGAATCGACGCACGCTCGGGCTGCTATGCTCAGGCCTCCCAGCCAGGAATGATCACCTATGCGTTTTCTCAACAAATCCCAGATCGAGCTGATCCGAGAGCGGTTTGGAACACCCGTCTTCGTCTACGATCAACGGCAGCTCGAGACGGCCGCCGACCAGGTCTTGAGCTTCCCCGCGCCCTGCCCTCTCGTTGGACGATTCGCCATGAAGGCCTTGCCCAACGCGGCCGTGCTCCAGATATTCGACGAGAAGGGGCTGCATATCGACGCCAGCAGCGGATTCGAGGCCGAGCGCGCGTTGCGCGCGGGAATCGAACCGACGCACATCCAGATTACGGCGCAGGAACTGCCGCGCGATCTCAAAGGCCTCGTCCAGAGGGGCATTCTCTTCAATGCCTGTTCGCTCCATCAGCTACGCCAGTTCGGCTTGCTCTTTCCCGGCAGCGAACTCTCGATCCGAGTCAACCCAGGAGCCGGCGGAGGCCACAACAACCGCACGAACACCGGCGGTCCAGCTTCTTCTTTCGGAATCTGGCACGAAAAACTCGAGGAAGCCTTCGAGATCGCCCGTGAATTCGATCTTCGATTGACTGGCCTGCATACCCATATTGGTTCGGGAGGAGACCCGGAAGTGTGGAAACGCTGCGCGGGCCTGGTTCTCCCAATCGCTGAACGATTCCCCGACCTGAATCGGCTCTCTCTCGGAGGCGGTTTCAAGGTCGCGCGGATGGAGGGCGAAACGAGCGCAGACCTCGACGAAATCGGCTCCGCGCTGAGCCCATCGCTTGCCGCCTTTGTCGAGACGCGTGATGCCGACAATTTTCGGCTCGAGATCGAGCCGGGTAGCTTCCTGGTTGCCAATGCCGGGGCGATCCTGTCCGAGATCGTCGACATCGTGGAGACCGGTCCCGACGGCTACACCTTCCTCAAAATCGACTCTGGCATGACCGAACTGATCCGACCCTCGATGTACGGTGCGCAACACCCGCTCTCCGTCGTGTCACACGGACATGAGGCCGGAGCGGACCAGATCGAATACGTCGTCGCTGGACACTGTTGCGAGTCGGGCGATATCCTGACGACGGCGCCCGGCGATCCTGAATGCCTCGCGCCCCGACGCATGGCTCGCGCCGAAATCGGCGACACCCTGGTCATCGAAGGTGCTGGTGCCTATGCGGCCGGCATGTCCGCGAAGAACTACAATTCCTTTCCGGAAGCCGCCGAAGTCATGATCGAAACCTCGGGCGAGCCGCGCCTGATTCGCCGACGGCAATCGCTCGAGCAATCCATGCAAAACGAGATCTGACCTCAACGAACGAGACCTAGTGTCGGCGCTTCGGCTTTTGGCGAAAGCCCTTCCGACCGGCCATGCCCTGGGCACCCCGGAGCTGGGCAGGCGGCTTTTCGAGCTGCAGACCGAACCAGCCAATTCCGAATCGCTTCATGGCGAGCTTCTTACCGTTCTGCAGACGTGAAAGATTTTCCTGAGTCGACTCGTTGCTCTTTTCGATCTTCTGGCACTCGAGCAGCTTGTTGATCGCGGCCTCTCGGTCGCCATCTTTGTTCAACATCCAGGCGTAGACGTGATAGGGCAGGATCTGTTTCTTGTTCGCACGAATCGCGACGTCCAGGACTTCGCGTGCCTGATCCTTGCGACCCCGGCGATATTCCAACGCTGCGAAGGCAAGTCTCGCTTCCGTCGCGCGGATCCCCGACAGGGCGAGGTGCGTAGCGGCACGGCCTTCGTCACCCGATGCATACGCAAGCAATCCGATCTGGGCGTGGATCTGCCCCTTCAAGAGAATCTGCCAGCGCGAAAGCGGCAACATTCCCTCGAGTTGGCCAATCGCGAGCTGCGTCTGGCCGGCCTGGATCTGCTTCTGGATCGCCATGAATTGCGGTTCGATTCGACGGGCCATCCAGCGTGAAAGAAGCACGAAGGAGAGCAGAGAGACGAAGATCGTCAACACGATTCCCATCTGCCAGGTCTTCCAGAGCCCGAGTGCCGTCCAGATGCCCCCGCTGGTCGCCCCAATCAGAATCGCTATCAGAATCGTGTACATCCGCCCTATCGGTCCTCATGGCGCGGCGTCGTTTCGCGCGAGCGGCGCAGCTTAGCAGGCCACGTGGCGGTCGGGGGTGGGCAGTCGCCCATCCTCCCGGGCTCGCGCGTGACGGCCCAACGAGATCGCCGCCGCCAGGCCGGTCATGCGCAAGCCTTCAGTCGATTTGAATTTTCGAATTCGAGTCTTGCGACTAGGCAGATTTTCCCGGGAACTCGAGCACATGAACGTCGTGCTGCGGGAATGGGATATTGCAGCCACCGGCTTCCAACTCTTCCTTGAGCTTTCGCGTGAGATCCCAACGAAGTCCCCAGTAGTCTTCTTTCTTGCACCAGGGTCGGACGACGAGGTTCACCGAGGAGTCAGCCAGCTCTGCGACCGCCACGGTGGGTGCGGGATCCCGGAGCGTACGCTCATCCCCGGTAATCACCCGTTCGATGATCGAAATTGCGGTTCCGATGTTGTCGCCGTAACCGATGCCCATGACGAGATCGATCCGACGGGTGTCGTTGAAGGAGTAGTTCTTGACGGTGTCGCCATAGACTTGGGCGTTCGGAATCGTGATTCGAACGTTGTCTCCGGTATTCATGATTGTATTGAAGATCGAAATCTCAGCAACGGTCCCGGCCTGTCCCGCCACCTCGACGAAATCGCCAACGCGAATCGGTCGGAAGATCAGAAGCATCACACCCGCCGCGAAATTCGAGAGCGTTCCCTGCAGAGCAAGACCGACGGCCAGGCCAGCCGCACCAAACACAGCGATCAACGATGTCGTCTCGATGCCAAACAGACTCAGCACCGCAATCAGAACAAACCCGAGGACAACGTAGTAGACCATGCTCGCGAAGAACGGGATCAGCGAAGCGTCGGTATTCGCCCGGGTCAGCGCTTTGGTCATGCTGCTACGAACCCAACCCGCCACCATCCGGCCGACAATCAAGAGTGCGATCGCACCGATGACGCTTATTCCCCAGGCCGATACAAGTTCCATCGCCGTCTCCATTGCTTCCTGCATACCGTCTCCCATCGCTTGCTGATCCACTTTCGAATATCTCCTATATAGAGAACCAGAGGCTGCGCTCCGGCTGGCTTCCCACTTATGATGAAGGACGGAGCATACCCGTCACATGACGTTCGAACACTCCCCGGCTCCTGTAACGACCGTTTCTTTCCGATCCTCCTATGACATTCGCGGTTGAGAGACGACCACGGAATATCCCGAAGGCTTCCAGCCCCGGGCAGAAGCGATTCGAGGCGATTGGTCACATCCGAGGAGACACTCTGGCAGCTGCTAGACTCAGACAGGCGACGGGTCATCCGGATCAGCAAGGGCAGCATGAGCGACAGAAGCGCAGAATCGAAGGATCTCGCGGGCAATCCGGGGGCGACGGGCCGCAGCTTTGCGGAAGCCGAGTATGTGGCGATCGTGGCCGCTCCGACGCCCAGCGCGCAGGCCGCACTCGAGTCTCTCGCGGCGATCTATCCCTCGAAACCGCCGGCCGACGCGGATGTGATCGTCGCCCTGGGCGGCGATGGCTTCATGCTGCAGACGATCCATCGCTTCATCGGGTACGGAAAACCGATCTTCGGCATGAACCGGGGCTCTGTCGGATTCATGATGAATCCCTATTCAGCGGATGACCTGCTGGGCGAGATCCGGCGAGCGGAGGTCGCCCGCCTGAATCCCCTGCGAATGATTGCCCACGTCGACGGCGGTGCCCGGGTCGAGCTTCATGCCATGAATGAAGTATCGATGCTGCGCCAAACGCGACAAACCGCCAAGCTGCGCATTCATATCGACGAGGTCACCCGACTGGAGGAAATGATCTGCGACGGCGTCCTTCTCTCGACGCCGGCCGGCAGTACTGCCTACAATCTCTCTGCCCACGGCCCCATTCTGCCACTCGATGCCGGCGTGCTGGCCCTGACGCCGATCAGTGTCTTCCGCCCCCGACGTTGGCGGGGCGCGCTCATCCCTCGCACCGCCAAAGTCCGCATCGAAGTTCTCGAATCGGAGAAACGACCCGTCAGTGCAGTGGCGGATTCGACCGAGGTGCGTGAGGTCGTCGAAGTCGAGATCTCGGAGGATCGCAGTATCGAGGTGGAAGTCCTTTTTCAGGCTGGACAGAGTCTCTCTGAACGAAACCTGGCCGAACAGTTCAGCCTCGAACCGTGAGGCCAGCCGTCCACCAATGACCGACCTCCTGTTGCCATTCTATCTCTGGATCAAGGCGTTCCATGTGATCGCGGTGATTTCCTGGATGGCCGGCCTTCTCTATCTCCCGCGACTCTTCGTCAATCATTGTGAGGCGGAGCCGAATAGCCCGCTGTCGGAGGCCTTCAAAGGGATGGAGGAGAGGCTGGCACGAATCATCATGCAGCCCGCAATGATCGCGACGCTCTTGTCCGGCCTGGCGATGATCGCGATCCCTGGAACGCCCGGCTACATCGCGGGCGCGGGGCTCTGGCTTTGGCTCAAGCTCGCTTTTGTCGTCGGGCTGTTGGGCGCTCATGTCGCCATGATGAGCTGGAAGAACGATTTCGCACGGGACCAGAACGAGCGGCCACAGCGCTTCTATCGAATCGTGAATGAAATTCCGACCCTGTTGATGATCGGGATCGTAATCTGCGTCGTCATCAAACCTTTCTGAACCACCCAACGACGACTCTAGGAAAAGGAGACTCTCGGGGGCATGCGAATCATTGTGCTCGGTTCTGGTGCGGGCGGGGGTTTTCCGCAGTGGAACTGCAACTGTCCCAATTGTGCCGGACTGCGTGCCGGAACGATCAAGGCCAGTTCGCGGACCCAATCCTCACTGGCTGTCTCCGACGGCAGCCCGAACTGGCTACTCGTCAACGCATCCCCCGACCTGCGCGCCCAGCTGGAGACCTGCCCATCTCTTCAGCCGGCACGCGCCGTTCGAGACACGGCGATCGCGGCAGTCCTGATCGTGGATGCCCAGATCGATCAATCGACCGGCCTCATGACACTTCGCGAACACACCAGACGGCTCCCGGTCTATTGCACGCCGAGCGTGCATAGCGACCTCACGACCGGCTACCCGCTACTCACTGTACTCGAACACTATTGCGGCGTGGACTGGCGCCCGATCGACGCGATTGGCGGTGTTCCCATCGAGGTCCCCGAACTAACCGGGATCGTGATCCAGCCGATCCCTCTGCCAAGCGAAGCACCACCCTACTCCCCTCGTCGACATCGCCCCGCTGAAGACGACACGATCGGCCTGGTCTTCATCGACACGGCGAGCGGCCGACGCTGCCTCTACGCGCCCGGAATCGGGGAATGGACGGATCGTGTCGTCCTGGAGGCAGAACGTGCGGATTGTATCTTGATCGACGGAACCCTCTGGAACGACGAGGAACTCGCCGACCGCGGAGCCGCCCAGAAAACAGGCCGTGAGATGGGCCATCTTGCCCAGAGTGGTGCCGGGGGAATGCTCGATCGCCTCGCCCCATTGCCCGGGCGGAAGATTTTGATCCACATCAACAACACCAACCCGATCCTCGATGAGGATTCGCCCGAGCGCGCGCGGCTGGCCGAGATCGGAGTCGAAGTCGCCTACGACGGAATGGAGATTGTGTTCGGATGAAGCCGAATGACACACCCGAGAGCCGGGAAGACTTCGAGGCGCGACTGCGTGGAATGGAGCGCTACTACCATATCCATCACCCCTTCCACCTGGCCATGAACGAGGGAGGGCTCGATCGCGAGGCCGTTCAGGGTTGGGTCGCGAATCGCTTCTACTACCAGATCCAAATTCCGCTGAAGGACGCCGCGATTCTGTCGAACTGTCCCGATCGCGATGTTCGGCGCCAATGGATCCAGCGCATCCTCGACCACGACGGTCGACAGGGTGACGAGGGGGGAATCGAAGCATGGCTTCGACTCGGGGAGGCCGTCGGTCTGGCCCGTGAAGAGGTTGCCGATCTGCGACACGTGCTACCTGGTGTCCGCTTTGCGGTCGACGCCTACGTCCGTTTCGCACAGACGTCGCCGTGGCAGGAAGCGGCCGCCTCTTCCCTCACCGAACTCTTCGCCCCGACCATCCACCAGAAGCGGCTAGAGAACTGGCCGGCTCTCTATCCCTGGATCGACGAAGGGGGCTACGACTACTTCCGACGACGACTCGGCGAGGCGCGACGCGACGTCGAGCACGGACTGAGCCTCACTCTCGACAATTTCACGACGCGCGCGCAGCAGGACCGGGTCGTGGAAGTCCTCCGTTTCAAACTCGACATTCTCTGGTCGATGCTCGATGCGATGTGGATGGCGTACGTCGAGAAGCGACCGCCCTACTCCGAGGCCCCTGCCGAGACCGACGCGAGCGGTGAAGCGACGGGGCAGTCGTGATCGGGATCGCACTTCTCGGTGACTCGACTATGTTGCCGGTGTGACGAGTCGACGCGATCGAAGACCCGAGGCCCTGCCCCTCGATCCGGGCGTGCTGCGTGAAGGCGGCGTCTGTGAATTCCAGTCCGATCTGGCGGTGATCGCTCAGGGCGGAACGGTCGTGCAACCCTGGCGCGATCGCTTCCTGGCGGCAAAGGCAAACGAACTACACGTCGTCGACTCTGCCCGCGAACTCGCGGACGAAAGCTTCACGCAAGCGGTCGTCCATCTTCAGAAGAGCCGGGCCGCCACCTTCTCAGATCTCCGAGAGGCCTGGCGCATCCTACAGCCCCAGGGCCAGCTCCTTTTTGCCGGAACCAATGCCCTTGGCGTCGTTTCAGCGGTCAAACGACTCGCGACTCAACTCGACCAGACTCCGATCATTGTCTCCAATCGCGCACGTGCGCGCGTCGTTCGCTTCAAAAAGGACGCTGGCGCCGGACCCGAGGCGGAGGACACCCCGGCGTTTCTGGCCGCAGTCGAATCCATCCGCGGAGAGCGCTTCGAGTTTCAACTCGAAACCCTGCCCGGTGTTTTCAGCGCGAAGAAGCTCGATGCCGGAAGTCAATTCCTGCTCGAGGCCCTCTCGCGATTCATGGGACACAAGCCGCCAAAGAGAATCGTCGACCTCGGCTGTGGCACAGGTGTGCTCGGCATCGCTGCCGCAACACTCTGGCCAGAAACACGAGTGCTGCTCGCGGACGCAGACGCACGCGCGGTCGAATGCGCTCGATTGAACATTGAGCAGCTCGGCCTGGGCGAGCGTTGCCAGGTCGTCTGGTGGGACGCGCGCGAAACACCGCCGGACTCCCGCTTCGATCTCGCGCTCGTGAATCCACCCTTCCATCGCCGTGGGACAGAAGTCGACCTCGGACCCGCACTGGCCCTCTTCGATTCGCTTCGCGGCTGGATCAAACCGGGTAGCCGAGCGCTCCTCGTCGCGAACCGAACCCTGCCCTACGAGCGCCCTCTCGAAGAGATTGGAGAACTCGAAACACTCCGCTCCGAGCGCGGTTACAAACTGCTCTCGCTCAAGAGAAGCGCGCGTTCCTCTCGCTCGAGGGGACGAAGCTCTCCCGGTTCGAGATCTTCCGGTAGTTCCAAGTCACCGACTCGATCACGCTGAAGGGAGACGACCTCCCCGCCAAGCAACCGAATCATGCGCCGGACTTGATGGGTCCGCCCTTCTCGCAGAACCAGCGTGGCTCTTCCCGGCCCATCGATTTCGAGCTCGGCCGGCCGAGTCGGACGATCTTCTCCACCCAGCAGAAATCCCTCGCGACAGCGAGCAACCGCATCTTCGACGAGCTCACCGTCGAACTCGATTCGATATCGCTTCGGGGTTTTTCGTGTCGGATGGGTCAGGCGGTGAACGAACTCACCGTCCGTAGTCAGTACGAGCAAACCCGAAGTGGCGCGGTCGAGTCGGCCAGCGATGAGCAGCGATCGGCGACGAAGCGTCTCCGACAGCAGGTCGGCTACTAGAGGCGATTCGCGATCATCGTTGCTGCAGGAGTATCCGACCGGCTTGTGGAGCAGAAAATCCTGGCTAGCCGCCGGTGAATCGACCCCCTGCTCACCCACCACGACGGATTCGGACCCGATTCGGCGCGCAGCATCCCGACAGACCTCGCCGTCGACAAGGACCACACCACGTCGGATCAGGCCTCGCGCCTCGCGGCGAGAGGCAAGCCCGGCACGGGCCAGGTAGGCGTCGAGACGCATTTCAGCGGCTTTTGTCGATTTTGAAGACACCATGGCCGCCCAGTCTATCGAAAGCGCCCGCGGCTTCGTGGGCATTGGGCGCTTTCGGCTAGCGGAGTGGCCGACTACAATGCGCCGCCCATTTTCGAAGCGAGAGGGATCATGGGCATTCGGGTGTGCAAATTTGGTGGCAGCAGCGTGGCGGACGCTGAGCAGCTCCGGAAAGTGCGCGCGATCGTCGAAGATTGTGACGACCGACGATTCATCGTGCCGTCGGCTCCCGGCCGCCGAACGCCGGACGACGAGAAGGTCACCGATCTGCTCTTTCGCGCCCACGAAACGGCCGCGCAGGGTCGACCGATCGAGTCACTCTTCGATCGAATTTCCGAGCGATACCGCAAGATCGTGGCCGATCTGGGCCTCGAATTCGATCTCGATTCCGCGCTCTGCCTCGTCCATGATCGCATCCGCGACGGCGCCGGCGCGCGCTACGCCGCAAGCCGAGGCGAATATCTCTCAGGACTCGTGATCGCTCATCTGCTGGACCGCCCGTTGATCGATCCGGTCGAGATGATTCGCTTCGACGAGAGCGGTCGTTTCCTGCCTGAAGAAACCCAGATCGCCGTCTCCGCTCGACTCGCAGACGAGGAGACAGGCGTGATCCCCGGCTTCTATGGCGCGCTTCCCGATGGTTCGATCCAGACTTTCTCGCGCGGCGGCAGCGACGTCACGGGCGCCATCATCTCTCGCGGCATCGGTGCGGAGATCTACGAGAACTGGACAGACGTGTCGGGTCTGCTGATGGCGGACCCACGGATCGTCCGTGAACCGCACACAATCGAAGAGTTGACCTATCGCGAACTCCGCGAACTCGCCTACATGGGTGCGACCGTCCTGCACGACGAGGCGATCTTCCCGGTCCGCGATGCCGGCATTCCCGTCCACATCCTCAACACGAACGATCCCGCGGCCGGGGGAACCCTGATTCGCCGCGGCGGCGGCGACAACCGACCGACCGGCCGGATTACGGGCATCGCCGGACGCAAGGACTTCACGATCATCGCACTCGAGAAGACTTTGATGAACACGGAAATCGGGTTCGGTCGACGGGTACTCGGGGTACTCGAACGGCATGGCGTCAGCTGGGAACACATGCCGAGCGGAATCGACACCCTCTCGATCGTTCTCAAGAGCAACATCGTCGAAGAGCGAATCGCCGCGCTGGTCGAAGAAATCAAATCGGAGTGCACGCCGGACTCGGTCGAAGTGCATTCCGGAATTGCATTGATCGCAACCGTGGGGCGGGGAATGAGCCATGCTCCCGGCACGGCGGCTCAACTCTTTGGCGCGCTCGCCAGGGCGGGCATCAACATCCGAATGATCGACCAGGGCTCGAGCGAGCTGAATATCATCGTCGGCGTCGAGAATCCCGACTTCGTACGGACCGTTCAGGCGATCTACGACGAGTTCATCCCGCCGGCTCCTGGCTGAATCTGGCCGAAACGACTGACGACAAAAGTCCTACGGCCACCGGCACTCAGCAGCAGTTCACGCCAGCTTTAGACGTTCTTCGAAGAAGGACATCACGCGATCGAGGGCCTTCCGCGTCGGATGCCCCTCTTCGTCGACGAGATCCTTCGTGACGACGCTATGCGACATCTTCGGAATACCCGCTGGATTTCCCCTGGAGGAATCGATCTCGATCCCTTCGAATCCATTGCCCAGTTCCTCCCGCAAGCGTTCGAATCGTTCGGGCGGACAAAGCGGATCGTCGGTAAAGCGGAGCCCGAGAACCTTGCAGCCCCGATTCTTCACTCGGTCGCGAATCACTTCGAGATCCTCGTCCGAAACATGCAAAGCGCGTTTTCGTTCCGCGCCAAAGGGAAAGGGCAGCGAAGGTTGGGACAGGACCGGCGCCATGATCGCCTCGTCGACCATCAAGGCGAGCCCGAAATTTCCAGTCAGACACATGCCGATACATCCGACGCCGGGGCCACCGCACTCTTCGTGGGCCTTGCGCGCCAGCGCCCGCAACCATTTCGTAATCGGGCTCGACCCGCGTGACGCGAGCACATGGAATTCCTTCGCAATACAGGCCCGCGCCATCGACTTCAGCGTGTAGCTGTTCGAGAACTCCCGCTCCGCCTCTCCCAACAGCTCGGGCAGATAGACTCTGTACCCCGCCCCGACGAGCCTCTCGGCGAACTCGATCACCGCCGGATAGATACCGGGAATCTCGTGCATGACGACAATGCCAGGACCGCTGCCGCGAACAAAGAGCGGTCGGCGGACGCCGTCGTGTTCAAAAGTCGTCGATTCGTACTCGTGTAGAAGATTGGCTCCCATCAGACCAGCATAGGGGATTGGTCGGGCGTGACGCCCCGGCCCTAGGGGGCCTGCAGCGAGCGGAATACAGCCTGAGTGCGAATTCGCGGTTCCCCCCCTATCCTCGCGTCCATGCAGGGATATCGAAGCCGAACAACGACCGCCGGAAGAAACATGGCTGGCGCCCGCGCGCTCTGGCGCGCCACGGGCATGACCGACGCCGATTTCGCGAAGCCGATCGTTGCGATCGCCAATAGCTTCACCCAGTTCGTCCCCGGCCACGTTCATCTCCACGACATGGGCCAGCGCGTCAAGCAGGTCATCGATGCGGCGGGCGGCTGGGGCGTCGAGTTCAACACGATCGCCGTCGACGACGGCATCGCAATGGGCCACGACGGTATGCTCTATTCCCTGCCTTCCCGCGACCTGATCGCAGACAGCGTCGAGTACATGGTCCAGGCCCACGTCGCCGATGCACTGATCTGTATTTCGAACTGCGACAAGATCACACCGGGCATGCAGATGGCCGCCATGCGTCTGAACATCCCTACGATCTTCGTCTCGGGGGGTCCCATGGAAGCCGGAAGGTCGGTCGGGACCCATGATCGGGAGGGCCGCCGGTTCGACCTGATCGACCCGATGATTGCAGCCGGTGATGATGACGTCAGCGATGCGGAACTCCTCGACATCGAACGTTCCGCTTGTCCGACCTGTGGTTCCTGCTCGGGCATGTTCACCGCGAATAGCATGAACTGCCTGAACGAAGCCCTCGGACTCGCGCTGCCCGGCAACGGCACGCTCCTCGCGACCCACGCCATGCGTTGGGAACTCTTCGAGCGAGCCGGCCAGCTGATCGTAGAACTGGCCAATCGACACTACATCGACGACGAAACGAGCATGCTGCCTCGCAGCATCGCCACCTTCGAAGCCTTCGAGAACGCCATGGCGCTCGATATCGCCATGGGCGGGTCGACGAATACCGTGCTGCATATTCTCGGCATCGCCCATGAAGCCGGCGTCGATTTTACGATGCAGGACATGGATCGGCTCTCGCGCAAGGTGCCCAATATCTGCAAGGTCGCACCGGCATCGGACAAGTACTACGTCGAAGACGTGCACGCCGCGGGCGGCATCTTCACGATTCTGGGCGAACTCGATCGTGGCGGTCTGATCCATCGCGATGTCCACACGGTTCACTCGAAAACGCTGGGCGCGGCCATAGACGAGAACGACATCCGCCGCGACTCGGCCAGCGAATCCGCACGGCAGCGTTCGTTGGCGGCACCGGGAGGTGTTCGCACGACGATCGCATTCTCGCAGGACAAATATTTCGACAAGACCGATGACGACAACGAGAACGGCTGTATCCATTCAGTCGAGCATGCCTACAGCGCAGAGGGCGGCCTCGCGATTCTCTATGGGAATCTCGCCGAGGACGGCTGCGTCGTCAAAACCGCCGGTGTCGACGAATCCATCTGGAAATTCGAGGGACCCGCGCGCGTCTTCGACTCCCAGGAGAGCGCATGCGACGCGATTCTCAGTGGCCAGATCAAACCGGGCGACATCGTGTTGATCAGCTACGAGGGGCCCAAGGGTGGGCCGGGCATGCAGGAGATGCTCTACCCGACCTCCTACATCAAGGCGAAGAAGCTTGGTGCTGTCTGCGCCCTGATCACCGACGGGCGATTCAGTGGGGGAACCTCGGGCTTGTCGATCGGACACGTTTCACCCGAAGCCGCCGAAGGCGGCACGATCGCACTCGTCGAGGAGGGGGACTCGATTCGAATCGATATCCCCAATCGAAGCATCGACCTTTGCGTGGACGACGCCGAGATTGCCCGCCGGCGCGTCGCGATGGATGAGCGCGGCTCGGCTGGCTGGGTGCCGACCCGCAAACGAGCCGTCTCAACGGCCCTACGCGCGTACGGCATGATGACGACGAGCGCGGCCCGCGGTGCCGTACGTGACCTCGATCAACTCGTCGAGCGACACAAGCGCTAATCCTCGATGACTTTGTCGACTATCTTGTAGACACTCTTGTCGACACTCAATCGACGTTAGATCGATATCCCTTCATCCCTTTGCCGCAACAGGAGCCGGTCCGCTGAGTGCCACTCGCACAGTCGTCCTCGTAGGAGGCGGTCATACCCACGTTCAAGTCCTACGCAGTTGGGCCATGAATCCGCCAGCGAATGTTCGGCTCCAGGTCGTTCTCGATCGCCCCGTCGCCGTCTACTCGGGCATGGTGCCCGGATTCGTGGCAGGGGACTACGCACTCCACGAACTCGAGATCGATGTTCTGCCTCTTGCTCGCCGCGCGAAGGCAGGCGTCATTCTTTCCGCAGGGGTCGATCTCGACCCGGTTCGAAAGGAGATTTCGATCGAGGGACGCCCGCCGATCCGCTTCGACGTGGCGAGTCTCGACGTTGGATCCACCGTGCGTGGTCTGGATCTGCCCGGGGTTTCGAAACACACCCTGGCGACTCGCCCGATCGGTCGTTTCGTACAGAATATCGACGACCGACTCGAAGCATTCGAGAAGCTAGATCATCCGCCTCGCATTCTCCTCGTCGGCGGCGGCGCGGCCGGGACTGAACTCGCTTTTACCATCGACGCGCGACTTCGACGCGCTGGAATCAACCCTTCGATCGCCATCATCACGGGCGACGAAGAACTGCTCGGCGGGGCCAGTGCTCAGACGCGTCGCGCGATCGCAAGAGAAGCGAAGGCGCGCAAGATCGAAACGATCGCTTCCCAGCGTGTCGTCCGAGCAGACGCATCGGGGGTCGTCTTGATGCCCATCGACGAGCGCCTGGCGCATCGAGATGAGCTCCAGCTCAGTGCCGATCTGGTTGTGTGGGCTACGGGTGCAGCGCCAACTGCATTCCCTCTTGGCGAAGGAGCGACCTCACTCTCGCGTGATGCGGGAGGCTTCCTCGAAGTTCGCGATACGCTGCAATCCATCGGGTTCGATGATGTTTTCGCCGCCGGTGACTGCGCGCGGCTGGTGAATCATCCGTGGATTCCGCGGGCCGGCGTATACGCCGTCCGCCAGGGCCCGATTCTCGAACAGAATCTCCGAGCGCGCCTCGATGGAAAATCGCTGAGGCCATACCGGCCCCAGCGTGATTTCCTAGCTCTCCTCTATCTCGGAGAAGGGCGGGCCCTCGGCTCCAAATGGGGCATGGCCGGTGTCAGTGCCCCGCTCTTTCGTCTGAAGGGCTGGATCGATCGACGCTTCATGGCGCGCTTTCAGGTCCTCGACGAACAGGGTCATCCACGGGCACAGCTTGCAAGGCTCGGCGCGATGGAATCCGGCGCCGGCGCGGACGAAGAGGAAGAGATGGCCTGCGGCGGCTGCGCCGCGAAGCTCGGCGCCGAACCGCTCGCGGCAGCACTCGCGCAACTCCCCTCCGCGCCGCCAGATCCGTCGGTCCTCCTCGGGCTCGAGGCACGCGACGATGTCGCAGCGACACTCGACGAGACGGGCCGGACGACACTGCATAACGTCGATGTCATCCGCTCCTTCTGCGATGACCCTTGGCTGATCGGGCGCGTCGCAGCAAGCAATGCGCTGAGCGATCTTTTCGCCAAGGGCGGACGACCCCGCTACGCCCAGGCCGTGATCGGCCTGCCCGACGGCGAGCCGGACGAGGCACAGGAAATTCTCTTCCAGACACTCTCGGGTATCCGCCAGACACTCGACGAGCTCGACGTTTCGCTACTCGGAGGCCACACGACGATCGGCGATGAGCTGACGGTGGGGCTCTCCGTGACGGGTGACGGACCCGATGGCGGCGCGCTGCTACGACAGGCGGGCGCACGGGCGGGCGATGAGCTGCTGCTCAGTCGCGGCCTTGGAACAGGCGTGCTCCTTGCGGCCGACCGGATGGGACTCGCCCGAGGCGAGTGGGTTGCCATCGCACACGGCGCGATGCAGCGCACGAACGATGTGGCCGGTCGAGTCGCACACGACCTCGGCGCGCACGCCGCAACGGATATCACGGGATTCGGCTTCGCCGGCCATCTGCTCACGTTGCTCGAAGCGGACGACCTGATTGCCCGGATCGAGCGGCCCGCGGTCCCATTCCTCCCCGGCGCCGAATTGCTCTGGCAAAGCGGTCTGAGGAGCACAGCACATCCCGCAAATCGTGCCGGTTTCTACCGTCGTATCCAAGGTGCAACCGATTCAGACGAGGCCTGGCTATTCGATCCCCAGACGGCAGGCGGATTGCTACTCGCGGTCGCACCCGAAAAGACGCGGGGCATGATCGAGGCTTTCGCGAGCGCAGGTGAGCCACCAATCGTGCGAATTGGCAGTCTCCGCGAAGCTTCCGCCGACCGGTCCGGGACTCAGCGCGGCCAGATCGAAATTGTGGAACACGAATCGAGCCGTTGATTCGGCCGCGATCGGCCCCGCGCTGGGACACAAGCCCGCTACACTTCGACCCCAATGAAGGGTATTCAACAAGATCGACTCGAAGCCTATTTCGCCGCGCACGTGGATGGAGCGGAGCCGCCTCTGCGCTTCAGCCTGATTACCGGTGGCCGCTCCAACCTCACCTATCTCGTCGAAGACGCGAAGGGCACGACGCGAGTGCTGCGCCGCCCGCCAACGGGTGCTGTCCTGGCCACCGCACACGACATGGGACGCGAGCATCGCATCATGTCGGGACTGGCCGACACGGACGTGCCGGTCCCTCGGATGCTCGCGCTCTGCCAGGACGAGTCGGTCAACGACGCGCCCTTCTATGTGATGGAATACGTCGAAGGTGACGTCCTCGTCTCGCCCGAAATGACGGCAAAGCGGGTTCCGGAAGCCAATCGTCACGCACTCGGAATGCACATCATCGAGGTCCTCGCCCATCTCCATCGCATCGAACCCGACGACGTCGGCCTCGGAGACCTCGGGCGCCGCGAGGCCTATCTCGCGAGACAGCTCAAGCGCTGGCAGACGCAATGGGAGAAGTCGAAGACGCGCGCGCTTCCGGAAATGGACGAGGCGCATGCCTTGCTCGAAGCGAGGATGCCCGAGCAGGCGTCGGCGGCCATCGTGCATGGCGACTTTCGAATCGGCAATTTTCTGACGAATGGCGCCAAGGGCAGAATCGAAGCCGTGCTGGATTGGGAGTTGTGCACACTGGGCGATCCGCTGGCAGACGTCGGTTACCTGATGAACGACTGGAACGGTCCCGACGACAAGCGACCCACCGCGAGCGGCACTGGTCTTTCGGCGACCTCGTGTGGCGGCTTCCCGAGTCGCGAGGAAATCCTGGCCCGCTATGAGGACCTCACTGGTTTCAGCACGAAAGGCGTCGACTACTACCGTGCATTTCAGTATTGGCGGCTTGCGGCGATCGTCGAGGGCGTCCTCTCGCGGTACAAGAAGGGCGTCATGGGCGACGCGGCCGACACCGGAGCCTTCGAGTCCCAGGTCAACGGGCTGGCCTCGGCGGCCCTCGACCTGATCCGATCGGACGACCTCGGCTGAATGTCGAATCGTGAAGTACTCGTCGCCGTCTTGATCGCGTTTTCGGTGGGGGTGATCGGCGCGGGCTCCCTGCGCAACTTCGACGATTCTGGATCCTCATCGACGAACGTGGGCCAGCGCGATCGCGGCGGATCGATTGCCGACTCGGATGGATCGATTCTTCGCTGGCGCGTAACCAGCGCCTTCGGTACCCACCTGCCAACGCTCGGCGAGAATCCTGTCCAGGTGGCCGATCGACTGCGCACGGCCAGTCGAGGGCAGATCGAATGGACCATCGACGATCCAGGTGAAGTCGTCCCGGCCTTCGCAATCGTCGATGCGGTTCGCACGGGAAAGATCAAAGCCGGGTATACCTGGCTCGGCTACGACCAGGGGCGGCTTGCCGCGTCTGTCCTCTTCGGAGCCGTTCCCTTCGGCATGACACCCTGGGAATACTCTGCCTGGTGGGTGCGCGGTGGGGGCGTCGAGCTCGCTCGCGAGATCTACCGGCCATTGGGGATCGAACCCATCCTGTGCGGGATCATCGGGCCGGAAACCGCTGGCTGGTTTCGCAAGGAGATCGAACGTCGCGAGGATCTCGAGGGACTCAAGATTCGGTTTGCCGGACTCGGAGGGCGCGCGCTCCAGAAGCTAGGCGCATCGGTCACGATGTTGCCCGGCGGCGAGATTTTCCAGGCGCTCGAAAAGGGAGCCATCGACGCAACCGAGTTCTCGCTACCCGAGGTCGATGCGCGCCTCGGCTTCAATCGCGTTGCGCGGTTCAACTACTTCCCCGGCTGGCACCAGCCTCATACCGCCTTTCATCTGGTCGTTCACAGAGAGACCTGGGATGCGCTCTCCGAGTCGACGCGAGAGACCATCGAGATGGCCTGCGGTGACGGGGTCCACCGAAACCTCTCGATCGCCGAAGCCGCGCAGGGACCGGTGCTCGCGGAACTCGAGAAGGTTGGAGTCGAAACGCGCACTCTATCGCCCGAACTACTCGCCACGCTCGAAGCGGCATCCGCCGAGGTGCTCGAAGAAGAAGCGGCAGCCGATGCCGACTTCGCCCGTGTCCTCCGCCATCAACGCGCCTTCCGAGCAAGCTATGCTCGTTGGCGCCAGCTTGCCTATCCCGCGCAAGGACCCTCCGAAGAACTCCGAATCGAAAGCGAGTCGCGGATCGGGAAACCTGGTGAAAGCTGAATTCGACGCGATGGCGTCTCGCGTCGAAGCCGGACTGGATCGCATCGCCGCAGCTTTTTCCTGGGTCTGGCTCGCGCTGATCACGGTCATCGTCGTCGCAGTCGTGCTGCGCTACGCCTTCGGAATCGGGCTGATCGAGCTCGAAGAACTCCAATGGCATCTCTATGCCCTCGGTTTTCTGGTGGGCCTTGTCGCTTGCGCAACGCGTGATCGACACGTACGCGTCGATGTCCTGCGCGAACGGATGTCCCCCCGAACGCGCAACTGGGTCGACCTCTACGGGATCCTGCTTCTCCAGATACCTTTTCTCGTCCTCGTCTTCTGGAGCGCCCTGCCCTTCGTGGCGGACAGCTTCGCCGTCGGCGAGCGCTCGGCATCGGCTGGCGGCCTGCCCTTTCGCTGGCTCCTCAAATCGGTTCTACCCATCTCATTCGCGCTCCTTTCCGTCGCGACGCTCGCGCAACTCGTCCATGTCTGGCGCCGCCTATTCGACGAGCTCGACTCGAGCGAACCCGAATGAGCGTTCGAGAGTGGCTGGCCGTCGCCATGTTCGGGGCCTTCATCCTCGGCATTCTGAGTGGCTTTCCGGTCGCATGGGTGCTGGGCGGCATCGCCGTGTTATTCACTGCGATCGCGATCATCGTCCAACAGGACTTCGGTCATTTTACCGGTGTCGATTGGAGTTATGCGTCGATCGTCACAGACCGAATCTGGGATCTGATGGACAATTGGGTCCTCGTCGCCTTGCCCATGTTCATCTGCATGGGGCTCTTTCTCGACCGTGCCGGGATCGCGTCAGACCTGATGCGGGATGTTTCGCGGCTCTTCGGTCGGATGCGAGGCGGGCTGGCCGTCACGGTCGCTCTGATTGGTGTCATCCTGGCCGCCTGCACGGGAATCATCGGCGCCTCGGTCGTCCTGCTCGCGCTGTTGGGTCTGCCGCCCATGCTCGAAGCGCGTTATGCGCCAACCTTCGCCGCGGGAACCGTCTGCGCGGTCGGAACCCTGGGCATCCTGATTCCACCCAGCATCATGCTCGTCCTGATGGCGGACCGACTCGCGATCTCCGTTGGCGACCTCTTCCTTGGTGCCGTGATCCCCGGCTTGCTTCTCGCCGGACTCTACATCGCGTTCCTCGTTCTCTACCCGGCCTTTCGTCCTGAGGTTGCACCGGCACCCGATCATGCGGACCCCGTGGACGTCGCGCTGATCTTCTCCGTCTTTCGCGACATCGTGCCCGCCGCCGCGCTCATCCTCACGGTACTCGGCAGTATCTTCTTCGGCATCGCCACGCCAACCGAAGCGTCGGGAGTCGGCGCGTTCGGTGCGCTCCTTCTGGCTGTCTGGCGTCGACGGCTCGACGTGAGCGTGCTGCGCGATGTACTCCGCGAAACGACGCTCACGACGGGCTACCTCTTCGGCATCTTCGTAGGCGCATCCGCATTTGCGCTCGTACTGAGAGGCCTCGGAGGGGACGAGTTGATCGCACGCGGGCTGCTGGGGCTGCCCTTCGGACCGAATGGCGTGATCCTCTCGATTCTGCTGGTGACGTTTCTGCTCGGATTCTTTCTCGACTGGATCGAAATCACATTCATCGTGCTACCGCTGGTCGCGCCGGTCGTCGTCGACCTCGGCTTTGACATTGTCTGGTTCACGATCCTCTTTGCCGTCTGTCTCCAGACGTCGTTTCTGACACCTCCAGTCGGCTTCGCACTCTTCTACGTCAAGGGCGTTTCGCCCCCGGAAATCGACGTGCGAACACTCTATGTCGGGATCTTGCCCTTCGTGGGCCTGCAGCTTGTGGGCCTCGCCCTCATTTTTGCATGGCCCGAGTTGGCCACATGGCTGCCCGAACAGGCCTACGTCCGGTAGATTGGAGCAGACTGCGGAGAACAGAGTCGACTATTGTGCCAGGTGGCGTGGGTGGTGAATCCTGCCGCTCGCCGGTCGTCTCCGGCGGTCGCTCCCGCATGATGCATCGAACCTAATAGCTCCCGCCTGCGTCTCCAGGCTCGCGACAGGCTTCCCCGCCCGCGCCACTCGACCCGCTTTCGAATCGAATTTCCCCTCAGCCTTGCCCTTATATGCATTACGCACTCGGAGCGTGATCGATCGCGGTGCAAATGGTGCGCGCATGACTCTGCCTCCCCGATCCGCCGCGCAGCACCGTCTCCCAAGCGATACACGAGGTCTTCTGAGACCTGTGAACACGCTTGGAGATCGCCACGCAATACGGAGTCAGACTGTGGAAGTATCAAGGCGACGACGGTCGAGTGGCGCGGGTGGGGAAGCCTGATGGGAGCCTCGAGGCACAGGTGGCGGCAACATGCCTCGATGCATCATGCGGAAGCGACCACCTGCGACGACCGGCGAGCAGCAGGCTTCACCACCCGCGCCACTTGGCACCCCAGTCGACTCGCTTGTCCGCAGTCGGCTAGTTCTGGATTCGATCCTTCGGCACATAGCAACCATCTTCGAAGCGGTCGAAGACGAGCTCGAGCTGGGGATGCCGACAAGGGGCATGTGTCTCGTCTGGGACGAGATTCTGTTCGGAAACGTAGGCGACGTAGGTCGAGTCGTCGGTCTCTGCGAAGACGTGGTAATAGGGCTGATCCTTGCGCGGCCGGATCTCCGCCGGAATCGAGAGCCACCATTCCTCGGAGTGATTGAACAGGGGATCGACATCGAAGATCACCCCGCGGAAGGGACGAAAGCGATGCTCCACGACTTCACCGATCCCGAATTTCGCTTCTCTCACCGTCTTTCCACCCTGAGTCCAATCGTCGTGCACCATCCCGAAGCCATCCCGAAAGGCGCCTCGACCCAAGGATAGCCAACCCGAACCGCAAATTGGTTCGGGTCGGCATCGAACCCGGAATCCGCTAGAAACCACATCATGAAACAGCGCCAGCTGATCATCATGCGGCATGCAACGGCGAATCCCGGCGGAGGCCGTGATCATGCTCGGACACTCACATCGCACGGCCAGGATGAAGCGCGGCAGGTCGGACTTGCACTTCGATCCCGAGGACCGATTCCCGAGCGTGTCCTCTGCTCATCCGCCATCCGATGTCGCGAGACCTGGCAGGCGGTCTCGGCAGGCCTCGGCGCCGACGCGATCGTCGATTTCGAAGATGACCTCTACAACGCCTCGCCCGCTTCACTCCTGCATTGTCTGGCCGGTGTCGTCGACGACCAGAGCGTCCTGCTCCT
>CBFDDD010000028.1:0-46073 GCA_965603475.1 uncultured Myxococcales bacterium
CAATCGCGAATGCGCCCGCGCCGAGGGCCGCAGCGAATTCGGTCGGCCGTGTTCCGATCGATGTCGAGGCCCAGATTGCGGCGGGTAGTGCACCGATCATTGCAAATGGCAGAAGCCACCAGCCGCCTCCGTCGACCGTTGTGCGCCAGCCGAAGATCCACGGTCGTCGTTGCGAAGCCGAACGCGTGAGCAACATCCCAACGGTCAGGGTCAGCAGCGAAGCGATCGCGAAGGCGTAACTCTCTTCGACGCCCGCGCGCGCGCCCGAATCCCAGAACGGTGAGGGGAAGAAATTGGCCAACGACCAGGAGAGCAGGCAGGCAAGCCCCACGAGGAAAGCACCGATCGACTTCCGCGTGCGCGTCCACCAGGACAGTGGGCGATAGGCGCGATCGAGCTGTTCGACCAGATCTTCGGGGGCGAGCAGAGTGCCCGTCGGTCGCGGGGAGCCGCCGATATCCTCGGAGCCGCCCCATTGCTTACCCGACGGTTGTCCGTCGACGGCCGCATCGAGGCGATTCAGGCGATCGTAGGCGGGACCCAGCTTCGGGCCCGCAAGCGTACTCACACGGCGCAAGGTGTATTGGCCCGGCTCGTTCTCGAGGGCGATCAGGCTCAACTGATCGCCCCAGCGCGTCTTCAGATGTTGCTCGACCGTATAGATCCCCGAACCATCCCGACACACGACGGCCACGTTCCGGTCGCCCACCTCGACATGGCCATAGACCTCTTCGATGCGCGTGTAGTCCCCAAAATCCTCGGGCGCGTAGATGAGCGCGTCGACCGCGCATAGCATCCTGAGCGTGTATGGATAGAGCTTCTTCTTTGCCCAGGATCCCGATTGCTTCAGTTCTCTCTCACGCGCCAGAAGATGATCGATTCGCCGTGTCGTGTGTTCGAGAAGTTCGTTGGAGAGACCACAGAGCGTCGCCAGCTTCGGCCCGTTCGCATCGATCGCGCCCTCCAGCCGAAGCAGGGGGAGCAGCACGTCGCGCGCCTCGGGGCCCAGTTCGCGCACGCGTCGGAAGTTCAGCAGGCACCAGAGCGCGAGTACCGTGTCGAGGTCCGGATCGTTCGCGTAGATCGTCCAGTCGCCTTCCGAGAGATCCAATCCGCTGTGCACCAGGAGCAGCGCCTGCTCACAGGTCGAGAGCGTGAACAGGCGCTCGCAGCCGGCGTGATGGTCGAGGTTGTAGAGCTTCTGATCGTTGTCGATGAGTGGCCCGAAGTTGCCGGCCCCGTCGAGGAGGATTACGCGCCCCCCGAGCGAGGCGGCCCCCGAACGCGAAACCGACATTTGTGGATCGATGATGGCGCGGACACGGGGCGCCTCGTCGCATTCGAGAAAGCGCACGCCGTCGCGGTCCCGCAGCGCGTAGCGCTCCGGAATCTCCGGCTGCGGCGAGGCCGCAGACCGAATTGACTGTACAGATGCCGCGGCACGACCCGTCGCAGATGCGCGGACCACTGCCGGGCGCGGTAATTCCGCCACGGCCAACCCACTCCTCAAAGCTCGAGCAACCGCGCCAGCATGCGCTTGCGGTCCAGCCTTCGCAAGGGTCATTCCGACCCCCGCTGGACCTCAGCCGTACGCCGCCCTCAGCCCCTCCAGGCACCCGCTTCGACCGGACAGCGGGCGTGGTGTGTGACCGCCGCCACCGCGGGTGTCGGCAAGGGGACGGAGGGCTGGCCAATGGCTCGAGCCACTCGTTGTTTCGACTTCAAGAATCCACTCGGGGCGGTCGATTGACCATCGGGGTGATCTGCTCTCGGGACTTCCAAGAGCGGGTTGCCCTCAAGCCGTCCGATTGAGCGACGGCGTGGCCGAGAACGCCTCCGGAGATTGAATGAACCCGCTGAGCTTGATTGGATTTCTGGCGTTCTTCGTCGTCGCCCTGGTCGTCGGTATACGACTTCTTCTGCTCTGGCGTCGGACGCGGCAGCTTCCCGAACTCCTGATGGGAATCGGCGTTCTCGGAATCGGCCCTATCGGATTTGGTGCCATGACGATCGGTACTGTCTCGATGTCGAATCCCCCGGTTGCGAATGTCAGTTTCGCGATCGGCACGGTCGCAGTGGCAGCCGGCGTGCTGGCCAAGTGCACCTTCAACTGGCTCGTCTACCGACGAGAATCTGTTCTCGCGAAGATCGTCATCTGCGGCGTCGGAATTCTGATACTCGTGGTCCTCGCCACCCACGCCATCGACGGTCAATGGGCGCCGAAGACAGCGATGGCCTGGGACAGTCTCAGTCGAAGCCTCGCCCAGGTCGGTTGTCTGTTCTGGGGATCGGGCGAATCCCTCTACTACTGGTCACGCATGCGACGGCGGATGGCGCTCGGATTGGCGGATTCCGTCATTGTGAATCGCTTTCTGATGTGGGGCCTGGGCGCTGGTTTCGCGGGATTGGGAACAGGCATTGGTGTCACCGCGGAGATCATCACCGGGATCCCGACGCTCCAGATACCCTGGGTCGTCTCGACTTCGTCCATTTTCGGATTCGCCGCAGCCGTCTCGATCTACCTGGCGTTCGTCCCGCCCGAACGCTATGTCCGATACGTTCGAGATCACGCCTAGCACCAAGATCACAGGCTTACCATAAAATTACAGGGCCAAGTGGCTGGCGTTCTGCGTACCACGGCCCGACCGGGGCTATCAGCATGACGCAGGTGGCCTACGCTCGACGCAGCCGTCTTCCGAAATCTCGGGGCACGGGGTATCGACCCCGGGCAGATCGACACCGAAGGGCATAGAATGCGGATCGGCCTACATCTCGAATTGTAACGAGAGCCGCCCTGGGGTTGGCTCGTCTTTCCGGAATCTGGAGATCACAGATGAATCGAAAAGCATCGCAGAACGCATCGGGCAAAGTCGACGTTCTTGTTCGTGGGGGCACGCTTGTCGATGGGACCGGCGCACCGCCCGTCGCGGGCGATCTCGCCATCTCGGGCAACGTCATGGTCGGGGTAGGAGGACGAATCGACGCACCCGATGCCCAGATCATCGAGGCCGATGGCGCGATCGTTGCCCCGGGATGGGTCGACGTGCATACGCATTACGACGGACAGGTCACCTGGGACGACACGCTCGACCCGTCGTTCAGCAACGGCGTGACGACGATGATCATGGGCAATTGTGGTGTCGGCTTCGCGCCGTGTCCGAAGGGCGAGGAGCAGACGCTGATGGATGTCATGGAAGGCGTCGAGGACATTCCGGGGACGGCACTCGCCGAAGGCGTGCCCTGGGGCGAGTGGGAGAGCTTCGAGGAGTACCTCGACTGGCTCGGCGGTCGGGAATATGCGATCGATTTCGGAACACAGCTTCCGCACAGCGCGCTTCGCCTTCAGGTGATGGGCGACCGAGCCCTCCGGCACGAGGACGCGACGTCCGAGGATGTGGCCGAGATGCGACGCCTGGCAGAATCAGCTGCCCGTGCAGGCGCGATGGGTTTCTCGACCTCGCGCACGATCTTTCATCGTTCGATCGACGGGGAAGCGATCCCCGGCACCTATGCGAGCGCCGAAGAGTTGACGGCCATCGCCCAGGGTGCAGCCGCCGGGGGCGCGGCCGTGATCGAGGCGATTTCTTCGTCGTCGATCGGTGACATGCTCTTTCTGGGGGGTGAGCGATTCACCGCGCAGGAAGAAATGCAGCTTCTGGCCTCGCTCTCACGCGCGAGTGGTTTGCCCGTGACGTTCACGACGGTGCAGACGCAGGAGCATCCCGAGGAGTGGCGAGACATCCTTCGATTCGCGAGTGAAGAGAACGCCCGTGGCGCTCTTCTTCGGCCGCAGGTCGCGTCTCGCCAGGTGGGACTCCTGACGGGCCTCTCCGGCTATCACGGCTTCATGAATCGAAGGGTCTACATCGATGAGCTGGCGGCTCTGCCGGTCGGCGAGCGCGCGAAGCGAATGCGCGATCCAGAGATGAAGCGACGGATTCTCGCGGATTCCGATGTCGAAGTGAAGGATGCGGGCTCGATGCAGGCGCTGTCGACCGCATTCCTGATCGGCGCGGCGGGCCTCTTCATGATGCCCGACGGATACGACTACGAGCCGACACCCGACATGACGCTCGGTGCGCGGGCAGAGCGCGAAGGCAAGCCTGTCGATGAGATTCTCTATGACTATCTGATCCAGAACGATGGCCGAGGATTCGCGATGGCGATGGGTACGAACTACCACAATGGAAATCTCGATGTCGTTCGCGAGATGCTCGCGCATCCGGAGACCGTGACCGGGTTGGCAGATGCTGGCGCGCATGTGAACTTGATCTGTGATGGATCGATGCCGACGACCCAGCTGAAACTCTGGGGCGGTGGGCGAGCGCGCGGCGAAGGTCTGCCGCTCGAGTTCATCGTCGAGAAGCAGACTCGCCGGAACGCCCGCCTCTACGGAATGAAGGATCGCGGGAGCCTCGAGGTCGGCATGCGAGCCGACCTCAACGTGATCGATCTGAATCGGTTGGCCGTCGAAGTGCCTGTTTCGTACAACGACCTTCCAGCGGGCGGCGCGAGACTCCTGCAGAAGATCTCGGGCTATGAAGCGACGATCTTGAACGGGACGCTCACGCGGCGTCACGACAAGGATACCGGCGCGCGACCCGGGCGGCTCGTTCGGGGAGCGCGCGCATCCGCCTGACGCAGCAGTTGACTCGACCGCGCTGGTGCCAACAACTCTTGGGAAGGCGGGTTGTGCGCCGTTGAGCTGGCGCCCCCTCCTACTGTGGGGATGTCTACGGGGGGATGCTGATGGTGCGTTGGGCTCTGGCCGGTTTTTGTTACTTCACTGTTGCTCTTGGTTGCTGCGTAGCGACGGCGCAGGCGGTTTCGATCGACTGGGTCACTGTCGGTGACCCGGGCAACCGAGGAGACCCCCAGGAGAGTTGCGAGGGTTGCGGCCCTGGGACGACCTTCGGTTCGGTCGCGTACGTCTACCGAATCTCGAAGTTCGAGGTGACCAACGCCCAGTATGCCGAGTTCCTGAACGCGGTGGCGGTGACCGACACCTATGCGATCTACGACACGAGCATGAGATCGGACTTGGGCGGCATCACGCGCAGCGGATTTTCGGGCAGCTTCTCCTACACCGCGATCTCCGGACGCGAGAGCATGCCGGTCAACCACGTCTCGTTCTGGCACAGTCTGCGCTTTGCGAACTGGCTTGAAAACGGCCAGCCGACGGGGGCGCAGGACAGCACGACGACAGAGGATGGCGCCTACACCATCACGCCAGCAGGAGTCGCGGATAACTCGATCACTAGCAACGTGGGTGCCACGATCTTCATCCCTAGTGAAGACGAGTGGTACAAGGCGGCCTACTACGACCCAGCCTCGAAGACCTACTTCGGCTACCCGACGGCTTCGAACGCCCCGACCACATGCACGCAGCCCGGGGCCGTGGCAAACACCGCGAATTGCTCGCTTGCCGTGAACGACGTCACTGCCGTGGGGTCCTACACAAGCTCGGCTAGTCCGAACGGGACCTTCGACCAGGGCGGAAACGTGGCGGAGTGGAACGAGGCCATCACCCCGACCCCCACGCATCGAGGCCTGCGGGGCGGGTCGTGGGGCAATGGCCCAGGCTTCGTCGCCGCATCGTTTCGGGGCACCGCGGTATTCCCGGGGACCGAGAACGGCGCCATCGGTTTTCGCGTCGCGAGTGTTCCCGAGCCCGGCACGAACCTTCTCTGTGCGACGGCACTCCTGTGCCTTGCGGCATGCCGCTCCCGCCGATCCTCGGGCGAGTTCGGACCCCGCTGACGACCCTTAAAGGCAGTACAGCCCGGCCTCGAGCGACGAGCCTTACGCGAAGCGCTTGAGCTCGCGGCGGGCGATCACCATCTTGTGAACTTCGTCCGGACCGTCGGCGATGCGCAGCGCTCGACCGTTCCGCCACATCGCCGCGACCGGTGTGTCATCGGAAACGCCGAGCGCACCCAGACTCTGAATGACCCGATCGAGTACGTTCATCATCATGTTGGGAACGACGACCTTGATCATGGAGATCTCCTGTCGGGCCTGATCCTTGCCGAATTTGTCCATCTTGTGCGCGGCATGAAGGGTGAGCAGACGCGCCTGGTCGATCTCCATTCTCGAGGTGGCAACGAACTCCTGGATGAACTGTTTGTCTCGGAGCAGACCACCCGAAACCTCTCGGTTATTGGCGTTCTTGCACATGATTTCGAAGCCCCGCTCGGCCATGCCGATCGCGCGCATGCAGTGGTGAATGCGACCGGGGCCAAGGCGCGCCTGGGCGATCATGAAGCCTGATCCCACAGGCCCGAGCACACTCGAGGCGGGTACTCGGCAGTCCTCGTATCGAATCTCGCAGTGACCGCCGCCCCCGGAGTGGCCCATCACCGAGACGGGCCGGACTATATTGAAGCCGGGGTTGTCGATGGGGACGAGGATCTGGCTCATGCGCTCGTGTGGAGCGGCGTCGGGATCAGTCACCACCATCGCGATGGCGAATGCCGCACCGATTGCGCCCGAGGTGAACCACTTGTGTCCGTTGATGACGAAGTCGTCGCCGTCACGGACCGCTCGCGTCTGCAGTTTGGTCGGATCCGCTCCCGACACCTCGGGTTCGGTCATCGAGAAGCACGAGCGAATTTCTCCGTCGAGCAATGGCTGGAGCCACTTCTCTTTCTGTTCTGGCGTGCCGAACTCGGCGAGGATCTCCGCGTTGCCGGTGTCGGGTGCCTGACAGTTGAAGACGCGCGCCGCGATGCCGCTGCGACCCATGATCTCGCAAAGCGGCGTGTACTCGAGGTTGGTGAGTCCCGCGCCCCATTCGTCGTCGGGCAGGAAGAGATTCCAGAGCCCGATCTCTTTTGCCTTCGCTCGAAGCTCGAGCATGATGGTGGGCTCTTCATTTGGCTTTTCTTCCGACTGCTCGGCGTATTCCCTCTCAGCCGGGTAGACGTACTCGTCCATGAATCGGGAGACCTGTTCTTCTACCAACTTCGCTTTGTCCGAAAGTTCGAAATCCATCACGTCTCCCGTTCGTTGTGGCGGCCGCTTGCCGGCGCTGTCTGGGGCCGCCGCAATCCAGCTTGGACAGCCAATCATAGACAGTTGCACGCCAGCCGCGATCATACCTGCAACATATCGGCGCGGCCCGGCCAAATCGGTCTCGCGGCGCAATTGTGGCCAAGGGCCTCATGCTCGTCTGCGGAGCGCCTCTCAGGCTTTGATCCAGCCTCCGTAGATCTCCTTGCAGATCGAGGGCGGGGTGCGCGAGGTGAGTGCCCAGTCGCTGGAGAATTGAGTGCAATGCAGACGAACGATCGTCTCGGGTTCACTCATACCCAGGTCGAACTCGCGCTGCAGTTCCTTGGCGCAGTCGTCGCGAAATGCGACCACTTCCATTGAGGCGCATCGCAACTCGATCGCGGCTACAGCCTGAGGATCGCTGGAGTCTTCGAGCAGGCTGCTTGACCAGGTTCGCAACTCAGGGGTGGACCACGCCATCAGGCAGAGCGCGGTGGTCAGAATGAAGATTCGCATGACAGATTCTCCTCGAAGTCGGGTAAGGGACTCGACACAAGGAACCTATCGGACGGATCGGGGCCGAGACTTGTGATCTCAGCCACGCCGCTATGACGTTCTGATTCGCTTCAGTGTGCTCGCGAGGGTCCCTCCGATTCCGAGCAGGCACAGAGCGGCTCCCGGGATGGCCAGGAAACTCAATGCGTCTTTGGCCTCCCCTGTACTGCCGAGGCCCGGCGCCGTGAAGCCGGCGACCAGCCAGAATACGGAGTAGAGGAGCGCGCCACCGCCGAAGGCCAGCGAAGAGAGTCTCTCTAGAGTCCCGACGACTCCGAGTAAACCAAGAAAGACGATGGAAGCGAGGGCGGCTGCGCCGATCGCTCCGCCGTGGAGGTGTGCTCTTTTCAAGTAGCTCCACGATTTGGAAAGGACCTTGTCTCGCTGGCCTTCATTCCCCTCGTACACGGTGTCGAATACTGCATCCGCGGACGAACGCAGTTGCTCCTTGATGGAATGCTCGGCGGCGCCGAACGTACCGCCCAGAAGGAAGCCAAACAGGATGGCGAGCAGGGCGAGCGTCGCGCCCGGCAACAGGGGTTTCAGATTCTCATTGTGTTGGGTTGCCATCAGTTTCAGCTCCGTTTTTCGAGGGTGGCTCTGATTCGAGAGCGGTCATCGTTTCGCCGTTCGTGGTAGGCTTCGTGCCGCCAGCGTGGCGTCTCAGGAAAATCCAGAGATTCGTTCAGGCATGATTCGAGAGACTAGAGGACAATACATGTTCGAAAAATTTGTTGATCTCGTCAAATTGGCGGTCGTTGCCGTTCTGGTATGCGGACCCGCTGCGGTACAGGCGAAAGAGATCATTCATGACGCCGAATTCTATATCCTGAACGCTCAGAACGGTGAGAGGTGGGCCGCCGAGGACGGTGATCTCGACAAGAGGCTAGCCGACCTCGAGAAGAAACATGGTACGCCACCGAACATCGTCTACCTGCTATGGGACGACACGGCGTTCGGTGCGACCGGTTTCCCCGGGCTCCAGAAAAACTTCGGCTACGAAACCCCCAATATGAATCGCATGGCGGCTGAGGGGATCAACTTCACCCGCATGTACACGGAGCCGTCGTGTACGCCCACACGCGCGGCCTTCTTGACGGGGCGACTCCCGGTCCGCAACGGCATGGGCATCGTCGGCATGCCGCACGAGTTCTCGGGCCTGTCCGGCGATGAGGTCACGATCGCCGAAATCCTCTCGAAGGCGGGTTATGCCACGGCACACTACGGCAAAGGGCATCTTGGCGACATCGAAGAGAGCTATCTCCACAACCAGGGCTTCGACGAAGCCTTCTTCACACCCATGAATCAGATCACCTCCCTCTACAATCCGCAGGGAACGCTGGTCGGTGCCGCGCTCGGTTTCTCACCGGAAGTACTCCCGCCCGATCCCTACCAACTCGACAAGCCGGGCCTCCTTCCCTCGGGCTGGGTCCAGATCATCGAGGGCAAGAAGGGCGAACAGGGCAAGGAATGGTGTGGAAATTCCAATGAATGCTACGGCAACATGGATCCCGAATCCGAGAAGCGCATGCTCGATTTTATTCGCAAGAACGCGAAAGCAGGTAAACCGTTCTTCGTTCAGTACTGGCCGAATTTTCTGAACTTCCTCGCGCCGGACATGAAGCGACGTACCGTATCCGGCGGCAAGGTCGCCGAGGGCTTGATGCGCCTCGACGATTACGTCGGCACGCTGATGGCGGAACTCCAGGAACTGGGAATCGCCGAGAATACGATCTTCATTGCGATGGCTGACAACGGTCCCATGGTGCATGATCCACCGGCCGGTTGGGGCATGCTGGAAATGATGTTTCGCGGCGGCAAGGGGGACTTCACCGAAGGCGGTGTTCGCACTCCGGCGTTCGCGTGGTGGCCGGGAACGATCGAGAAAGGACAAGTCGTCGGCGACATTGTCCACGTGACCGATCTCTTCACGACCTTCGCTCGGCTCGGAAATGCGACGAAGCATGTTCCGACGGACCGTGTGATCGACGGCATAGACCAGACCGCGCTACTGCTCAATGGCGACACCCACAGCCGGCGAGACTATGTCTTCATCTACCAGGGGCATACGCTCGGGGCGACGGTCAAGGGTCGCTACAAGCGACATTGGATTTCTTCCGATGCGGGTGGCGCGTCGGGGATCGGAGCGGACTATTTCGACCTGCTCACCGATCCACGGGAAGACAACGCGATGCTCGTGCCCCTGATCCACACGCAGGGGCAATTCGGTCGCATGCGAGCACGCCACGAGTTGATGAAGAAGAAGTTCCCGGATGTGGACAACGCAAAGGGCATTCCGCTGACCGGTCTGTCCAATGCGCGACCCGAAACTCTCGCAATCGAGGAGACGGTCAAGAGGAACATCAAGGCGATGCCCTTCAGCGTGAAGGATTACATCGAGATGGACATGCCCTGGAACGAGTCCGAAGGCGACTGGGGTCAGTAGGAAGCGGGCTCGGCACTTCCAATGAGCAAATCTGGCTGGTCGAGATTGCCCTCCCGTCGAGAGATCGACGGGAGGGTTTTGTTTGTCGTACCATTGTAAACGAGTTCGTAGCCGCTTTCGAAATCGTCTCCTCTCGGAGCGAATTCGAGTGGTGATCGAGGGAGTCGATGCTGGAGAAATTTCGATCGTCTGGACGCCCCTCTTTCCTGACGGCGACACTCCTGGCAGTTGGCCTGAGCTGGGCCTGCAGCACTCCCGTGGTGACACCCGAGGGCGCACCGCTCTCTCCAGAAGCTTGTGTCGTCGACGCCCCTCAGTCCGATGCGATCTTCCTGATCGGGGACGCGGGGGCCCCAAAACTACCGTGGGGTGACACGGCCGAACTCGTCGACCCGGTGCTGCTCAATCTCCACGATGATGTTCGCGAATACGTGGCGCGCCTCGGGAAGGAGCGAGTGGCCGTCATTTTTCTTGGCGACAACGTCTACTGGGACGGCATTCCGCCGGAGGGCCACAATAAGCGGCGCCGCGCCGAGCGCATTCTCGAGGCCCAGATCGCCGCCACCGATCCAGCTCGCGCCGTCTTCGTGCTGGGAAATCATGACTGGCACGTCGAGGGACCGGAGGGCTGGGACCGAGCCCTGGCCCAACGAGGCTTCCTCCAGAAATTTGCACCGCGGGTGATGATGCGTCCGGTCGCGGGCTGCGCAGGGCCGGATCATGTCGACATTGGAGAGTATCTACGCTTCGTCTTCCTTGATCCGATCGGTTTGGGCCATCTGTACGATCATCCAGATCAGCACAGGCAGCATTGCCCGGATCGTACGGTCGATGAGGTTGTTTTCGATCTGGCTGCCGAGTTCGATCATCCAGAGGGCCGGAACGTGGTTCTGGCTCTGCACCACCCGCTCATCACGGCCGGTCCGCATGGTGGTCACTTCACCTTGAGGCAGCACATCTTTCCCCTCACGGATTTCTGGCCCTGGGCATGGTTGCCGCTGCCTGTGATTGGTTCCCTCTATCCGGTGTCCCGACAGCTCGGTATCACGAGCACGGACATGTCGGACGAAGTCTACCAACGCATCATTACGACGATCTATCGGGCAACACGGCCCGACGTTCCGGCTGTCTTCGTAGCGGGTCATGAGCACAGTCTCCAGGTTCATCGCGACATCCTGGGCGCCTACTATCTGGTGAGTGGATCGGGCAGCCAGGCCACTCGGGTCGTGCGTGCCGAAACCTCGATGTTCGCGGAGGCGACCAAGGGTTATATGCGCCTCGATGTCTACGACGACGGTGCGTTGGAGATCGACGTGCTCGCGCTGCGCGACAGGAAACACGCGGAGTCGGTTTTCAGTCATTGCCTGGCGACGGGTCCGCCTTCGGCCCGGCGTGGCCGGCGCCAGATGAGGCCGGAGTGAGGTCTGTCTGGTCGAGTTCGCCCGCTCTTCTCTGGTCGGCCGAACTGTCCCCTTTCGGACTCAAGCTGGCGTCGATGCTCGAATGGGCCGATATGCGTTACCGCTGGCTTCCGAGGCAGGGTCGACGCCTCGAAAACATCAGTGCAGCCTCCAGGATCGCGTGGGCCAAGCGAAAGGGCAGGGTGCTGCGACACGGAGGCAATCGCGAGCTGGATGAGTTTCCGCAGGTGCCCTTTCTGATCACGCCCGACCAAAACGTGCATTACGACTCGAGTGCGCTGGCAGATTGGATCGACGACGAACACCCTGCGGAGCGCGGCACATTGCTGCCGCGGGATCCGGTCCTGAATTTCCTTGCTCGACTCATTGACGAGGCCTTCGACGAGTTCGGTCTCTACATGGTTCATCACAATCGATGGGTACTGGCGGCTGCTGACAATGGCGCGGGACAACGCCTGGCTGCGGAGTTTTCGAGTTTCTTGCCACCGGGCGGAGCCAGGCTGTTGGCGAAGCGTTTCCCGGAGCGGCAGGTTCGTCGACTGCCCTATCTCTTTAGCGTTGCGACAGCGGGATTCTATGCCGATCTTCCACAAGCACTCACACCAC
The DNA here is from genome assembly GCA_965603475.1 of uncultured Myxococcales bacterium. GTDB lineage: Bacteria > Myxococcota_A > UBA9160 > UBA9160 > UBA4427 > UBA4427. Next base: position 12,022 of record CBFDDD010000028.1, read on the forward strand.
CGTCGCGCCGGGGTTTTCCGGGAACCCATAGGCTCCTCGATGCGGCCTGGCATGAGTATCTGGCCGCGATGGAGTCGATGCTCGAACGTCAGCCCTATCTACTTGGTGCGCGATTCACGCTGGCGGATGCTTCGGCCTACGGGCAGCTATCGATGAACCTGACAGACGCTGGGGCGGTGGCCGTACTCGAGAAACGTGCGCCTCGGACCCATCGCTGGCTCTGCGCGATACGCGACGGCGTACATTGCGCCGCCCGGGGTGAACTCGAAGCGACGGAGGCGTTGCGGCCCTTGCTCGAAGTGATCTCAGATACCTTCGTTCCGCTGATGCGGCAAAATGAAAGGGCCTATGAAGCCGCCCTGGCGCATGGCGAGACGCTTTTCAATGAGGCTGCATTCGATCGCGATCGCGCTCTCTACAATGGCGAGCTTCGGGGGCAGGCCTTTCGCCACGTCGTGAAGACTTTTCAAGTGCGCACCTGGCGGGACTTGCGCTCTCGCTGGACGGCCCTGACGTCCGACGAGCGTCTGACCTTGGATCGTAAGCTTTCGGGACTCGAGGAGGCCTTTGCGCCGCTGTCTCTCTGATCAACAGCATGAGGAGGGCGACGGATCAATTCGCAGCTCCTAGTTCGAGCGACTGAGATCGCGAACGATGTCATCCCATAGCTCAGCGTCCCTCGTCCAATGTGCGACGAGGCTCACTCGATCGGCGACGCCTTCGACGCGTGCGCGCACGCGCTCTGCCACTCCACCGATCGGGGCGCAGACGGCGATCGATTCGAGAAGCTCGTCGCTGACGAGTCCCGCCATCTCATTCCACAGTCCACGCTTCGTCATCGTATTCAACTCGCTCTGTAGATCTCCCCAGCCGTGCACATCGAGTACGGGCCGATACGCCGGAGTCGAGCCGTAGAAAGCGATCTGTTGCCTGGTCGCCTGGCGAGCGTTTTCGATTTCTTCATCGTTCGCGCCGGTGCAGACCATGACCTGCGCGGAGACTTCGAGGGCCGTTCGATCTCGTCCAGCCCGTTCCAGCCCTCGCTCGAGGGCCGGTACGGTCAGCTCACGAAGCGACGCCTGCGTCCCAAAGGGATGGGCAAAAAATCCGTCTGCCACCTCACCGCAGACCTCCGTCATTCTGGGGCCCACGCCGGCAAGAAAGATCGGAGGATGTCCGAAGGGATGCGGACCCGGATCGAACATCGGAGTCATCAACGTGTGCTGGTAGAACTCTCCGCGATAGTCGAGGCGTTCGTTCGATTCCCAGCAGCGCCAGATTTCCTTGATCGCGAGCACCATGTCCCTCATCCGCGTCGCCGGTCGCGACCAGGGCATCCCAAAACGCTTCTCGATATGCGGCTTGATCTGCGTTCCCAGACCGAGTAGGAATCGACCCTTCGACACCGCCTGCAGATCCCAGCCGATATTGGCGAGGATCATCGGATTGCGCGCGAAGCCAATGGCGACCGCCGTATAGAGTTCGATTCGTTCTGTTGCTTTGGCGGCGAGTAGCAAGGGGAAGAAGGGGTCGTGATTGCCTTCGTAGGTAAACGCGCCGGCATAGCCCTTGGATTCTAGGCGACGCGCCTCAGTTTCAGGCGCATCGAACGAATAGAGCGGGGCATCGACCTTCATCCTGGGTATCTCCTTCGACCGGTTGCGAAGTCTGGCGGGTCCGATCGCACCCGTTCGTGTTAACACGGGCGACCCTGAGAGCCCGGATTGCGAATCTTACATTGATCAGGTCGGTTGGATAGAATACCGCCGGCGGCAGCCATTCATATTCTAGAGAATCGTGGCCCAGATCGAGAGACTGGGCAGAGAGGCGTCTCATGTCCGCGCACACGCGTGACAATCCAAGTCCCGAGTATCTCGAAATGGTCGAGATGTACTCGACCCTTCATCAAGAGGGAGCGGAGTCCGAGAGAAAGAAAGACTCGAAGAGAAGCGCCGCCCAGACCTTTCCGGGCAAGATGTTGATGGAGCAGGCGACGCCAATTCGTGATCTGATCGCCCGAACCCGCAGCCAGAGTCTTCTCGATTACGGTAGTGGCAAAGGCGAGGCCTATCTACAGAAGGACATCGAACTCACCAATGGCGAATCGACGCCGAGCCTCCAGGACTATTGGGGGCTCGCGAACATCCGCTGTTACGACCCGGGCTATGAGCCGTTCAGTCAGCTTCCCACCGAGCGATTCGACGGGGTGATCTGCATCGATGTACTCGAGCACGTCACGGAGCCCGACCTGGGTTGGGTCATCGACGAACTCTTCGCTCACGCTCAGCGTTTCGTGTTCGCGACGATCGCCTGCTACCCGGCGAAGAAGCATCTCCCCAACGGTCAGAACGCACACTGCACCGTACGCCCTCCACTATGGTGGACAGGTTTGATTCATGGCATTGCCATGCGCTACACGGATGTTTCGTATCGATTCCATCTGATCACTCGCACAGGACCGCGCAAGAAGCTGGGCGGACTCTACGGGAAGCGCACACTCGAAGAGCATATGATCGAGCGTTGGGCATAGATCCAGGCCCCAACCGGCGATTCGTACCTGATGACCCACTACTGAAAGATGAGAGTCAACGTCTGATGCTCAATTTTGATCTCCTCGATCTGAGATATCGACCCTTTCCGATCGGCTCCATTCGCCCCGCGATGTCCGAAGATTTCTATGCCGAATGCCTACGAGCATTTCCGGATTCGGAACTCTTCGAGTACATCGGTGAAATCGGCCACAAAGTGTCTCTTTCCGAGAAATATGCGTCCAGGAACTATCAACATATCGTCAAGCAGGAGCCCGTCTGGCGAACGATGCACCAATGGATCAAGAGTCGCGCATTCATCGAAAGCGCCTTCGAGGCCTTGAGCACGCGTGGGGTCGATCTGGGGTATCAGACGCCCAGCTTGAACCGGCGCATGCAGCAGCGCATCAAATCGATGTGGCGGGGTCGTGGACGGCGGGCCGATCTCTATTCAGCGCGATTCGAGTTTTCGATGCTCTCCGCCGCGGGTGGCAGCGTGCTTCCACACACGGACAATCCCGAAAAGGTGATCACGATCGTGATCAGCATGGTGGGAGAAGGGGAATGGCCGGCGGAATACGGTGGCGGGACAGATGTTTTGGAGCCCCTGGATGAGAAGCTGACCTTCGATCGTCTGAACGATCGGCGTCCCGACTTCGGCGAATTCGAGATTCTGCAGACCTACCCATTTCAGTCCAACCAGGCCGTCGTCTTCGCAAAGACGTTCAATTCATGGCATTGCGTGCGGCCGATGACCGGTCCAGACGATCAGGTGTGGCGCCGATCTCTGACGATCAATATCGAGGCTCACTGATTCCGATCCGCTCCTTAGGCGACTGCGGATTTCGTGACCTCCGTGGAACGGGCAACCGGGATCACGGGGATCCCGCAAGCTTCCGCGGTCTCCTGCCAATCGAGATCTTGGTTGTCGGCGTCGATCAGGAAGCGAGACTCGCTGTCCGAGACGAATAGATGGTTGAACATCAGAGCCGTCGAATAGGGTCCAATCACCAGACGGTAGGGCTGCTCGAGTAGATGCTCCTCGAGGGAGCCCTCGATCGAGAGTTCTTGCCAACTCCGACCTTGTTCGCGAATGAACTCTTCCCCGCTACGGTTGCGGGGATGCATCCGGTATCGCACGGTCGAGCCGCTCGAGATACGCAGGGCTTCGTCGACGAACTCCTTCGAAATGCCTTGGAGGCCACCGATCACGAGTACTTCGTTGCTGTGATGCTTGTCGGAGGTAGGCACCGGCACGATCTCGACTTTTTCAGGATCTGCAAAGATCTGTTTGGCTGGGTAGTGGTAGACCTTCTCTATGAACGCGCTGTACGCGCCAGACGTGTGACGGACGTCCGCCATCCCAATTCGATATCGCCTTTCGATGAGTCTGATCAGGGCGTACGGACTTTCTTTCTTGCGTGGGAGATGCCGTAGGAGGGCGGCGCCGTCGGGCATCAAGAAGCAATGGACTTCCGTGCTTTGTCGTTCCATTCGATCGCGTAAGCCATCGATAAAGGTCTCGTTGAAGACAGGTGAGTAGAGGCTGATTTTTTTCCCAGCCAGTTCCAGCTCCTTGAATACTCGCCGGACGAAGGCCAGCTTTCCGGCCTTCTTCCCGAAGGTGCGCATTACCAGGCCGTCTTTCGTGTGAATCGTGGCAAAGCGCTCGACGACACGCGTTTCGATGTCTTCGCGAGGCTCGTTCATGATGAACACCACGTCTTCGAGTCCGAGATGTTCGATCAATACGGTCGAGAAGAAATACTCGAATCCGGAACGAATGTAGAAGAGGTGAAGCATGTCCTGCCTCATGATCTGGTTTCGGCGACGCGCGGCGGCTTCGATGGCCGCGCTCTAGCTTCTCGCAAGTACTTCCTTGAAATCGTTGATTCGCTCGCCATGGTATTCCACATCTGCTTCCGCCCATTCGCTGGCACCCGATACGAAGACGAAATCAAGCTCGTACTGCTGTGCCAGCTCCATGTCGAGCCGCGCGTCCCCAAAATAGGCACCACGGCCCTTCAAGGCACCCGCAGCGAATAGTTGCTGCATATTCTCCCGCTTGCTCCTGGGGTTTCCGAGGATGAGCGAGAAAAATTGATCGAGGTGCCGTTCTTTCAGCGCTTGACGAACTTCTGTCTGGGCGCCGCCGCTCACGACGTAGTTTCGAACCGATCTGGGCAGGCCGGTGAGGAAGGCCTGGACGCCTGGAATTATCGGGCATTTCTGGAGGCCATCCCGACAGATTCGCGCATAGGCCTCGACGAGTTCAATTTCGAGTGACTCTCGATCGGGCGTTTTTACGGCCAGGATCTCGGCGACGAAGTATTTGAATTTCTCCTGACGGGAGACGCCGCCGTGGAGTTTGTGGTATTCCACGAAGCGTTCGGCCTGCTCCTCGCCGAACGGAAGTGCGACGTCGAAGAAGGCCTGACTCTTGATGCCGTTCGAATCGAGGATCACGCCGTCGCAGTCGAACACGAACAGGTCGTAGTCTTCAGGCCGAAAAGGCACGGACGACCTGTTCCAGATCCTCGGGTGTGTCGACGGCCATGCTCGTTGATGCGAGTTCGACGAGCGATACGCCGATTCCCATCTCGATGAAACGCAGGATCTCGATGTCCTCGATCGCTTCGAGGGGGCCCTTCTCGGATGCGGCGCTGAATCGGGCGAGGTGCTCGCGGGAGAACGCGTAGATACAAACCTGCTTCCAGGCTTTTTCGAATGTCCTGGCCTTGTTTGCGGGAATGGGTGCCCGGCTCATGTACTGAAGTCGGCCGTTCGGGTCGGTCACGACCTTAGGGACGTTCGGAGACCAGTACTCCCGCTCTTCGACGATGGGCGCCATGGCGTTGACGACGCACCCGTCTCCCTTCCGAAAAGACTCGGCCACGGTCAGGATGTCCTTGGCATTGATCATCGGCTCATCACCCTGGACATTGACGATGAACGCGTGATCCAGCTGAGCTGCGGCTTCGGCAACGCGATCCGTACCCGTGAGGCAATGATCGGAGGTCATGAGCACGTTCGCGCCGAAGTCCTCACATGCCTTGCGAATGCGTTCGTCATCAGTTGCGACGAAGACATCGCGGGGATTCACCGCTTCGATGCATCGATCCCAGACATGCTGAATCATTGGCTTCCCGGCGATCTCGGCGAGAGGTTTTCCGGGGAACCGCGTTGAGCGATATCGTGCTGGAATCACGATCGCGAAGTCGGATTCAGCGATAGTCGGCATAGAGTGATCCCTGGGAGATCGGATAGTTCGTCGGCGTGAGAGCGGTCATCGCCAATTGACTGCCGTGAGGCTCTGCGAGTCGCAGAAGCTGCAACATCTGCTGTTGTCTGGAGTCGTCTGGTGAGAAGCCGTCGAACCCGACGAGAAAAATGCGTTTGACCTTGGCGGAAATGCACAGCGCCAGCGCATAGCCAAAAGCGAGAGGCACGGGGACGACGCAACCGCCATCGTGAGCGGCGAAGGAGTCCGGCTCGAGGATGCAATCGTATTGACGCAGGTCGGCGTTCTCGAGCCGCTCGCTAACGGACGGGCTCAGTAGGCGCTGAGCAGTGAAGATAGGCTTGCCACAGGTTGCGAGAAAGTCGGTCTCATAGGCCAGCCGATGTTGATCGACGCAGATGATTCCGTCCACCAACTCGAGATCGATCGACGTCTGGTGGTTCAGCGTCAATACCGTGGGGTGGTGTTGTTCGGTGAAGAGTCGAATGTCCCTGGCGTAGGTTTGGGCACTTTCTCCGGCGCCTACGATAAGCACCGTTGCACCCGTCAACTCTTGGAGATCCGCCGGCTCGACGTTCGTCTCGTCATGAGATTGTACTTCGAAGGGATTGAGCAGTCGGTCGACCTCTCCTTTGTCGAAGCTTCGTGCCTCGAACGCCGCGAGCGATTCGATGACGGAAAACTGTTCTTCCGGGCCGTATCGTTGATCGGAGAGCAGCGTTTGCGCAAACATGGGATGGATGTTGTTCAGAGCCGAGTAGTGGTAGAAGAGATTCGGACCCCAACGGTATTCTTCCTTCAGGGGCTGGAAGTATTTCTCGCCGACTGAATAGACTCCGACCAGGTCGGCTTGCCTCACCTTCCGATGTGTGAGCTCGGCAAGCAGGATTCCGAGATCGGCGTTACCCGCACCTCGTCCCATGCCGAGAATGGTCGCATCGAGATACTCGATTCCCAGGCTCATGGCGTGAAGCGAATTCTGCACAGCGAGGGATTTGTTGTTGTGCGCGTGAATGCCGAGTGGACCCTTCCACCCCCCTTGCATCGCGGCAGTCGTTCGCTCGACCTCGGTGGCATCCATCGAGCCGAGTGAGTCGGCGAAATAGAGCATGTCGACGGCGGCCCAATCATCGACCACCCGAGCGATATCAGAAACCAGGGCCGACTCTCGTCCAGCCATCTGCATGATATTCAGGCCGACGAGGTAGCCCAGGGATTTCAGTCGCTCGACGACCGGGCGGCATCTCGCGACCTCATCGAAGTGGGCTGCTATGCGAACCAACGAGACCCTCGATTGGTCCCGATGTGAAAACAATCTGTTCACCGCAGAGACCGGATCGTCAGGCGTGGTCAGGACCGTTTTGGCATCGATCATGACGCCAATCTTGAGATCGTCTGGAATGGACAGAGTCTCGAGAAAGGCGTCCGTCGAGTAGGCATAGGGGCCGACGAAGCTGGGCTGGGGAAAGTTTCGAAAGCCGATCTCGACGAAATCGACACATGCGCGGGAAACGGCCCTCAGGTAATCCGTGACGAGTTCATTCGAGAAACGCCAACTGTTGTAGTAGCCGCCATCGCGTAGAGTGCAGTCGAGAATCCGTACTGACATGCCTTCTCCAGATGCGCCGAGGACGAGCTCCTCCGCTCTCGATTGATCGTATTCGATCCGATCTCGAACGTCACGTCGACGATTCGAGGCCGGCTCGATCGATTCAATCTCGATTTCTTCAACGACTTCGATCGTATTGACGACTCTCACGATCGATCTCCTTCGCTCGCCCGGACTCGCATGTCGCCCAGAGAATGACGAGGAAGGGATCGCTGACTTCGTCGATTCATCTTGCGAGGTCGTCCTCTGCGAACACGCGCCGTCGTCGCATACGCAGCGCGAAGAAGGGCTGCGCGAGCGTCTGGTCTTCGAGCGCAGTGAACATCAAGATCCGCTATAAGCTCGGCCGTCGTCGCCTCGCGCAAAGATCCCGTGAGCGAGACCACGAAAGACCGTTTCGTGATTGGATCGCTCAGCCGTCGATCGACGGCTGTGGACTAGATTGGGCGCCGCCATCTTCTGGCGACGATGGTGACGAGATTGATTCGATTGGGGCCATTTGGCCCCTGTTTGCGAAAGGTCGAAGTCTGGTCAATGCTATTTTTTTCAGTGAAGCCGGCGACCGACCGATGGTCCTTGAAATGGTTGGGGTTGGCAGTTTCGAGTGAAACCCGCTAAACACCGGCCATCAGGGCATTTGCCCCGTCGCGTAAGTGTACGCGGCGAACCGATGCGGTGAACAACAGGGTCTCTCGGCCCCCCGATCGAGATCGCACCGCTCCAATCCGTCTTTCCCTTCCTGTTGTTTGGGTCAGAAACCATAGCCGTACTGCGTCGATGCGACGCAGACGTACGGCGGAGAACTAATTTGTCTAGTGCACAACCGCGTGTTATCGCGGAAAGCGGATTCGACCGCTTTGAACTTGATTCCCTGTTGACCCGTGGCCTCGAGGCCGCTGGTTTTATTGAACCCCGACCGATTCAGGTCGAAACAATTCCGGCCTGTCTCGAGGGACAGGATGTGATGGGCCTGGCCCAGACCGGGACCGGAAAAACGGCTGCCTTCGCGTTGCCGATTCTTCAACGGCTGATCGAAGAGCCGGGCGCAGGCCCTCTCGTCCTCGTTCTCGCGCCGACGCGCGAACTGGCGATCCAGATCGATGCCGAAATTCGGCTGCTTGCGAAGTTCACCCAGATCGAGACCGTGACCATTTTCGGCGGTGTGACCGCCAGCTCGCAGATTCGCACGCTCAAACGTCGTCCACAGATCGTGGTTGGATGTCCTGGGCGAGTTCTCGATCTTTTGCAGCAGCGTCGTCTCGACCTTTCGCAAGTCGAGACACTGGTCCTGGACGAGGCGGACCACATGTTCGACATGGGATTCCTGCCCGACATCAAGCGAATTCTCGCGGCTCTTCCAAAGGATCGGCAGAACCTGCTCTTCTCGGCAACGATGCCCGGGGCGATACGGGAGCTGGCCGGGCGAATTTTGAACGAGCCTCATGTCGTCGAACTGGCGATCAAAGCGCCGGCCGAGCGAATCGAACACGCCCTCTACCCGGTTGCGGAAGGCCGCAAACGAGACCTTCTCGACCGCCTGCTGTCCGAGGACGATTGCAAAACCGCGATCGTCTTTACCCGAACGAAGCATCGCGCGAAGCGACTCGCGCTTCAGCTCTCGAATCAGGGTCTGCGTGCGGTGGCCTTGCAGGGCAACATGAGTCAGGGGCAACGGGACCGTGCCATGGGAGGCTTCCGCGATGGTCGATTCGACATCCTGGTCGCAACGGATATCGCTGCCCGCGGTCTCGACGTGGCAGGCGTCGACTACGTGATCAATTTCGATCCGCCGAGCACCCCCGAGACCTACACCCATCGGATTGGCCGCACGGGCCGTTCCGACGAAAGCGGCAAGGCTTGCACGCTCGTGACGCGGGAAGATCGGGGCTGGGTCCGAGATACGGAGCGGGTTCTGGGTTCGCCGATCCCGCGAAGGCAGTTTTCGGGTTTCGAGAAAGAAGACCTCAGCGCTGCCGGCAGTGGCAATGGCAATAAGAATGGCGGTGGCGGTGGCGGCGGAAGGCCGAGGGGAAGTACATCGAATCGCCAGAACCAACGGCCGTCGCGAAACGCAAAGGACTCTGGAGGCTCTGATCGCAGTGCGAAGCGACCTCAGTCGCGACGGAAGGCGAGCGGCAGCTCGAATCGACCAGGCACATCGTCGCCCGGGAGGTCTCGGTCTGGAGAACGGAGCGGGGCCCGTCCGAGCCGCTGACGCGGTTGAGAACGGGTTCACCAGGATCTGCAGGATCGCTCGCAAGGAAACTTGCTTGCGAGCGATCAAGCGCTAAGCGTCGTTCCTGAATCTGTGGCGGCCGTCCGGCTGAGTCCTGGCCTTTTGGGCCTGTCTGCACATCGATTGCGTGTTCGTAGCTGATCGCTCCCAGGTTGGCCGTCGGTCTCGGCTCAAGCAGAGGCCCGGGCAAGCCGATTCATTGACGAAGCTCGATCCGCAGGGAGACTCCGTGAATCGCCGCAGCCATCCTCGATTTCAGACACGTTTCGATGTCCTTTGCTCCGCAGGCGAGCGAGAGGGCTCAGGAACGCTGGTGAATATCTCAAGATCCGGCGCGCGGCTGGATACGTCGAGTCACATGCCGGAGTTGGGCACGAAGGTGCGGCTGTATGTATTTATTCAGCCAGTCTGCCCCTTCGAACTTTCAGGCGAAGTCGTGCGATGTGACGGGACGACCTTCGCGATTCGATACAGCAATCTCGATGCTGAAGTCGGTCGCCTCGTAGACGACGTGGCCGCTCTCGTGATGGAACCCTGATCGACTCTCCAGAACACTCTGACCAGACCCTCAGACCCGACGCAGCTTTGTGATCGCGAACACCGCGTTTGTGTTCGATCGGCGAAGCGGCTGCTCATCGCACTCGCCAAATGGATTAGGCAGTTAAAAAAAAATTCCGAGCGGTGAGGGCCATCACCAGTGACGAATCGGGCGCGCCCGAAGAGTCTGAGCATGGTCCACTTGAATCGTTATTCGCCTCCTGTCTTATTCTCGCGCGTACAGCGCACAGCCTGTGTCGCTTCTGGAGTTGCGCTCGCGCTGCTCATGTCGACGACGGCGAGCGCCGTTCTGCGCGAATACCGTGTGCATTTCGAGCCGAGCCCGACATCGTCCGCCACGGGCTACACACTTCACATCGGACCCGATACGGGTGACTACTCGTCCGATTTCGATCTGGGTGCGCCTCCGGTAGAGGGTGGAACGGTGATCTACGCGGTCGATCTCGAAGATTCGATCGATCTCTACGTCGCACTTCGCGCCTACGATTCGGTCGGTCTGCAATCGGTATTTTCGAATGAGGTGCGTGTGGCAGCGGTTGTGCCGCCGCCCCCCCCGCCGGTCGTCGACGAGCCCGTCGAACCTCCGCCGATCGATGAACCCGCAAGTGATCCGGTCGAACCTCCGCCGGTCGATGAACCCGCGAGCGACCCGGTCGAACCTCCGCCGGTCGATGAACCCGCAAGCGACCCGGCCGAACTTCCGCCGGTTGCGAGTCCCGAAAACATGCTCGACCCGCAGTTTGCGGTGGGTCTGTCGACCACGACAGCCGGGTTGATCAACACGGTCCTTGCAGACGGAAGTCTCACGTTCCTGACGATGGATTCGTTGGCGGCCAAGGAGAACATTCGACCCGTTCGTTGTGATCTGGATGGGGACGGTGACCGCGATCTCGTGATGGGCTTTGGTCCCGGTAGCGGCGGCCAGGTCGCGCTGATCACCTTCGAGAACGACTCAGTCTCGGCGGTTTCCACGATCATGGCGGGGACCGATGCCTATCGGAAGACTTCGGGCAGGACGAATCCGGCGTGTGGTGACCTCGATGGTGATGGCCGAGCCGAGCTTGTCATTGGATTCGGCCCGAAGATGCGCGGCGTCGTTCAGATCTTCGATGACACGCAGACCGGCTTCGAACCGATTGCATCGGCAACGTCGAACGCCGAAGGATATATGCAGATTCCCGTGCCGGACCGATTTGTGGGTTCGATCCATCCCGCGATCGGCAATGTCGATCAGGACGGAATGGACGAGCTCGTACTCGGGCTGGGAAGTACCGAGGGAGGCGGACGATTGGTCGTTCTCGACGATCTGTCGGCGGGTTTCGCAATTCATCCTGGCAATCAGACCGGTGAGCCCTGGTTGCGCGTTGATCCCAATCCGCAGGCAATCCAGCGTCATACCCGAGTGATGCCCGCGCTGGGCGATCTGGACGGGGATGGACGCGACGAGATCGTCGTGAGCTTTGGAAAGGGGAGTGGTGCTCGAATCGCGCTGCTGGAGGACGCGATCGACGGCTTTCCGATGACCTCATCGGAAGCCTTTGTGATGACGACGGGTCGGCCGAACTACCAGAAGACCGACGGGGCGACGCGTTCCGCCTTCGGTGATGCGGACAACGACGGGTATGACGAGTTGATCGTCGGCTTTCGCCGGCGTGGCCGACACGAAGTCCAGATATTCGACGATTTGAGAGCTGGCTTGCGTCCGATGACCGCTGATGACGGATTCGTCTCGACTGCGGACGCATCGGTTGTGATCATTCCGACGCCTACGGACTGATCGTGCGGTGCATCGACGGCGGTCGACGCGTTTCGACGAGATTAGTTGAGAACAGGCTTTCGCTGGCAGAGTGCATCTCGAAGGCGCCGGATGGCCAGGGCGTCTTCGTGATCCGGTGCCAATTCGAGGTACTGGGAGTAGTCGTCGATCGCTGCTCGGACACAATCGAGCCGTTCCAGGAGATTTCCGCGATCACGGAATTCCAACGCAGCCTGCGGTGATAAAACCAGAATTCGATCGAAGCATCCCAGGGCTGAGAGTCCGTCTCCAACTCGCAGGTAGAGAATCTTCAGGTTGTTGAGCATTCGGATGTAGATTTCGAGTGCGGTTGCGGGTCGCAGCCATTGTCGGCTATCAGGGTCGTCTTCTCCGATCGCCGCACGAAGTCTTTCCACGCAGTCTTGCTTGCCCAGAGTCCGCGCAAAGAATGGATCGACGATGATCTCGCCTTCGGGCAGGTCGCTTACGCCTACGATCTTGGCAAGAAAATGTCCTGGGAAACCGATGCCGTACGCTTCGAGTCCGAGTCGACGTGCGACTTCGACATAGAGGATCGAAAGAGTGATGGGGAGCCCGCGGCGACGTGAGAGGACCTCGTCGAGATCGCTGTTGCGCGGATCGCCGTATTGCTCCTTGTTTCCGCGGAAGCGTTCGAGCTCGAAGAATGCATGGTTGAGCGCGGCCACGGCTCCGCTCGGGCTGGTCGCTGAATCGATCAAAGAACGATTCCGTTCGACCAGTTCGTTCACGACGGCGAGGCCTTGTTCGATATCGAGCTCCGGTCGAACTTCGGCCGCAAGCACGAGAGCCCCCTCCGCCAATCCGGATTGGCTCTCCGGGCGGTTGGCGAGTGCGTGGAATCGGTCGGAGATTACGCTCTGCACGGCCCAAGCCTAGTCAATTTTTCGAGACCGAACCCACCTGGAGCGAAATCCGCTTCGATCGAGCGAAGGAAGAGGGACTAGAGTTCCAGAGCAGCTCGGAATCCATCGTGAATAGCACCTTCGAGATAACCCGGTCCGCTCACGTCGCCGATCTCTCGAATCGGGACACCTGCCTCTTTCAATCGCTGACTGGTCTCGGGGTTGGGTCCGAGTCCGGTCGCGAGGACAACGGTGTCCGCCCGTGCCTTGCAGATTTGGAGCTCTTGATTCGAAAGCTGAATTTCGTACTCGACCTCGTTTTCGCCAATCGAGCGAAGCGATGCGCAGGCAACGAGCTCGACGCCGTGTTGGCGTAGGTCGAATAGCGCTCGCCAACGCCTGGGGTGGGCCATTTCGAGGCCGAATTTCGGCCCCTCCTCGAGAACGACGACCTCGCGGCCACGTTCCGCGAGAAACTCGGCCAGCTCGAGTCCGACCAGTCCGCCGCCAACGATGACGACTTTCGATCCGACCGGCATGAAGGCCTTCGAGGCCTCGCGAAGTCGACGTGGGGACGTCGTGAGCCCAGTGGCCCGCCCGGCCCGTACCGCAATCCGTTCGAAGAGCGTCAGTTTTCGAGCCGCCTCCTGATCGTCTTGTCCAGTCAACAGAGCGCGGAGATCGTCGCCGTCGAACACGTTGTTGCGCTCTACGCCGCGAACGACTGGCTTTGTCCGACTGGCTCCGGTCGCAACGAAAATCTCGTCCGGCGAGATCTTGCGGATGAGATCGACCGTCACGTCGGTATTCAGTCGAATTTCGATCCCGAGTCGATGCACCTGACCCTCGAGCCAGTCGAGGAGTTGCTCGTTCGGTTCGTAGACGAGCGCGGCAAATCGAAGCGTACCGCCCAGCTGGGCGGTCTTCTCGCAGAGGATGACTTCGTGTCCGCGTAATGCGGCGACTCGGGCTGCTTCGAGGCCGGCGGGTCCGCCGCCGACGATGAGGATTCGACGCGGCTCGAGCGCTTCTTCATGCTCGACCGATGCGAGTGTTGCTTCGTGCGCCGTGATTGGATTGACCGCACATCGGACGGGTCGATCGAAGAAGGGCTGTGCGACGCACGTGTAGCAGTAGATACAGGGGCGGATGTCCTCCGGACGGCCCGCCGTGAGCTTCTCGGGAAGGGCGGGGTCGGCGAGGAGTTTTCGTGCCATCGCGACGACGTCGACCTGGCCGTCGCGGATGAGTTGGTCAGCGAGTCCGGGTTCGATGCGACCGACCGCGATGACGGGAATCTCGACGCGCGCCTTGATCGCAGTGGCGTACTCGACATAGCCGGCCTCCTTGTGAACCAGCGGAGCGTCTGTGAAGCCAACACCGGAGGTCGCGTCGGCATACGCGGACACATGGATCGCGTCGGCACCGGCTTCGGCGACGAGTTCCGCGGTTCGCTCGGCGTCTTCGGGCTCGATCCCGCCCGGCGTCCGGAATTCTCGGCAATCGATTCGTGCCCAGACTGGAAAGTCGTGACCGGCGCGATCTTTCGCAGCGCGGATCACCTCACCGAGCAGCCGAGCGCGGTTCTCCCTGCTTCCGCCATATTCATCTTCGCGGTGATTCCACGCGGGAGAAAGAAATTCGGAAAGGAGGTATCCATGCGCAGCGTGGATCTCGACAGCATCGAAGCCAGCTTGCCGCGCACGGACCGCCGCCGTGGCGAAGCGTTCGACGACCCAGGCGATGTCTTCTTTTTCGGCTTCCTTGAACTCGGGTTTCGCACCGCCGACCGCTTGCAGGAGCCAGCCCAGTTCTTCGCTGGAGAGGTCATTGGCCATATCCATCGCGCCTGTGAATCGGGGATGAGAGGGGACCAGAAGGGGCCGTCCCTCTCTCATGTCGACGCGTGAGACCTTGCCGTGGTGGACGAGTTGAAGGGCGATCTTTGCGCCGTGGCGATGGACTCGGTCAGTGAGCTCCTGGAGGCCCGGGAGGTAGTCGTCGCTCGAGATCGCGAGTTGTCGACGCGCGGTCGCGCCCTGGGGATAGGCGATCGCACAGACCTCGGTCACGATCAGCCCGATGCCGCCTCGAGCCCGCTCTTCGTAGTAGGCGATGATCGGCTCGCGCGCATGACCGTCTTCGTCTGCGAGTTCGACACCCATCGCAGACATGGCCATGCGATTGCGCAGCTCCATCGCGCCAATCTTGATCGGTGACGTCAAGTGGTCGAACATCCGGTCCTCCTCGGCGCTTGGACGATAGGTGATGCCGATCCTCGGCCTGTGCAGTAAAGACCCGACACACGAAATGCTCGAGTGTCGGGATCATGCGACACTTTCCCGGGGGAGAGCCTTTGAGCCGGGGAGAGAGCCTCGAGAAGGCCGGACGAGTTGGGCACGGGTGTTGCTATCAAGTCCTGTCAGGAATAGATCTGTGATGGAGGATTCAGCCTGATGCGTGAAGAAATCAATCTGAGAGACGAGTTCGGAGAGGTTCGGGTTCGTCGCTTGCCGAGCCCTGGAATTGCCGCCGTGCTGGCCGTTTTACTGCCCGGTCTGGGTCATGTCTATGCGGGCCGCCTTTTCGCGGGCGCCGTCTGGTTTCTGGCCACGTCCTTTGCCTACTGGCTGATTCTGGTTCCGGGCTTTCTTCTCCACGCAATCAATATCTGGTCGGCGTACCGGGCGGCGGAGGAGCAGGGCGGACCCGCCCGGTTCTAGCGACCACCCGAGAAAATCCCGTGATGTCGCGGGCTTAGCTGACCTGCTGGGGTTGTCTGTCCCGGCCAGCGTCTGTATACAACCTCGTCCCGGCCCGCCGTCTGGTGCGGCCTGCCTGCTTCGAAATGTCGTGGCGAAGGCCTGGGGTCGAGCACGAGGTTGGAACGATGACTTTCGAAATCGACGACGTCCGGATCCAGAATATCCGTCCTCTGATGGCGCCGAGTGTCCTGATCGAGGACCTGCCGCGAAACGAGACCCAGAGCGAGACCGTCGCCAGCGGTCGTGCTGAGATCGAGAGCGTCCTGTCCGGTGCGGATGATCGACTTGTCCTGATCGTTGGGCCCTGTTCGATCCATGATCCCGAGGCTGGTCTGGAATACGCCCGTCGCTTGGCACCGATTCGGGAACGCTATCAACGCGACCTCTGCATCATCATGCGGGTGTATTTCGAGAAGCCGCGTACGACGGTCGGTTGGAAGGGGTTGATCAATGATCCCCATCTCGACGGGAGCTTCGCGATTCGCGACGGGCTCTATCGTGCCCGCAAATTCCTGCTCGGCGTGACGGATCTCGGCCTACCGACGGGAAGCGAATTTCTCGATCCGATTACCCCGCAGTTCTACGCCGATCTCGTCTCCTGGGGCGCGATCGGTGCGCGTACCAGCGAGAGCCAGGTCCATCGCGAGCTTGCCTCGGGGTTGTCGATGCCCGTCGGTTTCAAGAACGGCACGTACGGGACTGTGCAGATGGCGATCGACGGAATCGGCGCGGCGTCTGGTGAGCATCATTTCTTGTCGGTGACCAAACATGGTGTCGGCGGCATCGTCGCGACGAAAGGGAATCCGTATTGCCATGTGATCCTGCGCGGTGGATCGAGTGGTCCGAACTACGATGCCGACTCCATCCGGCAGGTGGAAGAGCAGCTTCTGGCCGCCGGTCTCGCGAACCGAATCATGGTGGACTGCAGCCATGCCAATAGCGGCAAGAATCACGAAAAGCAGCCGGAAGTGGCCGAATCCCTGGCGAGCCAGATCGCGGACGGAAACGATGCGATCTTCGGACTGATGATGGAGAGCTTCCTGGAAGACGGGAACCAGAAGCATTCTCAATCACAGGGGAACACGGGTCTTGTCTACGGACAGAGCATCACGGATAAATGTATGAGCTGGGGGCGAACGGAGCCGCTCTTCGAAATGCTTGCGGAAGCTGTGCGGAAACGTCGAGGACGTTAGTTCGTCAGCCTGAAGAATCGAACCTGCGTGTGTGAAGGAAAAACGATGGGCGAATTGAAGGAACTCGAGTACTGCACTGCCGAACGGGACGGTCGGATCCTGACGGTGACGATCAATCGTCCTGAGAGAATGAACGCGCTGCATTGGATGGCCAATGAAGAGCTGGAGTCGGTCTTCGATGATTTCGTGTCTGACCCGGAACTCTGGGTCGCGATCATTACCGGCGCGGGCGATCGCGCGTTCTCTGCGGGCAATGATCTCAAGTACCAGGCGCAGGAAGCGGGCGGTGAGCTCAAGTCGGGCCCCAAGACTGGATTTGCGGGACTGACGGCACGCTATGACTGTTCGAAGCCCGTCATCGCCGCTGTGAACGGCGTTGCGATGGGCGGGGGCTTCGAGATCGCGCTCGCCTGTGATCTCATCATCGCCTCCGACAACGCTGTCTTTGCCTTGCCGGAACCAAGAGTCGGACTGGCTGCGCTCGCCGGCGGGATTCATCGACTCCCGCGCTTGATCGGATTGAAGCGTGCCATGGGCATGATGCTGACGGGACGGCGTGTCGGCGCGGAAGAGGGCGAGCGACTTGGCTTCGTCAATGAGGTCACCAAGCCCGACGAATTGATGCAGGCGGCTCGTCGCTGGGCGGATCAGATCATCGAGTGTGCGCCACTCTCCGTTCGCGCGACCAAACAGGCGGCGCTCGACGGCCTGCGTCACGGTCTGATCGAGGACGCCATGGCGGAGCGGTATCCGGCGATCGGGGAGCTCTTCAAGAGCGAAGACTTCGTAGAGGGACCGCTTGCCTTTGCCGAAAAGCGGCCGCCGAAGTGGCAGGGGCGATAGTTTCTTCGCCCCGCAACTAGGCCTTTAAGTACCTGTAATAAATCTATAAATGGATCTGTCGAAGATCAGCTGATCCGACGCTTGCTGCGATTGTCGGGGAAATCTTCAAGCTTAATCTTTTAATGACCGACCAAGTCAGTTATAAAAAGATGACTCGGGGGCGTTCACTGGGGACGCCTGGACCGAGTTTCTGCGAAGAGGAGATTTTCATGATGACCGTATTGAAGAAGTTCCTTCCGATTCTGGCCTGGATCACGCTGGTCGTGACCACGGCTGGTTGCTCCGGCCTCGCGAAGGTCGACGTCAGTAGAGTGCTCACTTCAGGGCGAGATGGCTGGCAACATCCAGAGCGCGTAATCGAGGCACTCGAAATTCAGCCGGGCGATCGGGTTGCGGAAATTGGTGCAGGCAGTGGCTATTGGCTTCCCTGGCTTTCGGAAGCGGTTGGACCCGAGGGACGTGTCTACGCAGTCGAGGTCGATTCGGAGCTCGTGGCCGATCTCGAGTCGTTCGTCGCGGATCAAGAACTTCAGAATGTCGAAGTCATTCTGGGCGCCTATGATGACCCTCGTCTACCTCATGAATCGATCGATCTTGCCATGACTGTTTTGACCTATCACCACATCGAGGGGCGAACCGAATATTTCGATCGGTTGCGGTCTACCCTTCGGCCGAGCGGGCGCGTGGCACATCTCGATGATCGTCCCGATGCCGAGCCGCCCATCTCCTGGTTCCAGGGTGAAGGACATTGGACCGATCCGACTGCCGTCGTCGAGGAGATGAACGGTGCCGGATATCGCAGGCTTTCTGCCTTCGACTTTCTTCCGGCACAGAGCTTTCAGATATTCATGCCCGAGTCGGACGAATCCGAGCAATCGGCGTCGTTGGCGGACGAGGGGTCAGGTGCCTGATGGCGAGGCGGATTCCTGAAAAACGTTTCGATGAGCTCGTTCGGGCCGCAACCGAGGTATTCATTGCGCGCGGCTATCGGCTGACCCAGATGTCGGATATTGCGGAGGCGGTCGGTGTGGCAAAGGGGACCCTCTACGGGTATGTGGAGAGCAAGGAAGCCTTGCTCTGGGTCTGCCTGCTCGGCGCCGACCAGGCCGGGCCGATTCCGCTGCCCGAGACGCTTCCGATCCCGACGCCGCCGCAGGGTCAGATGGGCCTACGCGTGAAGGCCGCACTCAACGCAGAAGGAGGGCAGCCGATTCTATCCGATGCGCTCGAGCGGGATCGTGTGGAGGATCCGATCAAAGAAATGGGCAAGGTCATCGGTGAGCTCTACGATCTGATGTTCGCGAATCGCCATGGAATCAAGCTGCTCGATCGTTGTCTGGACCATCCCGAGCTGGCGAATCTCTGGCAGACCCAGGGGCGTGAGCAGCCGCGGCGGGCGATCGCCCGCTACATCGAGCAGCGCATCGCGGTCGGCCAGATCCGCCCGGTTCCGAATATTCGTCTTGCGGCGCGAATCGTGATCGAGACGGTGGCGACCTGGGCCGTGCACATCCATTGGGACAGGGCGCCCGAAGTCTTTGAGCCCGAGGAGATGCGCTCGAGCGCGATCGACTTCCTCGTCCGGGGGCTGAGGGCTTGACGCCGATTAGGGGCATTGGTGTTCGAAGCGCGGCCGCCCTCGTCGCCGCGAACATGATTGGCGCCGGGGTTTTTACGACTTCCGGCTATGCCCTGGCCGATCTGGGCAGCCCCATCCCCGTTTTGATTGCGTGGGCGGTCGGGGGCGTCATCGCGCTTTGCGGCGCGCTTTCCTACGCGGGTCTCGCCGCCCGGATACCGGGAAATGGAGGCGAATACCTCTTTCTGTCGCGTGCGGTTCATCCTCTGGCCGGTTTTCTGGCTGGCTGGATTTCGCTGTTGGCGGGATTTACAGCGCCGATCGCTGTGGCTGCGCATGGCCTCGAGGCGTATGCGCAGGGAGCCTTCGGATTGGACCTGCCAGCGGGGTTGCTCGGTGCGTCGGCGATCATCCTCGCCGGAATCACCCATGGCATCGCACGCGCACCGGGTCTACGAATCCAGGATGCAGCGGTTGCGGTCAAATTGATCGCGATCATCGCCTTCATCGTCGTGGGTGCAGTCGTACTCGCTGGGGCGGATACGACCGACTCGTCACCGCTCCAGTCCGGCCCCGTGTCTATTTCTGCATTCGCTGTGACACTCGTCTGGATCTCGTTCGCCTACTCCGGCTGGAATGCAGCAGTCTACATTTCCGGGGAATTGGAGGATCCCTCCCGAACGCTGCCGCGCGCCATGATTGTCGCGACACTGGGCGTTTCGGCGATCTACATTGCGCTCAACGCGGTGTTTCTGTTCTCCGCTCCAGTCGAGGCGCTCGCCGGAAAGGCGGAGATCGGCGCGATCGCGGCAGAGGCTCTGGGCGGATGGTGGGCTCGTGGAGCGCTCTCGGGTGTCGTGGCTCTCGGATTGTTGACCTCGATCTCCGCGATGGTGATGGTCGGCCCGCGCGTCTATGCCCAGATGGCGGAGGATGGTGTCTTTCCGCGGATTCTCGGAGCCGACGGAGAAGCCCCGCATCGCGCGATCGCGTTGCAGGTCGGTCTCGCGCTGGTCGCGTTCTTCATCAGCGATCTGCGTGATCTCCTGCTCTATGTCGGGTTCCTGCTCGGCATTTCCGCTGCGGCGACCGTCGCGTGTCTTTTCCTGCCGGTCGGACGTGTTGGCGGGCGTGTTTCGTCTGTGCCCGGAGCGCCCTGGGTTCCAATTCTATTCATTGTCACGACTCTGGGAAGTGCGGGTTTTCTGGTCCTGCGGCAGCCTGCACAGGCTGCGGCAGGGCTTGCCACACTCGGGATCGGGGTCGTCGTCTACTGGCTCAGTCGCCGGTCTCGACTAACACCTCACGTACGACCTCGAGGCCGTGATCGATCTCCTCTGCCGAAATGATCAGTGGCGGCGCGAGGCGAAGAACGTTACCGCCCGCCGAGATGACGAGCACACCCCGTTCTCGACAACCGTCGATGACAGCTGCGGGCGAATCGGCCAGAGCGAGCCCTCGCAGTAATCCGCGGCCCCGGGTCTCGAGGACCTTCTGATTTCCGACGTCGCTTGCGATCGATTCGAGTCCATCTCCGAGTCGTTCGCCCATAGACTTCGCATGATCGAGAATTCCGCCCTCGACCAGCTCGTCCAGGACAGTACTTGCTACGGCGCAAGCGAGCGGATTTCCACCGAAGGTCGAAGCGTGGGTTCCCGGGATGAGTGCCGCGCCCAGCTCTCGCGTGGTACACATGGCGCCGATCGGGATTCCACCGCCGAGCGCCTTGGCGAGGGTCATGACGTCCGGCACGACGTCCTCTTGTTCGTGGGCGAAGAGCGTGCCCGTACGACCGATTCCAACCTGCACTTCGTCGAATATCAGCAGGCAGCCATTCTCGTCTGCGAGTTTGCGCAGACCAGAGAGGAAGCCGGGCTGGGGTGTCCGAAGCCCGCCTTCGCCCTGGATGGGTTCGACGATGATCGCTGCCGTCTTCTTTGATAGAAGCGACCGTACGGAGTCGAGGTCGTTCCAGGCGGCATGGTGGATGCCCGGAACGAGGGGTTCAAAGCCCTTCCAATAGGCGGGTGTTCCCGTCGCGGAGACGGTGAAGAGGGTTCGCCCGTGGAAGCCGCCCTCGAACGCGATGATTTCGAATCGATCGTCCCCGTGGTCGCGATGATGTTTGCGTGCCAGCTTGAGTGCGGCTTCATTGGCCTCGGCACCCGAATTGCAGAAATAGATGGCTTCGGCGAAAGAGTTCGCGGTCAGTCGCTCGGCCAGGCGGACCTGCGGTTCGGTCGTGTAGAGATTCGAGACGTGCCACAGCTTGGCTGCCTGTGCTTCGAGCGCGGCGCGCAGCTTCGGGTTGGCATGTCCCAATGCGGCCGTGGCGATTCCGCCCATGAGATCGAGGTAGCGCTTGTCCTCGGCGTCGTAGAGCCAGCAGCCTTCACCCCGGACGAGTGATATGGGTTGTCTCGCGTAGTTCCCAACGAGGACCTTGGACGCTCGGTTCGCTATTTCGGCATTCGTAGTCATGGCGGTCCACTTTCAGACAAAGGAGGACAATGGAGAATGAACCCGTACTATACGCGATCAGGTCGAGAGATGTCCGCGAGGCGGGCCGCAGGGAGGTTCTATGCTCGAGGAACTGGTTCCGGGAATCTGGACGGTGGCGACGCCGCTGAAACTAGCCGGTGTCGATTTCGGCACACGCATGACGATCGTGCGAATCGGTGGTGACGGACTGGTGTTGATCTCGCCGTGTCCGATCGACGACGCCCTTGCAGCGGAGATCGACGCTCTGGGAACGGTTCGCGCCGTGATCGCGCCCAATGCGTTCCACTACCTCTACTTCGTCGATGCGGCAGAGCGCTATCCCGACGCCGAGCGTTTTCTGGCGGAAGGTGTGACTGGAAAACTCGGCTCGACGCCGGCGGGCGCCGTGACGCTCTCGGCCGAGGCGCCGCCCCTCTGGAAGGCGGAGCTCGAGCAATGCATGATCGAAGGCGCACCGAAGACGAACGAGGTCGTTTTCTATCACCCGGCTTCGCGGACGCTGATCCTGACGGATCTATGTTTCAACTTCAATCCGGCCCCGAGCGGCTGGCCGGGAATCTTCCTCCACATCGTTGGCGCACACGGGCGTCTTGCAGTCTCTCGTTTGATGCGAACCCTGTTGAAGGATCGAAAAAAGGTCCGTCCGGTGATCGAGCGGATTCTGGAGTGGGACTTCGAGCGGATCGTCGTGACGCACGGCGCGATTGTTATGCGTGATGGAAAGAGGCTGCTTCGCGACGCCACGGCCGATCTCTAGGCTGGATGGATTAGGCGCGTGAAATCCTGTCGTCTACGATCGAAATAGCGTACGTCGGAATATGATAAGTGGGCTTCAGTTTCATGGTTCACCACGCCTGCTCGTAGTGGCTCATGCAAACGTCCGTTCGCAGAGCCAAAGTATTGAGTTGCGAGTAGGAGGTTTAAGCAGCCCCTTCGTCACTGCCGATACTAAGCATTCTGATAACTAAGCCCCGGGCGGGGCCTACTTGACCCCTTCCGGCGCGACCGTCTGGTTCGTCAGGCGACGTTCTCGTGGCGTGGCGAACTGCTGCACGTAGCTGCCCTTCGAGGCCTGGGAGCCATGGCGGCAGCCCCATTGACCCTGCGGCGGATGGCCACGCGTCAGCTGCTTTCGGGGCATTCGTACTCAGCCCAAGTTCGTCGGCTCACGACGTGGGGCGGTTTCATCGGGATTCCGTCCGGCATGTGGCTTGCAGATCTTCGGTTCATGGCGCTTCTGTGTCGGGTTGCGCCACAAATCGAGGTGGCGAATATGTTTGTTTGTTTTCCGCGGGGGGCGGCCTTGCGGCTTCTGCTTCTCCTTTCCGTGATGGGCGCGTTCGCTGTCTCCGGCTCCGAGGCCTGGGCCGGGACTCCCCGCGACTTCGAGGTCGAGCCGGGCAGCGAGCTGCGAATCTGGATCACCCAGGAGGTGGGTGGTGTCGTGCAGCCGCCCTCGATCGGCCTACCCCCGAGCGTGTCCGCGCTGTCGGGGAGCGTTTCCGCCGAGAAAGAGGGCGAGTTCTGGACCCTGACGAACGTCAATATGGTGGCCGAGGATCTGACGGTTTCGTTCCTGTATCCGATGGATGATCTCAGCTTCGTCAATAGCGCCAACCTGGTGGGCCTCGAGAATGAATCCATCCTGAGCCTTGTGGCGTCCGCATGTGCGGAGTGCACCGACTTCGCGGTGGACTTCGGATATACCTTCGGTACCCGTCCGCCGGCGAGCCAGCCCATCGTCGATCCTCTGGAGTTCGCGATGGGTCTCGAGCCCACGCCAGCGGGCGATGTCCTCCGCTTGAGCGGAGTCGCCGCCGACGGTTTCATCGCGATCTTCGAGAACACGGGTGTGCCGCCGGGCACACTTCCGCTCTGGATCGAGCTCGACATGGTGCTCGTGGAAGTGCCCGTCGAACCGATGGAGTTTTTCGAAATCCGGCCGGGTAGCGAGATTCGGATCTACGAGACCGCGGTCGTAGGTGGCGAGGCGCAACCGCCCGCCCTGGATCAGGAGCCTGGCGCGACTTCGGCACTGACGGGTGTCGTCGAGGGGAATCGCGATGCAGACTTCTGGTCCTTCTCGCTGGTCGATCTGGAGGCCGCCGATACTTCGATCACGTTGTCGATCGGGACAGTCCAGGTCACCGACGTCACGCTGGACATGCCGTTTACGGAAGTACTCGACTCCGATGGAGTTCTCCAGACCGTGAGTCAATTGAATGGCTTCCAGAGTGGTGCCGTCCTGTTCATCGATGAGACCGCCTGTGCCGGGTGTACGGACTTCGCAGCGGCCTTGGCGTTCACGGTCGGGCTGCTGGACCCGGTCGAGATCGCACTCATCCAGCCTTTGCCACTCGACGTCACGACGGACAGTAGCGGTACGGCGTTGAGTGGCAGCTTCGCGAAGGGTGTTGTCCTGGACCCGGGGATCGGAATCTGGATCGAGGGGGACATCGACCTGATCAGCGCGCCCGAGCCCTCGCAAGGCATGCTCGCCTGCGTGGCGCTGGTCACTCTCGGCCTGCTCTCTCGCAGCAGCCATCGCCGTCGAGCTCGCTCGACCGTTGGCTGACGGCCGGGCGAAAAAATCGAGTGGCTCGACGGTCGCGACGCGGAGGTCTGACCAGGTCTTGGACACAGGATAGGCGCGTTCGTCCGCCGGCCACCCGCCACCGTTGCTAGTCTGCGAGTATGCAGCCCAGGCGAACCGGAAATCCCCAGCGGCTCGAGACCCGGCCTGTCGCGCGCCTCGCCAGCCGAACGACCGACGGGCGTACTTTTGGGTGGTTGACATAGAGCCGCTTGAAAGCGTGGATGTTGAGGTTTTCCGTTAGTCGCTCGTATGCAGTCGAGTCCACGAGCGGGTCGCTACGTTCAGGGCGTCGCCGCATCGTCGCGGAGTCGTTCGAGGACCAAGTAGGGTCGAACCGCCATTTGCCTGCCTCTGAGTTGGACCTCATCGAGGGGGTCGCAGAGGAAGGCGTGTTTGGCGGCCGCCCATGTGGCTTCGCCGATGACGACCTGGCCCGGTTTGGCGACCGAGGATTCGAGGCGGCTGGCGATGTTGACGACGTCGCCGATCACGGTGTAGTCCTTGCGCTGGGGCGATCCGATGTCACCGACGACGACACTTCCGGAGTTGACGCCGATGCGCATCTGGATCGGTCGCACGCCTTCGCGTGCTGAGTTCAGTGCGGCCAGTGCTTCTTGCATGCGCAGCGCGGCTTCGATTGCGCGCTCGGCGTGATCGGGCATGGCGAGAGGTGCTCCGAAGAACGCCATCATTCCGTCGCCGCGAAACTTGTCGAGGGTTCCTTCCAGCTCGAAGACCGCACTCGTCAGGCGTTCGAAGACCTGATTCAGGATCAGGATCACTTCGCCCGGCGGAAGCCGCTCGGCCATGTTCGTGAAGCCGGTGAGATCCGCAAAGAGAACCGAGATGTCACCCTCATCGGCAACCATGCCGCCCATTCCAGCGCCCGGTGCTCCGAGGATTCGTTCGACGACGGCGGGCGAGCTGTAGCGTGCCAGGCGGACGCGCCGTTCCTGTTCTCGTCGGATGTCGTCCCGGAGCGCAGCTTGTTCGACCGCGATGGCCGAAAGCAGGGCGAGGATGGACAGTGCTTGTAGCTGGGCCATCTCGAAGGGGTGCGCGGCCGATTGCCGATCGACATAGACGTATCCACTGACATTTCCGTCGCGCAACAGGGGCGCGCACATCGCTGAGTGGATGTTCATCATGATGACGCTTTCGGCACCGCCGAAACGCGAGTCGAGTGCGGTGTCCTTGATGAGGACGGCCTTCTTCTCGTCGATCGCGACGCCGGCGATATTCGAGCTGATGGCGATCGGCGTATCCGGTACGCCTTCGCGGTTCCGCATCGCCATCGGTTCGATCGACTGGGAAGCCGGGTCGTAGAGACAGATCACCCCGCGTTCGACGGGTAGATTGTCGAAGACGAGGGAGAGAATTCGGTCGAGGGTCTCCGCGAGGGTGGTGCAGGAGAGCAGGCTTTCGGCCGACTCGCTGACCAGCCTCAACAGCTCGCCCGTGCCCTCCGGCGAGCGCGAGATCTCGTCGCCCAGTCCCGACAATCCACTCCTGTGAGTGAGCGCCGAGGGATCGTTAGTCAGGTCCCCGGCGGCCTGGAGCAGATCATCGAGGTCATTCAGATCGAGGATTTCGGTGTGGCCCGTCGGTGCTGGCTTTTCGTCGAAGACGACCCGGGCACGTGAGGCGGCCGATTCGGCCCCGATTTCCACGTACATGCGGATGGTGCCAAGATCGAGCCGATCTCCGTTGCGGAGGATCTGCTCCGTGACGTGGAACGTGTTGACCCGGGATCCATTCTTGCTCCCGAGATCGCGCATTACCCAGCCCTCGTCTTCGCGGGCGATCCGGGCGTGCTGGCGTGAGATGCTTTCGTGTTGAAGGTGAAGGTCGCAGTCGGGCGCGCGTCCGATCACGATCGGGCGGTCACCGATCGTCAGGATTTGGTCTCGCCCTTCGTGGTTGTATCGAAGGCGACAGAGGAGTTTGTCATCGCGCTTCAATCGCGTACCCCCTTGCGTGGTCCGGGTGTCGTTTGGCGGGTCTGGGGGCGAACTGCCCTTCATTCCTATCGGCGTTCCTGGCTTGGCGCTCAAGAGACCAGACCGAAGAGACTCCGGACACCGGTTCGCTTCGAGTTGGACCGAAAATCGGGATTTCCGGTTGCCGGCATGGTCGGGGTCGGGCCCGGTACGGAAAACGGGGCGCCAGGCACGCGAGGGGAGTTCGTTGCCGTTAGCATGATCAGCCCATGATAGACGAATCCATCGCCGATCCCGATCAGGGCGCACGCCGGGAATTGCTCGAGGCCCTGGCGTTGGCGTTTCGAGACAATCCGATGAATGTCGCAATTCATGGGTCCAGCCCAGGTCGGCGACTTCGGGCGAATCGTGCGGGGCTGCGCGCCCTGGTTCTCGATTCCGCCGCCGGCGCAATGACGCGCGTGATCCGGCACGACGGCAAGGTGATCGGCGGTTTCGTCGTGGTTCCTCCTGGTGGCTTCCCACTCCCCAGCCCGAGCATAGGTCGACAAATCGGGTGTTTTTTAGCCCAGGGCGGCCGCGCGATGGAGCGCTGGAGCGCCATCACAAATTCATTGGGTCAATTTCACCCCGGAGAAATATGTTGGTATCTAGCTGTTCTGGGCATCATGCCGGGGCAACAAGGCCACGGTTTTGGAAATCGACTCCTCGACGAACTCCTCCGAATCATCGAGTCTGATCCGTGCCCGGTCTATCTGGAAGCCGATCGGGAGCAGAGCGTTCATTTCTATCTTGCTCGCGGGTTCGAAACACGAGACGAGACCGTGCTACAGGGTGTCCGATGTTGGTGTTTGGGACGAGGATTCGCTGGCGCGGACAGGGATCTATGCGATTCTGTTCGCCAAGACTGAGTCCTCGGACTCCATCCCCCCAATAGTTGCAGGGCCGAAAGGCTCCCGCGAGCAGGTCTGCGCCATGAGCACGCCTCTTTCGCCCCAACCAGGAGCGCCCAGACCCGGTGCGCCGGTCCCTGGCTCGGCTCAGCCTGGACCCGGATCGTTGACGGCGGGCACCATGAGTACTTCGCCGCGCACGCCCCTGCGGCCTGACGATGGTCGACTTGCGCGAGGACGTCGCAGCCGCGCACGAATTCGCGAAGCTGCGCGCTCGCTGTTTCTGGAGCGAGGATTCGACGGCGCAACACTTCGCGCAATCGCCGAACGAGCGGGAATGGGAGCGAGTTCGATCTATCGCCACGTGCAGAGCAAGGAGGAACTGCTCATCGAAGAGTTGTCCGATATGCAGGAGGACGCCTGGACTCGATTTCGGGCGGTCGACGATCGGAATCGGCCCACAGCGGATCGACTGCGCGATTTCTTCGACGTACAGCACGAACTGCTCGTAGAGAATCGCGACCTGACGACGATCGCATTGCGATCGACGACGAAGACAGAGGCTCGTGTCGCCAAGCGCGTGCTGCAGCTCTACGACCGCACGATCGGGCTGTTGATGGAAATCTTGCAGCGAGGGCGGATGAAACAAGACCTCGCGAAGGACGTCGACGTGCTCGAGGCGGCACGCGTCCTCTTTCACGTGACGAATGGTGCGCGGATTCCCTGGGCCAATGGCATGGTGACCGATGAGGCATGCCTCGCCTCGATCCATCAGGCTGTGGACCTGCTCTTCCGAGGTGTTTCAGCGGATCCCCACTAGATCCGCGTCGGTCTCGAGCTTCTCCGCGAGATGGACGAGCCAGCGTTCGTATTCGGGACCGGTCCAGGCACGATGATCGCCACGCTTGTACGCCTCGGCATTCCAATGATAGAGCCAGGCGTTTCGTCTGTTCGCGCGAGCCGAGTCACGCTCGCCGATTAGTTTGGCGGGGACGCCGGCGATGATCGAGCCTGGTCCGAAGATCGCGTCTTCGCGAATCATGGCACCACCGGCCACAATCGAGCCCTCGCCGATCATGGCGCCATCCATCACGACTGCGTTGATTCCAACAAGGCAGTCGTCTTCGATCTTGCAACCGTGGATCGTCGAGTGATGAGTGATCGAACAGAAATCGCCGATCTCTGTGGCGTGTTCATACCCGACATGGATCATCACGAAGTCCTGTAGATTCGTATAGCGGCCCACTCGGACGTGTTGGCTCTCGGCACGAATGACGACGTTGTGCCAGATCGACGATTCGGGCCCGACGCGGACGTTTCCGAAGATCTGGGCGCTCGCTGCGACGAAGATGTCGGGATCGATGTCAGGGGCTTCGTTCATGGTCTCCTCTCCGACTGGTCGATAGATTGGGCTCCGTAGCCGGACTCGCGCAGAAGGTGAACGAGTCCATCTTCACCGATCAGGTGAAGCGCGCCGACTCCTGCGAAGATGGTCTCGCCTGCATACTCGGGGTCGTCCAGCAGACGTCTGAAAGTCGATAGCCATCGCTGATTTCGATCCGTCAGCACGACTTCGTAGAATTCTTCCCGCCCGTGCAGCTCATCGAACCCGTCCCTCGCCAATTCTTCGAGAAGATCCTCATCGCCGCGACGCCAAGCACCGACAAGGGAGTTGATCTCTTCGACCGCAGTATCGAGTCGGAGAAGGGTGTCCTGCAGCATGATGTCCTGGAGCTCGGGCGATAGGTTGTCGAAAATCGCCAGCTGTTCCTCGATGCTTTCGAGGCCGAGCAACGGTCGCGTTCCGAGGGCCTCGAGAATCGCCTCATCCGCGGAGGCGCTGGTCTCGAAGCCACTTTGAGTCGACGCCGACTCGACCAGCCACAATGCGATGTACCAGGGTTTCTTCCAGTTTCGTGCGTTCTCTGGCATTCCCATTTCTGCGAGCCTGGCGTCGTTCTCTTCGAGTAGTTTTGCCGTTTCTGGACTCACCAGGTCTGCCAGCGTGTTCGGCGGTTGAATGACGACGGTGTCCGCGAGAAGTGTGCTGACCGAGTCTTCCGTTGCTGTGCGCAGGTCGACTTCGAGGACGACACGGTCCGCCTGTTCGAGACCTTCGAGAAGCTCGGCTGAGAACTGCCAGCCTTTGCGAGGGCCGAGATGAATCGTACCCATCAAGAGCAGCGTGCCCCCTCCACCTCCATCAATGCGATAGAAGGGAGGCGTTGCATAGCCGTCGAATGAACTCGTCGTGGCCACCGGCGAGCTGTACGACCCGCAGCCGGTGAGAAGGCCGGTGAGAAGCAGGGGAAGAGACAAATAGACAACCAAACTGGGGTAGAGCACGGACATCTGGAATGTTGTCCTCCTTCGCCGAGTCTATCGACCGGACGACCTCGTTTGCTACGCAATCGCGACGGATGCACTGAAAAATCTCTCGATCGGGTGTCGTACCGGAGAGGGGGATGAGAGGGGGATGAATGAGGGCCGTTGTTGTCGATCGACTCATGACACCCGATTCGCTTGGGGTTCGTGAATGTGACCCACCGCCGATGATGGAAGAAGGGATTCGGATCTCGGTTCGTGCCGCGGGCTGCAATTTCTCCGACATCTTGATGTTGAAAGGCGAATACCAGGTCAAGCCGCCCTTTCCCTACGTGCCGGGCGGTGAGGTGGCGGGCGTCGTCATCGAAGTCGGAACGGCGGTCCGGGGTTTTTCAGTTGGGGATCGCGTTCTTTCTCGCTGTGGGCTCGGTGGCTTTGCGGAAGAGGTCGTTGCACCGGCGGCGATGACCTACCGGATTCCAGATGTGATGACCTTCGAAGCGGGAGCCGCTCTCCCGACGGTTTATCCCACATCCTATGCCGCCCTGGTCTGGCGTGCGCCCGTCGAGCGTGGCGAAACGCTCCTTGTTCATGCTGCGGCGGGCGGTGTGGGGCTGTCGGCCGTGCAGATCGGGAAAGCACTGGGTGCTCGAGTGATCGCAACGGCGGGTAACTCCGAGAAGCTCGAGATCGCCCGCGCTGCCGGTGCCGATGTGCTGATCGACTATCGAGCATCGAATTTCGTGTCCCGCGTGATGGAAGAGACCGACGGGCGAGGGGCGGACGTGATCTACGACTCGGTCGGTGGGGAGACGACGGACCGTTCGCTGAAATGCATCGCATGGAACGGGCGACTTCTCGTCATCGGCTTTGCCAGCGGGGAGATACCCGAGGTCAAGCTCAATCGAATTCTACTGAAGAACATCGCCATCGTCGGTTTGCATTGGAGTGCCTATCCGGAACGTGAGCCGGAACGGATCGACGATTGTTTCGAGGGGCTCTTCGAAATGGCTGCCCGGCGCGAGATCGATCCGCTGATTTCGGCTCGCTATCCCCTCGAAGAAGCTGGCATAGCGCTCGAAGCGCTCGCTGGCCGGAGGACAGTCGGGAAGATCGTTCTGGTTCCATGAGCCTACTTCCAGCGAGAAGGCCAGCCCGAAAAACGAAAGGGCCGACGTTCGCTGTGAACGCCGGCCCGTGCCTTCGGTGATTGTACTGTGCGCTGCGACTGGGCTCAGTTGCCTGTGACCGCCGCCTCTCCATGCTCACCCGTTCGGATTCGCACGGCTTCCTCGACCGGGATGACAAAGATCTTGCCGTCTCCAATCTTGCCGGTCTGGCACGATTCCTGGAGTGCCAGGACGACCTTTTCTGCCTGATCATCGGGCACGACGATCTCGAGCTTCAGCTTGGGGAGGAAGTCAACGACGTACTCCGCACCTCGGTAGAGCTCGGTGTGGCCCTTTTGGCGGCCGAATCCCTTGACCTCGCTCACCGTCAGACCCTGGATGCCGGTCTTTGCGAGTCCTTCCTTGGCCTCGTCAAGTTTGAATGGTTTGATGATCGCTTCGATTTTCTTCATCACATGATCTCCATTGTCTCAGTCTCGAGGTGTCTCGAGAGGTGTCGCCGTGAGCGGTGGAACGCTCGCGGCGCTG
This sequence comes from uncultured Myxococcales bacterium, assembly GCA_965603475.1. GTDB lineage: Bacteria > Myxococcota_A > UBA9160 > UBA9160 > UBA4427 > UBA4427. The sequence goes on from CBFDDD010000028.1 coordinate 43,128, forward strand.
CGGGGTGTTTGGCGGGTTAGCTTTCGGTTGGCACGAGCTTGCTCGACGCTATTCCGGCAGCCGCGAATCCACCCGTGGTGCCTTCTTCCATGAAGCCCGGAGAACCCGACAGGTCGTAGGCGTGCATACCATGCTCGCCGAGGTCGAGGCCCTCGAGCTCTTCTTCCGGAGAGACGCGCAGTCCGATGGTGGCCTTCAGCGTATAGAAGATCGCTGCTGCACAGGCGACCGTGAAGACCCCGTAGCAGAGGACGCCATAGGCCTGGATGAGCAGACTGTGCTCGGGATTGGTCGAGAAGATTCCGACTGCGAGAGTGCCCCAGATGCCACAGGTCAGGTGAACCGAGATCGCGCCAACCGGATCGTCGATCTTGATCTTGTCGATGGCCAGGACCGAACCGACGACGAGTAGGCCAGCGACGAGACCGACGATGATCGCACTCCCGGGGTTGATGACGTCCGCGCCCGCTGTGATGCCGACGAGTCCAGCGAGGATGCCATTCAGGGCCATGGACAGGTCGGGCTTCGTGCTGACGAAGGTGTAGGCGATCATCGCGCCGATTCCGCCCGCGGCCGCCGCGAGACAGGTCGTGACGAGCACGAAGGAGGTCGCGGCCGGATCCGCCGAGAGGACGGAGCCACCGTTGAATCCGAACCATCCGAGCCAGAGGAGGAAGACACCGATCGTCGTCAGAGGCATCGAGCTACCGGGAATCGGCTGAACCTGGCCGTCCTTGCCGTATTTTCCGATGCGAGCGCCGAGCGCCAGCGTACCGATCAGGGCTGCCCAACCGCCGACGGAATGCACGAGCGTGGAGCCTGCAAAGTCGTAGAAGCCAGCACTGTCAAGGAATCCCGCGCCCCATTTCCAGGAACCCGCGATCGGGTAGACGAAGGCGACGAAAACCGCCGAGAAGATCATGAACGATCCGAGTTTGACGCGCTCGGCGACGGCCCCCGAGACGATCGTGGCAGCCGTTGCCGCGAACATGGCCTGGAAGAGGAAGTCTGTCCAGTAGGTATAGCCGCCGTCGGCATAACCCGCGGTGTTTGCACCTTCTTCGAAGCCGGCGCCGAGTCCCATGCCTGCGAATCCGAGGACGCCATCGATGATGCCGAAGTCTCCCGGATACATCAGATTGAAGCCGACGATGAAGTAGGTGAGGATGCCGCAGCAGATGATGAACGTGTTCTTGAATAGGATATTGGTCGTGTTCTTCGCGCGGGTGAGGCCTGATTCGACCATGGCGAAGCCCAGGTGCATGGTGAAAACCAGCGCCGCAGAAACCATCATCCAGATATTGTTGGCAGTAAAGAGCGCGTCCGAGGCGACATCCGCCATGGCGGCGCCGGGTGCAAGCAGACTCGTGGCGAGAACCGCTAGGCCGGTCAACGCAAGGCGGGGGGCCGCCGACGTGCCGGAGGAAAAGAATTTTTCGCGAATCATGTTGATCTCCAGTTGGGGAACAAGCGAGTTGTGGAGGCTTTCTTCGAGCAACCGTCTCGCGTGGGCTCCCCGCACCCACGCGCGCGGTCGAGTCGAGCTTTCAGGCCTTAGAGCAATGCTCGTGCCAAGTGGATCGCGGCTTGAAATGGCTTTGAGGCGCCTGAATGGGCCGAAAATGGCACACATGAGTGCCAGAACACGCTCCGCTGCGCGGGGTGCTGCACGCATTGGCATCACGGCTGCCCAGTCGACGAGCAGTCCCATCCGTTGTTGGCCGGCAGCCGTCCGGCAGTCGCGCGGCAATGCCTGGGCAGGAAGCAAGCCTTCGTCAAGCGGGTTCGCAGCGCGGACGAATAGAGGTCGTTGGAGCAATTCTCCGAGGGCGCATGCATTTCTACGTTCTAATTCCAGTCGTGGCGATATTCGTATCGGCCGCCTTTGGAGCGGTGTCCGTCGCATGGAATTCGGACCGACGCGCGACCGCTCCGATGTGTGCGATTTTCGCGTGCACCGGGGCCTGGGCGTTGCTCGATCTGATGACTTTCCTCGAGACCGACCCCGCTCGTGCCCAGATCTGGATTCAATGGATGCACATGCCGGCGCTGCTTCTAGGTCCCTGCACGACCTGGGTACTCGGCCAGATGCTTCCGCAGATCGGAAATCGACTGCGGGGGCTGGCGCGAGCGGGCTTTGTGGTTGCGGTCGTTCTTGGCATTGCAGCGGCTTTGCTTCCGGGCTCGACAATCGGTGTCGTTGCCACCGATTGGGGCAGCTGGGTGGCGCGATACGGCATCGTGTCGATTCTCGTCGTGCCCATTGGAACCGTGCTGCCGATCTTCGCGGGCTACGAGGCGACGCGGGTCGAGGTGCGTCGGCAATTTGAGAAGGCGGACATCAGTCGCGCACATGCGGTGACGTTCTGCGTTGTGATTTCGCTTCTGGCCGCGATCTCGACCGAGTATGTGATGCCCTTGCTCGAGCTGCCGGCGCCGCGACTGGGCGCAGTCGTGATCGCGTCGGGCTCGGCCGTGATGTGGCTTCGTGCCTTGCACGCTTCCGACGATCTGGCTGTGACACCCGAAGGCATGGCACGCTGCATGCTCGACGAGCTTCACGATGGTGTCGCTCTCGTCCAGCTCGATGGGACGATTCTGGCCTTGAATGTGCGTTTCTCGGAAATGATGGAATGCCGGAGTTCCGAGCTGATGGGCACCTCCCTAGCGAAATGCGTCGAGACGCCCATCGCGCAGATCTGCGCAGGGCTCGAAGATTGCGAATCGACCCTGCAATGCGTGGGTGGACGATCGCTGCCCGTGTCTCTCTCGTCGTCGATCGCACGCGATCGAGACGGTCACGCGATCAGTGCCGTGGTGGTCTTTCGAGATCGGCGTGAGATCGATGCGCTTCGACGCCAGCTCCTGACATCTGGTCGCCTGGCAGCAATTGGCGAGCTCGCGGCGGGCATCCTCGGGGTCGAGGACCGATCGACCTACGGCCCG
>CBFDDD010000029.1:0-45615 GCA_965603475.1 uncultured Myxococcales bacterium
TGCCGCGCTCGACATCCCGTCCGCGACCTTGTCCTTCCACCTGAAGGAACTCAGGAGCGCCGGACTCGTTCGATGTGCGCGTCAGGGGCGATCGCGGATCTACAGCCCCGATTTCTCCATCACGAATGAGCTGATCCGCTTCTTGACCGCCAATTGTTGTCAGGGAGTGGACAGCCCGGGCGCGACGGGCGAAGGATGCGACCTCGACGACGAGGCCGGGTGCTAGGCAACTTGCGCCTCTCGCTGACATCCGTGGATCATTGAACTCTGACAATCAAGCGTCGATGATTGAATTGCGTAGCGTCCCGATCCGATCGGCCGTCAGCTCAACGACATCACCGGCCTTCAAGAAGACGCCTCGAAAGAATCCCACTCCCGCCGGCGAGCCAGTCAGAAAGACATCACCTGGGTCGAGCCGCATGTAGCGGCTGACGTACGCGATGCATTTCGGGATCGAATGGACGAAGTCGTTGGTGCGTGCATCCTGTCTGAGCTCGCCGTTCACGCGCGCCTCGATCTGGATGTCGATCGGATCCTCGAACTCATCTGCAGTCACCAACGCGGGACCGAGTGGTTTGAATCCATCGAGACCCTTCGCATGCGTGAGCGTGAATTCCTGTCCCGTCATCGCCTTGAGCTGGATATCTCGCGCGGATACATCGTTGGCGAGCGTGTAGCCAACGACATGTCCCAGCGCGTCCGATTCGCGGATGCGGCTCCCTCCGCGTCCGATGACCACCGCGAGTTCGACCTCGTAGTCGACCTGGTCGTGTGCGAAGTCGGGAAGCACGATCGGTTGCTCGGGCCCTCCGACAGCGCTTCCCGGCACCAGAAAGAAAACGGGATTCGTAGGAACCTCCCCGCCCATCTTTTCGAGAACCGGGCGCATTTCCTCGACGTGGCTCGCGTAATTGATGCCAATGCAAATGATTTTGCCGGGGCGTGCCAGCGGGGCCCGCAACTCGACGTCTTCGAGCGCCACTCGTTTGCGCACATCGGCATCCCGAATCCGACGCAAATCGGGGTCCTCGCGCAGAATCGCTCCGAGGTCGGATTCCGTCAGATCGAGAAGCTCGAGTGTTCCGTCTGTGGCCTCGCGGGCGATGCCTTGATTCGTGGAGAAAATCTTCATGAATGACCTCTGAGCACCTAACTATTGGTTTCGTCTAGTGGTTTCGTCGCGACAGTGACCGCTCGAGCGACCGATTCAAGAACGCAGCATGTCGAATGGCGTCTTGCCTTCAGGAAGCGCCGGACGCTCGACCAGCTCGCGAAACGGAACACCCGCCTCGTGTCTCGCCACCAACTCATCGGGATCAAAGACAACCCCGATTGGATTTTCCTGGAAGGCTCCGCCTTTGAACCATTCGTTGATTTCCTCGAGCGTCGCAAAGTTGTCGATCTGTGTCTCGATGCTGTTGCCGTCGGGATCTTTATAGTAGAGCGATGTGGTCGGACCGTGATTGATGGCCCAGAACGGCTCGATCCCAGCCTTCTTGAGCCGCTTGTAAGTGTGCAGCAGTTCGTCCAGGCTGGCATAGGTGAATGCGATGTGATCCGTTCCAGCTGCGTTGGGCGCGGCATCGACGAGTCCGGGCATCGCAATGATGGCCACTCGATGGTGCTCGTCGTCGTAGGTGAGGAACGCCAGCATTTCGTTCGAGTAGACGATCTCCGCTTCGAGCACATTTCGGTACCACTCGAGCATTTCGCCGAAGCGAGACGTCTTTCGGACGAAGTGGGCAAGTCGGGCAGGTGCCACCCGTCCTCGTTCCCGCGCCGTTTTCGGCAGAACTGGGTCAGTCGTCATTTCGTTCCCTCCTCTGGAATTCGATGCGGGGGATTGCGTCTCGCCGTCGCGATTTCAAGGGCGTCCGAAAGAGCGACGCCCAGGTGGTGTTCGGGATCTGTTGGCGCGCGCCATGCTACGTGACCATCGGGACGAACGAGTACAGCGCCGCCATTCCCAATCGCATAGTACGTCTGGAACATGCCTCCTTCGTCGTGGTATTCACAGCCGTCTTCCAAAGGACCGATTCCCACCGCCCGGAGTGGAATATCTCCGACTGCCGCGTCCAGGGTTGCAGTCCACGACGTCGGTTTTCCAGCAACTAGCAGAACAAACCCCTTGTCGAACAGGTCGAGGATGCTCGACCGCGCTCCATCTGTCGTCGAATGCGTGAGCCAACAATGTGGCGCACGAGCGCCAGGTCGCGCGTTTGGTAGATAGGTAAAGATCGGATCCTCGACGTCGTTTTCCTCGACGTAGTGCGGGGTGCCATCCGACACGACAAGACCCGAATTCGCATAGTCGAAGCCGATCTCTTGTCCGAGAAAGAGAAAGTGACTTCGCTGTCTGGCAATGGCGGCGCTCAATCGATCTCGTTGCGCCTGGCCTGCAGACGTATCCTCGTCGATTTCGTCTACGTCGGGCGCAACGTCGCCTAGCGACGCACCGGTGTCCTGAATTCGCATCGCATTGTCACGACTCGCCTCCACGTTGAAAATCGCGATCGGACGTCGTTCTGTGTGATAACTATCGAGCAGTCGCTCTGGTGCCCAGCCGTTGAGTACGCCAGCGATCTTCCAGGCCAGATTGTGGGTTTCCTGCATGCCCGTGTTGAACCCGAAACCGCCCGTCGGGATGTTCAGATGAGCGGCGTCACCGCCGAAGAAGACTCGTCCAACCTGGTAGCGGTCGACGACCTGCCCGCACAGCACCCACGGACCGATCGCGAGGATTTTTACGGGAAGATCTCGAGTCCCAAGCGCTGCATAAAGCTTTTCCATACAGCGTGATTCGGTGTAATCCTCTGGCCGCTCGCCTCGCTCGGGATGATACGCTGTATTGAAACACCATTTTCGGCGATCCCCACCCAGACCGATGAAGACGCCCGGGGCTTCAGGGCTCGATATCCAATACAGCGCTTGATTGCTGTCCGGTACCAGACTCTCGATATCGGCCTCGAAGTAGATGTTGATCAGTTGACCGAATGCTGGCGGCCCGATCATCGTCGCGCCCAATTCGTTCCGAGTGGAGCTATGTACCCCGTCGCATGCGATCGCGTAGGCAGACGCGACGACCGTCGAGTTACCTGATTCGCGGTCGAGAATCGTAGTCCGAACGCTTGACTCGTCCTGTACGAGGGCCGTCTTTTCATGGTTGAATGACACGCGAATCAACGGATTTTCGTCGGCCTTCTTCTTCAAGATCGCCTCGAGCACGATCTGGGAGGAGACACAACCGGGCCGCGGCGTGGCGGCGAGCAGACTGGCCACATATTCGGGGAAGTCCGCCCCGCCGAGTCCCCCGAGCCGGTGACCCGTGAGCTTGGTGTAGAAGGAGACACCTGCGCCGAGCAGCGCCGTCGCATACAGCTCGTCGGCGACGCCCAGCTGCCCGAGAATCTCCATCGTGCGCACGTTGAAATAGGAGGCTTTCGGATGGATCGAAGTGGATCGGTGCTTTTCGACAATCACCGATTCGATTCCGCTATGGGCGAGATGAAGCGCCGTGGATAGCCCGACGGGGCCGCCGCCCACGACCAGGATCGGTGTCTCGAGCGTTTTCATGCCGCCTCCCTGATCTGCCGCCCGCAATCCGGTTCGGGTTCCATGACTATATTTTGTCGTACGACAAATTTCAACAAAAAATTTTTGTCACTTGATCAATTTCGTATAGACTCTCTGTGTGATCACCGAAACGCTACGGCCGGGCATCACCCGCGAATCAAGAGCCTCTCGTACTCGAGAGAGCATCGAAGCCGCAGCACTTCAGGCATTTTCGGAATCGGGGTTCGAAGCCGCGAGTACACGCGACATCGCGCATCGAGCCGGCGTCAAACAGCAGCTCATCACCTACCACTACGGATCGAAACTCGAACTCTGGAAGGCCGCCGCAGACGGTCTATTCACAGCCTGCCGTGATCGAATCGCAAAGCGTGCCGAGGGTCTCGAAGGAGTCGATTCCGCAGTCCAGATTCGCCTGCTCGTCCGCGAATTCCTGTTGTTCAGTGCAGAGCATCCGGAACTCGCAAGATTCATGATTCACGAAGGGGCGTCGGCCGGGCCGCGACTGACCTGGCTCTTTGAGAATCACACGAAGCGACTCTTCGAGGTGGCCCGAGACGGATTCGCAATGGCCCAATCACAAGACCTCACACCGGCCGGGGATCCCGAGCTGCTCACCTACCTCTTGGTCGGCGCCGCCGGCATGTTCTCTCAGACCGCCGAATTTCCTCTGCTGACAGGCCGCGATCCGAGCGCGCCCGCTGTCGTCGAGAGCTACATCGACCTGGTTCTAGGGCTCTTGTTTCCAGGTGCTCCGTCTCGAGCCCCAAAAGGCCTGTAATCGCTATAACCCGTGATACGGCCAGTTCAGTCGTTGACTTCCATGAGCGCCGTCACGAACGGAAAGTTCAGTCGTTGACTTCCATGAGCGCCGTCACCAGATGCGAAAGGTCGGCCCTCATCTTCCTCTGCCAGGCTCCGCGATCGGGCCGGGATAGTTGTTCGAGTTCGAATCCGCGCAGGAAGGCCAGAACGATCCGAGCATCCCGAGCCGGATGCTTGGAGCCGATTCGCTGCATCGTCGTCTTCAGCCCGAGATCGAGGCGCTGCTGGAAGGCTCGATACTCGGGCGCGAAGGAGGGCTCGCGGGCAATCGCCAGGATCAGTTCGAACTCAGCGACCCACGAGGTATTCGGATTGTCCCACTCCTTCAGGACGTTCTCGAAAATCATCGCGACCGCATCACCGGGGCCGACCTCACGATCGAGATAGGCCTGGCTCGTCGCGTCGATCTGTTCGAGGGACTGTTCACAGAAGAACCGGAAAGCCTCCCGGATCATGTCTTCCTTCGTCGCGAAGTAATAGGTCGTCGCTCGAAGCGAGGCCTCGGACTCTGCGGCAACGGCTCGGTGGGTGACGGCCGCTACTCCGTCCCGCGTCACGATTCGAAGCACGGCCTCGAGCAGAGCCCTACGCCGCTCTACACCACGAGCGTAGGGTCCGCGAGCGCCCTCTCCCGCGCCGCCCGAATTGGCGGCCCGTTTCGGCGAGGTCGAAGCCCGACGCGGAGGCGTGCGATGATCGAGCTTCGCAGTTGTCATTGTGGGGTCACTCGATATCGCGGTTGCATGGCTCTCTCTTAATATGATACAAAGGTATCAAATTCAATGAGCACCTCACAATACATTCTCTCGATCGATCTTGGCACGGGCGGCCCGAAGGTCGCCCTCGTGTCGAACGACGGCACCATCGCCGCTTCGGCGATTCGACCCGTGACGACGCTTCAACTCGGAGCCGACGCCGCGGAGCAAGATCCAGAGGAAGTCTGGAATGCGATCGTAAGTGCTGTTCAGCAGGTCGTCCGTGAAGCAGACATGCCGGCCGATACGATTCTCGCAGTGAGCTGCGCAAGTCAGTACTTCTCGATCGTCCCGGTCGATGAACAGGGAAATCCCGTCGGCAACATGATTCCGTGGATGGACGGACGGGGAGCCCCCTATTCACAAGAAATCTATGCAGCACACCCCGAGGCCCCCGTTCGCTGGATCGAACTCGCGGGCATGCCGCCCCTGCCATCCGGGAACGATTCGCTGTCGCACATGCTCTTCCTGAAGAACGAACGTCCCGAGATCTACGATGCGGCCGCGAAGCTGGTCGAACCCGCTGACTATGTCACAGCGCGACTCACGGGAATCTGCGCTTCGAATGCATGCACCGCCTTTGCACAATTACTGACTGACAACCGCAACCTCGATTCCGTCGCCTATCACGACGATCTACTTCGGATGTCTGGCATCGATCGCGAGAAGCTTCCGGAGCTCTTGCCGGTGGGCGCCTGTATCGGAACAGTCCGAAAGGAGATCGCCGAAGAACTCGGACTCTCGGCGGACACGAAGGTCTTCACGGCCGTGAACGATACGCACGCGGCCGCGATCGGAACCGGCGTCTATCGGAAGGGTCACGGCGCGATCAATATCGGGACGACCTGCCAGGTGCTCGCCTTCGTCGGAGAGATGAAAACCGACCTGGACAACTGGATCCTGAGCATGCCCAGTCCCGTTGCCGACCAATACATGGTCATGTCCGAGGTAGGACTAGGCGGAAAACCACTCGAGCATTTCCTGACCCAGATGGTGTTCAGCGATGACGGCCTCGCCAACCACTCGACGGACGATCCCTTCGCCAATGTGGAGAAGGCCCTCTCTTCCACGAAAGCTGGAAGCGGAGGATTGCTCTATCTCCCGTGGCTCGCGGGATCCCAATCGCCGCGCGCGAATGCTTCGATGCGCGGTGGTTTCCTGAACATCTCGCTCGAAACCACACGCGCCGACATGCTGCGGGCAGTACTCGAAGGCGTCACGTTCAGCCTGCGCTGGGTCCTCCCCGCGGTCGAGCGCTTCATCGATGATCAGTTCGACTCGTTGGTGTTCTCCGGCGGTGGCGCCGTCTCCGCCGAATGGTCCCAGATCATGGCCGACGTGATGAACCGACCCGTGCATCAACTGGCGGAGCCACGCTTCGTCAACAATCGGGGAACTGCGTTCCTTGCTTTCGAGCAGTTGGGCGTCGCCTCGCTGTCAGAGGTCGATAAGGTCTGCAAGATCGGACAAACCTATCGGCCCAGACCGGAGAACCGAGACGTCTACGATCTGCTCTTCGACCAGTTCGTAGCCGCATGGGATCAGAACCGACCAATCTTCGAGGCGCTAAATGACTAGCACCGGCACGAGACCCGACCAGCAGACGATACGGAAATTTCTAGACACCGCCGTATCCGTCGCGGAGTCTGCGGGGCCGATCGCCCTCCGCTATTTCCGGAACCCCGTCGACGTAGAGGACAAGTCCGCAGGCAAAGCCTTCGACCCCGTGACACGGGCCGACAGAGAAGTCGAGGCCAACATCCGAGCAGAGCTCGAACGAACCTTCCCGAGCCACGGGATTCTGGGCGAAGAAGAGGCAGAGCGCGAATCCGATTCGCGCTACCGGTGGGTCGTCGATCCAATCGACGGAACGCGTGCTTTCATCAGCGGCGTACCTGCATGGGGCATCCTATTGGGTCTCACATTCGACCAGGCTTGTCTCGTGGGCGTCATGCACCAACCCTATCTCGGAGAAACCTTTCTTGGCAGCGCCGAAGGAGCCTGGGTGCGTAGAGCCGGGAAGGAACAAGCGATACGGACGAGCCAGACGAATGAGATCGCTTCTGCCATCGTCTACTGCACTCATCCTTCGACGTTCGAGAATGCCGAAGATCGCCAGAAATTCGAGCAGGTCGCCGAGAAGAGCCGCATGATGCGCTTTGGTGGCGACTGTTATTCGTACTGTCTACTCGCGCATGGCCAGATCGATCTGGTCATCGAAGGCAGTCTCAAACCCTACGACATCATCCCTCTGATTCCGATCATCGAGGGTGCAGGCGGTGTCGTCACCGATTGGCGGGGCGGCGATGCCTCCCGCGGCGGACTGATCATCGCCGCCGCGAATCCAGAACTCCACACACAGGCCCTCGAAACATTGAACGCTTGACCACTCGTGAGATCGAGCAGGGAGACTCCAGCATGACCAAGAAGACCGAAGAGAAGAAGAAGCCCACGGGCGGTATGTACCCTTATGCGGAACGCTTCGGAGTACTCGACTCTCTCCCGGAAAAAGGCAGATCGCGCGAGGACATCCTGAGCGAGCTGAAGCAAGTCGCAGGCGAAGAAGACAATTTCTGGCAGAGTGGCCAGTGCTCGGGAACGATGTACTGCGGGGATACGGAACACTACGCGTTCCTGAACGAAGTGTTCTCGAACTACTCGCATGTCAACGCGCTGCAGCGTGATATCTGTCCAAGTGCAACACGTTTTGAGGGCGAGATCACTGCGATGGCGCTCGACCTGATGCACGCGGGCGCGGCAATCGGAAGCGAACCCGATGAGCGACCTTGCGGATCGGTCACGTCCGGCGGTACCGAGAGCATCATCACGTCCGTCCTGATGTACCGGGATCGCGCCCGCAAAGAAAAAAACATCACCGCACCAGAAATCGTGCTCCCAGTAACGGCACATCCGGCGTTCGAAAAAGGCGCTCACCTCTTCGATCTCAAAGTGGTGCACATACCGGTCGATCCCGAAACCACCCTGGTCGATCTCGATGCCGTCCGGAAAAGCGTCAACGAGAACACCGTCATGATCGTCGGGTCTGCGGGGAACTACCCCTACGGAACGATCGACCCGATCGAGGATCTATCCAAGATTGCACTCGAACACGGGGTCGGACTGCATGTCGATGGCTGTCTCGGTGGCTTCATTCTTCCCTGGGGAGAGCGACTGGGATATGACATTCCGGTCTTTGATTTTCGACTGCCGGGGGTGACCAGCATTTCGGCGGATACCCACAAATACGGCTTCGGGCTCAAGGGAACGTCGGTCCTGCTATGCCGTGACCGCGCACTGCGCCGATACCAGTATTTCGCTACGCCGGAATGGCCGGGCGGGAAATACAACTCGCCCGGGATCGCGGGCAGCCGGTCCGGTGGGCTGCTGGCTTCCGCCTGGGCCTCGATGGTCAGCCTCGGCCAGGAAGGATATCTGAAATACGCCAAGGCGATCTTCGAAACGGCCTTCGCAATGCAGGACGTCGTCCGGTCCCATCCGGAGCTCAAGATGATGGGCAAACCCACCTTCTGTTTCTCTTTCACCTCGGATCAATTCGACATCTACCATCTCAACGATTTCATGAAGGAACGCGGCTGGCGCTTCAACGGCCAGCAATATCCCAACGCGATTCATATGTGCGTCACACGACCCCAGACCCAACCCGGCGTCGTCGAGCGATTCGCCAAGGACCTCGCCGACGCGATTCCGTATGCCCTCGATCCGCCGAACGAAACACCCATTTCGGCTGCGATCTACGGGGGCGTCCCCAAGGACGTACCCGGCGTGCAAGACATGGTCATGGGCATGCTCTTCAAGTACCTCGATCAATGTCAGGATCTTCCGAGCGCGCGGGACTGAAAGCGCACTCGAGCAGAGCCTGACGTTCGACGAGCAGGCAGGCATCTAGAAGCACGGCTGGCGAATCACCCATCGAAAGGCCGAGCGTCCTCAAGACTCTCCGTCATCTGAAGGCGTGCTGAAGCTCTGTCGGAGCCATGCGCGCGAGCGCGGCACGAGAAGAGGGATGAAGAGCGCGCCCGCCATCACCAACGTCGCCCACACGAGTCTGTCGGACTCCACCAACGACGCGCCGAAGAGCGAGAAGGTGGCCGAACGAATGATCGAACCCAGCGCCACCGCGACGAGGAAAGTGACGAAGCTCATTCCGGCAATGGCCGCGCCCAGGTGGGTCACCGTGATCGGTCCGAATGGATAGGCCGAAATCACCGCCACAGCGCCGGCCCCGGCACGCGAGCGAGCGATTTCGAGGACTCCTCGAAAGCGGGGCGAAATGCGAGCCTCGAAGGCTTTGGGGCCGGCCCACTGGACGAGCCCATAGTTGAGCAGCGCTGAGAGTGTGAGCCCAATCGTTCCGTAGATCGAGCCTTCGACGACGCCGAAGAGCAATCCGCCTGCGGGCAGGAGGATCACCGACGGGATGACCAGCAGGATCCGAAACACCAGCAACGCCACGAATGTGATCGGCGCCCAGATGCCCGCGTCCGCAACAAGCGTTCGTATGCCGTCGGTACTCCACTCGATCCCCAGGGCGTCCCGGAGTAGCCCACCACCGACAACGAACAGGATCAATACGCCCAGCAGCCGCCAGCGACGGCTCGCGGGTCGGGCGTTCAGGGCAGTCAATCTCGAGACCGGATCCTTGCTGTCCATACAAGCCTATTTCCACTCCCGGTTCTCGCCTACGCAGGCTAGCCAGACTTATTCATCTGTACAATAATCTTGTTCGTGCGAACAAGTAAAAACCTCTCCGACAACCCGATCGAGGTGCGCAAGCGCATCCTCGATGCAGCCCTGCAGGCGTTCGCCGAAAAGGGCTTCGACGGAGCAACGACTCGGCAGATCGCTGGCCGAGCTAATGTACCGCTCGGCCTCCTTCGCTACTACTTCGGCGACAAACTCAAGCTCTGGCAGGCATCCGTCGACCAGGCCTTTGGCGAACTCCGGAGCGGGCTCGACGCAACGACCTTCAAGCCCAGAAGTGCGGCCGAAGACCGCGATCCCCTCTCCGGAATCCGCGCGGGCATCCGTGCTCATGTCCATTTCGTAGCGAAGAACCCGGAATTCGTTCGCCTCATGCACGAGGAGGGGAAGCGTCGCGGCCCGCGTATGCGCTGGCTCGTGGACCGACACGTCACACCGCTCTTCGAACGGCTCGTTCCCGTCATTGCCCACCTCCAGGAACTCGGTCGACTCCCGAAAGACATCGCACCACTTCATTTCGCCTACGCCCTGATCGGCTCCATCGACGTCATATTCCACCAGGCAGAGGAATGTCGACGCGTCACCGGCGTCGACCCCACGGATCCAGCCGTCATCGACGCCCACTCTCGGGCAGTCGAGTTCATGTTACTGGGTTCTCCACAGACCGAGGCAAACCGATAGACGGCCCGTCCTTCTAGCATCCACACTCAAGAGGAGATCGCATTGAATCCCAGACTACTCGGCTATTGGATGACGACCGGTCTGTTCTGCGCCGTCGTCGCATTCTCCGGGTTCGCCCATTTCACCCATCAGCCGATGATGGTCGATGCCATGTCCCATCTCGGCTACCCGCTCTATTTCATGACGATCATCGGGCTCGCGAAAATACTGGGCGTGATCGCCGTACTCGTCCCGGAGCGCCCTCTTCTCAAAGAATGGGCCTACGCGGGCCTCTGCTTCAACCTGGCCGGAGCGACCGCATCGCATGCCTTCTCAGGTGACGCGCTGAGCCACACGGTGCGCCCTGCCATCGTGCTCGGTCTCTGCGTAGCGTCCTATCTGTTGCGCCCAGACACGCGTAGACTTTCGTCGGCGCCCAGCCTCGGCTAGGCAGCGTTTCCAACGAGGGCCTCTCGGAGAATCGACATGGACCCCAGTTACGAAACCATCATCGAGACAAAGAATCTGATCTGGACGGCGGCTGTCTACCTGCTTCACGGGGGAATCGTCTTTGCGCAGACGAGTCTCGCCTTCTTCCTGCTCGGGACGGGCGCTCACAATCTGCTGGCGCCCGAGTTCGATCGAAATTGGCTCCGCAGGCTTGGCGCGATCGTGCCCATTGGATCGAAGACACGCTTGTCCGGTGGCATTCGCGTTGCTTTCGGTCTGCTTATGCTCGCGCCGATCTCAATCGGTGCTCCAACCGGATTATCGTTAGTCGGGTCGCTTGGCGCCCTTGCTCTCTTGATTGTCGTCGAGCAGCGAGCCCTCGACGCTGACTCACTTTACGGCCATTTCATCCGACGTTCGGCAATTGCCTTCGCCGCCATCTCCTCCTTGTTCATACTATGGGAGGGTGAGGACAATCTCGTCCTTGGGGCAGATCTCCTCATCCATTCCATGGAGTGGCGGAACGAGGAGATTGCCTGGCAGAATTCTCTCGACCCGAAATCGCCCAAGATCGGTGACCTGGCCCCGGATTTCGAGCTACAGGATCCGGAGGGCAACGTCCGCATTCGCCTCTCCGACTTTCGCGGCAAACGCCCGGTCGCCCTCGTATTCGGCAGTTACACCTGACCGCCCTTCAGCAATGGGACCGTGCGTCTCAAAGAACTCTACGAGCAATATCACGATCAGGTCGAATTCATCGTCGTCTACGTAAAGGAAGCCCATGCGAGCGATCGATGGTGGCTCGGTCGTTCGCGTACCCAGAGACTCGTGAATGATCTGACGGGCCAACTCGCGCGCACCGATGTCAAGGAGCCCGTCACCCTCGAACAGCGGCGCAAAGTCGCCGCGAGCTGTCAGGCGAATCTTTTCGACGGCGTCGTTCCGCTCTACGTCGATCAGATGGACAACCGGGTCGCACGGCTCTATACGTCGCGACCCACGCGGATCTACTTCATCGATCACGCTGGGAAGGTCATCTATAATCCGGGCATCGGACCCTTCGGCTTCAACCCCGACCATCTCGAGCCCGTGATCGAACGCTATCTATCCGAAACACATGAGGGCAACCAAACATGAAGGTGCTATTCGGGACGTTCCTACTGACCGTCGCGGTCATCCTCTCAGCTTCCTTTGCAACAGCAGCAGACGCCCCCTCTGGCCCTGCTCGCCTCGACGGTAACTGGAAGCTCGACTGGGATCGATCCGATTCCTTTGATCCAGCGATGAAGGCGCTCGAAGCATCCTGGTTTCTACGGAAACTCGCAGGGGTCGCCCGTGTCGGACTGGAAATGCGAGCGGTGGCGGTTCCGAGCAATTGTGATGAATGCGTCGAGAGGATCACGGTGACACTGAATACGCCGATCTCGAACAAGGAAGTCGAGGCAATCCTCGACGGAGAGCCTCGACCCGGCGAAGATGCGCGCGGACGCGCCACGGTCGACCGATATACGTGGTCATCCGAAGACGGTCTAGAGATGATCCGCGAACTCGAGCTTCCGAGTGGAAGTCAGGCGCGAATGGTCGAAAGCCGGGATCTCGGTCAGGATCCGGACACGCTGTCGTCCCAACTCACGGTCTGGGTCGACGGCTCCGAACGAGCGTCGGTCAAGAGAACGTTCATTCGTACGAGCGACTAGGCATGACAATCATCGAAAATCTACAGAAATCGACAGAGGGCCTGTTTCCGGGTGTGATGGGCATACGCTTCATCCATGCGTCTGCGGATGAGATCCGCGCGGAAATGGAAGTGACCCGAGCCATGTGCACCCTGCCCGGCCGAATGCATGGCGGTGCGATCATGGCCTTCGCCGACACGCTCGGTGCCTACGGAACCGTGCTGTCGCTCCCCGATGGCGCCGGGACGACGACCATCGAATCGAAGACGAATTTCTTTTCATCCGGTGTCGAGGGCGGGAAGGTTCTCGGCACGACGACGCCGCTGCATCGCGGTCGTTCTACGATGGTGTGGCAGACGAAGGTCGAGCGTGACGACGGAAGGCTCGTCGCGGTCGTGACCCAGACTCAAATCGTACTGCCCCCGACGAAAGAGCCCGGCGAACAGATGGCTGACCTCTTCGCGGGCCGGGAACCCGCGGAACAGATGGAAGTGCTCGCTCTGCTCGAACGATCCGGCGGTGGCCTCTACCGTGCGTGGGCCGATGCGGAAACGGACCCCAGAAGGGCAGCCGAGCTACGCGCAGCAGCCGACCGTGAGGATCAGAACGCCGCATTGCTCGAGTCGATTACGCGTAGCGACGACGAGTCATCACGAGGAGACTGACTGAGGGGGCTCTCTAGGCCTCGTAGATTCGAGGATACTGAATAAATAGTTCTTTCGTATTGCATTTTATATACGAACGTATATTTTATGCGTCATGCCGAACGAAAGCCATGGCGCCCGGCGCAGGCGCGCAATCCTCTCCGCCGCCGCGGATCTCAGCACTGCCGAAGGGTTGGAGAGTCTGTCCTTTCGTCGCATCGCCGACGAGGTCGGACTCACGAAGGCGGGCGTCGCCGCCCATTTCGAATCAAAGGAAGCCCTCCAACTCGCCATCGTCGATGCCGCGGCAACGGCCTATGCGGCCCCGCTCGTCAACGCAGCGAAGAACTCCGAACCCGGCCTTCCACGACTACACGCCCTGGCGCTCGCGTGGCTCGAGCATCTCGAAACGATCGAATACCGGGGTGGCTGTTTCTTCGGGTCCGCCGGACTCGCCTTCGCCGGGCGACCAGGGCCCGTGCACGATGCGATCGCGCGTCATACCCGTAGTTTCTTGCAGACGCTCGAAGAACAGTCGCGCCTCGCCGCGCGTCTGGGTGAACTGTCGATCGGCACGGCACCCGAAGTCCTGGCATTCCAGATTCACGCGCTGGCCCAGGAAGCGAACTTGCGCCGCGAATTACTCGACATCGACGATGCATTCGAACAGGCGCGGCAGGCACTGGCGGATCTCATCGCGCGCACGTCGGCAGCGGCATAGTCATTCCCTCGCGCACGCATGCGCTCAAAGGAGTCATCATGAACAAAGCAATCGAACAGGACGCGACCCATTTCCTACGTCAGAGTTTGCGCGGTAACGCATTCTTCTCGACGGCCTCCGGTCTGCTATTCACGGTCGCAAGCGGGGCGATCGCCGAGTTCCTCGGTGGGATGCCCTCTATCCTCGTCGCTGTCGTCGGCGGACAGCTTCTGCTCTTTGCGGGCGCACTCTTTTGGCTCGCATCACGCCCCGAAATCTCAACACAGCTGGTCATTGCCGTGATCGTGGCTGACATCCTATGGGTGGTCGGCACGATCGTAGTCGTCTATGTCGACCTCTTTACGCGAGATGGCGCGGCATTGGCGATCGTTCTAGCGAGCGTGGTTCTTCTATTGGCGATCCTTCAATCGATCGGGGTGCGCCGGATGAGTGGTTCTGAGGCTGCATGAGATCTTCAGATCGACATGCAACCGAAGCCGAAGGCCGTGGCGCGTACACCGCCAGGGTCACGTTGGCACCACTCGTTCTGCTTGGGTAATATTGTCAGACATTTGTTACCGCTCCTTTCGGCGACCAGCCTCATCGTGAGGCGATGCCATCAGAAATCGACGGTGATATCCCTCGAGGACGCGATGATGAGCCAGGATCCGCTGAACTCCCCCGAACACGAACTCTTCCGCGAAACCGTCCGCAGGTTCGTTGAACAAGAACTTCGTCCGCGCGCCAGAGAATTCGATGAAATGGGTCGCTTCGATACGAAGCTCTTCAAAACAATGGGCGACCTTGGAATGTTGGGCCTGCGCTACGACCCTGAATATGGTGGTGCGGGACTCGACTGGTCGTACACCGCAGTGATGTTCGAAGAGATCGGCCGCTCGGACAACGCCGGTGTCACGATGGGGATCAGTGTCCATACCGACATGGCGACGCCCTCGCTGGCCGAGTTCGGTAGCGAAGATCTCAAACAGCAGTATCTGGTTCCCTCGATCGCGGGCGAGATGATTTCCGCCATCGCCGTCACCGAGCCTGACGCGGGCTCGGACGTCTCCGGAATTCGCACGCGCGCCGTGCGTGATGGCGATGAATGGGTGATCAACGGCTCGAAGATCTATATCACCAACGCGGCCACTGCAGATTGGCTTTGCCTCCTGGCCGTAACGGATCCGGACGCTGGCTACGGCGGCTTTTCCCAGATCGTCGTTCCAACAGATTCGCCCGGCTTCCGCTACGACTTGCTCGACAAAATCGGCAATTGGGGTTCGGATACGGGGCAACTCTATTTTGAAGACGTTCGCGTGCCCGTCGCAAACACGATTGGCGACATCGGCCGCGGTTTCCAGCAACAGATGATGCAATTCCAGGACGAGCGCCTCGTCGCCTGCGTCAGTTCGATGGCGAGTTCCAGACTTCTCTGGGAAGAAACCCGCCGCTGGGCGGAAGAACGCGTGCTCTTCGGCAAACCGCTGTCCAAGATGCAGAACACGCAGTTCAAGATGGTCGAGCTGTATACCCAGATCACCGCAGCGAAGGAATTCGTGAATGCCTGCGTGAGAAAGCGGGTCGCCGGCGAAGACGCCACCGATCTCATTACCATGGCGAAATTGTTCTGCGGACGCGTGAGTCGCAAGGTTGCGGACGAGTGCATCCAATTTCACGGTGGCTATGGCTACATGAAAGAAAGCATCGCAGGACGCGCGTTCGTCGACTCGCGACTGGTCAGCATTGGAGGGGGTTCGGACGAAACGATGCTGCATTATATGGCGAAGCAATTGGGTTTCTAGCGGAGTCCACGGAGCGAAAGCGACATGCGCGTTGGGGCTCGCCCGATCGACGGTCATGGCAAGGTCCTCGCCCTCGCAGCCCAGTACGATGGCGAAGCCATCGTGATGGGAGAAATCAGGCCAGGCCAGGTCGAAGCGAGTGATCAATCTGATGTAGCCTGCAGATCAGGGAGTCTGTGAGATGACATCGAAAATCGTTCTGATCACCGGTGCCTCCGCCGGCTTCGGAAGCGCCTCTGCGAAACATCTGACTAGCCTTGGCCATCGAGTCTACGGAACCAGCCGGCGCGCCGAATTTCCAACTTCGGTCGGCCCGTCCTCTTCTGTCCAAATGATTCCCATGGACGTATGCGATGACGACTCCGTACGTCGAGCCGTCGATTTCGTGCATGAACGGGAAGGACGAATCGACGTCGTCGTCAACAACGCCGGTGTAGGTCTGGCCGGCGCCGTCGAGGACACATCGGTCGAAGAGGCGAAGGCGCTCTTCGAGACGAATTTCTTCGGGGTACTGCGCGTCTGCCGCGCGGCCCTGCCAATCCTTCGGTCCCAGCAATCGGGACTCATCGTCAACATCAGCTCGCTCGGAGGTCTCGTCACCATTCCGTTTCAGGGCTTCTATTCAGCATCGAAGTACGCACTCGAATCCATGTCGGACGCGCTGCGCATGGAGCTTCGCCCCTTCGGCATTCACGTTGCCTTGATCGAGCCCGGCGACTTCAAGACCGGTTTTACGGAAAGTCGCATTTTCTCCAGTGAAGCAGGCAACGACTCAGTCTATGCCGAGAGTTGCCGGCGGGCCGTATCCGTGATGGAACACGATGAACAGAACGGTGCTGATCCGCGACTCTTCGCCGAGCTTCTGGCGAAGATCATCGCCAGCCCAACTCCGCGAAATCGCTATCCAGTAGGCGCCCTGGGACAGAGGCTGGGGGTCGCAGCCCGACGCGTCGTCCCCTCGGCCCTCCTGGACAAGGCCCTTTCCGCCATCTACAAGCTATGAAGGGTGTGCCCGGTATCGGGTCACCTAAACTGAATGTTCGAGGGCTGAATTCTCGAGGGCTGAATCTTCGAGCCGATCAAATCAGGAGCTTTGCCATCATGATGTCCTTCAAGACTTGTGTCACGAACTCGTCTAGATTCGTACTGCCGGGCCTGATTCTGCTGGTCGTTGCGTTGATGATCGCTCCAACGTCCTCGGCATCCGACAAACCAAACATCCTGATCATCTGGGGCGACGACATCGGCCTCAGCAACCTCTCGGTGAATACGCGCGGAATGATGGGATACCGCACGCCCAACATCGACAGTATCGCCAACGAGGGCATGCTCTTCACCGACTACTATGGTGACCAGAGCTGCACGGCGGGTCGCTCCTCATTCATCACCGGTCAAAGTCCATTCCGCACAGGACTGACCAAGGTGGGCGTACCCGGATCTGAACTCGGCATCCAGGCCAAGGACCCGACCATCGCCGAACTGTTGAAGCCTGCCGGCTACGCCACTGGGCAGTTCGGCAAGAACCATCTCGGCGACAAGGACGAATTCCTTCCCACCAATCACGGCTTCGACGAGTTCTACGGAAATCTCTACCACTTGAACGCAGAAGAAGAGCCGGAGCACGAGGATTATCCGAAGACGCCTGGCTTCCGAGAACGATTCGGACCCCGCGGTGTGATCCATTCATTCGCCGACGGAAAGGTCGAGGACACTGGGCCCCTTACGCGTAAGCGTATGGAGACGATCGACGAGGAATTTCTAGATGCGACGCTCGACTTCATCGGTCGCGCCCACACGGCAAAGAAGCCTTTCTTCGTCTGGTTCAATTCGACTCGCATGCACTTCCGCACCCACATTCCGGAGAGCATCCGCGGTATTTCCGGGCAGGATTTCTACTCCGACGCCATGGTGGACCACGACCGTCAGGTCGGGGTCCTACTCGCAAAGCTCGAAGAGTTGGGTATCGCCGAGAACACGATCGTCGTCTACTCGACCGACAACGGGCCTCACTACAACACCTGGCCCGATGGAGCGAACTCGCCTTTTCGCGGCGAGAAGAACACCAACTGGGAGGGCGGCTACCGCGTACCCGGCCTGGTGCGCTGGCCCGGCAAGATTGCGCCCGGCTCGGTCTCGAACGAGGTCATGTCACACCTCGACTGGGCACCGACTCTGCTTGCCGCAGCCGGTGAGCCCGATATCAAGGGCAAATTGCTGAAAGGCCACAAGGCGGGGGCCAAGAAGTTCAAAGCACATCTCGACGGCTACAACTTCCTGCCCCACCTGACCGGGAAGGCCAAGAATGGCCCGCGGCAAGAGTTTCTCTACTTCAACGACGACGGGCTCCTGGTCGGCACGCGGGTCGGAGATTGGAAGATGGTCTTTGCCGAACAACGCGCACGACGCTTCGATGTCTGGCGAGAGCCATTCGTGTTCCTACGAATTCCGAAGATCTTCCACCTACGACGAGATCCCTACGAGAAGGCCGATACGGACTCGAACCAATACAACGAATGGTGGACGGATCGGGTACCCCTGATCTTCAAGGCGCAGGTCGTGGTAGCGCAGTTTCTCGGTTCGCTGCGTGAATTCCCTCCGAGCCAGCGGCCGGCCTCGTTTACGATCGATCAGATTTTCGAGGGTGCCCTGCGACAGTTGGAACAGCCCTGAAACCGTATGACCTAAGTCGATCGCTCGATACGTCGATCGATTCCAGGTTCGGCTCTCGGAAAGCAAGCGATGGCGATGTAAGCTCTCTGTACCATGGCGAGCCCAGTCGAACCGATACGCGCCGAGCCAAAGCTCCACCCTCTAGCGACACGCATCATCGACTGGCATTGGACGCGGCCGTTTTCCCTCGCCTGCGCCCTGTTACTCGTTCTTCTGGCAGCCGCCTACGCGGCGCATTCGATTCTGGCGGGCTCTCCAACGTTCGATCAGTTTCAGCGACCCCTCAGGCTCGATCCTCATTTGCGAGCCGACTTCGTGCTCGTCATCGTCTCCGCCTACACATTTGGAGCGGGCTTGGCCGGACTGTCGAAGGCAACTCGCGAGTTCGACCGATTGCGACCCATTCTTCGTCTCGATGATCGAGCAATCGATACCCATCGGGCCCGACTCATCCCAAAGACCCGAGCCATTCTCGTCGCAGCGCTGATAGGCGGATTATTCGGAACGGCATTGAGCCTGTCTCCCTACCTCGACAGCACGATTCGTCAGAGTCATCTAAGTCTGCATTCACTCCCCTTCATGATTCTCCTCTTCGGTCTACTCGGTGCCATGGCAGTGCTCACCCACCGCGAGTCACAAGTCTTCAATGAGGTGGGACGCCAATATCTCGACGTGGACCTACTCGATCCCGGAGCGTTCTCCCCCTTCGCAGCGGTGGGACTCCTGAATGCCGGCTTCTGGTTCATTGGAAGCGCAATCGCTTCCCTCCTGGTGACCAGCACAGCGAATATGTGGATCACAGTCGGCGTGATCGTAGTGACCACGGCATTTGGTATCGCCACGCTCATTGTTCCCGCCCGCGGCCTGCATGCGAACATTCGAGAACGAAAGCGTGAGGAACTCGTCCGGATCCGGGAGGCGATCGCCAGCGAACGGGCGATCCTCTTTTCTTCAACCGAGCACTCTCTTGTTCCGCCGCAGATGAACGCGATGCTCGCCTACGAAACCCGTATCGAGAGCGTCCGAGAATGGCCCTTCGACACTTCGACCCTGAGTCGTTTCGCTCTCTTTCTTCTGATCCCGCTGGTGTCCTGGATTGGCGGAGCCCTCGTCGAGCGAGCCGTCAACGCTGCGCTCGGGTAAGCGGCTGCGGGTACTAGATTGTCGCTGCGATCGCGCGGCGAGCACCCGCTTCAGCCAATCGCTGTGGCGTCGCCCACATCAACCAATCTCTCAGCGAAGCCAGTATCGGGTTTTCAATCTGCCCTATGCGCCCGATGCGTCGCGACTGATCCACAATGAAGCGCACGCGTGGCTCTCGCCGGGCTGCGAACGCCGGAATAACGTTGGCCCAGGGTTCGCCGGTCGCCAGCATTTCGCATAGCACCGCGGCGTCTTCGATCGCCATTCCGGCGCCCTGCCCCATATTGGGCGTTGTGGCGTGGCCCGCGTCTCCGATCAAGACCACCCTGCCCTTGAACCATGGATGTTTCGGCAAATCCGCCAGGTCGTTGTGAATGAGCTGTTCGGGCTTCTCGACCTGCGCCAATGCCGCGGGGGCAAAGCCACCGAAGCCGCTGAATCTCGTTCGAAATCGCTCCACACGACCGTCTTCGGGGTCTTCTGCATCGGCCGGCATGTTTGCACACGTAAAACAGTACAAGCGGTTCCCGGCCAGTGGCACCAGTCCAAATCGCAGCCCGCGCCCCCACATCTCCTGCATTCGGTCGAGGCCGGGCGGACATTCCACCACGAAGCGCCAGCAGGTATAGCCGGAATAGCACGGAGCCGTCTCGCCGAAGACCTGACTGCGCGTACGCGAGCGCAGACCGTCCGCCCCGACCACCCAATCAAACTCGGCCGCTGTGCCGCCCGACATTTTCACCTCGACGACATCCCCGCGGTCGGCCAGATGTTCGACGGTCGTACCCGAATACAACTGAAGACCGTGGCAGCCGGACAACAAGACCTCGTGCAGTGCCGCACGGTGGATCGTGATG
Source organism: uncultured Myxococcales bacterium (assembly GCA_965603475.1). Taxonomy (GTDB): domain Bacteria; phylum Myxococcota_A; class UBA9160; order UBA9160; family UBA4427; genus UBA4427. The sequence goes on from CBFDDD010000029.1 coordinate 20,475, forward strand.
GTCGGGCCAAGATCGGCCGTGAGCTTGTCAAAATTCAGTTGCGAAAGAATACGCCCGCTCGCATCCGTCACCTCACCCATCGCTAGAACCCGGCCAGCGTTGCGAGCCGCCTCCCCAAGGCCAAGCCGATCCATCATGGCCATCGCGTTGGCGTTGAGCACGATTCCGGCGCCGACCGCACCAAATTGCGGTGCCTGTTCAACGATCGTCGGGGCCAGCCCTAGACGACGAAGGCCGGCTGCGAGCGCCAGTCCTCCGATTCCCCCACCCACGATCAAGACGCGTTCGTTTCGTTTCATCTTTAAAGTCCTTCCATGAGCAACGTAAGTCCACGGCGAAGGCGCGTCCAAATCTGGCGTGAACCCAAAGCACCAACACCCAACCAGAGCGGGACGAGGTGTGCGTTCGGGTCGCAAATGATCTTGATCATTTTATGGTCGCGGGCAACCGCGAGCAAGGTCGGCCCCCTAGCTCCAGTCAGCAGTTTGAATTCCTTCGTGTCATTCCAGGCCTTCTGCGAACGTCGAAGCGCCGGACGTTTTCAACGAACTGATCGCTTCTATCCTCCAGGGAGAGTGATACTCTTCCGAATCTCCTCGGGAACACGTCATCGGTCTAGCCGACGAATTGAAGAGAATCGACGCGAAGAGGGCGGCAAAGGCTCGAAGACGAAACTTCGTTTGAAAGAGAAAAATGGAAATCGACCCCCGAGATCGAAGCGCAATCCTCGCCCACTACTACCGGGCGATGGTCGGCCGCGCCGACATCTGGCGGACCCGAATGGATGCAACGACGAATTGGGCCATCGGGGCAACGGCCGCCCTGATTTCCTTCGCGCTCGGCAATGCCGCCACGCCTCATTTCGTCGTCTACATCGCGGTGCTGCTCACAATTAGCTTTTTGTTCCTCGAGGCACGTCGGCTCACTTTCTATCACCTCTGGCAACAGCGTGTTCTGCTGCTCGAGGAGGGGTTGATCCGACCCGCGCTGCAATCCGGAAACCCCGAGTCGAACGACGAACTAGACCTCGAATCCGCGCTCGGCGCTCATCTGGGACGCACCGTTCCGAATATGCCAATGGCAAAGGCCATCGCACGCCGGCTTCGCCGCATCTACCTCTATCTTTTCGGGGTGCAGTTATTTGCGTGGATGTTGAAGCTATCGAGCCAACCCACACCAGCCTCTTCTTTGCATGAACTCGTCTCGCGCGCGGACGTCGCTGCGATCCCCGGCGAGGTCTTCTTCGTGATCTCGGGCCTGGGCTTCCTCGCAGTCGTGGCGTTCGCGTTCATGCACGGCGGTATCGATCACAAAAACGCTTAGCCGGCGAATTCCGTTGGCGGACTCAGACCTCCGCCAACGCTGCTCTTCTGCATCCAATCCAAGATCAGGCGGTTGACCTCTTCGGGCTTCTCTTGATGGGTGAAATGTCCAGCGTCCTGGATGCGTTCTACTCGAAATCCACTCGGGAAATCCTCCTCCAGGAACAAATGGTCGTAGAGACGCGTATCCATGCATCCGTCATCCGCCCCGGTGATCGCCAGAGTTCGAACGGGCACCGTCGTCAACGCGGTCGCTTCGGTCTTCTTCCAACCGAGCATGATGCCAGGCGATGCGTTCTGTCTGTAGTAGCTGAGCATCGCTCGATTGACGCCCGGAGCCTCGAATGTCTTTCGAAGGTTTATCCACTCCTCTTCGGGCAGATGGAATCCAGGTGACCAGTTCCTCCAGAGTCTCTTGATCAAAGACCAATCATTTCGCGCAACCGCAATCTCGGCGATGCCACGCAGTTGAAAGAACATCATGTACCATGAATTCGCGAGCTGGCTGGGTACGTTGCGCAGGCCTTCCGGAAACCGGGCTGCATGCGGAACTGCGATCGTCGTGAGCGAATGAAACCGCTCCGACGCTAGAGCGCCCGCCAAATACGCAATCCCTGCACCCCAGTCATGGCCAATCAGATGGACCTTGTCTTCGTTCAACTCATCCAGCCAGGCGATCACATCCCGCGCCAGCGCTCCGAACGAATAGTCTTCGTCGTCCGGCTGCGAGCCCGGCTCATAGCCTCGCAACGTCGGAGCGATCACGCGGTAACCGGCATTTGCGAGGGCCGGCATCTGGAATCGGAACGACCGCGCATTGTCGGGGAAGCCATGCAGGCATACGACCAACGGTCCACCCTCATTCTCTTTCAGACCACTCGCAAGCGCACTGAACTCGAGACTTTCGTTCGAGAGGGTCAAGCTCTCTAGTCCGGGCACGAAATCATCATCCGGGTCCATCAAGGAAGGCCCGCCCCCGGCACGTCCACCTCGGCCACTTCGATCCGACCACGACGATCGCCGGTCTTTGCTGGATCCGAGTCCGGCGCGGTGCAAATGAAGAGCGTCCTCCGATCAGGACCCCCTAGCATACAAGCGAATGCATCGTGCTCGACGGCGATTCGATCGGTCACCTCGCCGCCCTCACGAACGCGCAACACCCCACCGGTGCCCACGGGCGATGCCACCCATATCGCCCCTTCCTCATCGAGACAGATTCCGTCCGGCACGGCTCCGTCGAGCTGGGCCCAGAGTCGTCGGTTGTGGAGGCTGCCGTCCGCGGCCACATCAAAGGCCGTGAGACATCCACCGAACGACTCGCCGATGATCAGCGTCTTACCGTCCGGGACAATCACCGTCCCATTCGGGAAGCGAAGATCCTCTGCGGCGATCTCCGTCCGACCGTCGGGATGGACCAGAATGAGGTTCGCCCCGATCGGAGACTCTTCTTTGTGGAGATCGAAGCCGAAATTGCCCACGTAGGCTCGCCCGTGCGAGTCGACCACCATGTCGTTGCAGTGAAAGGAAGCGAGAGAGGAGAGGTCCGCCACCTCCGTCAGGCCGCCCGGATCGAGACGAAGCAGTCGCCGGTCCTGCATGGATACGACGAGGAGCCTTCCGTCCGGCAGCCATCCGAGGCCCGAAGGTTCCGCCTCGACTTCGACGATCGTCTCGGCCTGACCATCCATTCCGAGCGCGATCACGCGACCGTCATGCATATCCGAGAACCAGAAGCGGCCCTCGTGCCAGCGAGGACCTTCGGGAAAGCGCAGACCATCTAGCAAGACGCGGGGTTCAGTCATGGGGGCCTCTCATTCAGAATTGCGAGCAAGGACTCCCCGACTCCGACTCATCGGGACTCGATCCGGATGATACTCGCAACGAACATCCGAACACTGACGAAATTCACCATTTTGGAATCGGGCGTCAAGCTTCGCCGTCAAGCTTCGCGGGTCGCGACATGCTTGCCTGCGACGCGGCCGAAATAGGTGGCGTCGCCCACGGACATCCCGCTGCCATAGCCTGCGGCGGTTCGCGGCAGGCCACATGACGTGCGTCCCGCGGCGTAGAGGCCGGGGATGATTTCTCCTTCCATCGTCAGAACCTCACCCGTGGGCAAAGTGTCGAGACCACCCAGGGTGAAGTACGGATAGAACGCGCCGTTTCCAGGCGTACAGTCGAGCGCGGCGAAGGGTGGCTCGAGGGGTTTGAGCCAGGCTTCGTGTTTGTGAAAGAGAGGGTCCTCGCCCTGGACGGCGTGTGCGTTGTAGAACTCGATCGTGTGACGGAGCATCTCGGCGTCGAGTCCAATTTCTTCCGCCAATTCCTCGATGGTTTCACCAGTACCGACAATGTCTGCGTTCAGGAAGCGTGGATGTTTGTAGTCGTCGTGGCTGACGATCAGATAGATTCCCTTTCCGACCTGTTTCAGAGCGTGATGAGCCATCCGCGCGTGGTAGATGTCTTCATTGATGAAGCGCTGCGCTTGCGCGTTGACGAAAATTCCATAGGTCAAGGATCCCGGCGGATAGAACGGGAGCGTAACGAACGCTTCGTTCATGTGGATGACCGCGCCACCCACGCCCTGCCCCATCAAGATGCCAGTTCCGGTATCTCCGGGGCTGCCGATGGGGATGTTTGCGATCTTCAAATCAGGCACATACTTGTCGAGCATCTCCCGATTCATCACGAATCCACCCGCGCACAGAATGACACCCTTGCGAGCACGCACATTGCGCTCTTCGCCATCTACGCGCACGACCACGCCGTGGACCGAGTTGGCATCGTCTGCGATCAAACACAGGCCACGGACATTGTATTCGACTCGAATCGCCCGTCGCTCGACATTCTCGGTCAGGATTCCCATCAGCATGGGACCGCCGTTGTCACCGACGACTTCGAGATTATGTCCGCGTGGGCAGGGTTTGGCGATTTCCCGGAACGGAAACGACTTCTCGTTTCCCGTGTACAGGAGACAATCGTCGGTCATCGCCATGATCGCGCGCTCTTTCAGTTCGGTGTCCTTATACCGGGCACCCATCCGAACCAACCAATCGAAGTGCTCGACGCTGTTGTCGCAATACATTCGGATCTTGGCTTCGTCGGCGAGATCACCCTGGGCGGCCATCAAGAAGTTGAACATGTCTTCGGTCGAGTCTTCGTAGCCGCAAGCGCGCTGGACGCGGGTGCCCCCACTGCCGCCCATGTAGACCTCGGCACTCGAGAGAGCCGTCGCACCGCCGCTAGCCGCAGACACTTCGAAAATGCACACCTCGGCACCCGCATCGGAAGCCTCGATGGCTGCACAAGCACCGGCGCCTCCAAAACCGACTATCGCGACGTCGGTCTCAATGTCCCATTGCGCCACGTGACTGAGCCGTCGAGGTCGCGTAGCGGTCGATTTCGTCGGCTCGCTCACGCGCTTTCTCCGTCTTCAATGACGTGCTTCGACTCGTTGAACATCACCGGCATTTCGAGATCACCGTGTCGCTGTATTGTCGCAGAACCGTGAGCTTCTCTTCGAGGCTCTGGGCGTCCTGTTTCTTTGTGTAGGAGTTCCTGAACCCCACCAACAGATCGGTGACACCCATGTCTTCGAGCCGTCGCACTCCGTCGGGTACATAGGCGTCCAACGAAATCACATGAAGCTCGAAGGGGTCGTTTTCTCTGCCGTACTCCCGGCGCAGCTCGTCGAGACGCCCCAGCAGGACCTGAAGTTCCTCTGCGCCGCCACCCGCGTGGATCCAACCGTCTCCCATACGCGCGGCCCTTCGCAAGGCCGGCTCACTATGTCCACCGATGATGATCGGGATCGGCTGCGTCGAGACGGGACAGATCTTGATGCTCGGAATCTGAAAGATCTCGCCGTCGTATTCGAAATAGTCACCCGCACATAGCCCTCGAATGACCTCGATCATCTCGTCGAGGCGCTTGCCCCGGCGTTCCCACGGAACGTCGACGACCTGGTAGTCATCGGGCCAGGGGCTCAGTCCAACACCAAGGGTCAGACGGTCATCCGACAACACCGCGACCGAGCTCACCTGCTTCGCCATGTGGACGGGGTGACGCAACGGCAGCTTGACAACACTGGTCGTGAATCGGATTCGCTCGGTGACCGCGGCCAGATACGAGATCAGGGCGAAGGTTTCCACAAAGGGTTTATCGTCGAGAAATTCACGACTTCCGTCCTCTGTGTAGGGGTACTTGCTGTCCGAATGCTCGGGATAGCAGATACTGTCCGGCACAACGAAGCTGTCGTAGCCAGCCTCCTCGGCTGCGATCGCCAATGGCCTCATGAAGGCCGGGTTGGTCATTGTCTCGAGATAGCCAAAACGCATCTTGTTCTTGTCTCTAACCGGAGGGCTGCTCGACGACCATGTCGGCGAGTCTCCAATAGCCTCTCAGGTTCGTGAGCTTTCCAGCGTCGTCGAGGCGGTAGGTAAAGATGCCATGAACGCGGGTGACGACCCCGTTCGAAAGAGTCGTGTGCAACGTCAGGACGTGGGCCGATTCATTTCCGGCCGCGCTCGATTCGTGCGTTTCGACGACGACACGGGCTGAAGCGATGAATTTGTCGAAGAACTGGCCTACTTCAGCCTTGCCGTGCACACCTTTGCCGGTGGGGTTGGTCGGCGCCTCTCCGATCGGGTCTTCGATGCAGACATCGTCGGCCATCAGTGCGAGCCAGCCTGCTTTGTCACGGGTCTCTGCGCAGCGCCAGGAGTTCTGGGCGGCCAGGATTGCGGGATGGGTTTCGCTCATGCTCGTCTCCTTGCGTCTCAGCCCTCGATCGCGAGCTACGACTCGAACCGGGACGACTGCGGACTCTAGCAAGAGTACGATCGCGTCGTCGTACCCGCTGTCGGCGGGAACGGCCTGGGCTGCTTCGAGGATCAGCTGGCGTTAGAGTTCCCCTTTCGCCCTTCTGGCTGTTCCTTTTGCCCCTGCGACCGCCACTGGCGTACTCCTGTTTTACGACAGCTCCATGAAAACGAATTGACTATTATGTTTCTGTAAACGAGCCCATTTTTCTACAACAACTATTCTGTGACACGCTCGCAGAAGGCACCGGCCACCCGGAGAGACAACCGTGAAATTCAATCTCACCCTGACCTTCAATCCGAAGGAGCATTACATCCCCCTCGCCCAGGCCGCCGACGAACTCGGCTGGCACTCGGTCAACGCCGGTGACGGTCTCTTCTTTTATGACGAAACTTCTGTCGACTACCCCTATACCGACAGTGGTGCGCGCTATTGGAGTGCGAATACACAATTTCTCGATCCCTTTGCCATCATCAGCGCCATGGGGGCCGTGACAAAGAACGTCCGCTTCCTCGTGAACGTCTTGAAACTCCCGGTACGCAATCCCCTGCTGGTCGCCAAGCTATGCGGAACCACCAGCTTCATCACAGATGACCGTCTCTCGCTCGGGGTCGGCCTCAGCCCCTGGCCGGAAGACTTCGAAATCTGCGGAACCGAGTGGAAGACGCGCGGGGCACGCTGTTCCGAGTCCATCGAGATCTTGCGACAGGCACTCACTGGAGAGTTCTTCGAGCACAAGGGCAAGCACTACGATTTCCCCAACCTCTCGATCAACCCCGTACCCAGCAAGTACATGCCCATCCTGATTGGCGGCACCGCCGACGCCGCATTGAAGCGTGCGGCGCGCCTCACGGACGGCTTCGTTTCTCCCAACACGACGGCCGACAACATCAAGGAAATGGTGGACAAGATCCACGGTTATCGAAGAGAATATGGGACCGACAAGAAACCCTTCCAAATGGTCTCAGTGGCCATCGACGCATTCGACCTCGACGGCCACAAGCGGCTCGAGGACATCGGCATCGACGAATGTTGCGACATGCCATGGCTCTATTACGGTGGAAAATTCAAGTCTCCTCTCGAAGAGAAGATCGACGCCATGAAGCGATTCACCGACGATGTCATCGCCAAGATGTAGGGCCGGCGGAAGCGTGGAACGCATTGACACTACGTTTCGAACGGGACGGTGGCAGAGGGCGCGTCGATGAGACACTGGATATCACTGGTCAACGTGGCAGAGGTCGATCAGTATGTAGAGATTGCGAAGCACGCCGAAGAACTCGGCTATTTCGGAATCACCGTGGCGGACCATCTCGTCATGCCGACGCGAATCGTCGAATCGAAATACCCCTACACACCCGACGGCAAGATCTGGTGGCCCGAAGACATTCCCTGGCCCGATCCGTGGGTCGCGCTTACAGCGATGGGAGTCGCAACCAAAGAGCTTCGCCTCGCAACCAACATCTACCTGGCAGCCCTGCGCGATCCGTTCACCGCCGCACGCGCTGTCGCTGCAGCCTCGGTCTTTACGGGTGGGCGCGTGCGCTGCGGAGTTTCGGTGGGCTGGATCAAGGAAGAGTACGACCTGCTGGGTCTCGACTTCCGCTCCCGAGGACGGCGGCTCGACGAGACGATCGACGTCATGCGCAGACTTTGGACCGGAAAGAGCGTCGACCACGAAGGAGAATTCTTTCGGTTCAAAGGAGCCCTCGCGAGCCCTGCTCCGCCCGGTCACATCCCCATCTGGAGTGGCGGCGCGAGCAAAGCGGCCCTTCGCAGAGCGGCAGCCAACGACGGATGGCTGGGTGTTCCGCTGATGACCGAGCAGCTGATCGAGACGATCAAGGGCTTCAACGCAAAACGCCAGGAACTCGGAAAGACGAACGAACCGTTCGATATCTGCTGTAGCCTGATCCAGCCGTTGACCCCGGAGATCGAGGGTCAACTCGAGGATCTCGGCGCATATAACAACATGGTCCTGCCCTGGGTCGTTACGCCCTGGGGACGAGCACCGTGGCTGAAAGACGGCGAAGACGTCGCGAGCCTCGACACCAAAAAGCTCGCAATGGAACGATTCGCAAACAAGGTGATTCATCGCAGCTCGTGATCTTGGGACGGTTCCGACCACCGGTCTGCAACACGTGATTTCAGGAAGCATCCATGCCCCAGCTCGACTCACTCTTCAGTCCGATCAGAATCGGATCGATGGAGCTACGCAATCGTATCGTGATGGCTCCCATGACGGTCAACTACGGCCTACCGGATGAGACCCCCTCGGACAGACAGCTCGCCTACTACCAGGAACGCGCGGCGGGGGGCATGGGGATGATTGGGCTCGAGGTTTGTAGCGTCGATCCGGTCCATCGCTACCAGCAGCACTCGCTCGGATTGCATAGCGACTTCCAGATCGATGGACATCGCAAGCTGGTCGATGTCGTCCACGCCCATGGGGTCAAAGTGCAACCCCAACTCTCCCATCCGGGCCCCGAATCCCTCGCTCCGTTCTTCAAGCAGATCCAGCCGATGGGGCCCTCGGTCATTCGCGCGGAAACCACCAAACAGGCTTGCCGCGAAATCGAGCTGGAAGAGATCGAAGCGGTCGTCGAAATGTACGCCGAGGCGGCGCGCCGCGCGCGAGAGGCCGGTTACGACGGCATCGAGCTCCACGCAGCCCACAGCTACATGATGCTCGGTTCGTTTCTTTCGCCGCTGCGCAATTTTCGCACCGACGGATACGCGGGAAGCAAGTTCGAGGGACGCGCAAAACTTCTGCTCGACGTGGTCTCGAGGATCCGCTCTCGAGTGGGCTCCGATTTCCCGATTACCGTTCGAGTGTCGGGCTTCGAGCGACAGTCTGGCGGACGCGAAATCAACGACACCCAACGGCTCGCGCCCCTGCTCGTCAAAGCCGGGGTCGACTGTTTTCACGTAAGTGGCGGCGTCGGCGACGCGAACATCACCCAGATCATTACTGGGCCGGAATTTCGCAAGGGCTACAACGTGGCCGCAGCGACCGCGATCAAGCAGGTGGTCGACGTGCCTGTCATGGTCGTGGGTCAGAACATGGACCCGACCGCTGCCGACCAGATCGTTGCCGAGGGTCGTGCTGATCTCGTCGCGATGGGACGTGCGCTGCTTGCCGACCCCCAGCTACCCAACAAGGCCAGAACGGGACGAATCCGTGAGATCAACCGCTGCAACCTGTGCCAGGGGTGTGTCGACGTGATGACGGCCGAGTTCAACGGCGCTGGCTGTTCGGTCAATCCAAGGGCAGGCAAGGAGGAGACCTTTCCGCTCACTCCTGCAGAGGGTTCGAAGAAAGTCGTCGTGGTCGGTGGTGGGCCCGGCGGGCTCGCCGCCGCGATGTATGCGTGCGAGCGAGGGCACGAAGTCGTCCTGATCGAAAAGGAAGAGGAGCTCGGCGGAGCCTTTCGCTGGGCTTCGACCCTCTACGGGCGAAACCAACTCTTCCTCGACTACTTGATCAACCGCGTGAGTGATCTTCCGATCGAAATCCGGCTCGGCACGGAGGCCAACGAGACCACGCTCGAAGGGTTGGCACCCGACACGATCGTACTGGCGACCGGAGGCCGTTTCGCGAGCCCGTCGATTCTCGGCGATCACCAGGATCACGTCGTGACAGGCAGTGCGGTGCTCGAACTCGTGGAGCAGATACGCAACGGGCAAGCGGCTTCAGATCTCGGACTCGGAGATTCGATCGCCGTGATCGGCGCCGACCTGATCGGAATCGAACTGGCCGACCTCCTCGCCGAGCGCGGCAAGCGTGTTCATCTGATCGAGCCGAGTCGCCGCATGGCGACGCCGGCCGGAAAGAAACGTCGAGAGGATCATTGCAAGCGGCTCGATCTGCTGGGCGTCCCTATCAATACCGGCGTCGGAATCAAGGAGATCACGAAGCGCGGCGTGACGCTCGAACTCGAGGGCGGGCAAGAAAGCTGCGTCCGGGCAGAAACCGTGATCGTCGCAGGCCACCCGGACGCGGATGCGAGTCTTGCAGACAAGTTCCAGGGTGTGGCTGAGCACGTACACGCCATCGGTGACGCCACTGGGTTCGGCCTCTCCAAAAAGGCCGTCCAAGAAGCGATGGAAATCGCCTATGGCATCTAGGAGCCCGACCCGAACGTTGTCGCCCTGGGGCGTCTAGGATACGGAAGAACTCGAACTGGCTGATCGTGTGGAGCGCATCAAGAGGCTCGCTGACGAGGTGCTCGCGAAGCTGTAGCGCCGCGCCCCTCCGACTGCCGAAGACTCCGGATTGAAGCGCGACCCCCGATGAGAGCGAGCAAGAGAACGAGCCCAGCGACACCGGGCGCTCCGAGGGACGGCACCAAGGCCGGCAACGTGGGCTCTGCCAACAGCGTGAAGTCATCGGCCCAGATGAACAACGCCTGCCCGATCTTTCCGTCCGTCTCCCGAAATTGAACCTCGTTAAAGCCGTCTGGCCCGGCATCGATCACGCCAAAGAACTGATGGCCGCCACTCGCCAATTTGCCGCCGCCGATCGGATTCATCAGATCCCCATCCACGATGATGGCGACAGTCGCTCCGTAGGTACCCGTAATATATCCGCCCGCGCCGTAGAAGGGGCCCGAACCCGCCTCGCGCCTGACGGTCCAACCGTCATGGTAAAGGCAATGGTCGTCCGGAGCGTCGACGTCGCACTGAATTTCCGTACCCGTCGCATAGCCGTGTTCGATATCGAAGATCCCCCAATCACCCGTCCTAGCAGGACCGGGCCCCGTCGTGATCTTGTTCGGGAGCGGTGGCAGGGCCGGCGGGGGATCGAAGTGGGTCGAATCGAAGTCATTCGCGCGCCACTCGAAGCCGCGACTGCTCACGGTCTCGATCGTGACTGGATATCGCGCGACGTCCCAGTCGCTTTCGTCCTCGAAGCTCTCCTCGAAGCTTGGGTAACCGAGAGCAGCAGCCTTTGCGAGAAATACGGCCTCCTTCCAGCACGTGAAAATCTGCGGCCCGCCCGCGCAAGCGCTCAGCGTGACGGTCGCTTCATCGGAGGCGGCGCCGAAGACGGCGCGATACACGAAACTGTCTGCACCCTCGAAGCTGAGCCCGGGTGAATACGTGAAGGACCCATCGTTGCCGAGCATCAGGGTTCCGTGGTTCACGTCGCTGACCAGCTCGACTGTCGCCCCATTCTCGCCGGCCGCTTCATCGTCGAGCGTGTCGTTGTCTAGTACGCCGAACCTCTCGACCGCGAGCGTCTGTCCAAAGGGCACGTGAAAATTGTCGCCTTCGGCCAACAAGACCTGTGCGTGCGCGGAGCCGGCACGGCCCACGACAAGGAGTACAAGGCAGCCCACCAGCCCGCCAAAGAGCATGAATCGCCAAAGCATAGTTTGGGAAAATTAGCCCAAAATATAAAAATGGGAAGTGGGAGTGACCCTTGATCGCCTCCTGATCGCCGCCCACGGCGTGTTCGTGAATGTGCTCGCTCCCTTATCGATCGTTCTCACGCAGGAGGCCGCACGATTCGTTGGCGATATCGCAAAGAACAATCCCGATGTGGTGGGACTGATCGAGATGATGGTCGAGGCTGCACTCGACCTCTGCACGGAGCGCCATATCGGAGAGATCGGATCGAGCCGTGAACTCCTCCACCGCGTCGCCCGCCCAGTCCGTTCGCTCGACGGCAAGATCGTCATCGGTGATGCGTTCCTCGCGGCCGACCTCGCAGTCATTTCGCGAATCGTGAACTGAAGTCGAGCCAGCTGATGGCTGACGAAGCATGTTGCTGCTCATCGCAGTTTGCGCCGACCCCAGCTAGCATCGCGTCCAGGAAATCCCCATTCATCCAACCCCCTCAATGAGGAGCCTCATGCCGATTTCCCACGCGAATGTCCGCATCCTACTCGTCGCTGCTGTCTGTCTGCTCCTACCCGGCACCGCATTGGCGCAGAGATGGGACTCGGCCATCAGTACGGGCCACAAGGGTGGGAGCTATTTCTACATAGGAAAGCGGCTGCAAACGACGATGCAGATTCGTCACGATGTCCGAATCGAAGTCGAAACGAGTTCTGGCTCGATCCAGAATCTGGCCCGCCTGGCGGATCCATCGAGTGAGATCGGGCTCGCACTGACCCAGACTGACGCCCTCAGCCAGTTCCTGAAGAGCAACGCCAAGTTCGCTGATGAATTCATCGTTCTCGGCGATGCAGGCAAGGAATGCGTCGTCCTCATCACCGGAAAAAACAGCGGGATCGCCAGCTTCTCGGATCTGAAGAAGAAGGCGGGCGGCGAAATCTCGATCGATGACCCCGGAAGTGGTGCTTCGGCGACGTTCGCCTACCTACAAACCATGGACCCGGAGTTCGCACGGACCAAACCCGTCTACGTCGACACGATCGAAGCGCTGTTGCAGATCAAGGTCGCGGGAAAGTACACAGACTTGAAGGCGGCCATGTTGGTCCAGCGCGCATCGACCCGCTCCGCCCCAGTGACGGTCCTGCTCGAAAACCCAGACGACTATCGACTGGTCCCGATCGCGGAGGCCGATGTGCAGAACAGTCAACTTCCCGACGGCAGCGTCGTGTACAGCTTCGAGAAGGTCAACATCGGAAACACCACCGGCGACGGCGCCCTCGATGTGAACACGATCTGCACGCGCGGACTCCTGCTCGCTTCGAAAAGGAAGCTGGAGCGTGGACTGCGGAGCAAGCTTTCCGCCGTGATGCTCGAGTCATCGGCCACTGTGATCGGAGAGGACGAGTAGCCCCCCCCGCCAAAAACACACTGATCTCATGCCCAGCCCCCTCGTCACGATCGTCACGCCCATTTACCAGGGAGCTGCGCACGTCGCCGCCTGCGTAGAAAGCGTGCGCGCGCAAGACTACGAGAACTGGATACATATATTAGTCGACAATCGGAGCACGGACGGGACTGAAGAAATCCTCAGAGAGCTGAGCGCTAAGGATTCGCGAGTGCGCTGCGTGTTCTGCGAAGAGCACGTGGGGATGGTCGCAAACTGGAACCGCGCGCTGGCTCTCGTACCCGACGAATCCGTCTATTTTCGTCAATTGTCCGTCGATGATCGGCTCACACCGACATGCCTGTCCCGAACCATCGACGCCGCTGAGCGAAATCCGGACGTCGCCATCGTCAGTTCGTTCTTCCTCAACGGAAAACGTCGTCTGCCCAAGACGGCACTTTCGCGCGAAACCCGTATCAATGGACGAGATGTCGTTCGCCGGCTGTTTCTCGGCGGTCCTGACTATCTGGCACAACCATCTGTGCTGCTCCTTCGGCGGGAAATCATCAGTGGCTGGCCTGAGCTTTACGCCGCGAAGGGTTTTCCGCCTGGACTGACCTGCGAGCCGCCGCTGTCTCAAGCCGACAAAGAGGGCCTCCTCGACACGCTGTTGGTGTCGGATCTTCTCTTCGTGCCGGAGCAATTGGTGCACCTCCGCGTGGACCCGGATTCGGCGACGGGGTATTCATGGCGCGTAGGCTCCTGGCACGCCGGTTGGATGGAGCTGTTGATGCGCCACGGAGCCATGTTTTTCGAGCCGACCGAGATCTCTCGCCTGATGCGGCGTCTGACGTTCAAGTATGTGCGTTCGTCCGTCTGGCGCAGCTTGAAGGGCAAGGGCCTGTTCGACGGAGAGTTCTCCGACTTCCGCCAACATTCCATTGCTTATCTGATCCCGGCATTGCGCGCGCGGGGCTTTGTGCGTGAAGCCCAGGCGCTGACCTTGCTTGCTCGCATGGTAGGCGCGCATCGAGCATTAGATGGCGCGACCTCGTCTAGACGCTAGTCGCGGGTCGAACGCGCGAAGCGCTCAGAACAGCGAGACCGAGGCTCAAGCCGCCCACTCCTCAATCAAATTTGAAACTCTCTGCCCGACCTCGACAACGCCCCCCCGGACCCGGACACCACCCGGGACGAAAAGCGGAGCACGACGCGTTCGCGGTCTGAGCTCATTTCGAAGACATGCCTGAACTCATCCCCACTTTTCCCCGCGGGGCTTCCGGCTGCGACTCGATCAGCGGGCGAACGCATATCCAAGCAACTTTCGTGCGCTTTTCCGCCACTCGCCACCACTTGCTTGATAACCGGGAGTGCGGGTGCGCTCGCGGAGCCGCCGCTGGCAATCGTCCGAGGAAAGTTGAAGATGCTGCCTGTCAGATTCAAATCAAGTGCCCCAACTCGATTCTTGGGTGCGGCCGCTGCCGCCCTATTCCTTGCTCTCCTAGTTGTCGTACCCGGTCTCGCGACCGCTACGACACTCAGTGCCACCGCCACGACATTCAGCGGCGCGTCCCTCTCGGTCACGGCCACAATCGACGATTCGAGTGATCCGGGCAATCTCGTGATCACGCTTTTCGTCGAGGATGGTCCAAGAACCGGGGACCTACGTGGATTCTTTGCGGACATCAGCGACGACAGTCTGCTTCCCGGCCTTTCGGTGAGCGGTCCTGAGGTGACGTCGAGCACGTTCGACGCGAACAACGTGATCAACCTCGGTCGTGGAAGCAATCTCAACGGTGGCGGTACGCCGTGCCCCTGCGATTTCGGAGTCGAGATCGGTGATCCAGGCATAGGCCATGAGGACGATTTCCAATCGGTAACCTTCGTTCTCTCACACGTCAGCCAAGACCTCGACGTCTCGATCTTCGAAGAGCAAACATTCGGTGTTCGCGCGACGAGTGTGGGTTCTGCCAATGGTTCGCGTGATGCATCGAGCAAACTCAAGGGCAAATTCCCCGTGGTGCCCGAGCCATCGACCGCAATCCTGATGCTGCTCGGATTGACAGGCCTGTCGATCGCCGGATCTCGATCAGACTATAAATCGAAGAATTTCTGAGAAATTTCTCGCAAACCATTTCGCAACACAGCGGCTCTAGTTGAACCGCAAAGTTGCCGGAGAGCGATCGGGCGAGCATTGTACGGATCGTCCCGCATGATCCTATTCTGCAATACAATGCCCGAATGCGGCGTAGAATGGTCATTGCTTTGGCGTTTCTCACGGTTTCCCTGACCGGTGGATCATGTGAGTTCCGCGCCGTCAGCAACAACCCGATCCCGAGCGAGCCCCCGCCCGAAGGTGAAACCAGGGAGCGAAATACGGGATTGTTGATAGGCGTTCAGAGTGGCGGCTCTGATTCGACCACGGCGGTCGCCGCGATTCAATCCGAGACCATTGCGACGGCTCTCACGGCAAGCGTCCTGTCCATTCCTTCGGAAACGCCACATGCTTCAGCCGATTCATCGATGCCGATCTCGAGGCCCGAACAAGTCGTCGAGTTCTATGCAATCGATCCCGCCGTCGAAGCCAATTCTTCGCGTATCTCGAGACCGATTCCCGAACCCGGCGGGATCTGGCTCTTTGGGATTGGCGCCGTATTCCTAGCGTGGCACCTCCGACACCCGCGATCGTTTTTCAACGAGGGTCGGAATACGCGCGCAGTCTCGGACTGACAAGTCTTCGTCGGGCGCGCGCTTCGGCGCGACCCCGGACACGACGCACGTACCCAGGCGGCGGCACGAATGCCAACCAGACCGTCACCCCGGCAACGAGCCCCGCGACGGACGTAGCGAGCAGAACTGGCACCGAGGTCGCCACATTGTCCGCCCATAGCCGCCCCATGTAGAAAATGAGGAAGGCCTCGGAGATGGCACACGACGAGATCGTCCAGAGTCTGAATCGATCCGTGACGACGGGATCCGCCAGCCCGAGCTTCAAGCGGCGGCACATGGATCCGTAGTAACGACCAGCCTCTACGGCAGCCCAGATGAAAGCACTGGCTCGCGCCCAGAAGCCAAGCTCGTACCAGACACCGCCATCCCGGAACATCCACGTCCCGGCCATCACGCTGTCCCCGAGGAGACTGGCGCCAAACACGGCCACGCCAGCCCACATGACATGGCGCAGCCATCGATTCGCGGGGCGGAAGGTCTGCCAGGTGGCGATGAACATCGCCAACGATGAAAGATCCTGAAAAAGAAGTGCGGTCGGCAGCAGCTCTGGTATGGGTGCCCCCGCCATCGCCGCCTTTCGCGCCGCAATCGAGAGCGGATATCCCACGACGCCCAGAAACAAGAATGAGATCCCGAAACAGAACTCTGGAAGCTGCCGCGTACGTAGCGCGAGCATCAGCAGACGCGCGCCGACGACACCGTCGGCCACGATCATGACGAGCACCCCGATTCCCAGGATTTGCAGCATAGGAAACGGTTTCGGCTATCTGGGACCCCCACTTGAAGGAGTCACGAGTCAGCCTGCACGAAGCCTGGCGTCATGAATGCACAGCGCAGAAGCTCAAGAATCACTGCTCGAGTCAGACGCGACTGCAGTTAGATCATTTCGACCAGATTCCGAAGCTTGTCGAGGGTCTGAACGCGTTCTTCCGTCGTGTTGCCTACGAGATTCACGTTCAGCGTCGTCACGCCCGATTCCTTCAGTGCAGCGAGCCGCTCCTTGACGAAGCCCTCCGGGCCGATCAGTGTCGTCGCCTCGATGAACGAATCCGGGACTGCCGCCGCTGCTTCCTGCTTCTTCCCGTCGAGATAGAGGTCCTGAATCTCCTTGGCCTCTTTCTCATAGCCGTAGCTCGCGAAGAGTTCATTGTAGAAATTCTTGCCGCGAGCGCCCATTCCGCCCACGTAGAGCGCCGTCATCCCACGGCCCATCCCGCGCATCGGTTCGAGTCCTTCACCAATCCCGACAGCGCCCCCTGCGAAGACCTCGAGCGGTCCGCGATTGGGATCGCGTTTGGCGGCGCCGGCCGCCAGGGCATCGCCCCACTGCTGCTTCGCCTTCTCGGCCAAATAGAAGATGGGCAGCCATCCGTCAGCGAGCTCCGCGGTCATCTCGACGCTCTTGGGCCGAAGCGATGCCACGGCGATCGGCACCTCTTCGCGAACGGGATGGGTGATCAGCTTGAGTGGCTTGCCAAGACCCGTCCCCTCGCCGGGTCCGAGCGGCATCTTGTATTTCTTCCCCTGGTACTCGAGGCGCTCACGCTTCCAGACCTTCCGACAGATCTCGATGATCTCGCGCGTGCGGGTCAAGGGAGCGTCGTACGGTACGCCATGAAAACCTTCGATGACCTGCGGACCCGACGCCCCGAGGCCAAGCACCGCTCGCCCATTCGAGAGCGCATCGACTCCGGCCGCAGTCATCGCCAGCAAGGTCGGCGTACGCGTAAAGATCGGCAAGATGCCCGAGGCGATGCGAACGCTTTCGGTCTTCGCTGCGATATATCCCATCAGGGAGACGCCGTCGAATCCGTAGGCCTCGGCAACCCAGACGAGATCGAGGCCCGCTTTCTCCAGTACCTGGATCTCCGCAATGGTTTCGAAAAATCCACCGGCGTAGCCAAGCTGTGTGCTGATTTTCATTGTGACCTTCTCCTCGATATCTTCAGTGACTGTCCGCGAACCGCCGTCCTATCGCTCCATCATACACAGTCAGAATAGAATTCGTCTGTCGAAAAACATAGTCCTACTACTACTATTTTGAACCGAGCAGGCCAGGCAACGAACACAGTCTTGCCGCATGCCGAAAACAGGCCCAGCCCAAGGGAATCGTCGACGTCTCTACGTTCGGACCACGACCAGGCCGTCGCGAACGGCTCGGCCGCCCCCGGGCTCCAGCACTTCGAATCGAACGCTGTCGCCCTTTACGGGGCCGATGCGCAGCGTAAGCGTCGATGGCATCCGAACCATCGCGCCAAAGCGACCCCCGATCCGCTCAACCCGCTCTGCCTCACCACCGAAGCACTCGGCCACAACGCGAGACACCGCCAACGCCAAGCTGGCGGTACCGTGCAGAATCGGCTCCGGGAGCCCCGCTGCTTCAGCAACGGCCGCATCGGTATGGATTGGATTCCAGATTCGGGCGCACTCTGTGTAGACCAGCGCTGCGTTGGCAGCGATCGGAATCGAGTATTCCCTGGAACTCTCATTTCCATGGCCATGGACTTGCTCGAGGGCGAGGTTGGGTGCGGCTTCAATCTCCGGACCGGCATCGTCCAACCTGCGATCCCCGCCGACGACCTCGACGCCCCGCAACAACATTCCGTACCAGGTCGTCGACACCATGTCGCCATCCGAATCGACCGTATCGAGTCGTGCGAGTTGATAGGCGCCAGAACGCCGCGCCTCGACCTTGACGAGGGTCGCCTGTGTCGTCAGCTCCAGACCCGCACGGATCGGCCGATGGAGCGTCACGTCATGGGTGAAGTGGACACCGCGCACACGCTCTTCGCCGGGAAGATCGGTCGGCATGCACAGGGGATCCAGAAAGAGCGGCCATTCGTAGCAGACGGGAAAGAGTGGATGGGCCAGCACGTCCGGCCGCACACGCGTGTCCAGATACTCGGGCGTGAGGTCGCCAAGGCATGCCGCGTAGGCCATGGTCCAGCGTGCGTCGATCGCGTGCACGACCGGCTCGCCAACACGTCCAACGATTTCAGAGGAGATGGGCATCGCTCGATTCTAGCCGACCTGTTCCACACCAAAATAGCTTTGCGTCCTATTCGCCAGCGCCACCAGCGACAACATCACAGGGACCTCGACGAGCACGCCGACCACCGTGGCCAGCGCCGCACCGCTCTCCAGTCCGAACAAACTGATGGCAACAGCCACGGCCAGCTCGAAAAAGTTCGACGTGCCAATCAAAGCTGCCGGCGCGGCAATCGAAAAGGGCACTCGCCATGCCCAGGCCCAGCCGTACGCGATCAGGAAGATCCCGTAACTCTGGACGATCAAGGGCGCCGCAATCAGCGCTATCAACCCCGGCTGATCCAGGATTCGTTGGCCTTGAAAAGCAAAGAGCAACACGACAGTCGCCAACAGCCCCACGATCGTATAGGGCTTGAGCTTCGCGCTGAATGCTGCAACACGCTCCCCATCCTCCCCTCGCGACAACAGAGCCCGTCGAGTCAAGTAGCCAGCGACCAGTGGGACAACGACATAGAGGACGACCGAGAGAATCAACGTCGACCACGGGACGATCACGTCCGCAACGCCTAACAGAAATGCCACCAGCGGGGCGAAGGCAAAGATCATGATGAGATCATTCACGGAGACCTGCACGAGCGTATAGGTCGCGTCCCCTTGTGTGAGCTGGCTCCAGACGAACACCATCGCGGTACACGGAGCCGCTCCGAGCAGGATCATCCCTGCGATGTATTCCCGCGCATCCGCCGGATTGACCCAGGACTCGAAGAACACTTCGAAGAAGAGCAGTCCCAAGGCGGCCATCGTAAAGGGCTTGATCAGCCAGTTCACGACGAGGGTGATGGTGAGACCCTTCGGGCGATCGCCGATATGACGAAGCGACGCCAGGTCGACGTTCACCATCATCGGGTAGATCATCACCCAGATGAGCACGGCCACGACCAAATTGACCCGGGCGACCTCGAGATCGGCCAACACTCCGAACGCCCCGGGAAAGAGCGCGCCAAGGGCAATTCCACTCGCAATCGCCCCTGCAACCCAGAACGTCAGAAAGCGTTCGAAGATGCCCATTAGAGAACTCCCATCCCGCAACTCCTTGGATCGGCCTCGAAATCCATCCTCGAGGGATCAAAATAGTTCAATACGTTCAACACCTTACCTCAGATGACAGCTTCAAATTCATTCCAACGCTTGACTTTGTTCGTTATATCCATAGAATTGGAAATATAGAGAAATGATTCGTCGCCGAGGACCTGGATGACTTCGATCGCTCGTGAGGCCCTGAAAACACGCTCCACCTGGTTGGGCCCGGAGCTGCTCAATCACGACGATTGGGTTCGGCGCCTCACCGCTGATCAGATCGCTGATCTGGAAAATGCTCTGGTGGTAGCGAAAGCGAGCGGCAAGGCCATGACCGATCTCAGCCGCGATGATTTCCCCCTTCCCGTTCTCGCGCCGGCGATCGCCCAGTGGGTGGAAGCACTCCAAAACGGTCGGGGTTTCATCAACGTCAAGGGGATTCCAGTCTCTGAACACAGTGAAGAAGACATCGGGCTGATCCACTGGGGGCTCGGCCTTCACATGGGAACGGCAGTCTCCCAGAACGCCGCTGGTGATGTCCTCGGACATGTACGCGATACCGGCGCCGATCCGGATGACACTTCTGTGCGTCTCTACAAGACACGCGTCGACCTGGGCTTCCACAGTGACGGTTCCGATCTCGTCGCGCTCTTGTGTATCCGCCAAGGGCAGTCGGGTGGCGAGAATCGGCTGGTTAGCACGACAGCTCTCTACAACGAAATTCTAAGCCGACGTGCCGATCTCATCCCGCTTCTCTACGAACCCTTCTATTGGGATCGCAACGACGAGCAATCCGATGGCGAGGATCCGTTCTTCCAGCTCCCGATCTGCCGCTACCACGAAGGACATCTTACCTTCTTCTACATTCCGTGGTACATCCGAAAGGCACAGCGTCATCCACAGGTACCGCGCCTCACGCACGAACAGACCGAGCTGCTCGATCTAATCGATGAGATCGCCGAAGACCCCGCCTACCATGTCGAAATGCGTCTCGAGCCCGGCGAGATCAACTATCTCAAGAACAACGCGGTACTCCACGCACGCACCGAATTCCAAGACTTCGACGAACCGGAACGAAAGCGCCACCTGATACGCCTCTGGCTCACAGCACACGACCAGTGGGTAGACGGGGACGCCTTCGTTCAACACGGAATCCCGGCAAAGAAGGGCGTCGTCTCCGACGCGGACGATATTGCCAGGGCCGACGACCAGAGGACCGTCTGAGCTGGTCACGAATCGATTTCAATCAGTCTACGTTTCAACACCCAATTCAAGAACAGGAGTCAACCCATGCGTGTCCAACTTGCACTGAACGTCGAAAACCTCGAAGAGGCCGTGGAATTCTATTCGAAGCTCTTCAACGTCGAAGTCAACAAACGAAAGCCAGGCTACGCGAATTTCGCGATCGACGAGCCGCCGCTCAAACTCGTACTCTTCGAGAATCCAGACGCGAACGAGCGACTCAACCATCTGGGCGTCGAAGTCTTTGACGACGCGGACGTGCGGGCGGCGACCGACCGGCTCAAGGCAGCCGACCTCGTCGATTCGGTTGAAGACGAACAGACCTGCTGTTATGCCACTCAGAACAAGGTCTGGGCGCTCGACCCACAGGGAATGCGCTGGGAGTACTACCGGATCGTCGAGGACGCCGACAATTTTGCAAGTGGCGGCGATTTCGAAGCTCCAGCCAAACCGACGACGAAGGCCTGCTGCTGAACCCGGCCGTCGCGGGACCTCTTGACGCGCTACCAATTGGGGGGGGGAGTTCGATTCGACCCCGAGGTCACGCAATGAATGTTGTCTTTCGCTGGTTCATGCGAATCCTGATCGGCATCGTCGTCTTCGCAATCGCACTTACGGCGACTGCGCTCGTCTACGGCCGCGTATCCGAGTGGCGTACCGCCGCCGCAACGCGCATCGACACGCCAAACGGAATCGAATCCCTCGAGGATGTCGAGATCGGCGGAGTCGAGCAGACGATCTACCTGCGCGGCCACGACCAGAACAAGCCCGTGATGCTCTTCGTTCACGGCGGACCGGGCGCTCCCGAGATGCCTGCCGCGCGGGATTTTGGCCTTCAGCTCGAAGAACATTTTATCGTGGCCCACTGGGACCAGAGAGGGGCCGGAAATTCCTGTACCCCCGACGTACCCAACGAGAGCCTCCATCTCGAGCAGTATCTCGCAGATACAGTGGAATTGGTGAACCTGCTGCGAGAGCGATTCGACGTCGAGAAGATCTACCTCGTCGGGCATTCATGGGGCAGCGTGCTTGGCGTATTGGCCGCACAGCGCCACCCCGAACTCTTCCATGCCTACGTCGGCATCGGCCAGGTCGTCAACATGCAACGCGGCGAGGACATTTCCTATCGCTTCGTATGGGACCGAGCGAAGGCCGAGGGGAACGAAGAGGCGCTCGAAGAACTCGCGACTGTCCATCCACCCTACTCGACGACGAAAGAATTGATGACTCAGCGAACCTGGTTGGGCCACTATCATGGAGACTCTTACAAGGGGGGCGGTATGGCCAAGTTCGCTCGGGCGGTCCTGCTCAGCCCCGAATACTCCATCGACAAGAAGCTGTCGTTCTATGGATGCGCAATGAATTCTCTCGACCAGGCGTGGGACGATCTGCAGGATCTCGACTTCATCCGCGATGTCACACGGCTCGATCTACCGGTCTACTTCTTCACTGGCCGCCACGACTACAACACGCCCTTCGAACTCGTCGAAGAATTTTCACAAACCCTCGATGCGCCCCACAACGAGATCGTCTGGTTCGAGAATTCGGCACATATGCCCAATCTCGAAGAGCCGGAGCTCTATCAGGACAACCTCATCCACAAGGTCCTTCCGGAAACCCTCCGGGCGCAAGGGTCCTGAACTGGATGGACTCAAAGCAGGGGGACTTGAAATGGATCTGAGTTCGATGCAGGGGAAGACCGCCCTGGTGACTGGTGCGGCCAGCGGAATCGGTATGGAAACAGCACTCGCATTTGCACGCCGGGGCGCGGACCTCGTGATCTGCGACCTCGACGAGGTTGGGCTCGGGGCAGCCGCAGAACGAATCGAAGGCCTCGGACGCAAGGTGTTCACCCGCCGGGTCGACGTGGCGAGCGCACACGAAATGCGCGAATTCGCCGCCGATGTCCATCAACGCGTCGAGGCAGTGGACGTCCTGATGAACAACGCTGGCGTCGCGATCGGCGGACCCTTTCTTGCGACCTCTCTCGAGGATTGGAACTGGATCCTCGGAATCAACACACTCGGCGTCGTCCACGGCTGTCATTTCTTCATTCCCAGAATGGTCGAGCGCGCAAAGGGTGGGCATGTGATCAACCTGTCATCGGCCGCGGGCTATAGCGCCAGTTCGGCGCTGGCCGCCTACAACGCGACCAAATTTTCGGTGCTTGGCCTATCCGAAGCGCTCTGGGAGGAATTGCGGCCTCATTCGATCGGCGTCACCGCAGTCTGTCCAGGAATCATCGACACGCCCATCACCCGCAACGCACGACTGGTCGGCGAGATGGACAAGCCTGAAATGCGAGAAGAGATGGTGAGTGGCTATCAACGAAGGGGTTATACGCCGGAGCGAGTTGCGAGAAATATCCTCAAGGCGGTCGAGAAGAATCGATTGGTCGCGCCGATCTCGCCCGAAGCTTGGGGGCTCTACTACATGAAGCGTTTCGCGCCCTGGCTGCTTCGACGCCTCGGGCTCAGGCTGGCAAAGAGAACTCAAAGCGAATCCGTGTGATACAAAGGATGTGGCCCTTCGTCGATCAGCCGCTCGAAGATTGACAGCTCGAACACGCGAGTCACTCCGCACAATCCAAGACGGAGACCGTGTAGAATGCCACCATGCCCAATCATGATTTCATCGTCGTCGGTGCCGGAATCGCCGGCGCGTCCGCCGCGTACGAACTTCAGCAGCACGGTTCCGTAGCGCTACTCGAGCGGGAACCACTTCCGGGACAACACACCACTGGGCGCTCGGCTGCGTTCCTCGTCGACAGCTATGCCGGCCCTGCCGTCGCCAAACTCACACGAGCCGGGAGACCCTTCTTCGAGCAGCCGTCCGATGGCTTCACTGACATTCCGCTGGTGACACCGAATTCGGTGCTCTGGATCGGCCGCGAAGATCAGCGTGCGAGTCTCGAAGCCACCATCGTCGAAGGGCGCGAGGCGGGCGCCGAGCTATACGAGATCAGCATTGCCGAAGCGAAAGCGATCTGCCCTGTATTGCGCGAAGATTATGTAGCCAAGGCTGTCGCGGAACCAAGCGCCATGCATATCGACGTCGCCGGTCTCCTCGATGGGTTTCTTCGCGGCTTTCGCCGTCGCGGCGGTGAAATCGAGACCAAGGCCGAAGTCACTCGCATCGTAAAATCGGGGGATGCCTGGGAAATCGACGCGGGCGGCCAGAGGTTCCGGGCCCCGGTCTTAGTGAACGCCGCCGGCGCCTGGTGCGACGTGCTGGGACGCCTCGCGGGAGCCCGCCCCATCGGCCTCCAGCCTCTTCGGCGGACTGCCATTACCTTCGATGGCCCGAAAGACACGGATACTCGTTTGTGGCCGCTCGTGATCGATGCCGACGAGGATTTCTACTTCAAGCCCGAAGGGGCCCAGCTACTGGCGTCACCCTGTGACGAGACACCCTCCGAACCCTGCGATACGAGCCCCGAGGACTACGACGTAGCGCTCGCGGCAGATCATGTTCAGCGCTCGACAAACCTCGAGATCCGCCATATCCGCAACCGTTGGGCAGGACTCCGAAGCTTTGTCGCCGATCGGTCACTCGTCGCCGGAATGGATGCCGAGCGCGCTGGTTTCTTCTGGCTGGCCGGCCAGGGCGGCTTCGGCATCATGACTTCTCCCGCGGCGGCTCGTGCGACGGCAGGGCTGATCGTGAATGGCTCGCTTCCTCCTGACTTGCAGGCGGTCGGGCTGACTCCCGAAATGTTGTCACCGGAGCGATTGGATAGACGAAGCGAATGACCGCCCCTGTTAGTCGTGAACTCTCCGGGGGCACGGTCATCTGGCTCTTCGTTTCGATCGAGCTGCTGACCTTTGCACTCTTCTTCATCGGTTTCGCTGCGGCGCGCCGATCGGATCCTGCTCTCTTCCTCGCGGGCCAGGAGCAGCTCCACACGCTGTCGGGTGCAATCAATACGGCGGTATTGCTCTGTGGCGGATGGCTCGCAGCGCGCGGGGTCCTGGCCAATCGTTCGAACGAGGCTCGACTGACGGCGCGCTGCTTCGCGGGCGCGGCAGTCACGGGCCTGATCTTCATGGCGATCAAGCTCCATGAATACACCGACGTGTTCGCTGCGGGCATCTCGCTCTCGACGAACAGCTTCTGGTTCTTCTATCTCTTCGTCACAGGCCTGCATTTCCTCCACGTGTTGGCAGGTGTCGGTTTCCTTGTCCCCACTGCATGGCGCGCGGCGCAAGGCGCGTATGGTCCTGACAATTCCTCG
>CBFDDD010000030.1:0-45369 GCA_965603475.1 uncultured Myxococcales bacterium
AGACGTCGATTTCGTCGGCCACGCGGGCACCATCCTGCGAGGTTGGCTCTACCGTCCGAGTGCGGAGGGACCGGTCCCGGGTGTCGTGATGGCGCATGGATTCTCTGCAACAAAAGAGATGGCGCTCGACGGCTACGCCACGGTCTTCGCCGAGGCGGGGTTATGCGTGCTCGTCTACGACCATCGCAATCTCGGCGCGAGTGACGGCGAGCCACGTCAGGAGATCAACCCCTGGGCCCAGGCGCGCGACTATCGTTATGCGATCGACTGGCTCGGCGAACGACCGGAGGTCGACGCCGGGCGCATCGGAATCTGGGGTAGCTCCTTCAGTGGTGGCGAGGTGATCGTGCTCGGCGCCTGCGATGAGCGGGTGAGGGCAGTCGTCGCCAGCGTACCCTTCGCGGCGCTGGGTGGTGATACGGATTACGCGGATACGCGAGCGCGTTTCGAGGCGATGCGAGCCGCCTTTCTCGACGAGAGTGGCAAGGGGCTCGCGGACAAACGGGATACACCTGCCTTCGGTCCGCTCGCAGTGGTGGAGGAGGAAGGCGTGACGCTAGCCGCATTCCTTCCCCAGCCCGAATCCAAAGAATGGTTCTTGCGGGTGGGCGGCGAGCCCGGTTCACATTGGCGAAACGTGGTCACAGTGCGAAATTCCTTCGGGACCGATCCCCTCTACGATCCGGGCGTGTGCGTGGAGTACGTCGCACCGACGCCTTTGCTGATGGTCGTTGCCACTGAAGATAGGCTGGCGGCCACGGCAGACTCGCAGGCGGCCTATGAACGCGCGGGTGAGCCGAAGCGCCTGGTGATGATCGAAGGCCATCACTTTTCCAGCTACGAGGGGGAAGCGCTGGCTCGCGCGTCGAGCGCGGCACGGGACTTTTTTCTCGAACATCTCTGAATTTCGCACTCTCGGACGACCGCGGGGCGCGCAACGACGTGAGCGCCGCAGCAACATCCCGAAGCTATAGTTTCGGGTTGCTGCGTCCACGATTGAATCAGCACATCCATTCAAGGCCAGGAGAAATATCGATGAGTCATCCCAGCCGGCGCGAACTCGACGAGTACCGCGCTGAAGCCTCGGCCTGGTTCGAGGAGAACGTTCCGCCGCGACCCGACTTCATGCTGCCCCTCACCTTCATGGAGGTCGGGACCGATGAGCAGTTCCATTTCCTCTGCGACTGGCAGAACAAGGTCTACGAAGCGGGCTACCTCGGTGCGGCGTGGCCGAAGGAATACGGCGGAGGCGGACTCGATCAGGCTTTTCAGAACATTGCGACGGAGCAGATGCGAAGACACGGCAGTCCAATCATGTTGAATACGATTGGTCTCAGCTGGGCGGGACCCTTGATCCTCGATATGGGGACACACGAGCAGCGTCAGCGGTACATCAAGGGAATTCTCTCAGCCGAGGATATCTGGTGTCAGGGATTTTCCGAGCCCGAGAATGGCTCGGATCTCGGCAACGCCCAGACGCGCGCGGTGCGAGTCGGGGATGAGTGGGTGATCAACGGCACCAAGACATGGACGACCCACGGCAACTACGCGAAGTACATGATCCTGCTGGCCCGCAGCATTCCCGATGCGCGAAACAAATACGCGGGTCTGAGCTTCTTCCTGGCTCCCATGAGGGTGCCCGGAATCGAGGCGGTTCCGATCCGCAAACTCACGGGGGAATACGGTTTCACAGAGACGTTCTTCACGGATGCGCATATTCCCGGAGACAGCCTGATGGGCGAAGAAGGCCAGGGCTGGACGGTGGCGATGCGAACGCTCGAATACGAACGCAGTGCGCGCGGCGGCCAGGCGGGTGGGCTTTCGATCACCGTACCGGATGCGAATGAAGTCATCGACCTCGCACGCCGGGCACAGCGCGGTGGCCGTCCGGCCATCGAGGACGCGGTCGTGCGAGACCGACTCGTCGAACTGCTGATCGAGGATCGCGGTATGGGGCTTTGCGTTGCTCGTCAGCGTCTGACGGCTCTGAACCAGGAGCGTCCAATGTCACTCGCGCTCTCATCGAAGCTGATGCATACCGAGTTCATTCGCCGCTTGAACGAGTTTGCCATCTCGATGCAGGGAGCAAAGGCGGCCTACTACGTCGGTGAGCCGGACGCGATCGATGGCGGAACTTCGCAGCGCGCCTACTTGAATGCCTTCTCGGCGACGATCGGGGGAGGCACGAGTCAGATCCAGGCCAACATCATTGCCGAGCACGTGCTCGGCCTAGCGAAGAGCTGAGGCGAATAGCATGAGCAGTAGACAAGGACCGATCGGGCTGAGCGAGGAGCAGGCCGAGCTTCTCGAGTCCGCAAGCAAGTATTGTCACGATAAATCACCCATCGAAACGGTACGACGACTGATCGATGACGACCTGGGGTACGACCCCGCCGTCTTCGCTGAGATGGCGGAACTCGGCTGGCTCGGGATCGCGATCCCGGAGACCTACGGAGGGGCCGGGCTCGAACTCGCCGAAGTGGTACCCGTCGTCGAGCAGATGGGTCGCAACCTGATGGGAGGGCCCTTCGTCTCGACCACACTCGCCGCACAGGCCCTGCTCGCGGCCGGCACGGATGCGCAGAAATCTCGAGTGCTACCCGAACTCGCGTCGGGAACACCCGCGGCAGTCGCGCTGATGGAGCCCCACGCGGATTGGGATCCAGTCAACATCGAGTGTCGCGCCGAGCGGACGGGCGAAGGGCTTCGGCTCAGTGGAACGAAATCGTTCGTTGTGAATGCAGCAGCAGCGAAGTGGATCGTGGCATCGGTGAGCTTCGAGGGTTTAGCGGCCCTCGTACTTCTCGACAGCGCTGCGATTGCGGCATGCAAACAGCGCCGAGAGACGGTGATCGACGAGACGCGGCGTTCGGTTCAGCTCGTGCTGGATGGCGTGTCGATCCCTGAAGAGGCAATGCTCGAAGTCTCCCTCGCAGCGGCCGCCCTCGCGCGACTCGAACTCGCTGGCAGCCTGCTCGCCAGCGCCGAGATGTCTGGAGGTGGCGTGAGCTGTATCAACTACCTGGTGGCGTACCTGGGCGACCGCAAGCAATTCGGCAAACCGATCGGGTCGTACCAGGCGCTCAAACATCCAACCGTGCATGCCCATCTGGGCATCGAACAAGTTCGTTCGCATGTCTATGCCGCCGCACACACATTCGAGAGTGGTAGAGAGGGAGAGATCGCAGTTCGGATGGCAAAGGCCCATACGGGCCCGGCACTCGCCTTCGCCGCAGACCGTGCAATCCAGTTTCACGGCGGCTATGGGTTCACGTATGAATGCGATGCACAGCTCTACCGACGGCGCGCAATCTGGGGTGAAAGCCAGCACGGTGATGCTCTCTACCATCGGCGAAAACTGGCAGCCCTGATTCTTTGAGAAGAAGACTCGCCAATCGAGGGAGAGAATGGAACTCACGAAAGGTCCACTGCACGACGCGAAGGGCCGCTTGGTCGAAGCCGGCTGGGCGCGGGAGGAGCGCCGCCAGTACTCTCGCAATGCCGTTAGAGCTCCCTGGTATCGAATCAAGGAGTGGGACTATTACTGTGTCATGGGCGAAGAATATGGGGTGTCCTTCGTCGTAGCCGACAATGGCTATATGGGACTCTTGTCGGTGACATGGCTGGATTTTGCCACCCCCGAAGCAAAGGCTGAACTTCGGGTCCTGGTGTTTCCACGGGGCCGGATGGGAATGCCCGAGAGTGCTGATGCCGGCGATATCGAAGTCGCCCATAAGGGTATGAAGCTGGATTTTCGTCATGTCCCGGACGGTCGCCAGCTGATGCTGAATTGCCCTTCATTCGACGGAGGCAGGGGGCTCCGCGGTGAACTGTTCCTGGAACAGCCACCCCTAGACCGCATGGTGATCGCGACACCCTTCGACCACAGTCCGAACGCCTTCTACTACAACCAGAAGATCAACTGCATGCCGGCCAGCGGTGAAGTCGTGGTGGGCGAACGACATCATGAATTCGCACCGGACAAACATTTCGGAGTACTGGATTGGGGGAGGGGCGTCTGGGCCTATGACAACCAATGGTATTGGGGATCTGCCTCCGGCCTGGTCGAGGGCAGGTCGTTTGGCTTCAATATCGGGTATGGCTTTGGCAATACGTCGGCTGCCTCAGAGAACATGCTGTTTCTGGATGGCAAGGCACAAAAGTTGAATCAGGTGACGTTTCATATTCCCAACGACGGATACGACACATCGCCCTGGCGTTTTTCGAGCAGCGATGGGCGCTTCGAGATGACCTTCGAGCCGGTCCTCGATCGCACCGAAAATGTCGACCTCTTCGTCTTCCGTTCCATCGTGCATCAGGTATTCGGACGCTTCACGGGCACTGTCATCCTCGACGACGGAGAGAAGCTCCAAGTGTGTGATCTGATGGGCTTCGCCGAAGACGTGCGGAACCGGTGGTGATCAGAGCCTGGCCGCTTCGTGCGCTATCGAGAAAGTTGCCCAGATTTCGCGGATTTCGATCTGATCCCAACGGCATCCCCGCCGCCATCTCCGACGCCATAGGCCCACTCCGGACGTTCTAGCGCCAGGGCTCGACCAGAATCTTGGCGTGTCGGTCGGGGCTGGCGAGTTCTTCGAACGCTTCGGGCACGTCTTCGACACCGATCTTGCCCGTGATCAGGGGATCTACGTCGAGTCGCCCTTCCGCGATGTTTCGTAGTGTGGTTGCAAACTCCTCGGCGGCGTAGGCGAGTACGAACTGGACGTTCAGCTCCTTGTTGATGCCGAAGAGCGGCTCGATGCGATCTGCTTCCATGCAGACACCGACGACGACCACACGTCCGTTGCGAGGCGTACCTTCGAACACTTGCTGAAGCAGGCCGGGGACGCCGACGCACTCGAATACCACACAGGGCTTGATCTGTTCTTGACCGAGCATGGCCGATATCGGATTGCTCAGGTCGATTCCCGTCGGCACCGCGATCTCTTCCCATTTGTCGTATGGCGAATGATCTGCTGGATTCAGGATCACGTCCGCACCCATCTGCTCGGCCATCGCTCGACGAATGGGCGAGAAGTCGGACGCAATGATCGGGCCGATGCCCTTGAGTTTCAGCGCAGCGATCACGGCAAGGCCGACTGGCCCACAACCGATGACGATCGGAACTTCGCCGCCTGTGAGCTGGCCTTTCTCGACCGCGTGATAGCCGACGGCCATCGGTTCGGTCAGCGCTGCGCGATCCGTGCTCAGTCCGTTGGGGACTTCGAGCAGCATCATCTCGCTCAAGACCATCAGCTCACCATAACCGCCTGGATAGTCATTCGAGTAGCCGACCGGCCCGGCACCCTGGGGTCCGATTGCGATTGGCATCGAGCAGACGCGTGCTCCCGGCTTCAGAGTCCTTAAGGTATTCGGACCGAAATCCACGATCTCTGCGCAGAACTCGTGTCCCATCACTACATCGCGCGTCAGATCCATGCCTTCGCCTTGCCCGGATCGTCGACCGACTTCGATCATGCGGTCCGCGTGCTTGAGCATATGGAGATCGGAGCCGCAGATTCCGCAGGCCAGGGTCTTGACCAGTACCTGACCGTCCTGAGGTTCGGGATCGGGCAGGGTGTCAACGAAGAGCTTGTGATCTCGCATCACGCAGGCACGCATGGAAAGCCTCCTCGGATTCGTTTTGTCTAGCTTAGCGACAGTGCGGAGTCACTGCATAGCCAGGCGAATTGACCGGAACGCCGGCCTTCGAGCTCGATCATCCCCGCTTGCCTGGAACGACTGGGAGCGAGTCGAGACCACGAAAGACACCGGTGTGATGCCAACGCAGCGGTTCGCTTGCGAGACGTATCTGCGGGAAGGTCTCGACGAGCACTTCCAGCATGATCCCGACCTCCATTCGAGCGAGGCTTGCGCCAAGGCAAAAATGCGCGCCTAGTGCGAAAGACAGAGGCGGTAAGGGTTCAGGATCGTTCGTCCAACGCCACGGATCGAAGAGGTCAGGGTTTGCGTAGGTTCGTGGATCTCGGTTCGCGGCAGCCAGGAGTACGGCGATGGGTTCGCCCGGCGAAACCTTCTGGCCTCCCAATTCCAGCGGCTCGGCGAGCATGCGTGCGACCATGTGTGTCGGTGTTTCATAACGCAGAAACTCTTCGACGACCGCGGCGATGGGAAGTGAGCCGTTCCGGATGGCCGATATGAGTTGATGTTTCGGGAGCAGCGCCGCCAGTCCATTCGAGAACAGGTCGCGCGTCGTTCGATGTCCCGCCGAGTAGAGGGTCGCTGCCAGAGAGAGCAACTCGCTCTCGGTCAGCCGGTCGTCTTCGTCCTCGGCGCTGAGCAGGGCACTGAGTAGATCGTCCTCGGGATTCTGGCGACGCTCGTCGAGAAGACTACGCAGTGTTGCGTGAATTTCCTCTGCGGCCGAGAGGGCCTCTGCCAGCTCGTGTTCGTCGTTCCCCGTTCCCAAGAGTCGCGACACGCGATCAGACAACTTCGTCAACCGATCGCGATATTCGATCGGGACGCCGAGCAGCTCCGAGATGACGAGCGAAGGGACTTCGTGTGCGTAGCTCCGAATCAGATCGATTGATTGATCTCTCGCGATCGGAGCGAGAAGTTCACGTGCCAACCGCTCGACAAAGGGGCGCAAGCCTGCGGTTCGACGAGGTGTGAACACCTTGCCGACCAGCTTTCGAACGCGGCCGTGGCGTGGCGGGTCGAGGAAGTTGATGCGGTGGCCCATCTCTTCGCGGGCCGCACCGGGAGGGAGCCTGCTGCGGTATCCGTCGGCGATGAATCCCGAGCGAGTCGCCGAATTTC
The DNA here is from genome assembly GCA_965603475.1 of uncultured Myxococcales bacterium. Taxonomy (GTDB): domain Bacteria; phylum Myxococcota_A; class UBA9160; order UBA9160; family UBA4427; genus UBA4427. The sequence continues at coordinate 6,784 of CBFDDD010000030.1, forward strand.
GCAGAAGCTCCGTGGCTTCTGCATGGCCCAGTATCAGCCAGCTACCGCCGGAACGTTGGACCGGGCCGCCCTGTCGTGCGGATTCGAAGAGGCGGTAGGGATCCGCCGCGTCCTTCAGGTCGCCGAGCTGGAAACTCTGGTCCGTTGAACCCATGGATTCTCTCCAAAATGCGCTGTCTCGGAACTGTCATCCGGAAGAATATGCAGGCCAGGATGCCAGGATCTCCGCAGCAACTCGTTCTCCCGAGCGTACAGCCCCATCCATGAAGCCACACCAGGCTTCAGCCGTTTCGGTCCCCGCCCAGTGAATCGGCCCGGTCGGTTCGCGCAGCGCGGGGCCACTTTCGCTCAGGATTCCGGGGGTGAGGGGCGTAATGCATCCGGTGCTGAAGGGATCTGTCGCCCAGTCCTTTTCGACATAGCCCACGGCCTCGAAGGCCTGCTTGCCGAAATAACGCGCGAGTTCCGCGAGAACCCGGGTCTCCCGAACTTCGCGGTGGGCGAATTCGGGGGCCTCGGCGATGGACATGAAAGCGCTGAGCACGCCCATCGAGCCGTCCTCGGGCGAGTTATCGAAGACCAGCTGCAGAGGAGCGCGGTCACTCTGCATCGAGCCGTTGAGCCCCATGCTTCGCCAGAACGGTGTTGCATAGAGCACCGAGAGTTTGACGATGGGCAGCCGTGGTAGCCGCGCAAAGCCTTTAGTGAGCGCCTGCTTCCGAGGGGGCAGTTCGGGTTCGAATCGAATGCGCAAGATGTCTGAGGGCATCATGGCGACGACGACGTGGCGAGCATTGTAGACGGTTCCGAGGCTATGCACGCGCGCTCCCGAGCCGACATATTCGATGCGCTGGACCGGTTGCCCGAGGTGCAGTCGGTCAGCGAGTGCCTCTGCCATGCGGATCGAAAGGAGTTGCGAACCGCCTTCGAAGCGAAGATCCTGCGCGCCGCCGTCATTCATGATCAGTGGCAGAAGCCCGCCCGCTGCTCGCGCGTAATGCAGAAACCAGAGCAGCGAAATACGCTCTGGATAGCCTGCCATGATCGCGCGCGTGATGATTCGGAACACAGCCCAGCTATATGTCGTCGCCTGATGTTCGGATAGCCAATCGCCCAATGTGCGTCGATCGAACTGCGCGGCGTCCGGAAGATTCCAGGGCTTTCCGGCTGGCAGTTTCATGGCGGCGCGGTCGATCTTCCAGGCCAGTCTGAGAAAATCGACGGATTGACCGACTGAAGCCTCCGGGATCAGGCCGGTCGAGACCTTGTTCAGGACGTCGAAGGTCGTGTCGCCTTCGTAGAAGGCGGGGAAGGTTTGGACCTTCAGCTGGTTCGCGAGCTGCGCGATTCGGTCCTGGCCGGGACCGATCCATTCACCTCCGCCCTCGACGATATGGCCGCCACCGATCGGCAGGTTGAGAGTGCGGCCACCGACTCGGTCTCGTGCTTCGAGTACGATCAGCGAGTCCTTGCCCAGACGAATCAGTTCTCGAGCGGCCGTGAGCCCGGCCAGCCCAGCGCCGATGACGACGACATCGGTGTCGACCGATGCTTTGCGCGATTCGCCTGCTGCCCGAAGCAGCCGCGGGGACAAGCCCGTGGCCAGAGCAGTCGCTGAGAGACCGACAAATTTCCGTCGGGTCAACTCCCGCGATGACCTGCGTCGTTTCCCCTCGGACATTAGTCGCACTCCAATCGAGCCAGGTAATCCGAGACGGCTCGTCGATCTTGCGGGGCGAGTCCGGCTGCGACGAGACTCATTGCGGGATCTGAAACGCGTATGCCCGGTTCCGCAAGCTCGTTCAAGCGCCGCACCGAATAGGCTGCGTGCTGGCCGCAGAGTCGCGGTGCGTTCAGTTCGGACTGGCCGATACCGCTCGTTGCATGGCAAATCAGACAGCGCTCGCCGTAGATCTCGGCTCCACGGGTGATCTTCTGACCGGTGCCGAGGCCAACTCGAGCGGGGCGAGGCAGGGACGAAAGGTAAGCGGAAACCTGGCCGATCTCCGCTGGTGTGAGCGCTCGCGCAAAGGGTGTCATCACAGGCAAGCCGACCGAATCGTCGAGCAAGGCCCGCAAGCGCCGCTCGAGAATGAGGGCATTCTGTCCCGCGAGGCGAGGGATGGTTCCGTCGGATCGACCACCGGCATCGGCTAGGTGGCAGGATGCACAGGAACCAAATATCTGCTGGCCCGCGGCGAGGTCGGGATCTTCGGGAACGGCGCTCAGAGTCCAGGGGTCGCGGAGATCCGACATGTCCGATTGGCGCTCAGTGGATTCGACGCAGCCTACGAGCAGCAAGACTGTCAGCCACGGGCTCGCTCGGCACAATATCGCGCGCACGGACTTCCTCCGTTCCGTTCTGGTTTCCCTTCTGGTTCCCTCTTTCCCTCGTTTCGAGAGAGTCGATCCTGTATCGCCGATCCTACAGCGGATGGCACAGCGCTGCTTTTCGTTGGCGGCGAAACGAGTCTGGTCTGGATTGCCAGACTGCCTCTCTCCGGGATTCGCTACTCTTTCTTGGTATATGGCTTCTTTTTCCGAAATCGGGTCATGGATCTCCGGGAATGAATCGCTCTTGAGCGGCCTGGCGGCGATGATCGTGGTCGGGGGAGTCGCCGTTTCTGCGTTGGGCATTGGATTCCGGAAGCTGACCAATGGTCGAGAGAATTCCGAGCGGCGCGTCGAATCTGGAGACGCTCCATCGGATCCTGTGGATGATTCATTCGAGTCACCGGTCGGTGTGGACGCTGAAGCGCTCGTTCCCGCTCCTCCGACCCGATTGACCTTCAAGATGCTGACCGCGCCTTCGCCGCACGAGACGAAATTCGCGAACAGTCAGGGCCTCAAGATCGCCTACAACGAGAGGGGGACGGGGCCGCATACAATCCTCTTCGCGCCCGGAATCATCTCTCACCTCAATCTGATGGGGAATCTTCCCGTCATGCGAAATGCTTTCGCCAGCCTGGAGGAGTGCGCGCACCTCGTCGTGTTCGACAAGCGCGGGCAGGGGTTGTCCGACCCGACGATGTCGTCCCCGAATCTAGAGGAGCGAACCAACGATATCGAAGCGGTGATGGACGATGCGGGGATCGATCGTTGTATCCTTCTCGGGGTCTCCGAAGGCGGACCGATGTGTCTCCAGTTTGCCTACTCGCATCCAGATCGGGTCCAGGGACTTGTTCTCGTCGGGACGACGGCGCGGTTTGTCCAGAGCGATGACTTTCCGATCGGCATTCCTCGGAGCTCGCTCGAACGCCTACCTCGGGCATGGGGTCGTGGCAGCCTTCGTGATGTTTTCTTCCCCAGTATTTCGCGCGCGGAACTCGATGACGATGCGTATAAGTCGTTCGAGAATTTGATCTCATCACGTGAAACGATCCGTCAGATTGTCAAAATGATGATCGAGACCGACGTTCGCCCCCTGCTGCCGGAGATTCGCTGCCCGACGCTGATCATCCATTTTACCGGTGACCTCGCAGTGCCCATTCGGCTCGGGCGGTATCTCGCAGAGAATCTTCCGAATGCAGAGTTTCTGGAAGTGAACGCCGTTGATCACGTGGACATTGCGGGATCGCCCGAGGCTGTCGTTCGGATCAGGGAGTTCTGTGAGCGTGTCGCAGCCGGGCAAACTAGACTGGGGACTGCACAGCAAGGGAGTTCGTCATGGACCGATTCATGAGCCACGACCATCTGGCACGAGACCGCCGGTTCAAGCGTGCGGACAATCGCAACCAGCTGATGCGTTCGCTGCCAAATGACGTGCAGGAAATCGTGCGGATCTTCGAGAAGATTGGGCCCAAACTCCGCCAGCGGTTCGAGGGGACCGAGCTCGAGGCGGTCTACGACGAACTCGGTCCAGGCTTTCAGTTCTTGATCGCGTCCGGCGGGCCTCAAGCGAAGGGCGAGCGCACTCCGCTACAGCTGAAAACTCAGCTCCATGGAATATTCGTTGGCGAGATGCAGGCGCTGGAGGCGGCGGGTCGTACGGCCTGGGATTTTCCAGAGGCACCATGGGGCTTCAAGATGAACATGGCGCGGCAATGCTGGGACGAAGCCCGACACGTTCAAATCTTCGAGAAGTTGATGGATCATGTGGGTGCCGAGGTCGGTCAGTATCCCGAGAGTACTTTCTTGTTTGAAACCTCCTGTCATGACGATCCAGTCCTTCGGGTGACGGGCGTGAATCGCTGCCTGGAAGGACTCGCGTGCGATACGTTCCGGTCGCTGATCGAATACGGCCACGAGGTGGGAGACATGAAGATCGCTCAAGCGATCGATTTCGTGTTGGCGGACGAGCTCACTCACGTCCGATTCGGTAGCAACTGGTCGCGCGAATTTACGAGGGACGATCCGGCACGGGCGAAGCGCGCCAAGGAATTCCAGCTGGAGACGGACCGCGCGTTTTCGTTTTCTGGACGTGAACTGGCCCGCCAAGATCGCCTCGAAGCCGGCTTTACCGAACAAGAACTCGACGAGATCGAGCGCATCGACGCAAAGCTACCAAAGCGTGAGGTGCTCGTGAAAGCGGCCGAGATCTTGCGCGATCGCCACCAGGCGCGAGCGCGTGGCGAAGAATTACCGGACGAATTCAGTGACGGCGACGCACTCGAGTAGCTGGAGACCTCTAGGCCGCAGTGCCTGCAATGGCCTCCGTGTCGATGTGGTAGAGGTCGGCCACATTTTGTCCGAGGATGTGGCGACGTTGTTCGGCTGAGAGGTCGCTGCAGTGCTCGTTCAGCATCTCCTGCGACCACGGCCACGTGGAGTCGCTGTGGGGGAAATCATTTGCCCACATCAAGCGCTTCCAATTCATCAATTCAGTGACTTTGAATGCAACCCAGTCATCCTGGAACGTGGAGTAGATGTTCTCCGAGAAATACTCCGAGGGAAGTTTCGACAACTCTTGTCCCGCTGGTAGCCAATTGCGGTGACGTTTGAAGGCGTGGTCCATTCGATACATGTAATGCGGTACCCAACCTGCATCGGCTTCGGCGCAGACCACCTTCAATTTTGGATGCCGCTCGAAAACACCACCGAGTACCAGCATGCCCATGATGTCCTGGCAGCCGCGCACGATCGAAAGAAAGCCATTCAACTTCGGGCCGCGTGAGTGTTCGGTCGGCGTCGTGAGAATGTGGAAGCTCAGCGGCAGCCCGAGATCGATCGCCGCTTCCCAGAAGCCGTCATAGATCGTCGAGTCGTAGTCTTCGAGTCCGGGATTTCCGGGCATCATGACGCCGCCCAGGCCGAGCGCCTTGATGGCGCGCAGATCCTCGATCCCTTCCTCCGGTGTTCGCATCGCCGTCTGTCCGCAGCCGATCAGGCGAGCAGGGTCCTCGGAGCAGTATTCAGCGATCCATTGATTGTACGCATCGAAGCACGCTTTCTTGTAGTCCAGGTCTTTGTGATTGCAGAGCACCATGCCGACTGTCGGATAGATGATCTCCGCATCGACACCGTCTCGAATCTGATCGGCACGTCGCGCTTTGGGGTCCCAGCCGCCGCGGTGAAGGTCATCGAAGCGTGCACCCATGATGCGGATTTCATCGGCGGGCTTGCCGGCCGCCGCAACCAGGCCCATTGGGATCGGCTTGGTCATGCCGTCGATCACGAACATATCGCCGGCTTCTTCGCCGAGAAATTTCATGACAGGGGCCCGGTCTTTCCATTTTCTGGAGATGTGCGCCGTATAGGTATCGGGCGCCTCAGTGATATGGGAATCGGCAGAAATGACTACATCTCTCATCAGGCATGACCTCCACGCAATACTTTGCCAGGCAGTGAATCACTCGGAAGGAAACGATCTTTTTCGCCTTCGCGCAACACGATGCCGTTGACGATCACTGCCCGCATGCCAAAGGCGTCGGCCACGAGGCGATCAGCCCCGCCCGGAAAGTCGTGTACGCGTCGTACCCGATCGCAGGCGACGCTCTCCGGGTCGAAGATCGCGATATCGGCTGCGAGTCCAGTTTCGAGTCGACCGCGATCGGTGATTCCGAAGATCTCGGCAGGCTGGGTCGTCAGGCGTCTCACGGCTTCTTCGACGGTCAAAACCCCTTTTTCGCGAACCCAATGTCCGAGCAGATGCGTCGAAGCGCCGGCGTCACAGAGTTGACTCGCGTGCGCCCCCGCGTCGGACAAGCCCAACATCGTCGCCGGATGTTGCAGTAGCCGACCGACCATCTCTTCATCGGTATTCGCTGCCGCCATGCGGAAACGCGTCTCGAGGCCGGTTTCGAGGGAGAGCTCGATCGCCAGTTCGATGGCCTTGAGACCGCGTTGCTCTGCGATGTCGCCAAGCGTGCATTCGAGCAATGACTCATCCGCGGGATGATGGCTGATGGCCATACGCGATATCTTGTCGGCAAAGCCACCAGAAGTGAAGGCTTCGACGACGGCTCTGCGGATCTCTGGATCGCGGTAGCGTGCTTCGCGATCTTCGAATGGCGCCTTCGAGATGGGTTGCATGCTCGGATGACTCTCGAGCGGGAAGGGCGCCCTCAGATCGAATTCGAACATGAGGGGCCGACTGGATACCTGCGGATAGACCGCGACCCCGTCGGCCTGCAACTCGCTCGTCGCCTTGAGGATTCCTTCGATCGCTTCGCTGGGCATCAGATCCGTCAACAACGCGGTCCACGATACGGGCTTGCCCGTCCGTCGATTGATTTCGGCGAATTGGGGATTGAAGAAACCGGAGCCTATGGTGGCCTGCAACACGCCGTGCTCCGAATTCTTCAAGGCATCCGCAATCCGATTGATCTCTTCGACATCGGCGACTCGACTGGGCACCGGATGACCGTCGTAGCCGATATGGGTCGGTGCTTTCGAGGTGGCAAAGCCGATCGCACCGGCCTGCAGTGCCTCCTCGACGATCTTTTTCATTTCGGCAACCTGTTCATCACTCGCCGGATCGGTCACCGCCTTTTCGCCCATCACGAAAGTCCGCAGGGGCGTATGCCCGATCAGCACGGCGACGTTGATGGCATGGCCGGCTTCATCGATTGCATCGAGGTAGTCGGGAAAGCTCTCGAAGGGCCATTCTTCGCCTAGACCGGCTTCGAGTGCGGACAGGCTCATGCCTTCGACATTCTCGAGTGTACGAAGGATCAATTTCCGGTCCGCCGGGCGGGTCGGCGCAACGCCGAAGCCACAATTTCCGATCACCGCGGTCGTGACCCCATGCCAGGGAGAGGGCGTCAGCATCGGGTCCCAGAAGATCTGTGCGTCGTAGTGGGTGTGAACGTCGATGAAGCCGGGCGAGACGACTGCGCCGCTGGCGTCGAGGATCTCGTCCGCATCGTCGCCGAGCTCCAAGGGGGCTCCGATGGCGGCGATACGCCCGTCACGAATGCCGAGTTCACCCATTCGCCCCGGGGCGCCACTGCCATCGACCAGGGTTCCGCCGCGAATCAAGAGTTCGAAGTGTTCGGCCACGGTGTTGTCTCCCCAGATAGTCCGCCGGCACGGATGTGCGGGTTGGTGGAGTATAGGCGAAGTTGGAGGCGGCATGGTCCTTCGGATTTTTCACGAACCCCCGGCGAGCATTCGGTTCCGGGCTTCTTCGTCACGAATCTCCTGCGCCACCTGTTCCGCCTCTTCCAGTACGCGGAGGAGGTTCTCCCCGAGGACCTTTCGCACCGTTTCGTGGGAATGGCCCCGCGAGAGAAGGCCTCTCGTGAGCGACGGCAGTTCGCTGATCTCTTCCATGCCGACAGGCATGCTCGCGACGCCGTCCCAATCCGCGCCGAGGCCCACGTGGTTCGGCCCTGCGACTTCGATCGCGAGATCAAAATGATCCAGCAACGTATCCAATGACGTCTGAGGTACGGGGTATTGCGCAAAATGCTGAGTCATCAGAGCACGTCGCTTGCGGGCGTCGCCGTCCGCGGCGGCGACCATGTTCTCGAATCGCTCGGCGTGTTCCTCGAAATAGACCCGCGTCTCGTCGCGGGCCTTCTCGTCGATATACGCGGGATAGAAATTGATCATCACGACACCGCCGTTCTTGGCGAGGGCACGAAGCATGTCGTTGCTCATGTTGCGCGTGTGATCGGCGATCGCGCGGGCGGAGGAGTGCGACGCGATGACGGGCGCACGCGTCACTTCGAGGGCGTCGATGAAGGTCTTGTCGGAGACATGGGAAACATCGACCAGCATGCCGATGCGGTTCATCTCGGCGACGACCTGTTTGCCGAACTCGGTGAGTCCATCGTGAATCGGAGCGGGAACATCACGGGTTCCCGATGAGTCGGCCCAGCTCGTGTGAAACGAGTGTGTCAGCGTCATGTAGCGAACGCCCAGGCGATAGAAATTGCGCAGCGCGGGAAGGCTCTCCTCGATGATGTGGCCGCCCTCGATCCCCATCAAGCTGACGAATTTTCCGCTGGCGACTGCGTCGCGGATTTCGCGCACGCTACCGGCAACGACAACGTCATCTGAATAACGCGCGGCCATTTCGTGGACCGCGTCGATGCGTTCGAGCGCCTCGCGCAATGCAGTGCCGGGGGTCTCGCGTTTGCCCATATAGATCGACCAGAACTGCACGTCGAGGCCACCCTCACGGATTCGCGGAAGATCCATGCTGCCGTCCCGGGCATCGTGACGTTCGCCAAACGACCAGGTCGGATCTTGAAACCTTGGCGTGGTATCCGAGTGTCCGTCGATGACGATCGAATCGAAGTGAAGGTCGCCAGCCGAGTCACGAGAAGTCGTTGAACATGCGCAGACGAGCACGGCGAGCCCAAGGGCCCAATGGAAGGTTCTCGGAGTCTTGATCCTTCCGGAAACAGGCATTCTGATCACTTGCATTGGAGATCCTTCGGTGAGGTTGTGGATTGTAGTTGACGTACCGAGGTCGCATCCGCAATGCTGGCTTCTGCGGCTCGCCGCCCGTTCAAGGCATATCAGGAGTCCAGGAGAATTGAAATGGCCGTACTTCGCATCGAGCCGGCGTCGAGTGCGCTCGGAGCCGTGATTCACGACGTAGACGTCACTGATCTCTCGGACGCCACTTTCGAAGAGCTTCGAAAGGCACATCGAGATCACGGCGTCATCTTTCTTCGCGATCAGAAGATGACGCCCGAGCAACACATTGCCTTCGCCGAACGCTGGGGAAAGGTCAATGTCAATCGTTTCTTCGGCGCTGTTCCCGACTACCCCCAGATCGCCGAAGTCCGAAAGGAGCCGGACCAGAAGGTCAACATCGGCGGCGGCTGGCATACCGACCATTCCTATGATGTCGAACCCGCGATGGGCTCGATCCTCTACGCGCTCGAAATTCCGAAGAGCGGCGGCGACACGCTATTCGCCAGCATGTATGCGGCCTACGATGCGCTCTCTTCAGGACTCAAGAAGACTCTCGAAGGACTCGAAGCGGTCCACTCCAGCAGGCATGTATTCGGTGCTGCGAGTCCAACAGCCGGTGGGCTCGCCGGTCGCATCGGAAACTCCCAGGCTGCGACCCAGGATGCCGTCCACCCCGTCGTCATTCAGCATCCGGACAGCGGCCGCAAGGCTTTGTACGTCAATCCCGGGTTCACCATCCGTTTCGAGGGTTGGTCTCGAGAGGAGTCGAGGCCGCTACTGGACTACCTGTATCAACATGCGGTTCGACCGGAATTTACGGTTCGTTTCAATTGGAAGCCGGGGTCGATCGCATTCTGGGACAATCGTGCGACCTGGCACTACGCCCTGAATGACTACCAGGGACAGAGGCGACTGATGCACCGAATCACGATCGAGGGCTCGGCACTCGAGTAGAATCGATCTGGTTTCGTCGTGCGGGCATGCTCTTCTAGGCACTGGCGCGTACAAGGCCCTCCAGTTCCTTCAATCGCGCCGAGATCGCATCGGGCTTTTGTGGGCCCAGCATCGGGAGCAAGCGATCGACTCCGAGATCCTGGAATTCCGACAGCATTTCCGCAGTGACGTTGTAGGGCGGTGTGACGCTGATCTCGAAGCCCTCACGGCTACGGCCCTCGTTTGCGAGCGCCGCATCGAGCTCTGTCAGGGTCTTCTTCAAGATCTTCGGTGTGACACCAAAGGCGTACCATCCTGACCCGAATCGCGCTGCGCGTCGAAGGCTGGGCTTACCATGACCGCCTACGATGATCGGAATGGATGGCTTCTGGACTGGCTTTGGGTCCATGCGGCAAGCAGGGAGTTCGAAGTGTTCCCCGGTGAAAGACGCCACCGGCTCGGTCCATAGTCTCTTGATGACCTCGAGGAACTCGTCACAGCGCGCCCCGCGATCTTCAAAGCTGTAGCCGCACGCAATCACCTCTTCCTTGCACCAGCCTACGCCGATTCCAAAGTCGATTCGCCCACCTGATAGCCAGTCGAGGGTCGCAAATTCCTTCGCGGTGTAGACCGGATTGCGTTGTGGGACGAGGCAGATTCCTGTCCCGAGACGGACAGTCGAGGTCGCGCTCGCCAGGAAGCCGAATGTCGCGACGGTGTCAAGCAATCCGCCGCCGTCCGGGACCGGGATCTTTCCGTCCCGTGAGCCGGGGTAGGGGAATTCCATCTCGTCGAAGAGCACGACGTGCTCGCCAAGCCAGATCGAGTCGAGGCCGCTCTCCTCAGCTCGACGCCCGAAATCTGCAATCATCTCGGGGGTGGCGATCGGGGACATGAACGTGGCAAAGACTCCAATTTTCATCGCTGATTTCCTCGTGATTCGAATCGGCGGGAGCCGATTCGCTAGGCTTTGAAAATGGTAGACCATCGCGAAATTCTCGGTCCTGTTTCGAGCTATTACGTATCCCAGCGTCTGAGGCTTCACTTCGCGGATTGGGGCAACCACGACAAGCCTCCGCTCGTTCTCGTGCACGGGGGGCGTGATCACGCGCGCAACTGGGATTGGGTCGCGCGAGCGCTACGTGACGACTTTCACGTGATTGCCCCGGATCTTCGCGGCCATGGAGACAGTGAGTGGGCGCGCGGCGGCAACTACATGATTCAAGAGTTCGTGCTCGACCTTGCTCAACTCTTGAACACGCTCGACCTTTTTCCGGTCATTCTCGTCGGCCATTCGCTTGGAGGCTCCGTCGTCACGCATTATGCGTCGGTGTATCCGGACCGGGTGCAGAAACTCGTCAACATCGAGGGCCTCGGTCCTCCTCCCGAGATGATCAAGAGTCGCCTCGGCAAGCCGGCCTGGGAGCGTACCGCCGAGTGGATCGATCAAGTGCGGGAGTTCTCATCCAAGAGGCCGAAACACTACCCCTCGATCGACGCAGCCGCGCAACGAATGCTCGCCGCTAATTCGTTCCTCTCACCCGAACAGGCACATCACCTCACGGTCCACGGTGTGGCTCGCAATGAGGACGGAACATTCAGCTGGAAATTCGACAACTACGTCCGGCTCTTCTATCCCCAGCGATTCGACATGGACGAGATGCGCGCGATGTGGGGGCGCGTTACCTGTCCGACATTGCTGGTGCGGGGTGAGCAGAGTGGGTTTGGAGATCCGACGAAAGACGGTCGCTTCGATGCGTTCAAGAATGCTGATCTCGAAAGCATTCCGGATGCCGGGCACTGGGTCCAGCATGATCAGCTCGATGTCTTCCTGAAGCTGGTCAAGCGCTTCCTCAATTCTTGAGAATCGCGTTGCTTGGACTCAGCTCTCGATCTCTATTGCCTTACACTTGCCGTCCTCAATCGCTTCATATTCTTCGAGGCTGAGCCGGCCACCGAAGCGAACGAGGTCTGCATAGATCTCACAGCGCTCTTGTGTCGCCTCGAAACGATCGTCGTTTGCGATCTGGGTCAGAACCAGTTCGCGCGTCAGGGTCGTATTCGATAGGCGGACACCTCCGTCAGCCTCGCTGTCGAATACAAGGAAATGCCCGTCGCCGCTTCCCCAGGTCTTCCACTCGGGCTGGCTTCCGGAACGGCCCCGACCGGGATCGCCGGTATAAGCAAATTGCCCCCAATACGACATCATCTGATCGGAAAGAACTCGCGCTCCGGGTAGGCTCGACTCCGGGAAGATGTAGTCTGTGGCGGGACCGAAAGAAAGCCAGCCAAAGACGAATGGAATTTCGAAGGCATGTGCCGCGCCGAGTAGGCGCGACAGGTCGAACCACATCAGCTTTCCTTCTTCGTCCCAGTCGAAGCGATAGGCGAAGGCTGGCGAACGTCCGGCGGAGGTAATGGCGCGAGCCGCCTCGTCGACGCCCCGTGCCTTCCAGATCTTCGTCGTGTATTCGGCGCCCAGATCGTACATTCGTTCGTTCTTGAACCAGAGCGGCATGATGCTCATCCGGGCGATGTGTTTCGAACCGAAGGCCTGGAAGAGCTTCGTCTCATCCCGGTTGGTGCCGAAAATGGCGGGCACCGCGTTGTACTCTCCCTGCGCGAAGGCCTCTCTAGCGTCGACTCTCGGCAGAACGTGTCCGTCGCGAAAGAGCATGGGCGTATCGTACATGCCAGCGAACGCGCCGCCGAAAACGGACAGCAACTCCGTGGGACTCTTGCTTCGCAGATAGCGAGCCACCTGGTCCGACGTCATGTTCGCTGCGTGCGCACGGGCTGTATCCCGGTCGCTGGCCGTCTCGTCCGCGACGAGGAGCGCCCAGAGGACCTCGCTCGAGCTGCGCTTGTGACCCGCTGGCGTTCCGTCTACCGGGTTCTGGGCCTCACTCAGTTCGACCGACTCGCCGCTGCCGCTCTGAACGATCGCGCGCTGAAAGAGTCCGGCGGCAGGAGGGGAGACGAGTATTGCAATGGTGTCCGTTCCGCCGGCGGACTCCCCGAAGACCGTGACGCGATTCGGGTCACCGCCGAAGGTTGAGATGTGGTCCTGGACCCATTGAAGCGCCGCGATCACATCGAGTGTTCCGTAGTTTCCGGAACGATCCTCCGGCGTCGACTCGTCGTTCGAAAGAGCGTCGTGAGAGAACCAACCGAGGATGCCCAGGCGATATTGAATGGTCACGACCACGACGGCTTGCTGAGTCGCCAGACGACTCGCATCGTAGAGGAGGGCGTCTCCGACAGTATTGCCTCCTCCGTGGATCCACAGCATCACCGGAAGTCGTCCGTCGCCTGTCGGCACCTCTTCCGGAGTAGACGGTGGAGCGAAGACGTTCAGATAGAGACAGTCTTCCCGGCCGCGGGTGTCGGTCTCGTCGAGTCCTTCTCGCTGTCCGCCTGGTCCGGCGAATTGAATGCAGGGCGCAGCGAACTCCAATGCTTCGAGCGTTTCTTCCCAGGCTTTCGGCGCCCGGGGAGCACGCCAGCGCAACGCGCCGGTCGGGGCTTCGGCAAAGGGAATGCCACGCCAGACGTGCGCGCCGTCATCGCTCTTGAACCCGATGAGCTTGCCAAGCGAGAGTTCGCGAGCGCTCTCGTCGTCGACGACAGGGGGCGGCGACTCATCGCTCCCGCAAGCAAGCTGTAGCAGAAGGAGCAATATTCCGAGGACTACGAACAAGAGCCGCAGTCTTTCCGGCGCGGAGCGTTGGTTCAAGGTCGAGAATCGATTGAGCGGGCCCATAAAATGATTTCGTTCCTCATGGCCGAGCGTAGGGTTGTGCGTCTTCACTAGGCGGTCGTGTTCGGCAAAAATGAGTCAGAGAGACCTATTGCTGTCGTACACTGTTGCTACCACATTGTCTACGGAATCTCTGAGAGTCGGTCATCGACTGCTCGAAAAGATTCGAAGAATGGAGGATAGGTTATGTCGCTACCAGATTCTGCACATTGGCTCTCGGCATTGGACGTCGGTACTGCGATCGGGCGAGCTGAGTTCTCGTCCTCGGAGATGACTCAGGCGATGCTCGCGCGCATCGACGAGATGGATCCCGTATATCGTCCCTACACCGTGGTTCTCGCTGAACGTGCCCTGGCACAGGCACAGAAGCTCGATGAAGAACTCGCTGCGGGAAACTCGAGGGGGCCGCTACACGGCGTTCCAATCGGCATCAAGGATCTCTGCGACATCGAGGGTGAACCCACCTATGCCGGAACGCAGTTTCTCGGCAAACTGGGCAGGGCCAGCGAGACGTCCTGCGTGGTCGAGCGTCTCGAGACCGCGGGCGCTGTCGTTCTAGGCAAGCTCAAACTGACCGAAGGTGCTTTCACCTCCCATCACCCGAGCGTGGATCCCCCCATCAATCCCTGGTGCAAAGAACGCTGGACCGGTATTTCATCGAGTGGGTCGGGTGTCGCGACCGCAGCCGGCCTGGCGTTTGCAACGTTGGGCTCGGATACGGGCGGATCGATTCGTCTTCCCTCGGCGAGCTGCGGACTCACGGGCCTCAAGCCGACCCATGGACGTGTTCCTCTACACGGCGTCTTTCCTCTGAGCAGCTCACTCGATCATGTTGGGCCGATGACGCGAAACGTGGCGGACTGCGCGGCGGTCTTCGAAACGATTGCTGGTGGCGATCGCCGAGATTCCCAGAGCCTCTGGCCGATGCCTTCTTCGAAACGATCGAAGCCGATCGATACTCGCTCGATCGCCGCCGCGAAGGGCGTTCGAATCGGTGTCGACCGCGAGGCCCTCGAGGTGGGCGATGAGAAGATGGCGGGGCTCGTCATTGCGACGCTGGACGTCTTTCGGGAGCGGGGAGCGGAAATCGTGGAAATAGAGCTCCCCGACGTGACGGCGATCGCGGGGGCCTGGCCGATCATCTGTGCTGCAGATGTGGCCAATGCCCATGCTGCGACCTTCCCCTCGCGTGCGGATGAGTACGGCCCGGATCTGCGGGGACTGCTCGAAATCGGGAATGCTGTGTCGGGGCGGGTGCTGGCCGACGCGAATGCCGTTCGTGATGCTTATGCGATCGCCTTCGATCGTCTTTTCGATGACGTATCGGCAGTATTGACACCGGTCATTCCGATTCCTCTGGCCGCGAATACGAATATTGGCGGCAGCGACCTTTCGCCGGAGCAAGGGCTCCTCGTCATGCGCTTCAACCTGCCGGTCGACATGGCGCGCGCGCCTTCGCTCACCATGCCCTGCGGATTCACCGATGACGGAGCGCCGGTCGGTTTTCAAATCGTGGCGCGGCGCCTGCACGAGACCCGGCTGCTCGACCTGGGCGCTGTCTACCAGAGCACGACGGATTGGCACGAAAAACATCCGCGAATGGGTCTCGATCACGCCAAGGCCTGATGGCTCAGTCGGAGCGGCTGTTCTTCCAATTGACTCGACTACTCGGCCACTCCCCTACGCGACCAAGGGACTACGCGAGGCGGTAGGCGCGCGTTGCTGTGTCGTGGAAGAGCGCCGACTTCTCCGACTCCGAGGCGTCCGCGACCATCTTCTTGAATGCATTCCATAGGACTGCGTAGCTACAGCTCTGCTTGTCGACCGGAAAATTGCTCTCGAACATGCAGCGCTCGGCGCCGAAGCAGTCGAGCGCATGGCGGTAGTAGCGTCCGGTTGCCTCCACGATCTCATCGGACGTGGCGGGTCGGTCTCGCTTGTGAAAACCGAATCCGTTGACTGGCATGACCAGTCCGCCCAGTTTGGCGAAAACATTGGGACACTGGGCCAGCTCCGCGATGTTCTTCCGCCAAGCGATGAATATTTCCTCTCGCCTTGCCTGGTAGGGGCCGATGCCCAGCGGCCCTCCGAAGTGGTCGAAAATGATGGGGGTATCCGGAAACGCCCGCGCCAGGTCGATCAGCTCGGGGATTTGAGGGTGGTAGAGCCAGGCGTCGAAGGAGAGCCCACGTTTGCCGAGCTCTTCATATCCCTCGCGAAACGTCTGATCCGCGAGCATGTGTGCGAATGGGTTCGTGTGGGAGTTGCGAACTTGGTCATCGCGATCCCATCCTGCCGCGTGGCGTATACCACGAAAGCGAGTGCTCGAGTCCCTGTGGGCATCGAGAACCTCGCCCACGGCAGGGCCGAGGTTCAGGTCGGCAAAACTCACGATTCCGGCGCCTGCACGAATCTTTCCGTAGCCACCACTGGCCGTCATTGCGGCGACCCCGTTTACGAACTCAGTCTCCCCAACCGGCCGCATCGCATCCGGACCGTCATCCCGATACATGCTGGCGCACTCCACGAAGACGGTGGATACGACGTTGTGGCCGCTTCGCGTGTCTTCCAGCAACTCGTCGAGCAGGTATCGACTATCGGGATGATCCCAGAGATGATGATGAGGATCGCAGATCGGCCGCTCGGGCTCGATGATGGGCTCAGTGACTTGTGCCAGCCAGTCGATTCGGTCCATGGACCGACAGCATATCATGACTACCCACCGAGAATATTGGTTGTATCCTGAACTCGAATATTCGTGGGAAATGTTGCGATGGCGATGGAGAAGACTACACACACTCAATCCGAACGACATGGCAATGGCGGGGCCATTCCTTCGGTTTCCGTCGATCCGTTTCGGGACGACGCCCCGTCGGAGCTGGCTCCGGTCCGTGGGGGCGAGGAACTCGATTGGGGCCGGATCGAAACGTTTCTACGGTGCAACCTGCCGGACGAGCTCGATCTGACGGGCTCCTTCGAGGTCATGCAATTCCCCAACGGCGCCGCCAACCTCACGTATCTCGTCCGCTTCGCTGATCTCGAGCTCGTGCTCCGCCGGCCGCCTTTCGGAACGCTGGCTCCAGGTGCGCATGACATGAAACGTGAGTACAAGGTGTTGTCGCGGCTATGGCGGCAATTCGATCGTGCTCCCAGGGCATATTTGTTCTGCGATGACCCTGCCGTGGCGGGCGCGGATTTCTTCGTGATGGAGCGGCGGCGAGGTGAGGTCATTCGGGGCGTGATCCCAGAGGCGATGCGCGTACACGCAGATGTCGGCCAGCGAATCGGCATCGCGTTGGTCGAGGCGATCGCAGATTTTCACCTCCTCGACCCGGTCGAGTGCGACCTGGCCGACCTCGGTCGACCTGAGGGATTCGTAGAGCGTCAAGTGAAGGGCTGGAAGAAGCGATGGGATCTGGTTGCCGATCCGGACCACGACGAGGTCATGAGCGCAGTTCATGCGCGTCTCGAGGAGTCCACTCCCGAGGCGCAGCGCGTCTCTCTCGTCCATAACGATTTGAAGCTGGACAATTGCATGTTCGATCCCACTGATCCCGATCGAGTGATCGCCTTTTTCGATTGGGACATGACCACGTTGGGTGATCCGCTGATCGATCTGGGGACGCTGCTCAACTACTGGCCCGATCCCTCGGATGGTGACGTCGTTCGGGGGGGACATCCCGGGATGGAAAGCATGGGTCTGCCGACTCGGGCCGAGGTCAAGAAGATCTACGCGGAACGAACTGGCCTGGATTTGTCGAAAGCACGCTGGTACGAAGCGTTCGCGCTCTGGAAGACGGCGACCGTGCTCGAGCAGCTCCACCACCGTTGGGCGATGGGCGACAGCACGGACGACAGGATGAAGACGATCGCGGTGCGCGTCCCGGGTCTTGCGGAGGACGCGACGCATCTGCTCGATGAGCTCGATTGAGTTCCCGCCCCGTTCACTGTCGCTCGCTGCGCTGACCTCGTAGTGCAAGATCGACGCCGCCGAGCTTTCGCTCCAGTCGAGGGGCCGGTGGATGTCCGGCCATTCTTGCGAGCACGAGAAAGTCAGCGAAGGCGGCCTCCATCGCTGCACTGAAGCCCAACAAGTCTTGCATCTTGTTGACCGCCAGTTTCGCCATACGCAATCCCCCATAGCCGTTCTCGGCGACGCGATTGGCCCATGCCAGCGTCTCGGCTTCGAGGTCCTCCGACGGGTAGACTCGATTGACGAAATCGAGTGAACGAGCCTCCTCTGCATCGATGAAGCGACTTTCGAACAAGAGCTCCTTGGCCTTGCGGAATCCGACGTCGAAGGGCACAGAGAGGTACTCGACCGGTCCAGCAAGAAACCGGGCGTCGGGTGAGGCGAAGATGACGTCCATGGCAGCGGCGATCATCCAGCCTCCGTAGATGCAATAACCACGAACCATGGCGATGGTGGGTTTGGGGAGATTTCTCCATTTGAGTGTGAGATCCAGGTTGTACTTTCGGAACGCATCGTACTCGGCGATTCCCACGGGCGGAATTCCGCGCTCCTTGTAGTCCTCGACCTGTTCCGGCGTGCCGAGGTCGTGTCCAGAAGAGAAGTGATCTCCCTCTCCCTTTACGACAATGACACTGATGGTTTGATCGGCCTGTGCGCGGTCGAGTGCTTCGTCGAGTTCGTCGAGAAGCTGCCAGCTCTGCGCGTTGCGGTACTGGGGTCGGTTGAGGGTAATCAGGGCAACTGGACCCCTGGTCTCGTAGAGAACATTCCTCGTCTGGTTCTCATCCATCGCAACTCTCCTGAGTATGGGTGCCTCGAGTTCTCCACTAGCTTACAGGCTCGAGCTTCGATTCAGGGGAATCTAGTCGGCATGTTGGGTAGGGAGGTCGAGATCGACGAGATTGAAGCTCACGCCAGGGGTATTCATGCGATAATGGTTCGACCGATCGTATCGGCGTTTACAGGCCGAGTGCCCGGATGGTTGCTACAGAGATCGCGGAGAGTGAAGGAGACGATGATGCGGTACGCGTGGCTCGCGATTGTCTTCGTCCTGCTGGCGCATCGGCCTGGTCAGGCGAACGGAGCGGTTGAGCGTTGGAAGCTGGCGGACCATCGTACGGACGGCGAGGCTGTGTTCACGCTCTTCGTGGAAGCCGAACGCACAGTGGGTCGGCCGGCCTTCAAGATCGAGACGACCTTTGACGTTTCTCCATTCGTGGCGGCCACCACGTTGATGGCCGGAATGGTCTCTTCATCCGACCTTCCCGCCGGACAACGTCGTCGCATTCTCGAACGCTCGGAGCACGAAGCGCTCGTCTACACGTTCATCGATCTGCCTTTCTTGCTTTCGGATCGGGAGTTGGCCCTGCGCGTCGTTCACACAGAGGATTCAGAGGCTGGTATCCATCGGATCGAATGGGCAGAGGCGAACGATGCCTTGCCTGCCGTGCAGAAGGGAGTTGTCCGATTGGCCGGAGCAAGCGGATACTGGGAATTTCGGCCAGACGGGCAGGGTGGCACATCGGCGACGCACATGACGCAGGCTGAGATTGGCGGATCCATCCCCGCTTCGATTGGCGATCGGCTCATGAAGTCCCAGGCTCTCGGCACGGTCGAGCGTCTGAGGAAGCAGATTCGAGATCGACAGCGAACACACGTGGCCGCCTCGCCAGAGGTCAGGCCGCTCGACGCGGATTAGCCACGCCGGGTGTACTCGTCATCCGGGTGCGTGAGCGCCCGGTCGATCCGTCGGCCTATCCGTCGCCGCGCTGATTCGGTGGGAATTCCTTGAGCATCTCCACGAGAATGAGACGCAGGCGCTCGCTGCGCTCTTCCTCGCTGAGCCCGACGAGCACCTGGGCTCGGCCGTAGCCCAGCCACACCCGGTTGTTGGTCTTCGTGTCGACGAGACTAAGAGACAAGGTCCCGGTCGCCTGGGTCTTTTCCGCGCTGATCCAGCGATGAATGGTCAGCTCATACGAAAGCAAAAAGTCGGCCGCGCCCGTCGCAACGTGGGTATATCCGCGGTTGGCGAACTCTTCGTTCGAAATCTGCTTGAGAAGTCGATCGTAGCCGAGCGATTGAAGCTCGGGATTGTCGGGCGGGTGATTGGCCTTGTCGTTCCACGAGAAGGTCGCTTCCGGAGGAAAGGTGGCTAGCGGATCGAATATTGCGGAGACATCGAACGCTGGCTTGGCGCACCCGACGGCCAGAAGAAGAGAGCCGAGAATGAGGGCGGAGAAGTGAGCACGCAATTTCATCAGACACCTTTTTTGGCATGGAATAACGAAGCACGCAGAATAGCATGAGTTACCGGCTACTCGGCGCCCTTTGCCCCCTCTCGTCATTCGATCTGGATATCGACAACGCTCCCTCGGGGATTGGTTCAAGCCGCTCGCTCTAGAATCTGATGGACGTCGTGACTCCGAATGTCCTTGGATCCCCGACGAAGTGCAGAGTCGTTTTTTGAAAAGCCGTCAAGTCCGCGGAAAATGCCTTGACCGCTTCGTCCGTCACGTTTCGAACCCAGAGCGCGACGTCGATCGACTCATCTGGAGTGAGATACGCCAGCCTGACGTTGTGAATCCAATGAGGGCCCATGCCAATCGTATTCTTGGGCAGGAGTTGTTCGTCCTGTGCGTTCAGGAGTCCCCGCCCCTCGCTCGAATCGAAGTAGGTCGTATCCTTCCACAAGCCGTCCCACCGGGCGACGATCGAGCCGAAGTGGCCGATTGGAAACGCCTGTTGGAGGGACATCGTGATGGTATAGCGCGGGGCATTGAGAAGCCGATTGCCGGACTGATCGGTTTCGATGGGGACGGCGATGAGGGCGCCTCCGATTAGACGGCTCCCGACGCTCGTTCGAACGAATTCCAGAAATTCACCTTCCAACCAAGAAAACTTGACGTCAACGAGACCGCCTTCCCAGGGCATGAGTGTCGCCTCGACCTCGGAACCATAGAGCTCGACATCACTGGCATTGACGATGACGAACTGGGGAGGCGATCGAAATGCGCTGAGAGAGGTGAAGAGTTGATACTCCTGATAGGCGTAGTGGAAAATCGAGAGACCCAGATTGAGTCGGTTGCCGAAATAGCTTCCCCGTAGTCCGGCTTCGAAGGCATCGATCTCCTCGGGCTTGGTGTCGACCACGCCGAGGTTCCGGTTGCCCGTGGCATTGAAGGTTCCGCTCTTCCAGCCATGCGTGTACTTGATATAGACGCTCGAATCCTCGGTCGGCCGGTACGTCAGGCGAATCGTGCCGGTGGGCTCCTGGCCGGTGAATTCTTCATCGACTTCCAGGTCCGGCGGCCCGAGGGTGACGAGTCTGTAGTCGTCCATCGTCCGTCTCTCCCAGTTGAACCGGACACCGCCGTCGATCGTAAAGGCATCCCAGAAATCCCAGCTGAAGGAGGCGTATCCGCCGAGACTCAGGACTTTCTGGCGATAGGTGCGACGCCGTGGGGCGCCGATGAGTCCACTGGCCGTGCCGAAATTGACGTCGGTCGAAACATGGAGACTTTCGTTGAGCACGAATCCTCCGATTTCCCAATCGAGCGGGCCACCGAAGATCTTGTCCAGTCCATCGAAGGACTGGCCGTCGAGTCGGAGCTCCTGAAAGACCTGCCAGCCGTCATCGGCGGAGTCGGTTTCGAACTGTGTATTCGAAGTGAAGTCGAGATCGAGGTCGACGCGGCGCTGCCAATGGTCATAGCCACTGATCGTGGTCAATTCGAAGAGGTCGCCGAACTCGATCGATCCTTTGAGGGACACTCCGTATGTGTCATTTGTCGTGCCGCCCGAATGGCTGATGTTGCCCCTGTAGGGATTCGAATCGAGTTCCCTGGCGAGATGGGAGGCGACCCGATTGTTCGCGTGGAACCGATTCGCGCGAATCTCAGTGGGCGTACAGGGAGCACATTTAGCGTCCAGGGCATCACGGGAGTTCTGGCGCTGCTGGATGACGTCTGGATCGGAGTAGCGACCGAAATCTGTGCCGCCCAGAATTCCGAAGATCGGGTCCCGAGTCTCCTCGCCGGTCTCCGGGTCGATGTAGCGCTGGATTCCGTTGGTCCCGATCGATTGTCCGACGAACGAAGGCTCGTCCCGGCGACTTCCGCGAGCCGTGACGAGCCAGTCCATTTCGACGTCGCCTTGAACATCAGGCTGAAACAGGAACACGCCGCGAAGCGCCCAGTTGTTTCGACTATTCAGCCATGTGGGCTGATTGGCATCGACGTTGGAGGCTTCACCAAAAAAAAGGAATTCCCCACAATGGGAAGCTTCGAATGGGTTGAGCGTGATTCGAACAGGACGGCCCTCACGTGGGGGGGCTCCGGCACACCTGTTCTTGAACGTGCCTTCGCGCGTCGTCGAACGAAATGAGATCCGGGCCCAGAGGGTGTCATTGGTAATCGGAAACTGAAGGCTGCCTTCGAAATCGCGGGCGTCATAGTTTCCGAGTTCCGCTTTGAAAGTGACGCCGAAGTCGCCGGTCGGTTTCTTCGAGTAGACCTTGACCGAGCCCGCGGATGCGTTGCGATAGGGACCGGTGCCCTGGGGACCGCGTAGAACAGCCGCATTCTCGACGTCGAACAAGGATCCGAGCTGAATGGCCGGAGAGTTGAGCGGTACGTCATCCTGGTAGATGGCGACGGCCCCAGCGGCATTGGCATTGAAATCATTCAGACCAATTCCGCGGATGAAGAATGTCGGAGACGTCGATCCCGCAACGACGATTTCGAGGTTCGGTGTGAAGTTGGCGAGGTCGGAGATGTCGGCGGCACCGATGACCGCGAGATCCTCGGAATTGAAGGCGGTCACGGAATTTGATCGAGCGATGTCGGCCAGAACGCCGCCGCCGGCAGAGCCGCGGACAACCATTTCTTCTGTGCCCGCCCAGATATCATCCGTGGCGCCGCTGTCGGAATCTTGTCCTCGCGCGTCTGTGCTCGCGAAGAGCAGGATCAGAAGCCCGACGTTGATGCGAAATAGCATCTGGACAAAAGAGATTGGGATATCGGCAGACGTGGCGAGTCCTCTATTGCGGCCTACCGTCCCAAGATACACAAACAAGCGGGCCGCAGAGAGTCATTTTGTATCGCGGCCGCCGTCTACGCAGGGGCCGCCGCATCCGAATCGACGATTACGCGATTCTTGTCCGATTTCTTCAATCGCCAGATGAAGGAATCTACTATGAAATGATGAATGTTGATCATGGCGACCGTGAGCATCACGCTCGTGGCGGGCGTGAAGCCGGCAAAGACGTACGCGCGTGGAAACCAATCGAACAGGCTGTAGCCCAATAGAAAGCATGCGCCGTAGAACCACAGACTGTGGTAGGCGACGCCATGGCGATTGCCAGGCAGGCTCATCTGATCTTTTACGTGAAAGATGATCACGATCGCGAGATACTGAACGCCGTGAAAGATCGTCGCCCAAACGAACGCCTGGGCCGTGTCCATCGTGACCCACCAGATGCCGTTCGTGAAGAGCATGAGAGCGCTGATCAGAGGCATGGGGCGCACCTCACTGCGCCAGATACGCCAGAACAAGAGAGGGATCGCCGTGAAGGCGATGTAGGGCATGATGAATTGAAATTGCTTCAGGAATGTGATTGCAGTCGGGTTGTCGAGCCAGCCGCCGATGTCCAGCCAATGTATACCGGCCCCGCGCGCGAGCATGAAGTTGGCAATGAACGGGAACATGGCGACCCACCACAAGAGTCTCTTGTTGCTCACGCTGAGGAGACACCCCGAGCGGTAGCAGTACATCACCGACAGGCCATAGGCCTGGGCGGCATAGTGATAGGGTGACCAGGTGAAGTAGAGCGCTCTTAAGTTGGCTCCCAGAGTGTCGGCGCGAAACATGCAGAGTGTGACGAGTCCAAGAGCCACCAGGGGGAGCACGACTTTGACGATGGGCATCGACTGCTCGCCCTTCGGCTTCGTGTAGAGCCTGACGGAGGATGCCGCGAAATGCGCACTATTGCTGAAAAGGATGAAATACCTGAAATCCTCCGCCGTGAAAAATGGCAGAAGTCCCGGGTAGAGCGACACGACGGCTATCGCGACGAGACTGAGCGCTCCTCCGATGAAGACATAGTCGAATGCCGGGTGGACGAACATTCTCCCAATCAGTGCGTTGGATCGTGATGGTTGATCTTGTGCTTGGGACATACGTCGTGTTCCTGGCCGGGCTCGCTCGTCGGCTTGAAGCGAACTACTTCGAGTAGTCGATTGTCAGCCAGCGCTCGGGTTGCATCTTGACGAGCATGTCGTCCGCCTCTCCCTCACCCCGTGTCGACTCGATGTAGCCGTCGCCTAGCTCTTTGCCGAGATAGCGATGGGCCATGGGCCGCTCGTCGCGCTCGAGGTCGGGTTTCCCGATCGACGTGATCGGCCCCTCGACACTGACATATTTGTAGGGCGGTGTTTCGGTCTGTGCGACGAGACTGAATCGCCCCACATCCTGGAGCAACTTTCCCTTCCGCGAGCTTCGTCCAGTCAGGATCCAGAGTTCGCCACCGGGCTCGTAGTCGTACCAGATCGGTGCAGTCAGAGGGCCGCGATCCTTCTCGGCAATGCTGACTACGCCCACGTGTAGATCCGCCAGGAAGGCCTCCCGCTCCGACGTCGTCATCTTTTGCGACATGGTTTCTCCTTTGGCGCGCAGGGGGAAAATTCTAACTCATCAGAGGCGAGATCATCTGGACCCGCGCGCGATCGGTTTCTGCAGAGCGTGCAGATCGCTGGCGCCTTGCTCCTATTGGTGCAGGCGAATGAGACCTTCTTGCACGACCGACGCGACCAGTTGCCCATCCTCTGTATAGATGAGCCCTCGATTGAAGCCGCGACCGCCGGAGGCGGATGGGGCGTCTTGTACGAAAAGCAGCCACTCGTCGGCGCGAAAGCGGTGGTGAAACCAGATCGAGTGGTCGAGGCTCGCGGACTGGAATTTAGGATTCATCCACGACACGGCATGTGGCAATAGGCAGGTATCGAGCAGGTGCATGTCTGATGCATAGGCGAGTACGCATTGATGGAGGCGATCGTCATCTGGCATTCTTCCCGAGGCCCGCATCCATACAGCGAGCTGTGGCGGCCGCTTGTCAGGCTCGATCGGATCGATCGGATTCACAGGACGAGATTCGATGGGCCTGGGTGCGTCCAGCCACTGTCGATGCTCCTCCGGGATGTGTTTCCGGACTTTTTCGTCGAACTGGTCCGGATCCGGCGTCTCCTCGGGAGAGGGCACGTCCGGCATGGGCGTATGATGCTCGAAGCCGGATTCTTCGACCTGGAACGAGACGGACATGCTGAAGATCGCGCGGCCGTGCTGGATCGCGACGACACGCCGCGTCGTGAAGCTGCGGCCATCGCGGATGCGATCGACTTCGTAGAGGATGGGGATTTTCGGGTCGCCCGGCCTGAGAAAATCACCCTTCAGCGAATGGACGTGACGATCTTCGACTGTGCGATTCGCGGCGACCAGAGCCTGACCGACGACCTGCCCACCGAATACCCGCTGGGAGCGCTCCTGGGGGCTTCGTCCACGAAACAGGTTGAGCTCGATCTCTTCGAGATCGAGAAGCTCGAGGAGGGAGTGCAGGTCTGTCGTCACTTGAGACTCCGGAAATCAGGGGGCACGAGGCAGTCAGGGTACCCGATTCTTTCGATGTCTGAGCTCGGGCCGAGGAGAGGCTGTGGCCTCGGAGAGCTTGGTTCCTGCTGCAATCCAATGCGACTGGATGACGTGTCGTTGGGGTTGGCGAGTCGTGTTCGCGAGTTGTGTTTAAGACTGATCGAGCGAGGCTTGATCTGATCTGATCTGATGGGAAAGCAGCATGATTCAATTTAGACGACCAAGACGCGCCGGCAGCTCGAAGACATCGCCGCCGCGCCCCCGCTGCTCGGCCGCATTCGCGAAATTCCAGGCCGCGCCCGAAACGACCGGGACTTCGGCAAGACAGGGTGAACCGAAGCCGGAGCGGGCGCGCGCGTGAAAATCTGCCCCACCGCCGGGACAATCGACCTCACTCCAATCGAAGCAGCAGCACAGCGAAGGCACAGGTGGCACGGCGTCTGCAACGTAGCGAGTGACACGCCCCCGGTTTGCTCGAGCATCGGTGGTCATGAAGCAGGAGGCAGCGAACGACATGGGTATCACCGCGTCGGATTTGATGACCCGCAGCGTCGTCACTCTCATCCCGGAGATGACGCTCAATGAAATGGATAGCGTCCTCGTGAAACGTGGTGTCAGTGGGGCGCCGGTCGTCGAACATGGGCGACTCGTTGGAGTGGCTTCGCAGGCTGATGTCGTCCGAACGCTATGGGAGGGGCAGCACGAGGCCTCGAGGCTCGGTCCCTACTATTCGAGTCCGTTTCCGATTCCGATTACCGCGCTCCAGTACATCGCCAAGGACTCGCAGCGGATCGGCGACCAGCTAGTCGAGCACAAGGTACGAGATATCATGACAATGGATCCGCTCGTTGCACACCCGGACGATCCGATCGAAGACGTTGCGAATCGGCTAGTCCGCGATCAGATTCACCGTCTGCCGGTGACAGAAGTCGGGACTGGTGAGCTGGTCGGAATAATCAGCTCGCTTGATCTGGTCCGGGCGATCACGACCTACGGACTGGTCTCGGTATCCTGAGCGTCCTCCACGGTAGGGGCCATGGTGCTCGAGGTCGAAATCTGTGACCCGGGACCCTCGGCGTCTGTGGCCGTCTCTAGCCATCGTAGATTGACAGATGAAGGCAAATTCATGACAAGCAGACCGACACCCTCGAAGGCCGCAGCGCAGAAAACCGAACACTTTGACGTTCTGGTCGTCGGAGCCGGAATATCAGGAGTAGGCGCTGCCTATCATCTCAAGCAGCAATGTCCCGGGAAGAGCTTCGTCGTCCTCGAGGGATTGGAGAGCTTTGGGGGAACGTGGCTGATGCATCGCTACCCCGGCATCCGTTCGGACAGTGATCTCTATACTTTTGGTTACCGGTTCAAGCCGTGGACCGGCGCGCCGATCGCGACGGCTGAAGAAATTCGCAACTACATGGGCGAAGTCATCGACGAGAACGAGCTTGGTCGCCACATCCGCTACGCACATACGATCAGTTCGGCAAATTGGTCGAACGAGGACAACTTGTGGACGATCGAGGGAACTCGGAGCGATACCGACGAACCGATTCGTTTCACAGCCAACTTTCTCTGGATGTGCCAGGGCTACTACCGCCACGCGGAGGGTTACACGCCCGACTGGGAAGGAATGGAGGAGTTCAACGGCCAGATCGTTCATCCCCAGACCTGGCCGGAAGACCTGGACTACACCGGCAAGAAGGTCGTCGTGATTGGCTCAGGGGCCACTGCGGCGACGGTCATTCCGGCCATTGCGGGCGACTGCGACCACGTCACGATGCTGCAGCGCTCTCCGACCTATTTCATCCCCGCTCGCAATCAGAACGAACTGGCGGACCAATTGCGCGAGCTGGAGATCGACGAAACGTGGATCCATGAGATCACTCGCCGACAGATTCTTCGCGACCAGGCCATGATGACACGCCTGGCGATGGAAGAACCGGAGCTCGTCAAGGAGGAACTATTGAAAGGGGTCGAAGAGTATCTGGGTTCCGATTTCGACATGGAAACGCATTTCACGCCCAGCTATCGACCGTGGCGACAGCGCGTGGCTTTCGTTCCGGACGGCGACATTTTCAAGGGAATTGTTTCCGGGAAAGCATCGGTCGTGACCGACGAGATCGAGCGGTTCTCGGAAAAGGGGATCCTTCTGAAGTCCGGCCAGCATCTCGATGCCGACATCATCGTTACGGCGACCGGATTCAACATGAGCGTGCTGGGCGACATTGATTTTTCCGTCGACGAGAAAGCAGTCGATTTCGCCGAGACCGTGACCTATCGAGGGATGATGTTCACAGGTGTGCCGAACATGCTGTGGGTCTTCGGGTATTTCCGGGCGAGTTGGACGCTCCGTGTCGATCTGCTGGGTGACTTCGTATGTCGACTTCTCAATCACATGGAAGAGAAGGGTCTGAAGAAGGTCACTCCGGTTCTTCGGCCGGAGGACAAGGACATGCCCTTGTTGCCGTGGATGGATCCGGACAACTTCAATCCGGGTTACCTCATGCGAAGCATGCACTTGCTGCCAAAACGCGGCGACAAGCCCGAATGGCAGCATACCCAGGACTACTGGGCCGAGAAGGTTCAGATCCCGGAAATCGATCTCGAGGATGCCGTCTTCGACTACGAATGAAGCTGCCGAGACGACGACGGCCCTGAGAGTTCTGCTACGCTTCCATGAACCCCTCAATGATGACGTGCAACGGGTGGCTCTGCCCGTTGGCGTGGGGGTGTCCGATGTCGAATCGTCGCGCCGATGCGATCTATTTCGTGCTTCTTCTTGGCGTGTTCGTGATTGGCTACTATGCCTCCAATCGGCCGGCTGACAAAGTTGGCGACGTCGACGACGGGGCAACGCTGGAGCTGCCGGATTTCAAGCCTCCCCAGCTGGTGTTCGAGATTCCCTTCGATTTTCCCTATGCGATTCCGGATTTCGAGAGCCGAGTCGCGCCGACGATGCAGCTCTCCAATGATATGGAATCAGCCCTGGGTGAGGTTCGTTCAGCCCTGCTCGAGAGCTCGACGATCATTGAGGTGGGATCGAAAGACCATTTGGTCGCTGCAAACGAATAGGTCCGGGCAGGCTATGATCGCTTTGGCCGATCTTTCGGCGAGACCCTGAACGCGAACTGGACGAGTGGAGATTTCGATGCCGAATGTTGCCATGTGGGGTCGGGCGCTGAGTGTCATGCCTCGGATCACGAAGGAAGATTGGGACGGGCTCGACATCGTCTCGCGCTGGCTGATTGCCACACGTTCCGCGGTCATCGTGATGACGTTTACATCTGCCGCATTTGCGGGTGTTCTCGCGTACAAAGCAGGCGCCTTCGATGGGATGCTCTTCGCCCTCGTCACCTGCGGTCTCTGCCTCGCCCACGCCACGAATAACCTGATCAACGACCTGACCGATTATTGGAAAGGCGTCGACAAGGACAACTACTTCCGAACTCAGTATGGCCCACAGACCGTCGAAGACGGATTCCTGTCGGTCAGGCAGCTGATGACCTACGCCGCGCTCACCGGTCTGGTCGCGCTCGGGATCGGTCTCTATCTCGTCTTCGTGTCGACCCGTGGCGACGTGGCATTGTTGTTGCTCGGCTCGGGCGTATTCTTCGTGCTCTTCTATACGTTTCCGCTGAAATACATCGGGATGGGTGAGCCGGCCGTGCTCGTGGTCTGGGGACCACTGATGGTTGGTGGCAGCTACTTTGTGATTACGGGAACCTGGAGCAACGAGGTCGCGATCGCGAGTCTCGCCTACGCACTCGGGCCAACGGCTGTGCTCTTCGGGAAACACACCGACAAGATCGAATTCGATCGGGTGAAGAAAATTCGTACCCTTCCAGTGATCCTCGGTGAGAGTCTGTCTCGCAAAGTCACTGTTGCCCTCTTGCTCGCGCAGTATCCCGTCATCGTCTATCTCGTCTATACCGGATTCTTTCATCCGGTCATGCTCGTTGTATTTGCATCAGCCGTGTCGCTCAAGCGTGTGTTTCAGGTCTTCTCTCGGCCCCGCCCGGACGCCAAGCCAGCGGATTTTCCCGAAGATGTCTGGCCGCTCTGGTTCGTCGGTGTCGCTTTCTGGTTCACACGACGATACAGCGGGTTCTTCCTGCTCGGGCTCGGTCTGGACGTAGTCATTTCGAGGCTCTGAAAGTCCCCTCGAGTCTGCAGCTCGGAGACGGCGAGATGCGGAATGCATGGGCGGCAAAGGGCGCCCAGGGTTCTTCGATCTTGAAGCTGAGCCCTTCCGCGTCTGGGGCGTCTGGCGCGACGGTGGCCCTCGTGTCCGTCGGGAGATAGGTGACTTCGGTAGTAGGGGCCGGCTTCAGGCCGGGAAGAACGACTGTCTGGCCGTCAGGCGTACCGAGTAGGATCACATAGAGATTTCCGTGGGCTTTCGTAAATCGAACGGTGAGGCCGCTCTTCGTCTCTCCCTCAGCCCTTTGCCACGGCCGTGTCTCGTAGATCGCTTCTCCGTTGCTGGAAAGCCATTTCCCGATGAGCTCCAGACGTTTTATCTGCGGTTCCGGAATCGAAGAATCCTCGCCCCTAGGGCCGACGTTGAGCAGCAGGTTCCCGTTCTTGGAGACGGTGTCGATAAAGCTGTACAAGAGGGAGTCCGAAGGCTCGTAGTCTTGTTCTTCGTGAGCCTGGTTGTAGCCAAAGGATGGGCTCATGCCGCGCGTGGCTTCCCATTTTCCAGGCATCGTCTCCTTGAAACTCGTGTATTCAGGAGTCCGGAAATCAAAATGTGCAGGTTTGGGTGGGACTATGCCGCCCTGTTCTTCGCCGCGCGCGGCCGATTTGTGGATCGCCCGCTTGAGGAATGCGTCGATCAAGCGCGTTACTGGCCGAAAAGACAATAGGCGCATCGCCCAACCGCGGTGCATCCAACGATCGTTGATGACGCCTTCAGGCACCGCTTCATAGTAGTCGCTCATCAATCGGGTCATCGACGCAAGGTCGCCAGGCCAGGAAATGTCGTTCCACAAAACGCTCGGCGCATAGCGATCGATCAGTTCACGAATCTGGGCTTCAGCGTAGGCCGGGTAATCTCCTCGAGGTGCGGAGCCAACGAACTCGCCGAGTGTTCGGACAGGTCGAGGATTCCATGACCAGTCGATTCCGCCCGAGTAGTAGATACCGAACCGGAGCCCCTCCGCACGGACGGCTGCGGCCAACTCGCCGACCACGTCGCGCTCTGCCGTCCAGCCCTCTCGGTTCGGGTTGGGGATACGACTTGGCCAGAGACAGTATCCGTCGTGGTGCTTTGTGACGAGTACGACGTATTTTGCGCCCGCGCTCCTAAAGAGTTGAGCCCAGATTTCGGGTTGCCATTCTTCGAGACCTCTTGTGAAGTCGTCCCGAAAATTTTCATAGGGTTGGTTGGCGTAGCGCTCCGCATGGTACTCGGCGGAAGGGCTGCCCTCGACTCGGACGGCATTGTCGTACCACTCCGTGTACGGCGTCATGACAACGCCACGGTCGTAGTGCTTCGCGAAGGCGTCGGAAACATGCTCGAGTTTCGCGGCGAATGCGGGAACGGAGAAGAGCCCCCAATGGATGAATATTCCAAACTTGGCATCTTCGAACCAATCGGGAACGACATGAGAACGGAGAGAATCGAGGTCAGCCATGTAGCTTACTGGGGACGCAACTTTTGTCGCCGAGGTCGAGAAGGCAATGTGTTTCGTGGGCCAAGGGAGTCTCGGTCATCAGGGGATTCCAATCTTCGCTCCGGTTCCTTTCGGGTACGGTCAGCAATCAGCCGTCGCCAGAGAAATTTCATGCCGTACTCTTTTGTCGCGACAGCCACGTGTCGCGTACATGGGTGTTTCGATTCTTGCAGGGAGGCATCATGACGACGGATTACATCCGATATCGAAGTGAGTACAAATATCAGCTCGCCAGTGACTATAGGGTCAGCATTCCCATCAGACCAACCGACGAAATTGTCACTGATTTCATCAAACTCGACACCAACGGCGCACTTCGAGTCATGAACGGGTACGCGTGGGATGGTCCGTCTGGACCGGTCATCGACACCAGGGAAAATATGCGCGCGTCCTTGATTCATGACGCTCTCTATCAGTTGATGCGGAATGGCGAACTCAACGCTCGGAGGACTCGAAAGACGGCTGATAAGATCTTTCGGGATGTCTGCAAGGAGGACGGTGTATCCAGCTTCAGGGCCAATCTCTACTACAAGGCGTTGCGCCAGTATGGCAAGCCGGCAACCAGCCCGGGAAACAAGAAGAGTGTCCGCCGCGCACCCGGGCGATGATGAACGGCTAGCGCGCGTCGGGGACCAGAAGCAGGCTGATCGCAGGTACGTAAGTGATCAACAAGACCGAGATCAACAAAATGATGAAGAATGGGATGGTCGCGCGGTAGACCTCGATCACGGGGCGTTCGAAGCGATGGCTCGAAATGAAGAGGTTCATCCCAACGGGCGGTGTGATGTAGCCGATCTGCATATTCGCCAGGAAAATGATCCCGAGATGGACGGGATGGATTCCGTAGCCGATCGCGATCGGGAGAATGATTGGCACCATGATGACGATGGCCGAGAAGATGTCGAGGATCATTCCCAGAGAGAGCAGGAATACGTTGAGCAGGATCAGAAAGACGAAGGGACTGTCGACACGCGCGCGGACCAGGTCGAAGAGACGTGACGGAACCTCGGAATCGATCAGGTAGTTGGTCGACGCGAGTGATACGCCGAGGATGATCATGATGGCACCCACCAATATCATCGATTCGCGCATCACCTCGGGCAGTTTTGCGAGTGAAATTTCGCGGCGAATCCCGACTTCCACGATCAGGGCGTAGATCGCGGTGACGGCGGCGGCCTCCGAGAGCGCGAATGTGCCGCTATAGATGCCGCCGAGTATGACGATCGGTAGGGGAATCTCCCAACCGGCTTCGCGGATGGCGCCAAGTGCCTCCTTCCATGTAAAGGATTCGCGGACCTTCGTGCGTCCCCGGACCACCCAGATGGCGTATGCCGAAAGCATCACGACCATCATCAGGCCCGGAATGAGTCCCGCCGCGAAGAGATCCTCGATCCGCACGGGGGGGGCGATATTCATCTGTTGCGCCACGATTCCATATAGGATGAGGGGAAGCGCTGGGGCAAACAGGAGTCCGAGGCTGCCAGAGGTCGTGACCAGGCCCAGGCTGAAGCGATCGGGGTATTCGGCCTCGCGCAGGGCAGGGTAGAGCAGCGCTCCCAGGGCAACGATCGTGACGCCCGAAGCCCCTGTAAATGCAGTAAAGAGCGCGCAGGCGACAAGGGCCACGATTGCCAGACCGCCGTCGAGCCAACCGAGCAGCGCGTTTGTCAGCCGGACCAGACGATGGGGCGCGTTGCTCTCCCCAAGCAGATAGCCAGCGAACGTAAACAGGGGAATGGCCAATAGAATCGGCATCTCGGCCAACCGGTAGATCTCGATCGTGACGACCTGGAGATCGACCTCTTCGGCCTGAAAGCCGAGCAGCGCTGACGATACGATGATGGCGAAGAGTGGAGCACCGATCAGCGCCAACCCGATCAGGAGGACGGCGGCGATCATGGCTCGTCCTCGGGTGTCTCGTTGGTCTGCGGCGGAGACAGACCGAGCGCGACGCGCGCATGAGTGTATGCGTGTCCCAAATGGCGTACGGCGATCATTGCGAAAGCGAAGGGAATCACCGATTGGCAGAGCCAGGCGGGGACATTGCCGAAGGCCATCGATCCGAATTCGCGCTCTCCGGCTACGAATAGCCATGAATGATACGCGACCACCCCACAGACGAAGGTGGTGAAGAGGCCTGTCAGGGTTCCGACGACTGCTTTCGCCCGATCGGAGAGGAATTTGGAGACGATGTCGACTGCAATCTGTCTATCCCGTCTACTCGCTGCCAGGGCGCCGAATAGCGCAATCCAGAGGACGAGTACGCGTAGGAAAGGATCAGCCCAGACCCAGCCGGCATCGAAGAAATTGCGCAAGACGATCTGTAGTGGCGCAAGGAGTACGAGGGCGCCGAGCAGAAGCGCAAGCAGGCTGTCCTCAGCGCGATGGATCACGGCGAGCGCTCGGGTCGACCCGCCGTTCTTCGAACCCGGATTCACTTCGGCTCTACGCTCGCAGGGGCAGGTACGGTCTGCCCGTCAGCGCCCGGCGAAGCAGGAGCCCGCTGTGCGCGATAGGCCTCCACGTATTCGACTATCTGATCGAGCAGATTCTCGGAATAGCGATTCAATCCGCGTAGGCGTTCGGTCGCTCGGACGCTGATATCGTGCCAGCGCTCGACCTCTGCCGGGGACGATGCCATGACCATCTCGATGCCCTGGTTCTTCAATGCTTCCATCGCGTTGGCATCGCCCAGGCGAGACTCGGCATCGAGTCGTCGAGAGGCATTTTCGATTTCTTCGCGTACGATGTCCTGGTCGTCCGGGTTGAGCTTCTCGAACGCTTTGCTGTCGATCGTGAAGATCCCAATCAGATACATCAGCGGGACGTTCGTCATGGTTCGCACCTTGGTGTGCCATTGAAATGCGATAGCGCCCATCGGTGGAGCCGCGACGGTGTCGATCAATCCGGTTTGCAACGCGGTGTAGACATCCGCGGTTGGGAGGGGAATAGGAGACACTCCCGCAATTTCGAGTGCGGTCTGGCTCATGATGTCATCTTCGGGGATCCAGATCTTCGTCTTCGCTAGATCTTCGACTCGGCGGATCGTTGTCTGGGAAAGCAGATAGGCGAAGCCACCATCGCTGATCGAGAGTACTGTGAAGCCAGCCTTGGCAAGTCCCGTCTTCAACTGCGCATCGAACCGCTCGCGTACGTATTCAACCTCATCGTAGTCGCGAAAGAGCAGCGGCAGACTGTAGACTTCGATATCGGGGTAGATGCTCGCCAGGGGCCCGCTCGGGAGCGCGGCACCGTGGAGTTGTCCGACGCGCATCTTTCGCATCACGGTCTTGTCGTTGCCCATGACCCCACCCGGGTAGAACTTGAGCTTGACGCGGCCTTCCGTTCGGTCTTGGATGTTATTCCCGGCTTTGCGCATCTCCGAGACGAAGCCGCTGCCCTCCGGCATCAGGGTGGCGATTTTCAGGGTTCTCGCGTCGGCATTCGTCGCAAAGAGCAGGCTCAGGCTCATGGCCAACATTGCTGGAAACGTCGCAATAACCCACGCGGGGACGCCAAGATCCAGCGTCCTGCTCGGACAGCCGTTTCGCCAGCGAAATCCTCTAGAAGTACTCATCGGCATCTGCAAGGAGCTCACCTGCTTCCTCCTGGGCAAGAACGTTACTCAAAGTGAATCCCACCGCGTTTGGATCGGCATTGACGACGTCTGTCAGGAGCCGATCGTGTAGCGGGCGGTCGAATACGAGTCGGGCGTATTGTCGGGCATAGAGCAGTTTTGCGGTGAGATTACGCTCATGTGAGAATTCGATTGCCGATTCGAAGTGTCGGCGCCCCAGTTCGGGCTGGCCACCCATGCTCGCAGGCCGAAGCGTATAGAGAACGCCGAGATAGAGATGGGCACCTCCGGATTCGTAGTCGGACTGAAGCTGGACGACCCTCTGCATGATTGCCTGTACCTTGGGTATGTCGGCGATTGCATTCCAGTCGCCCGAGTTCGCCTGTATCCAGCTGGCCCATGCGCTGCCGAGGCCGTAGAGCGCCTCGATATCTCGCGATTTCGTACGGGCAAGATTCCGCTCGAATTCATCGAACTGGAGCTTGGATGCGTCGCAAAGTGAATGCTGCTGGATGCAGAGTGCCCGCTCGCCGTAGAGCTTTGCGCGCAATGTGAGTCGTTCGGCGCGTTCGGGATCGCTGACAAAGGCCGACGCATAGGCGGCGTAGAGCCGAGCCCCGGCGAGTAGGAGTGTCGGATTCTCGGGGTCGCCCTGGATCATGCCGTCGATTGCGATGAGGTAGGCGGGTCCGCCATCGCGGACGATCAGGACGTCCTCCTGGTCGAGTACGGCGGCTGAGATGTTCTCAGCCATGCCAGTCGTCGCCCGAGCGGCAAGGAGCTGACAGCCAAACAGGGGCAAGGTGGTTACGAGGACGCAAATTGTGACGAGCCGACCGATCATCCAGCGTAAGTTTAGCCCGGAATCGGCCGCTCGCTCGACGGCATCGCGTCGAATCGAGTATCACTGCCTGACAGCAATACGGAGGGCTCTCGCCGCTCCGACTTCTGATTTGGACCAACGATATTGGCTATACAGCGCTGATGCTGAGCGAATTGTTCGGAATCCTGGCTCCTACGTTTCTGTCTGCGTTTTCGGGCTGGATCTGGGTCCGCTCGGGGCGAAGCTTCGACCGGAAGATGCTCGGCGATCTGATCGCGGTGGTCGGCGCCCCATGTCTGGTTTTTTCATCTCTCGTTAGTCTCGAAGTGACACCCGGGGCCATGTTGCAGATGGCTCTTGCAGCGGGTTGTTCGTACGTGATTTCTGGCTTCCTGGGATTCGGCATCCTGCGCGTGCTGAAAATTCCGCCCCAGACCTTTCTGGCTCCCCTCATTTTTGGCAATCAAGGCAATATGGGCGTTCCCTTGTGCCTCTTTGCCTTTGGGGTCGAGGGGCAGGCGCTGGGCCTCGTCTTCTTCGCAATCGGAGCTTCGCTTCAGTTCAGTGTAGGGTTGTTCATCTGGTCCGGCCGCTTCGATTTGATGGAGTTGGTGCGAAATCCGATCGGACTCTCGGCCATCGCAGCGGCCATCACGATTGGATTCGAGCTGCCCGTTCCGGAGGTGGTGACGAAGACCACCGGGCTTCTAGGTGGATTTGCCATCCCGATCATGTTGCTGGCCCTGGGGGCGGCGATTGCTGAGGTGAAGGTGACGGATCTGCATCGCAGCATCGGGATTGCCGTGCTTCGGCTCGCGACAGGATTGGCGATCGGCTTTGGATTGGCGCATTGGTTGGGTTTTTCGGGGATCGCCAGAGGGGTGTTGATTCTCCAGTGCGCGATGCCCGTGGCTGTGTTCAACTATCTGCTCGCTCAGCGTTACGAGCGAGATCCGGAACAAGTCGCAAGTATTGTCGTGGTTTCCACGTTACTGACCGCTGCGGCGTTGCCGTTA
This sequence comes from uncultured Myxococcales bacterium, assembly GCA_965603475.1. Classification (GTDB taxonomy): domain Bacteria; phylum Myxococcota_A; class UBA9160; order UBA9160; family UBA4427; genus UBA4427. The sequence continues at coordinate 42,996 of CBFDDD010000030.1, forward strand.
CTTTTGCCCTTCATCCTCTAGATCCCTGGACTTCCAGGCGAGGAGGGAGGTTCGAGCTGAAGAACCGTCACTTGGGGCAGGCGAATGCGTGCCCCGACGTTCAGCTACCCATCAGCGCCATGCGCTCGCGAAATTCCCTGGTGTTGTTCGTTTTTGGATAGGGTTTGTCCGGGACGCGTAGATTCAATCCAATGCATAGGGGCTCCCAGCCCGCGCCGACTTCATGCAGGATGAGGCGGTCTGAGGCAACCTCGCTCCGCACGGCATCGTTGTGCTCTTCGTAACAGCGAATAGCATGGGCGCGATCGTCGGGCCGACCGCCGAGTGCTTGCTCGAGGACGAGCTGCCGCGTCATCTCGATGTGCTCGGCGACCCAGGCCGGTTCGGGCGGAGCATCGCGGGTCATCGCCTGATAGATCGTGTTGTGGAAGCTGTCGTACCAGTCATCGGAGTTCCGATAGGAGAGGAGAATTCTGGCATTCGGGTTCTTTTCGGCGAGATCTCGCCAGAACGCACAGCCTGGCCAGTCGACGGTTGATCGGTAGTTTGCGAAAAGCGTGTCCCAATCGGGAGTTTCACCTCGGGTCGCTGCTGCCCAGAGTGGAATGTGTTCAGTGTTCCCGAAGACCTCCATCATGTGGTAACAGGGGCCAACTCCGAGCTCTTCGAGAGCCAATTTGAGGCTCTGGGTCCCGGTCCGACCAAAGCCGGCGCCGACGACTTCGAGGTCCATTCTAGATCCCCTCGGTTTTGTGGACTGGCTTCCACATCAACTTGGGAAGCGAGTGCGGCATGCGCCAGCCGAATTCTGTACCGCAGCCGGAAAAAGTCAATCGAACTCTCCTGTCTGTCGATCTGTGACTGTCGTAAAACGGTATCGAATTCCAGCGGGCTTGCTTCCGTTTGTGGCCGGCTCAATCGAGGCCCGTCATACTTCCCTTTCATCCCGCGGTGGCCGGCGACTCCCGCTGGCGCGGAGGTTTTGGGGAGGAGGCTCGGCATGAAGTACCGGCTACTGGGCAATAGCGGACTGCGTGTTTCCGAACTCGCGCTCGGCGCGATGACATTTGGGACGGAGGATTGGGGCGTCGACCAGGCGGAAAGCCGGCGCGTCTATGATGGGTTTCGTGAAGCGGGCGGCAACTTCATCGATACTGCGAATGTCTACAGCGCAGGTCGTAGCGAGACTTTTCTCGGTGAGTTCATTGCCGAAGAGCGAGAGCGGATCGTACTCGCCACCAAATACACCGGAGTCACACGCGGTCGGGATGTGAATGCTTCGGGAAACAGTCGCAAGAACATGATGGACGCGGTGCACGCGAGCCTTGCGCGGCTGGGTACGGATTACATCGATCTGTATTGGGTTCATGTGCGCGACTTCATGACGCCGATCGAGGAGGTCATGAGAGGACTCGACGATTTGGTCAGCCAGGGGAAGGTCCTCTACGTTGGAATTTCCGATACGCCCGCCTGGGAAGTCGCGCGCGCGAACACGCTAGCCGCCTTTCGGGGCTGGACTCCATTTGTCGGGCTACAGGTTCGATATAGCCTTCTCGACCGAGCCGTCGAGCGAGAGCTGCTGCCGATGGCGAAGGAACTCGATCTTGCGGTCACGCCCTGGGACACTCTGGGTTCGGGCATCTTGACTGGAAAATACAATCGCGAAGCCTCGACGAAGGGAAGAGCAAGTCTGCGCGGTCTCGTGAAGGATCGCGAACTGGCGATCGCGGCAGAAGTGATGAAGATTGCCGAGAAAATCGGACGCACTCCGGCTCAGGTCGCGCTCTCCTGGGTTCGGCAGGGAGAGGGCGTTGTCATTCCACTCGTTGGAGCGAAGACGCGGGAACAACTCGACGACAACCTCGGTTGCCTCGAATTCGAGCTCGCTCCGTCAGACAAGACGGCGCTCGATGAAGCAAGCCACATCGAGTTGGGTTTTCCGCATGACTTTCTAGAGCAGTTCAAGACGGACAAGATCATCGATCATCGCGCGTGACGAGTCGTGTGATGCGCGCTCAATCAGTTGTGACCGCCGGCTTGCGATACCTGCGAAATGCAATGAATGCGACGATGCCCGCGACGACAGCGATCCACGTCCCGAGGGTTTGGGCTTCGAACCACACGAGGATCTCGGCGCCGAAGTAGGTCCATAAGGCGACCCCCGGGGCAAAGCCAATCAATGTCCCGAACAGCGCCGCCGTAACGGACACGCTCGAGAGTCCAAGGGCCCAGTGAGAGGCCGGATTCAGGAAGAAGAACAGTCGGAAGACCACTACGCCCGTTACGCCTCTCCCGGAGAGTCGCTCGTCCCACAAGCGCAGACGCGCTGGCATGCGGCCTTCGACCCAGTCACGGCCGAAATAACGCGCGAATG
>CBFDDD010000031.1:0-44531 GCA_965603475.1 uncultured Myxococcales bacterium
TGACCGGACTCGCCGATCAACTCCAGGGCCACGCGCGAGACGCCTTCCCAGCGTGCTTTCGCGATAGCCTCGTCCCGGGGAATCACGCGCGACCGCATCGCATCGCGAATTCCATAGATCCCAACCGCCTCGACGCGCTGGAGTTCAGCACGACCCACACCAGAGGCAAACAGGATGGCCGCCGCACCGAGTAGTGCCGCCATCGATCCGACGGGAATCCTCATCTCACATTCCTCTCTACTGATTTCTTACCGATTACCTGCGGATTGCCTAACCACCGCGAGCGACTGCCACGCCACGACTGTCATCAGACAGAGCGCTCGGTCACCGGACGCCCAAAGAGACGATCGACCTCGCGACAAAGCTGGGCGGAAGGCTCCACACCGCGAATTCCGCCAACACCGAGCACCGTCTCGCTTTCGCCCGGGATCGTAATATGGATGTAGACACCGCAGTCCCCCTGATGAGATCCAAGAAGTCGCTTGAGTGCGGTCAATCGATCTCGCGTCACGTCCGGAGATTTCACGCGCACCCGCAAGCTCGCCGCGAGCTTCTGCTCGGCGTCATCGAGAATTGTCACATCCCGCACCAGGATTTTCGGCGGATCGCCTTCCTCGAGTGTTCCGTGCACGATCAGGGGAATCGGACCGCGCTCCCCATTCGCACTGATCTCTTCCTTCGCCGATCGAAGCAGCCCGACATGCTGCTCGAAAGGTTCTGAAAAAATCACCAGCTCGAATGTGCCCTCGAGATCCTCGAGCGTTCCGAAACCCATTCGCTGGCCACGTTTGGTTCGCGTCTCGCGCAGACCCGTCAGCAATCCACCCGCTCGGATCTCCCGCCCCGCCTTGCCGGCGACGGCGAGTGCCGTGGTGTCCGTGAATCGGGCCAGTAGCGGCGCAACCGAGCTCAGCGGATGACCCGTCACATAGAATCCCAGCAGCTCCTTCTCGTGGCCCAGTCGTTCACGCTCATTCCAATCTGGAGCCTCGACGAGCTTCGGGGCGTCGAGTCCGGCTGTATCGGACAGCCCCCCAAAAAGACTTTCCTGTCCAACCGCACGATCCCGCTGCATCGAGGCGGCGCGTTCGAGGGCCCCGTCGATCGAGGCCCAGACCGAGGCACGGCCCGAATGAAGCGAATCGAAGGCGCCACATTTGACGAGTGCCTCGACGACACGACGGTTCACTTTTCTGGCATCGACCCGATCCGCGAAGTCGAACACGCTCTTGAAGGGGCCCTCGGCCCGGCGGGCCGCCAGCACCACTTCGACGGCCCCAGCCCCGACATTCTTGATCCCAGCGAATCCGAATCGGATCGCGCCTTCCACGACGCCGAAATCCTGATCGGACTCGTTGACATCGGGAGGCAGGATCTCGATTCCCTTCTCCCTCACATGCGCGATATAGCGAGACAATCGATCGTGGTTCGCAGACTCGATCGTCAGCACGGAAGCCAGGTATTCAGCTGGATGATTCGCCTTCAAGTAGGCCGTTTGATAGGTGATATAGGCATAGGCGGTCGAATGCGCCTTTGGAAATCCATAGCCGGCGAACTCGACGATCAGATCGAATACCCGCCCCGCTTCAGCACCATCGATGCCGTTCTCGACCGATCCGCCCACGAAGCGCTCGCGCTGCTCCTGCATCACGTCGGCCTTTTTCTTGCCCATCGCGCGACGCAGTAGATCCGCTTCGCCCAGGCTGTAGCCCGCCATCTTTTGCGCGATCTGAAGGACCTGGTCCTGGTAGACGATCACGCCCAGGGTTTCCTCGGTCAGGTCCGCGATGCTCGGATGCAGGTACTCGATCTTCGTCGCGCCGCGCTTACGAGCAACGTAGTCGTCCACCATGCCGGATTGGAGCGGACCCGGTCGATAGAGAGCCACGAGTGGAATGATCTCGCGGAAATTGGCTGGTTTGAGTTTCAGGACGAGATCCGTCATGCCAGACGACTCCACCTGAAATACACCTTCCGTGTCTCCCTCGCACAAAAGCGCGTAGGTAGCCGGATCGTCCATCGCGATCTCGTTGACATCGAAGTTCTCGAAGCCCGGCTTGCGCCGAATCATCCGTTCGGCATCCGCCATCAGCGTGAGCGTCTTGAGTCCCAGAAAGTCGAATTTGATCAGCCCGATCTGCTCGACGCAGTTCATGTTGTACTGCGTCATGACGTCGCCGGACTTCGGATCTTTGTAGAGCGGCACCATCTCGAGCAGCGGCTTCGTTCCGACGACGACGCCGGCGGCGTGTTTGGAGGCGTGGCGGGTGATGCCTTCCAGGTTCCGCGCAGTGTCGAGCAGACGTTTGACCTGTCCGTCGGTGTCCATCGCTGCACGAAGTTCCGGAGACTGAGCGATCGCGTCTTCGAGTTTGATGCCGAGTACTTCCGGAACCAACTTGGCAATGCGATCGACATCGCCGTAAGACATTCCGAGTACACGACCGACGTCGCGAATCGCTGCCTTGGCCTGCAACGTCCCGAATGTGACGATCTGCGCGACCTTCATCTGGTCGTAGCGGCCCTCGAGCGAATCTCCCTCCGGTACGTCGCCGTCGTACTTGTCCGCCACATAGCGAATCACCTGCTCGCGCCCGCGCATGCAGAAATCGACATCGATATCCGGCATCGAAATACGCTCGGGATTCAGGAAGCGCTCGAAGATGATGTCGTACTCGACCGGATCCACGTTCGTGATGTTCATGCCGTAGGCGACGAGACTTCCGGCCGAGCTACCGCGCCCGGGTCCGACCGGAATCGAATTTTCCTTTGCGTAGTTGATGAAGTCCGCGACGATCAGGAAATATCCGGGGAAACCCATCTTCTTGATCACACCGAGTTCGTGCTCGAGACGCTCCGTGTAGATCTTCTGATCTCCCGTAAAGGGCTCGTCCGGCTGCATGCCCAGCTTCCCACGCAGCCCTGTCCACGCCTGCTCTTCCATCACATCGTCGAGGCTCTTGCCGGCGGGAACCTGAAAGTCGGGCATGTGATACTCGCCCATTGGAATTTCGACATCGCAGCGCTCGGCGATTTCGAGGGTCGTTTCGACCGCCTGGGGCATGTCGTGAAAGACTTCACGCATCTGGTCGCCATCCTTGACGAAGAATCCGTGCCCATCGAATCGAAAGCGTTTGTCGTCGCTGACGTTCGCGGCCGTCCCGACACAGAGCAGCACATCGTGATCGTCGTGGTCGTGCTCCTCGAGGTAATGCGCGTCATTCGTCGCGACCAGTGGGATATTGAGGTCCTGGTGCATCTTGAAGAGCTCTTGGTTCACGACTTCCTGTGCCGGGATGCCATGCCGCATGATCTCCAGGTAGTAGCGGTCTCCGAATAGCCGCGAGAAATCCTCCGCCATCGTCCAGGCCTTGTCGGGCTCGCTTGCCAGAATCGAACGAGAAATCGGCGACGAGAGACATCCCGACGTACAGATCAAACCCTGGTGGTGGTTCTCGAGTAATTCCCAGTCGATGCGAGGCTTGTAGTAGAAACCTTCGAGGTAGGCCTTGGAAACCAGCATCATCAGGTTCTGGTAGCCACGCTCATCCATCGCCAGGAGAAGAAGGTGGTTGATGGCATCGAAGCCGGTTTCGGCACGTTGCTTCTTCTCGCGATCGAAGCGCGAGCCGCCGGCAAAGTAGACTTCGCAGCCGATGATCGGCTTCACGCCGTTTGCACGGGCCTTTTCGTAGAACTCGATCGTCCCAAACAGGTTGCCGTGATCAGTCTGTGCAACCGCCGGCATATTGGCGGCCTTGGCCCGCTCGAAGAGAGGGTTGTGTTTGATCGCGCCGTCGAGGAGCGAATACTGCGTATGCAGATGGAGATGAACGAAGGGCGCAGGCACGCGCTACTCCCACTCGATCGTGGCGGGCGGCTTGCTCGAGATGTCATAGACCACGCGGTTGATCCCGCTGACCTCATTGATGATTCGATTCGAAATCCGGCCGAGGACTTCGTAGGGTATATGCGCGAAGTCCGCTGTCATGGCGTCGGTCGAAGTGACACATCGCACGGCCACCACATTCTCGTACGTCCGCAAATCTCCCATCACACCGACGCTCTCGACGGGCAAAAAGACCGTGAGCGCCTGCCAGATTTCGTCGTAGAGACCCGCCGCCCTGATCTCCTCGATCATGATGGCGTCGGCTTCACGCAGCGGATCCAGCCGTTCCTGTGTGACTTCGCCGAGAATTCGAATCCCCAATCCGGGTCCCGGAAAGGGATGGCGTCCAAGGACGTGCGCCGGCAGTCCGAGCTCTCGACCGACGGCACGAACCTCGTCCTTGAAGAGTTCGCGAAGCGGCTCGACCAGCTCGAGCGCCATATCCTCCGGCAAGCCGCCGACATTGTGATGGGTCTTGATCGTGACCGACTTCCCCTTGACCGAAACGCTCTCGATCACATCGGGATAGAGCGTTCCCTGAACGAGGAAATCCACTTCTCCGATCTTGGCCGCCTCTTCTTCGAATACCTCGATGAAGAGATTGCCGATGATCTTCCTCTTTTCCTCGGGCTCGCTGACACCCACGAGCGCCGAGAGAAACCGATCCGAAGCATCGACCGAGATCAGCTCGACGCCGAGCGCCTCCCGAAACAACGCTTCGACTTCCTGGCGCTCGTCCTTCCGCATCATGCCATGGTCGACGAAGATGCAAGTCAGCTGATCGCCGATCGCACGATGGACGAGCGTCGCGGCGACCGAGGAGTCGACACCCCCCGACAGCCCGCAGACCGCTCGGCCCTCGCCCACCTGATCACGAATCCCGGCAATCGCCGCTTCGGCGAAGGACGCCATCGTCCAGGAGGGAGTGCAGCCACAGATACCATGGACGAAATTCTCGAGGATCCGGGTTCCGCCCTCGGTATGAACCACCTCGGGATGAAACTGCACACCCCAGAACGGAGCCCGATCCGAACGCACCGCTGCAAAGGGCGATCCTCCCGAACTCGCGATGACACTCATGCCCTCGGGCAGATCGAGCACTCGATCGCCGTGGCTCATCCAGACGGTCTGCGCGACATCTCGCGACAAGCCCTCAAAGAGCGGATCGTCTCGTTCGATCTTGAGGGTGGCCCGTCCGTACTCGCGATCGTCGGCAGCCTCGATCCGACCGCCCAGCGTATGAACGAGGAGTTGCAGCCCATAGCAGATGCCCAGAATCGGAATCCCCAACTCGAGCACCCTCTCGTCGAGGTCGGGCGCATCGTGATCGAGCACGGAACTCGGCCCGCCAGAGAAGATGATGCCGGTGGGCGCAAACGCTTTGATCGCTTCGAGCGTCATGTCGGCTGGCTGGAGTTCGCAGTAGACGTGTCCTTCTCGGACGCGTCGTGCGATCAGCTGTGAGTATTGCGCGCCGAAATCCAGGATCAGAATCCTGGAACTCGAAGCGGTGGGACGAGAAGACATGAGGGGTCGGTCCTCGGCCTATGGGTCGATCGAGACGGGGGGAACTCGATCGAGTGATTGATTTTGTCGGGGATCAGGGAATGAAGAAGCAACAAAGACGATCTTCACTCTAGACGGTAGTTCGGAGCTTCCTTTGTCACGATCACATCGTGAACGTGGCTCTCCTGAAGACCCGCGGAGGAGATGCGTACGAATTGAGAACCTCGGCGTAGTTCGTCCAGGTTCGCGGCACCGCAAAGCCCCATTCCAGAGCGAAGACCGCCGTAGAGTTGATGCAGCGACTGGGACAAGCTGCCTCGGTAGGGAACGCGGCCCTCGATACCCTCGGGTACGAGTTTTTCGTTCTCGACATCGGACTGGAAATAACGATCGCGGCTCCCGTCGGCCATCGCGCCGAGTGAACCCATCCCGCGATAGACCTTGTACGAGCGACCCTGAAAGAGAACGACCTCACCGGGCGCCTCGTCGGTACCCGCAAAGAGAGAGCCAATCATGATCGTCGTTGCTCCGGCGGCGAGACCCTTGACGACATCACCTGAGTATTTGATGCCGCCGTCGCCAATCACAGGGATTCCGGATCGTGCAGCGACTTCCGAGGCATCACGGATCGCCGTAAATTGCGGCACACCCACGCCCGAAACGACGCGCGTAGTACAAATCGATCCGGGACCGACTCCCACCTTGACGCCCGAGACCCCGGCCTTGATCAAGGCTTCGGTTCCCTCGGCGGTCGCGACGTTGCCACCCACGATCTGAAGTGCGGGAAAATGGCTCTTCAGCTCACGAATCGATGCCAGTACGCCCGCCGAATGACCATGCGAAGTATCGACGACCACCACATCGACGCCCGCGTCGACGAGCGCTTGCGCGCGATCGAGCCGGTCCTCACTCGTTCCAATCGCCGCGCCACAGCGAAGACGGCCCAGATCATCCTTGCACGCATCCGGATAACGTTCGGTCTTTTCGATGTCCTTGATCGTAATCAGACCACAGAGTTTGCCCGCGGTGTCGACGACGAGAAGCTTCTCGATTCGATATTCGTGAAGGAGTTCCTGAGCTCGCTCCATCGTCGTGCCGGGCGGGACGGTCACCAGGTTGTCTCTGGTCATCACCGTCGAAATCGTGGCGGTCACATCTTTGACGAAACGCAGGTCGCGATTCGTGAGAATCCCGACGGCCTTGCCATCGCGTGTTACGGGTACTCCGGAAATACGGAAACGACTCATGACCTCGAGCGCTTCACGAATGGGTTGCTCGGGTCGCATCGTAATCGGGTCGACGATCATGCCCGACTCGGAGCGCTTGACCTTATCGACCTCGGCGGCCTGGTCGGCGATCGAGAGATTCTTGTGAACGATGCCGATGCCACCGTTGCGAGCCATGCAAATCGCGGTCTCGTGCTCGGTCACGGTATCCATGGCGGCGGCGACGAGCGGCGTATGCAGTTCGATTTCGCTCGTGAATCGCGTGCGAAGATCGACTTCACTCGGCAGCACATCCGAGGCAGCAGGCACCAGGAGCACGTCGTCGAACGTCAGGCCCTCGCGAATCTCCGATTGTTTCATCGCTCGCTCCCCTCGGCGCCACGCCCCAAATCCTGGCCGCGGAGGATAATCGGACCCTCTTCAAGGGTCAACCGAATTGCCCCGCGGACACGCGAATGGGAGAGTGTTTTCTGGCCGCCTGCTGGGGCCTGAGATTCTCAGTCGAGGTCTTCTTTTTCGACGAGCGTGTCGAGACCGCTCCTCATCAGCGCGACAAGCTCACTGGCGACCGCTTCAGCCAATCGAAATGCCGCGCGCGGCGAGTCGTCGAGAAGCCGCGAAAGGCCCGATCTCGACAATGTCCAGATCTTGCCGGGCCCATCAGCGATGGCTGTGACCTCACGATTTCCCAACCTGAAGAGGGAAGCGGCGCCGAGATGGGTCGGCGCTTCCAGGATGCCGACCTCAGTGCCCGTACGGCGACTCGTGAGCTTCAGGCAGCCCTGTTCGAGGAGTACGAGCCCCTCCCCCTCCGAACCTTCGCGAAACGCACTCTTGCCGTCCGGGAGCTCCCGCTCCTCGAGCAGCTCTGCCAGGAACTCGCGCTCTTCGTCGCTGAGTTCCACCAGCAACGCGAATTGCTTGAGGTCTTCGGGGTTCACGGAACGATCCTCGCAAACAGACTCCGCAGCAGGGAACTCGGGTCCTTGCCAGGCTCCATCGGCAACAGGAAGAGACTCGCTTCGTCGATCAGCGACAAATTTTCTCGGAGTTCATCGGGCGAGAACCGTTCTCCCGGCGCGAGCATGACGACATGGAAAGTCCGCGCTTCCGGTTCCGCGCCCAGGGCGGCTCCGATCGGAGCCAGGCCAGCGGAACTGACTCCCACCTGTGCATCGAGCAGAAAGATCGTGCCCAACGCGCGGTGAGCCGCGAAGGTCCAGAGCGCGTGATTGGCTTCGTCTGCCGGGAGATGGACGAGGTCGATTCCGAAATCACCATCGACGTCAATGCGTGCCATCACTTCGAGATCGTCCGATCCGACCTGTCCGCGCTCGAAGCGAGGCGACAGCTCGGCACCGGGCACCTTCATCAACAACCCGGCAAATCGCTCTGCAGCCGATGCGCTGGCCGCAGCCACAAGTAGCTTGACGCTGACCTGGGCAGGGTCATCAGTCCTCATCGGCGGAGCGAAGCCGCGCAATCGTCGACACTGAGCCTCATTGAAGAGTGCGTTTGCAGTCGTCTGGACCGGCACGATATGGGCGCGGCCAAATTCGATGATGCCACGCTCCGCCAGGGTGTGGAGCGTCCGAAGAACCTGGTAGTCGGGCTGACCGCACTGGTCGACGACATCGCCCACCCGGTCCAGTTCCTCGAGGAGCGAAAGGACCTCCTGGGTCAGCGGATGGACGACCTTCGGCAGCTCGGATCGGTCTACGCAGAGCTTCACCGGTGACTCCACCGGTGGCAGCTTCGGCGCCAGCCGATTCCACTCGTCGAGCTGTCGAAGACCCTCGGCGAGTACCGTGCGCGTAGGCGTTCGGATCTCTGCCCCACTTGCGATCACGGTCTGCTCGAAACGAAATCCACCCGATGCCCAGTCGAGCATCCGGAACAGCGCCTTCTCCGCGTGCACCGAACCCGTCGCGGCCGAATGAATCTCCCCCTCGACGACGACGATGGAGCCAGATGCGGTCGAGCCATCCTCCATATCTCGTGTCAGGGTGAGGCGCCCGGTCGCGTTTCTCAGGTGCAGCATCTGCAGGATCTCGGCGGGTTGCAGCTCGACCAGCTGGCCTTCGAAGTCGCGATCCGTGTTCGCACGGACCTCGAGGTCCTCGATTCGCGACTGCCGATCCAACAAGAGTTCCACGGCCTGCTGGATCTCGTCGATCTCCGCATTGCCGTTGAGGCTTGCATCTCCCACGATTCCGAGCGCATGAGCGCGCCCCAGATCTCCGCCCAGAAAGAGAAATCGAACGCTCCGAGTTCGCGGATTCGCGCGCAGGATCTCGGCGAGTTTGTGCGCATCGACGAGGGGCAGTTCGACCTCGGCCACGATGACCTTCGGCTGCTCGGACAACGCGACTTCCAGGCCGGCCGCGCCATGCGACGCCACCTGACACGCATGGCCCGCGACCTCCAGTGCGTTGGCGACGCGCTGGCCTCGGCCGGTATTGCCATCTGCGATGAGGATCGTCTGGGGCGACATATCGTTCTCGTACCCGCCTTTATACCGAGAGAAGGATTCCGAGCTCGCGCTGGAGCTCGAAGGCCAGATGTTCGACGAGGGCGCGATCGGCCGTCTGAAAAATTGGCGTGCTGCCGGCGGCCGCGGTGACAGCTCCGATCATCGCGAAGGCAGGGCCCTCCCCGTAGTAGACGAGAAACGGTCGACGTGAGTCGAGCGAGGATTTCGTAATCCAGGTGACCTGCGGGTTCGCATCTCGTTCCACCCCCTCGGCCAGCACCACGATTTCGGCTTGCGTGCTGTGACCGCGAATCTCGTGCAGCGTCTCGAGCACGTCGGGGAGCCAACGCGTACCCGGAGACAGCACGAGGACACCCCTATCTCCGGGGCGTCGAATGACATCCTCCAGCACGAAGCGCAGAATCTGCCCCTCGCTCTCGGCCTGCTGGATGGATCCGAGCTCGAGCATCGCGTCGAGGAGTGGATCGCTCATCGGCGCTTTGGCCAGATCCGGACGCGTGGCGAGTACGCTCACATGGGATTGCTCGATTCGTTCGTCGAGAACTCGAACGAGCGTCTCGAGCTGACTTCCGTCGACCGGGAATGTCGCGCTGGCACAGCGGGCATTCGGACCGCGCCCCCCCTCGGCCATGGACGCCAACGCCTTGCGAATGCGCTGCGCGAGTATTCCGGCGCCAAGGGCATCGGTCTGGGGAAGCAAAACGAGATAAGCCCCGTCGTCCGCCGACGCGAGCAGGTCGGTCGCACGCAAGGCCCCGGCGGCCTGTCGGGCTAGTTCCAACGCGTCCCGCTCATCACCACTTCCGAATTCGATCTCGACACGGAGAATCGAGAAGCGATGTGAGAATCGGTGCGCCTTCTGAATTTCATTGCGTACCGCGTCCTCGAAATACGCATGTGTATAGGCACGCGTTTCCGGGTCGCGCAGCGACCGCCGTTCGAGGGCCTCGAATCGCAACGCATTGCTCATCGCGATCCCACCAAACTCGCAGACCTTCTCGGCCATCGCTCGATCGGACTCACTGAAGTTCTCGTCGTCGAGCTTGTCTGTCAGCCTTGCAATGCCGAGCGTCACGCCACCCACGCAGATCGGCGCGTAGAGCGCCTCCACCGCGTTCGCGTCCTCCGGAAAGACAGTGACCGCAGAGCGACCGCCAGTCAATCCGGGACACCAGGCAGAGACGAATTCCTCGAGACCCACGGTCGCGGGCTCTCCATCGACACGAACCAGGCCGCGCGCGCCGACGAGGTGGAGCGAGTTGCTGCCCGATTTCTCGGCAACCCAGAGCACGGCTGACTGCGCTCGAGTCTCGAGGCAGAGTGCTTCGAGCAGACGCTCGGCCAGTGGCTCGACCGCGAGCGTCGAAAACAGGCCTGCAGCTCGCTCGAAGAGTGAAAGCACACCCATGAACTCGAGGTTCTCTTCGATCAGCTGCGCGTGCTCCCGATGAAGCTGGCGCTGACCCAGGATCCGGTCAATCGAATCGATCAGAGCACCGCGATCGAAGGGTTTCAAGATATAGTCGACCGCGCCCTGCTTCATGGCTTCCACGGCGGTCTTGACATCGACGACACCCGTTACCATCACGATGTCCTGCTGAGGTCGTCTCTCCTTGATTCGCCGAACGAGTTCGGAGCCATCGATCCCTGGCATCACGAGATCGGTCATCACGATCTCGAAATCTTCGCGCTCGAGAATATGCAGGGCTTCCTCGCCCGACGAGGCCGTCGTGACGTCATAGCCCGCATCGCCGAGCAGTCCCTCGGTGAGTTCGCGGAAATAGCGCTGGTCGTCGACTGCCAGAATGCGCGCTTTGCTCATAACCCCTCGAACATCGACGGCGCAGCGGGTCTCTAGAGGATTCGAAGCAAATCCACTCTCGAGCCCCGAGTCGGTCGACACGTCTCGTCTCATCGGCCCGACACGTGGCCGACTTCACCCGAGATCAGGTGAATTCAGGGTCCTGCTGGGGCGGGGACGCACGCGCCGGGGGGCAACGCCTCCGCGAGCAGTGAGTGCGGAGTGGCTTCCACGATTCGTGCGGCAACGACCGCGCCGGACAGAATCTCCCGATCGGGGCTCGAATCGAGGTTGACGACCCGATTGTGAAGATCCCGACCCGATCGCTGGCTTCCGCCCTGCCGACTGGCCCCATCGACCAGGACGAGGGCATATCCACCCACTCTTGACTGGTGATAGGCAAGCGTCTGGCTCTTCTGCAGCTCCTGAAGCCGAACGAGACGATCTTGAGCCACTTCCGCCGGAACTTCGTCCGCCAGTTCGACGGCGGCCGTGCCGGGGCGCGGGGAATACTTGAAACTGAAGCTATCGACCATCCCCGCTTCCCGGACGAGCGCGAGCGTCTGCTCGAAATCGGCTTCGGTCTCGCCTGGAAACCCGACGATCAGATCGGAGGTCAGCGCCAGATCGGGCCGGGCCTTGCGGAGACCGCCCACAATTTCGAGATAGCGACTCCGTGTGTAGCGACGTCGCATGGATTCGAGAATTCGATCCGAGCCGCTCTGAACCGGCAGATGGACATGCGGACACAGGCCCGCGAGTTCGCCATGCGCACGGATCAGATCCGCATCGAAAAAGAGCGGATGCGGGCTCGTGTAGCGGATCCGTTCGATTCCCGGGATTCCGTCCAGACGCGCCAGGAGTTCGGCGAAGGGCATCGTACCCGCCATTTGCGCCTTCCCACGCCGAACGTCGTGACGCCCGTAGGCGTTCACAGTCTGTCCAAGCAAGGTGATTTCGATAATGCCAGCGTCGGCCAAAGCGCGGACTTCGGCTTCGATGTCCTTCGCCGAGCGACTGATCTCCCGACCCCGAGTCGAGGGCACGATGCAGAAGCTGCAAAACATGTCGCAGCCTTCCATGACCGTGACGAAAGCCTTGCGACGCACACCCGACGCCGGCTCGGAGCGGCGAGTGGGCAGGTCGAATCGAGTCTGACTCTTGTCCTCGTCGATCCAGGCCGCGCGCTGGCCGGCCATGGCGGCCTCCAGCATGGCCGGGACACGGCGCAGATTGTGGGTGCCGAAGACGAAATCGAGATGAGAGAAACGGCCCAGGAGCTTGTCGCCGACCTGCTGCGCAACGCAGCCGCCCACACCCACGATGCGTCCGTCTTTCTCGGACTTCCATTCCCGCAACCGACCGAGATCGCTGTAGAGCTGATGCTCGGCCTTCTCTCGGATCGAGCAGGTGTTGATGACCAGGACATCGGCCTCAGCCTCGCCAGGAGCCTCAACGAGGCCGGAATCCTCCAGCAGCGTCGTGACCTTCTCGGAGTCGTGAACGTTCATCTGACAGCCGTAGGTACGGATTGCGAAGCGCTTGCTTTTCAAAGGATTTCCGGGCTGGAGGAAGGCCGTCCAGCGCCGATCGGCCCTGGGGCGCACCAACTTACCCGAGACCTCGATCAGCGTCGATCAAGAGGGCCGTCAGGGCATGCGCTCCGCCATTTAGCTGAATTCTCGAGAACCAACAAAAACCCTTGTTTTTGCAGCGTTTCTCGCAACTCCTCAGAGGATTACTAAAACGTGATTGACAACACATCTTGGACCGCCATAATGAGAACAAGTCATAGGTTTCGGAGTGGCGGTGGATTGGTCATTTCCCTGGAAATGTCCAACCTCTCACCCCCCATTGAATGAGTCCACCGCCTCTCCCCCTGACCAACGCCCCGTCGGCCGCAACCGACGGGGCGTTTTTTTTGCCTAGTGGAAGGGGCGCATTGCCGGCGTCGAGGGACTCACGCCGTATTGCTGCTTTGGGTGGCCTGGCTTCGGTTGCGGATTGCGTTGAACGGGCCCGTCAAATTCGGCGCAAGGACGGCCCGCGTCTGATGCCGGATGCGCCACCCGGGACGTTCTTGACACGATCTCTGAGAATCGTTTTTGGCTAGAGCAGGATGAAAGCGACGAGCGCTGCGCCCATTCCCCAGCGGCTGTAGCGCCGGAAGAAGCCCCTGGGAATCGTGCCGAGGGCTTCGATTCCGGTCATGCCGCCGCGGGCTTTGCGAATCACGGGGAACTCGATCGCAGCGGCGAAGACGGCGAACCCAGCGCCGCCATGCCCGGACTGGCCTGGGGAAGTGCGAAGAAGAAGATCAGGACGACGCTGATATTACCGACATTGCCGCCGATACTCATCCAGTCGAAGGCGCGCGCATCGTTGTTCTGGTAGTCGAAATCAAAGATCGGGAAAAGCCCACCGATCGGCTTCAGCGGTGCGTGGCCACCGGCCAGCCGGGCTCCCGCGAAATGTCCCCATTCATGCAGCACGCCCGCCGTTGCGGCACCGACGAGCAGTCCATCGACGATGGAAAGCAGCGAAGCAAGGCCGAGCCCAGACACCGAGGCCCAGGTCTCGGCGGCAGCGAAGAGCGAGAGAAGTGCCGCGACGATGGCCACATCCCGAAGTACCACGAGAGAGAGTGTCGCCTCGTCCTCTTCCGAAACCTTCGCGTGCAGGCTGGCCAGACGCGCACCGGATGCCTCGTTCTCACGAGCAGGATCTTCGATGGAGGCTTCGGCTGTCGACATGGAGATCCTCCCTAGAGAACGATCTGATCCACGACCTTCGAGAGTTGCCGTAGATTTCGGCACTCTTCAACAACGTCACAATAGGGCAGATAGCGATCCATCACGGAATCACCGAAGCCCCAGGCACTCGGACTCTCGGGATTGAGCCAGACGAGATTCTTCGCCTTGTTCTGGATGTCTCGGACACACCAGGCGCGAGCGTCATTGTAGTTGTTCCGCGCGTCGCCCAGAATGATGACCGTCGTCTTGTTGTCGATGGCCGACAAGTGGTTCTTCCAGAACTCGTGAAACGCAAAACCAAAATTGCTTCGCGTATAGACGTTGATCACATCGCCGCCATCGAGCGCTTTCTCCACGGCGCCGCTGACGTCGGCGTCGTGAAAGACGTCCGTGACCTCGCCGAGCTCCGCAACGAAGACGTAACAGCGGATCTTCGTGAACGCCTCTTGCAGGCTGTACATGAACTGGAGCATGAAACGCGACACGTTTGCGACCGATGACGAGACGTCGCACATGATCACGAGCTTCGGACGCTCCTTGCGACGCGTCTTGTAGACGACCTCGAAGGGAATTCCGCCGCGGCCCATGTTGCGGCGAAGCGTCTGATGCAGATCGAGCTTCCCCCGTTTGAGTCGCTTCTTGCGAATCGAGAGAATGTTCTTGATGCGCTGTGCGAGACGTGTCACGACCTCACGCATGCGCAGGATCTCATCCTCGGTCAGATGGTAGAAACTCTTCTCCGTCAGCATTTCGCGACGGAATTTCTCCATGTAGTTGTG
This sequence comes from uncultured Myxococcales bacterium, assembly GCA_965603475.1. Taxonomy (GTDB): domain Bacteria; phylum Myxococcota_A; class UBA9160; order UBA9160; family UBA4427; genus UBA4427. The sequence goes on from CBFDDD010000031.1 coordinate 14,449, forward strand.
GTTCTGCTGCTGGAGCTCCCGCTCTGTAAAGTTGCGAACGGTTCGGCGAACGGTCTCCATCAGTTTGCGGATCAGCTCCTGCATCTGCGCGATGGCCTCGTCACCCATTCCCTGCGCACGCATGCGCTCCATGAGCGCCTCGAGTTCCTGCCCTGCCCCCTCCATGCCGAGCTGTTCGGTCGTCCGGCGACTGAAAAAGCCGACTTGAAGCATGTTCTCGATGCGATCCGTCCCGGCCTGTTCGGCTGCCTGTCGGATCATGTTCTCCAATTGAGAGAGATCCTGGGTGAGCATGGCTTTCGCGAGCTCTCCCAGGTCCAGGTCGCCGTCCATGTTCTGCATCATCTCGGCGAGCTGGGCGAGCAACTGTTCGAGGTCGATCCCCATCTCGCCGAGATCGCCCTCCATGTCACCGAAGGAATTTTTCAAGTTGTCGTAGAAGCCGGACCAGAAGAGGTCGAAGAGCTCGTCGTAGGTCGCGATCTCATCGCCACGCTTCACCATCGACGAACGCAGCGCGTCTCGAAACACGTCACGGTCGCCGAGCGAGAGCTCGTCGAGCGCGTTGAACGCGTCGATGGCTTCCGCGACCGAAACGCGGATTCCGCTCTTACGAAGCAGATTTGTAAACTCGATGATCTTATGCTGCATGGCTAGTGCAGAATTCCCTTCTTGGCGGTCTCCTGGGGCGGGGCTTGCTGCGGCTTCTCTGCAGCGGCCTCGGCCGTCTTCTTCTGGATCAATTTCGAGAGTTCGTTCTGGGCCTTCTCGACGTCTCCCTCGTATTTGAGGATAACGTTCAGCGTATCGGAAACGATCTGATCTTCGAGTTCATCCGCATTCAGGGCGAGCAGCGCACGGGCCCAGTCGAGTGTCTCCGAGATCGAAGGTGTCTTCTTGAGATCGAGTTCTCGGATGCGATTCATCATCTGAACCACTTCCTCGGCAAGCCGCTTGTCGATATTCGGCACCTTGCGATTCAAGATCTCGACTTCGAGCTCTTCGCTCGGGTAGTCGATCCAGAGATGCAGACAGCGTCGCTTCAGCGCGTCGCTCATCTCCCGAGCATCGTTCGAGGTCAGGAAGACGAGCGGCTGTGTCGTTGCCTTGATCGTGCCAATCTCCGGGATCGTCACCTGAAAATCAGACAGGATCTCGAGCAGGAATGCCTCGAATTCCGGATCGGATTTATCGACCTCGTCGATCAAGAGCAGAGCCGGCTTGGGTGAGCTGATGGCCTGCATGAGTGGCCGCGGAACGATGAAGCGATCGGAGAAGAACACTGAATCTTCGGCGCCTACTCGATCGGCAGCCTCCGCCAGGGACGATGCTCCCGCGATGGTCTCCGACACCTTGTCCTTCAGAATCTGCGTATAGAGAAGCTGCTTCGAATATTCCCATTCGTAGAGCGCCTTGGCCTCGTCCAGGCCTTCGTAACACTGAAGGCGAATCATCTCGCGCCCGAGTGCCTGGGAGACCACTTTCGCCAGCTCCGTCTTTCCCACGCCCGCCGGGCCTTCGATGAGCACCGGCTTGTCGAGCTGTTGCGCCAGAAAGACGACCGTGGCGATCTGTTTGTCACAGATGTACTCCTGGTCGCTGAGTTGCTGAATAACGTCTTCAACCGACTTGAACATGACTTTTTCTCGTCCTCTCGTCTTTCTTTTTCAGGGCCGCTGACCGTCTCCGCTGTCACCCCATCTAGGGATGGACGTAGGCCATGACTGCGGCATAACTGGCATCACTCGCTCGCGTCAGGACATCAGATGCAGGACGTGGCCGAGTTTCTCTTTCTTGGTGCGTAGATAGTCCACATTGTCAGCGTTGGGCTCGATCTCGAGCGGTACGCGCTCGACGATCTCGACACCGTAGCCGCTGATACCCGCGCGCTTGCCCGGATTGTTCGTCAGGATGCGAATCTTGTTCACGCCAAGATCCGCAAGAATCTGCGCGCCCACACCGTAGTCGCGCAAATCCGCCCCGAATCCCAGTTTGTGGTTCGCTTCGACAGTATCGAGACCTTCCTGGTCCTGGAGTTCGTAGGCCTTGATCTTGTTCTTGAGTCCGATGCCTCGACCCTCTTGCCTCATGTAAAGAACGATGCCCGAACCCTCATCCGCGATGATCCGCATCGCGGCGTCGAGTTGTTCCCCGCAATCGCAGCGCATCGAACCGAAGGCGTCACCCGTCAGACATTCGCTATGTACGCGAATCAGGACAGGTTTGTCGGGATCGATTTCGCCGAGTACAAGCGCCATGTGGTCGACGTGGTCGATATCGTTCTCGAAGACGATCGCCTTGAACTCACCAAATCGGGTCGGCATCCTGGCAGTCGCGGAACGGTGCACGAGCTGCTCCGTACGCAGTCGATAGGAAACCAGATCCTTGATCGTCACGATCTTGAGGTCATGCTCCTTTGCGAAGACAATCAGATCCGCCAGCCTCGCCATCGTTCCGTCGTCATTCATGATCTCGCAAATCACACCGGCCGGTTTGCAGCCGGCGAGCCGGGCCAGATCAACCGAGCCTTCGGTCTGGCCCACACGGCGCAGGACGCCTCCTTCACGCGCACAGATCGGAAAGATATGACCCGGTCGAACGATGTCCGTGGGTTTTGCATCGTCTGCAACGGCGGCCTGGATCGTGCGAGCACGATCGGCCGCAGAGATCCCCGTCGTCACCCCTTCACGGGCTTCGATCGAAATCGTAAATGCCGTACCGAAGGAAGCCGTGTTCTCGTAGTCCGGCACCATCTTGTTGATGTGGAGCAGATCCATGCGCGCTTCATCGAGCGGCAAGCAAATCAACCCGCGACCGAACTTGGCCATGAAGTTGATCGCTTCGGGCGTCACCTTGTCGGCGGCCATACACAGATCGCCTTCATTCTCGCGATCTTCGTCATCGATGAGGATGACCATCTTGCCGGCGGCGATATCCGCGATGGCTTCCGAGATCGTCGAGAGCCCGGGCCCGGGCTCCGGCTCAGGGGCGGTCCTGCGAGCTCTGCTCATCGCAGAAGAATCTTGTGAGGAGTCGGGGGTATCGGACATAGGGGCGATTTTCACCTTCCGTACAGACCGCTCTGCGGTTCCGGCGGGCGCGTTCCGAGTGAAATACCCGGGGGTGATAGGCAACGACGATATCTATCGTTGACGGGGGTGTCAATCTTGGAATGGTCAGCAGAATTGACCGGATCACCAGTCGGCCGAGACGTTCGCAAAGGGCCGCTGAACGGATTCCGGGTTCGATCGAGGCGTGTTACCGCCGCTGGGATGAATCCCAGCCCGGTTTCAGAACGATGAGTGCGTCCGAAGAACGCACGCCTGGCGCGGTCGGGAGTTCTTCGACGGACTGCTAGCTCGGCGGGTTGAAATTCTTCATCACGCCCTTGAGGAAATCCTCCTCGGAGACTGCGAATTTGGCCGAGAAGTCGTGTCGATCCTCCAGCCCGCGATAGAGCACCCGCATCAGCTCATGAAAGGTCTCGAGAATTCCCTCGCCGCGAGTTGCGACGGCTGGAAAGGTCGGCGTGTCGCCCCACTGCTCCTTGATCTCGCTCAGGGATTTGACATCGGGCATGTCCCGTTTGTTGAACTGCACGACTCTCGGAAGATTGTCGAAATCGATCCCGTGTGCCTTGAGGTTGGCTTCCATGTCGCGCCATGAGTAAGCATTCGCGCTGGCAGCCGAACGTTGGGAGTCCGCGATGAACGCGATCGCGTCCGCGCCGGCGAGTACGACCTTCCTTGTCGACTTGTGCATGACCTGTCCTGGCACGGTAAAGAGCTTCATCTTGATCGAAAAGCCGCCCACCGTATCGAACTCCACCGGAAGGAAGTCGAAGTAGAGCGTGCGATCGTCCTTGGTGTCGAGCGTCAGCATGTGGCTTCGCGTCGAGACATCCATCATCTCATGGAGCTTCAGGAGATTGCTGGTCTTGCCCGAGAGCGCCGGCCCGTAGTAGACCACCTTGAGAGTGATCTCTTTGCTGCCCATGTTGATCTGTACCATCGATCGACTCCATTCCGGAGCATTGGCTTGCGTGCCGCCGCGTCTGCAGCCTCGCATCGGTCGATTGCGGTCGCGGATCAAGATGGGAATCCGGAAACCGAATAAATCGCCCGTTCAGCCCCGAACGGACGTTGCCCGGGCACGCCCTACCCAACGCTTGAACCCCGCAGGGCTTCGACATTCGCCCGTCCACGCCAATCGCTTCGGCTATCGCGCCGCAGCTGACTCACGCGCCGCGGCTGGCTCAAGCGCCGCAGCTGACTCAAGCGCCGCGGCTGGCTCAAGCGAAACGGTCAACGAAAATTCCGGAGAAGCGCCCGTGCGGCTGCGGCGGGCGTCGTCTTCTGCGCCGCGACAGCCTCTTCTTCGCGCTTGATGTCCTCGCGCATGCCCGGCAGTTCCCGAAAGGCCCGCCCGATCCCGTCTTCCAACAGCTTCCACATCCATGCCCGGGCCTGTTTCCGGCGGCGTTCGTCGAACTCGCCGGTCGCCTGCATGAGTTCGTGATGTTCGAGAATCGTTTCCCAGATCTCCGAGATGCCCTCTGACTCGAGGGCACTGACGACCATCGCCCGCGGCCGCCACGCGTCGCTGCTCGATCGAATCAGTTCGAGCGCTCCGCCATAGTCGGCACGCGTCCGCTCGGCCACGTTCTTCATCGAGCCATCTGCCTTGTTCACGACGAGCGCGTCCGCGAGCTCGACCACACCCTTCTTGATGCCCTGGAGCTCGTCACCACCCGCCGGCAACAGCAGCACGAGGAAAAAATCGACCATCGATGAAACGGCGACCTCGGACTGGCCTATGCCCACGGTCTCGATCAAGACGACGTCGTAGCCTGCCGCTTCGCACAGCAACATGACTTCGCGCGTCCGATTCGCCACCCCGCCTAACGAGCCACTCGAAGGTGAGGGTCGAATGAACGCTTCAGGTCGATTGGCGAGCCTCTCCATACGGGTCTTGTCACCAAGGATGCTGCCCCCGGTCACGGGGCTACTCGGGTCGACAGCAAGCACTGCAACCCGTTTCCCCTGCTCGATCAAGTGAAGACCGAGCGCCTCGATCAGCGTACTCTTCCCAACACCCGGCGGGCCCGTAATGCCCACGCGAATCGCATCGCCGCTTTCCGTGATCAGCGCTTCGAGAACGGCCTGGCCCGCCTCACGATCTTCGTCCCGCGTGCTCTCGAGGCGCGTGATCGCCCGCGCCATCGCACGCCGATCACCGTTTCGAATCGCATCGGCCGTTTTGCGAGCGTCCGCGTCGACGACCGTGGAAGTCTGATCGCCCGAGCCGGTTCGAACGGAATCATCGCCGGTATCGTCGCTCACGCTTACTCCCCTACGCGCCATCCCACCCTTGTGTAATCAGTAGCGGATCGATTCACGACCATCGCCCGCCAGAGCACGCGACCGCTCAGTCCCTTCGGCGCGCACGCAATACTTCGAGCACTTCGGCCGCAGCGTCGGGAATCGGAGTCCCTGGACCAAAGATGGCCGAAACGCCTTCGGCGCGAAGAAAGTCATAGTCCTGGGGCGGGATGATTCCACCGACCACGACGGCGATATCGGGTGCGCCAGCCTCGCGAAGAGCCGCGACGAGTTCGGGTACGAGGGTCTTGTGTCCCGCAGCCTGGCTCGAGACCCCGACGACATGCACATCATTATCGATCGCCTGCTGCGCGGCCTCTGCGGGGGTCTGGAAGAGCGGACCAATGTCGACGTCGAAGCCGAGGTCGGCGAATGAGGTCGCAATGACCTTCATCCCACGGTCGTGCCCGTCCTGACCCAGCTTGACGACGAGCATTCGAGGTCGACGACCACTTTCCTCGCCGAAGGCTTCGACGGATTGGGTGACCCGCTCGAATCCTTCGTGGTCGCGATATACAGATCGATAGACACCAGACACGGATCGCACCTCCGCTCGATGACGCGAGAAAATCTCTTCCATGGCGTCCGAGATCTCCCCGACGGTTGCGCGGACGCGTGCGGCTTCGACAGCCGCGTCGAGCAGATTGCCTTCGCCGCTGCGGGCGAGATCGGTGATATTCGCAAGGGACTTGGCGACGGCCGCGCTATCACGCTCAGCTCGAATCTGCTCGAGTCGTCGAATCTGGGAGTCGCGCACGGCCGTATTGTCGATGTCTCGGACCTCGAGTCGGTCCTCTTTCTCGAGGCGATACTTGTTCACCCCGACGATCACGTCTTCACCGCTATCCACCCGGGCCTGCCTACGCGTCGCAGACTCTTCGATCCTGAGCTTGGGCATGCCGGCCTCGATCGCCTTGGTCATGCCCCCCAGCGCTTCGACCTCATCGATGAGGTCGATCGCCGCCTGGTAGACGCTCTCCGTCAACGACTCCATGAAATACGAGCCGCCCCAGGGATCGACAACCGCCGGAATGCCCGACTCTTCCTGCAAGATCAGCTGCGTATTCCGTGCGACCCTTGCGGCGGTATCCGTTGGCAGGCTGACGGCCTCGTCATAGCCGTTCGTATGCAGCGATTGCGTCCCACCAAAGACCGCAGCCATGGCTTCGACCGTCGTCCGGATCACGTTATTCATCGGATCCTGCTCGGTCAGACTGGCACCCGAGGTCTGGCAATGAGTACGAAGCATCAGAGAACGTGCATCCGTCGGCGAGAATTCGCTCTGCATACGCTCCGCCCAGATCCGCCTGGCCGCACGCATCTTTGCGATTTCGAGATAGAAGTTCATTCCGATGCACCAGAAGAACGAGAGTCGACCGGCGAACTTGTCGACGTCCATGCCCTTCGAGATGGCTGCCCGCGCATACTCGAGCCCGTCTGCGATCGTAAAGGCCAGCTCCTGAACCGTCGTCGCTCCAGCTTCCTGCATGTGGTAGCCGGAGATCGAGATCGAGTTGAACTTGGGCATCTCTTGTGCGGTGTATTCAATGATGTCGGCGACGATGCGCATGCTCGGCGCGGGTGGATAGATATAGGTATTTCGAACCATGAACTCTTTGAGGACATCGTTCTGGATCGTTCCAGCGAGTTGGCTCCGCTCGACACCCTGCTCTTCCCCGGCAACGATGAACGAAGCCAGAACCGGGATGACCGCGCCATTCATCGTCATCGAAACCGTGACTTGATCGAGCGGGATATCTCGAAAGAGAATCTTCATGTCCTCGACCGAATCGATCGCCACGCCCGCTTTTCCGACGTCGCCCGAAACGCGAGGATGATCCGAGTCATAGCCCCGATGAGTGGCCAGATCGAAGGCAACGGACAACCCCTGCTGACCCGCCGCGAGATTTGCCTTGTAGAACGCGTTCGACTCTTCAGCCGTCGAGAACCCAGCGTATTGGCGAAGCGTCCACGGGCGATTCGCGTACATCGTCGCACGCGGGCCGCGCAGAAATGGAAAAAGCCCGGGGAGCGTGTCCGTATGCTCGAGGCCCTCGAGGTCTGCGGCCGTATAGAGAGGGCGAATCGGCAGACCGTCCGGCGTGGTCGTCGTGATTTCTTGCGTGGCCTTGCCACGAAGTTCCTTCGCCGCAAGGTCTTCCCAGTCGGCGAGCTGCTCCGAAGTCTTCATGTTGTCCCTGCGCTTCAACGAATCGTGCGTGGATGAATCGTGCTTGGATGAATTTGCCATCGTTTCCCTCGAATCTCACTCGAACTTTGCGGGCGGCGAGTCTAGCAGCCCCAAAGGTCGCGGCGTGCACTACATCGCACGTCGATAGCGTCCCCCGACTTCGAAGAGTGCATGGCTGATCTGTCCGAGGCTGGCCACTTTCACGGTTTCGAGAAGCACGTCGAACAGGTTTTCTCCACGCTGCGCGGCTTCCTTCAGCTCCGCCAATGCCCGCTGCGATTCGTCGGTCCAACGCGCATGGAAATCGGCCAGGGAGTCGATCTGTGCCCGCTTCTCGGCGTCCGAGGAGCGAATCAGGTTCTCTGCGCTGACGGGCGACGCATCCGCTTCGGTTGGCAGGAACGAATTGACACCGATGATCTCGAGCTCCCCCGAATGCTTCAGTTGTTCGTAGTGCATGCTCTCGTCCTGGATCCGTCCGCGTTGATAGAGCGTCTCCATCGCTCCGAGCACACCGCCCCGCTCACTCAGTCGATCGAATTCATCGAGCACGGCCTCTTCGACCAGATCCGTAAGGGCCTCGATCACAAACGATCCCTGCACGGGATTCTCGTTGTTCATGATGCCCGCCTCGCGACCAATGATGAGTTGGATCGCGAGCGCGCGTCGTACGGAGGCTTCAGTCGGGGTGGTCACCGCCTCGTCGTAGGCATTGGTATGCAGGCTATTGCAGGAGTCCTGCAATGCTGTCAGTGCTTGCAGAGTCGTACGAATATCATTGAAATCCATTTCCTGCGCGTGCAGCGAACGCCCCGACGTCTGGATGTGATATTTCAGTTTCTGGCTTCGCTCGCTCGCGCCATAGCGCTCACGCATCGCGACAGCCCAGATGCGACGGGCTACGCGCCCAAGCACGGAGTACTCCGCATCGAGACCATTGCTGAAGAAGAAGGAAAAATTCGGTGCAAATTCGTCGACCGACATTCCCCGAGCCAGAAAGTATTCGCAAAATGTAAAACCGTTCGCGAGGGTAAACGCCAGCTGCGTAATCGGATTCGCGCCCGCCTCGGCCATGTGATAGCCGGAGATCGAGATGGAGTAGAAATTGCGAATGCCTTCCCGACAAAACGTCTGTTGAATATCACCCTGCATCTTGAGGGAAAACTCGGTCGAAAAAATGCAGGTGTTCTGGGCTTGGTCCTCCTTCAAGATGTCGGCCTGGACCGTGCCTCGCACGCTCTGCAACACTTCGCGACGGAGCTCCTGGTAGACCTCCGCCGAGACGACACGGTCGCCTGGAATCCCTAGCAACCCGAGCCCGAGCCCGTCGTGATCCGCCGGCAGTTCCCCGTCGTAGCTGGGCAGGGAGAGGCCCTTCTCTCGCAGAGACGACTCGAACTTCTCGCGCACACCTTCGAGTTCGCCCCGGTCGGCGAGGTATCGCTCGACACGCTGGTCGATGGCTGCGTTCAAGAAGAAAGCGAGGACGGTCGGCGCAGGTCCGTTGATCGTCAACGAAACGGAGGTCGAAATGCCTGACAGATCGAATCCCGAGTAGAGCTTCTTGGCATCGTCGAGAGTAGAGATCGAAACGCCCGAATTTCCGACCTTGCCAAGGATATCGGGCGCCTCGGCAGGATTGTTGCCATAGAGGGTGACACTGTCGAAGGCCGTCGAGAGCCGCGCCGCCGGCTGACCCGAGCAGAGAAGATGGAATCGTCTATTCGTGCGTTCCGGGCCACCCTCGCCCGCGAACATCCGCGTCGGGTCTTCTTCTTTGCGTTTGAAGGGAAAGACGCCTGCCGTAAAGGGAAATGAGCCCGGCAGATTTTCCAGTCCGAAATATCGCGCCAGCTCACCCCAGTCATTCGACCGTGGAAGAGCGACCACGGGAAACGACGTCCCTGAAAGCGTAGACGCGAAATTCTCGACCTCGAGCGAGCGGTCTCGCACACTGTACGTCTGGCGCGGGGACTGATAGGCCTCTCGCTTGGCCGGCCATGACTCGAGCTGAGACGCGAGCAACGGATCGACCGCCGCGACGGCCTCTGCGTATCCCGCCGCCAGAGGAGCCGGGTCCGAACCCGCGTCGGTACCGGCCGAAGCCCCAGCGAGTGCGGCCATGGGCCGCGACGGGCCCTCCCCCACGCTTGCGAGCACACGCGCATACCCGTCGGCGAGAGCCGCCTGTTCGGCCGAGGCTTCGATCCGCGAGCGATAGTCTCGCAGCGACTCGGCGATCTCGGCGAGATAGCGCTGGCGCGAACTGGGTACCAGTCCGGATGACTCCGATAGCTCGACCGCCTTGCCAGCCTTCGAGCGATCCGTGAAGAAGTCAGCAAGGCCGAGCTCGATCAGCTCGTCTTCCAGTGCCTGGGCGAGTTTCTCGGTGCCCGGATCGTTCCAGTTGCGCGCCACCGTGGGAAACACGGGAACCTCTTCATCCGGAACCGTCAGCGTGCCGCGATTGCGTCGCCATTGTTTCCGAATGTCGCGTAGTGAGTCGAGTGCGCCACGTCGGTCACATTTGTTCAACACGATCATGTCGGCGAAGTCGATCATGTCGATCTTTTCGAGTTGAGAAGGTGCGCCATAATCCGGCGTCATCACGTAGAGCGAACGGTCGACCTGATCCACGATCTCGGAATCGCTTTGGCCGATCCCCGCGGTCTCGAGAAAGACGAGATCGAAGCCAGCCGATCTCAGCACGTTCAATCCGTCGCCCACCGCCGCCGCCAGCGAAAGGTTGGCGCGGCGAGTCGCCATGGATCGCACGAAGACCTGGCTGCCGCCGATCGAATTCATCCGGATACGATCGCCGAGGAGCGCACCGCCGCTCCGTCGACGCGTCGGGTCGACGAGGAGCAGCGCCATCCGCAGGTCCGGCGCGTCACGACGCAAGCGCATCACGAGTTCGTCGACGACACTCGATTTGCCTGCGCCGCCCGTACCCGTGAACCCGATGACCGGCGCCCGGGGAACCGATCGATCCTCGATCGCTTTGCGTAGTTCGCTCGCTTCATCTTTATGGCTGTCTGCATGGTTCTCGAAAAAGCTGATCAGACGAGCGACGCCGCGAGGATCGTCTTCGTCAAAGCGGGCAACGACGTCCAGCAGACCGGCCGCCGGGTCGGCTTCGATGGCGCGACGAGCTTCCAGACATTCGTCGACGATGCTGCCAATCATCCCGGAAAGGCCCATTGTGCGACCGTCTTCCGGACTGAAGATGCGTGCAACACCGGCGTGCTGCAGCTCTGTGATCTCGTCTGCCGTGATTGTGCCGCCGCCTCCCCCGTACACGCGAACATTCGGCACGCCGACCTCCGCGAGGCGACGCACGAGATATCCGAAGTACTCCATATGCCCGCCCTGGTAGGACGAGATGGCAACCGCGTCGGCGGCCTCTTCAACGACGGCTTCGACGATCTCCTCGACACCCCGATCGTGTCCGAGATGAATGACCTCCGCGCCACGTGCCTGAAGCAGACGCCTCATGATGTTGATCGCGGCATCGTGACCGTCGAAAAGAGACGCCGCAGTCACGACCCGAATCGGCGGCCTCGAATCCTCCGGTGTATCGAAGTCTGAACCACTCATACAATCATCCTCTTTCTTGTCGCGGGGTGAAGGTCTGGAGTCGTCTCGGACTCCGTTGCAGGCGACTCGTCCTCATCGATGACACGGTCCTCGACGTGTTCCCGGTAGCGCAGCAGCTCGCCTCGCAGATCTCCGAGTTCAGTGAGGCGTCGATCGACATCCTCGAGATGACTACCAAGCAGATCTCGCAGTCGAGTCAGCATGGCCTGGGTCGAACCGCCAATCGCGTAGACCACGTTCAATTCCCGAATTTCCGACAAGGACAGACCGAGTGATTTCAAGCGGCTGATGAAACCCAACCGCTCGAGTTCGCCTGGGCCATACACGCGTCGTCCGCTCGAGCGGCGCTTCACGTCCGGGAGCAGTCCGACCTCTTCGTAGTATCGAACCGTCCGAGGCGAGAGCCCCGTCTGCTCACAGACTTCCGTGATCGTCCACATGATGAATAGAATGCCCTGCTTTGCCAGTTCACGTCAACTGCAAACTCAACTCAAGGCGTCATACAAGGTCTACAGACTATTTTCCCCGTGGGTGCTGTGAGGCCGACGACGAATCGGGCCGATGGGCTCGAACTCGCTTTTTATTGGTAGCCGAGTTCCTCGATCCGGCGGCTGTTCTTCAGCCAGCTCGGATCGACTTTCACGAAGAGTTCCAGGTGAACCTTCCTGCCGACCCACTCTTCGATCGAATGGCGAGCGCGGATCCCGATCTTCTTCACCATGCTCCCACCCCGCCCGACCACGATCCGCTTTTGAGAATCGCGCTCGACGAGTAGATTGGCGCCGATCTTCAAGATCTTGGGATTGGACTCGTCATAGCGAAGAACCTCGACGGCCATCGAATAAGGCAGCTCCTGGTCGAGCATCTCGAAGACGCCCTCGCGAATCATCTCCGCGCAGAGCCAGCGCATCGGTCGATCCGTGAGGTCATCTTCGCCGTAGAGTGGAGGCGAGACTGGCAGGCACTCTACGATCTCATCGAGCAGCGCTTCGATCCCCTCCCCCGTATGCGCGGAGACCGCATGCGCAGGCCAATCGCTGGGCGCAGCCTCGATCGGCCAATCGCTCTGTTGTGCACGTCGAAGGTCACTCTTCGTCCCGACGACCACCGTGGGCCGCCCCAGCGAAGCCAACCCCTCCGCCAGCTCGGCGTGGATCTCGGTCCAACCGACGACCCGGTCGACGAGTAGACACGCAACGTCACAACCTCGCGAAACATCCTGGACGATCGAGTTGAGCGCCTCGTTGAGTTTCTTCGGACTGTGATGTCGCCCGGGTGTGTCGAGAAAGAGAATCTGAGAGCCGTTTCGAGGAAGGATTCCGAGAATGCGGCTTCTCGTCGTCTGAGGTTTGGCGCTTACGATCGCCAACCGTTGGCCGAGGACCGCATTGAGCAGCGATGATTTGCCGACGTTCGGCGGCCCCAGCAATGCAACGAAACCGGCACGCGCTTCCGGCCGCTCATCCGACTTCTCATCCGACAGCGTCATCGGCTCTCCACCGGATGTTCGGCTCGCCAGCGCTTGAGCGCTTCCGTCGCGGCCAGCCGCTCGGCCGCCTTCTTCGTTCGGCCTGAACCGAACGCGAGCGCCTGATCCTGCAAGACGACTTCGACCGTAAATCGCTTTTCGTCTCCTTCGACGAGACTGTCGTTGACGACACGGTAGGCAGGAAATTCGCCCACGCTTGCCATCACACGTTCCTGGAATTCGGTTTTCGGATCGCGCAGAACAGGTGCCGCATCCGCGGCCAACGCCTCGCCGAAAGCGCGCTCGACAAAGGCTGTGGCGGCAGCCAGACCTCCATCGAGATAGATCGCGCCCACGATGGCCTCCATCGCGTTTTCCAGGATCGTCGGCTTCTCTCGTCCACCTGAATGGCGCTCCGTCCGGCCCAACTGCAGCGCGGCTCCGACTTCGAGCGAGCGCGCCAGCTTCTCGAGCGAACGCCCCTCGACGAGCGCATGGAGTGCGCGCGTGAGATCGCCCTCGCGCCAATCCGGTTTGGCCATATACAGCGAATGCGCAACGACGACAGCCAATACCGCGTCTCCGAGGAACTCGAGCCGCTCGTTGTTCTCGAACGGCCCCTCGCCCTCGGGTCCGGTCGCATGTTCATGTGTATAGGACGAATGTCGCAGCGCGTCCTCGAGCAGTGCTCGCCGATCGAAGCGGTATCCGAGCGCCTCTTCGAGCCCGTCGAGCGCATCACCGCGATCCGCGTCTCCGCTCACCGGTTCCCCTCGACGATCCAGCCACCGCCGATGACTTCTTCGTCGTTGTCGGCGTCGTAGAAGACCGCGGCTTGCCCGGGCGCGACGGCGCGTACCGGCTCGTCGAAACGAACGACGGCCTCGTCCTCTCCAATCGCTTCGACCTTGGCGAGCACAGCCTTATGCCGATGTCGAACCTGCACGCGGACGAGAATCGTCCCGTCTGGAGCGGTTCCGGAAATCCAGTTCATCTGATCGACCCGAGCGCCTGCGCAATCGAGGTCCGAGACGTTTCCGACGACGACGCGGCGCAGACGAGGGTCGAGGCGAATGACATAGAGTTTGCGATTCGAGGAGATCCCGAGTCCATGGCGCTGTCCCACGGTGAATCGATGAATGCCGCGATGTCTGCCGAGTACAGCGCCAGATTCATCGACGATCTCGCCGTGTAGCATCGAAGCCTCCGGGCGTATTTTCTCGACGACATCAGCATAGTTGCCCTCGGGCACGAAACAGATCTCCTGACTCTCCGGCTTCGATGCCGTCACGAGTCCGAGGCTCTGCGCACGCTCACGCACTTCCTGCTTGCTCATCTCGCCGATCGGAAACGACGCTCCGCGAAGTTGTTCCTGGCTGAGGGGAAAGAGAAAATAGGACTGATCTTTCTCGCGATTGACGGCTCGATAGAGTCGCGCCTCACCCGTTTCCGGGTCGTGAGTGACCCGCGCATAGTGTCCAGTGGCCACTCGATTTGCACCGAAGACTTTTGCGCGCTCGAGCAGGTGATCGAATTTGAATCGCTTGTTGCAGGCGATACAGGGAATCGGCGTGCGGCCTGCCAGATAGGTGTCCGCGAAATCCTCGATCACTTCTCGCCCGAAGGCTTCGGCATAGTTTGCGACATAGAAACGGATGCCCAGACTCTCCGCGACACGGCGTGCATCGTCTGCGTCTTCGAGAGAACAGCAACGCGAACCGCTCTCCGACAATCGCATCGTGACTCCGATCGTCTCCGCACCCGCCTCGACGAGAAGCGCTGCAGCAACCGAAGAGTCGACGCCACCGGACATCGCGACGACGATTCGTTCGCTCATGGCGCTTCGACCTTTCGAATGCGCGGCACGAGTTCGCGGAGCAACTCCACGACACGATCGATCTGCGCTTCATCGACGCCCCAGCCGACCGAGAAGCGTAGACTGGCACGCGCTTGCTCGGGCGTACGGCCCATGGCAATCAGGACTTTCGATGGCTCGATCGACCCCGAATGACAGGCCGCCCCCGCCGACACCGCGACGCCTTCGAGATCCAGCGCCTGGAGCAGCACTTCTCCAGCGACGCCCGAGAACTCGACGTTCAAGGTGTTGGTGAGCGTGCGCGCCGGTTCTCCGTTTCGGCGCACGGCCTCCAGATTGGACTCGATGCCGTGCCAGAGCCGGTCGCGAAGCTGCCCGCTCTCCCTTGCGTGCGCAGCCGCTTCGACCCTTGCGAGTTCACAGGCGACGCCATACCCGACGATGCTCGCCACGTTCTCCGTCCCGCCCCGCATTCCCTTCTCCTGTCCGCCTCCGCAGAGAAGTGGCGGAAGGACTAGACCATTCGAGCAGACGAGCGCCCCGACCCCTTTGGGACCGCCTAGTTTGTGCGCCGATGAAGACAGCGAGCTGACGCGAACACGCCCCAGGTCGACTCGATGTTTTCCGATTGCCTGAGTCGCATCGACGTGTAGGGCGATCCCACGCTCGCTGCAGATCTTGGATACGTCATCCACCGGCTGAATCGAGCCGGTCTCGTTGTTTGCCCAGATCATCGCGACGAGTTTCGTCTCGTCTCGGAGCGCCGCTGCCAATTCGCCGGCTGCCACGCATCCGTGCTCATCCGGCGCGACTCGATCGACCAGCACACCGCGCGATTCCAATACCGCCAGAGGCTCCACGACCGAGGGATGCTCGACGAGCGTCGTGACCACATGGTCGCCGGGAGAAAGCGATCCAAACAAGACCGTGTTGTTCGCCTCCGTCGCGCCGCCCGTGAATTGAATCTCAGCCGTGTCTGCGCCAAGCAGTCCAGCGACCTGTGCGCGAGCGGCCTCCACTCGCGCGCGAGCGGTGGCCCCCTCTGCATAGACGCTGGAGGGGTTCCCGAATTCCTCACGCAGCACGACGGTCATCGCTTCGACCACTTCAGGTCGAATCGGCGTCGTGGCATTGTGGTCGAGGTAGATCCTCAAAGCGGTGATCTCATCCGGTCCAGGCGTCCATGACAGATCCCTGGCGTATGGGGTGACGCAAGCGGCCGCGACCGTAGCCCGCGGCGGCGGGGATTCAAGCGGGGCCCCTCGAGATCGTCCCGGTTGCCTCCTGTGCGAGAACCTCGAGCGAAGTCTGGTCCGCCACCTCGCCCCAGGCGCCCTCCAGTCGGTCAAGAATTTCGGCCACCGGCTGGGTGCGAACCGCGACCGCCTTCGACTCAAACTCGGCTTCACCTCGTACGGCCCGCAAGATCTCTCCCACCGTCAAATCCTGCACGGGGCGCGCTGGAACGTACGCTCTCTCCTTTTCGTCCTCCCCCGACACTCCCCGCACGAGACTGGCCTCGTTGAATTGATCGACGATTCGACGGATCAGTCGCACCGGCTCGTCGAGTGCATCCGCCAGCCCTTCGGCGGTCGGAGGCCCTTCCTGCTCCGAAAACTGCCGCGCAATTTCAACCGCGACCTCGAGTGCGATTGCCTCCAGCTGTGCAGACGACGTCGACCCGCTGCGCATTTCACGGCGAGCGTAGGCGAGATTCTGTGTGGCAAAGGCGATCTCTGCACCGAGCAGCACCACAGCCCAGCACACATACAACCATGCGAGGATCAGAGGAACCGCAGACAGAGCCCCGAATACCGCTTGATAGGTCGTGGCTCCGATCTGGAAATCGACGTAGATCCCGCGTGCGGCGGAAAAAAGTATGGCTGCAACCAGCCCCCCCAAGGCCGCGGCACGAATTCGAACCTTCGTATTGGGAAAGAACCAGTAGAGAAATGTGAAGCCCACGAAGAGGACGACAAGGGGGACCTGTGACAGGCCGAGCCCGTAATATTGTGCGAAGCCCGGCCGTTCCAGAAGTCGAGCGACCATCGGCTCGCTCTGCAACGTCGTTGCCAGACTCACTGCGACACCCACCGTGATCGGCGCGACCACCATCACCGCGAGGTAGTCCGAGAATCGTCGTGCCCAGCTTCGACTCCTTGCGATGCCCCATATGTCGTTGAGGGTTTCTTCGAGATGCCGAAGCGCGAAAACCGCGGTGCCAAACACGATGGCACCTCCGATCGTGCCGAAATTCGAAAAGTCGAGGTTTGCGGCGTACCCCCGAACCGTCTCTCGAACGCTGGGCGCCACGGTCGTCAGTTGATCGATCGCGAAATTCACGATCGTCTCGTCTCCCCCGACGAGTCCAAGAATCGCGATCACCACTCCGAGCATCGGGATGATCGAGAGTGCCGTGACGTAGGTGAGCGCGCTCGCGCGCAGGAGAAGTTGATCGGCCTGGAAGCCCTTGACGGTCAGAGCG
This sequence comes from uncultured Myxococcales bacterium, assembly GCA_965603475.1. Lineage (GTDB taxonomy): Bacteria > Myxococcota_A > UBA9160 > UBA9160 > UBA4427 > UBA4427. The sequence goes on from CBFDDD010000031.1 coordinate 31,387, forward strand.
ATCAGCTGGGCAGCCGATCGCAAAGCACGCAGGATCGCAGGGGCATCCGGATCACGGGCCCAGAGTTCACGACCGAGCCAGGCCCAGCCCTCCTCGACCCTCGCGAGAAGACTCAAAGGCTCAGCTGTTTTCGAATCCGTCGTCTTGGCCGGGGTTGACAGACCACTCTCAGCCATCGTCGAGCCCTCCTCGGCCGAAAGCTTCGGGCGTACCCTCGCGCTGCGCAACGAAGACCCAGGGTTCGATTCGCATTCGCGTCCTGGGTCCGATTCCCGAAATACGCTCCAAATCTCCGACGGATGAAAAAGCTGTCTCTTTACGAGCACTCACGATCGCCGCCGCCCGCACGGGCCCGACCCCTGGGAGATTTTCCAGCAACGCCGCGGAAGCTTGGTTGAGATCGATGCGACCGCCGTCGAGCAGACGCGCGATGCCCGTTGGCCCAGCCCCTTCTTCGACATCGGTTGGGTCGCAGCGCGCACGCAACGTCCCCAGTGCGTCGACGTCCACTTCGACCAGCGACTCGCAGAGTCGTCCTTCGACATTGCGAGCAAGGCGATCAAAACGACCGAACAGAAGGAGGCCCAGCACCAGCAACAGGATCGAGACCACGCGCATTTCCGGCGAGGAAATGACTCGCCCGCCTGACGATCGATCTACGCGGTCCACGCGACCCGCCCAATCGGCGAGTACTCGTTCCGCATTCTGACCCTGTGCCGTCACCTGCGCGCGGCGCCCACGCCATGGAGTCCCCTCTCTGGCCGCGTCCTCTTCCTCCGGTGACGGACCTTCGAACTCGATCGAGAGAAATTCACGACCGAGAACGCCCGGGAAGCGATCCGCCCACTCGACCGCTGCGACCTGCCCCGTGGCCAGCATGTCGTAAAATCCGACTGATTCGAGTTCCAGCGAAGATTCGAGACGATAGAGGTCGACATGATGAAGTGTCTCTGGGCCCGAAGGCAGCGCGTATTGTTGTGCGATCACGAAAGTCGGACTCGATACAACCCGCGGATCGACACCCAGCCCCGTCGCCAGACCCTTGACGAATACGGTCTTGCCCGCGCCGAGTGGACCGATCAGGGCGATGGCCAGTCCATTCGCGCCAATCGAACGCCCGAGTTCTGCAGCGCACTCGAGGGTCTCCTGAGCGTCACGGGAAGCGAAGGTCCAGGTCTGCATCCGGCTCTCCCAGCGCATTCGATTTCATGATCTCGGCCGCACAATTAGGCAAGCCATCCGCGATCTCGCTCGCGAGAAGCCCGAATCCGATTCGCCCCCGGTCGAGTGTGTCCGCCGTCGCACCATGCCACCAGGCGGCCAACGCGGCTGCCTCGAAGGCGGGTCGCCCGGCCGCCAGAAGAGCGGCCACGACGCCCGTCAGGACATCCCCTGTACCGCCCGAAGCCAGAACCGGACCCCCTGTCGGAATGATGAGTACCCGCCCCACCGGATCCGCAACCACCGTTCCCGCACCTTTCAGTATCACGATCGCCCGACTCCTGTTGGCAAGCTGCCGTGCCGCATCGACTCGATCCGCATTCAGGTGCCCCACATCGGTCTCGAGGAGCCGCGCCGCTTCGCCGGGATGAGGTGTCAGGATCAGCGGCGCCGACCGATCGTGAAGCAGTTCGAGTTGGCCCGAGAGCCCGAAGAGTCCATCTGCGTCCAGCACGGTCGGTCGATCGATCGAAACCACGAGGCGACGCACGAGGTCGATCGCCTCGCTTTCCCGCCCGAGCCCCGGCCCAATCGCGAGGACGTCGCGCGATGCGGCGAGCTCCTCGATCGCCTTTTCAGCTGCGCGTGCAAATCCGCCCGCCTCTGTCGAGGCGACCTCGGCGGTCATGACCTCTGCGGACAATCCAGCCAATTCCGCATTGAGCCCGCCCGGATGGGCCAAAGTGACGAGTCCAGACCCGGAACGCAGGCTGGCCCGCGAGCACAGAGCCGCCGCACCCATCATGCCCCTGGAACCCGCCACGACGAGCACGTGGCCAAAGACGCCCTTGTGTCCGGCACGTGCACGTTGCGGAAAATGGCGTGCAGCGGCCCGGGCGTTCCAGAGTTCAGTCCGCGGCAAGCGACTCGGATCGGGATCCGCGATTCCGATCCGAGCAACCTCGACCTCACCGGCGTGAGATCGACCCGGCTCGAGAGCCAGACCGATCTTCGGGAGCGAGATCGTGAGCGTTCGATCGGCGCTGACGGCGACGCCAAGAATCCGGCCGGAATGTGCCGCAACACCAGACGGAATGTCGACCGAGAGAACCTTGAGTCCGCGTACACGGGCCGTGGAGAATGACTCGATCAAGCGCGCAAATCCGCCGCTGATTTCGCGCTTCAAACCCGTTCCGAAAAGCGCGTCGACCGCGACGCTCGTCTCTGCAAGCAAGCGATCCCAATCCGCGCCCTCGTCGCCGGGATCGACGACTCGGCGCGGTGCCGCAATCGCACCGAGCCGATTCCAGTTCGATGCGGCGTCTCTGGGCAGCCGCGCGGGGTCTCCAATCAAGATCGCTTCGGCCGCGATCCCTTCCGCCCATAGGTGGCGTACGAGAACGAACCCATCCCCCCCGTTGTTGCCCGCGCCGCAGAAGACTCGGATGGGCTCTTCAGCGCGCCCGGAACTCGCTCTGAGCTCGATTGCCGGCCGAACCAGCGAGCGCCCTGCGCTTTCCATCAAGATCTCGCCGGAAACCCCGCGTGTCTCGATTGTCAGTCGATCGAGAGCCTGCATCTCGGCACCGGTCACCAGAGGCCATACGCCCTGTCGATGAATCGCGAGCGCGTTTCGTGCCGCGTCATTCGATGAATGGACCATCGCATAACCCCTCTCGTACTCGAGCCGTGCGCGCGTTACGACGCGAATCACCGCAGACTCTGCGGAAGCGACGTAGGCGCACACTCTAGTCGAGAAGAGATCGTAGCCAAGTCCGGGAAAGCGCGGTGATAAGCCGCCCTCTCGTGTACCCGGATCAACGCATTCGGTCGCGGAAATCCCGAATCGCGCGGTCTAGACCGATCAGCAGCGCTCGCCGCGCCAGCCCTCGTCCGAATACGACGCGCTCAGCCGACGGCGCAGCCGCGAGGACTTCCCCGACGTTGTGGTCATCGAGTCCACCGGCAATCGCGATCCCCAGACGAAGTTTGCTGGCAAGTCGCGTTGTATCGCCCAGGCTCGCAAGTGCACCGCGACGCTCCGCATCGGGCAGATCGACCAGGTAGCCGGTAAAGAGTTCGACATCGGTAACGCCCTGCGCATGCACCGCACGAATGGCGTCGACCTCGGGCGCGATTCGTACGCTCGTAGAAATGCCTGCCTCCTCGAGCGAACGCAGCACGATTCCGAGACCGGGTCCCGCCACGCGGGCATCGACCGGGGGCGCTGGCCCTGTTGCTTCGTGACGCTCCCCAACCAGAACCACGCGATCGGGCCGCGCTTCGAGCGGAACCTTCAAAAGATTCTGGGAAACCGGCATACGGAGTTCCATGGAGCGTGCCGCGCGGCGCAACGAATCGACGTCCACTTCGCGAACAGGCGCCAGATCTTCGTTGATCGACAGGCGCAGACTATCCACGCCGGCCAACTCCGCGAGTGCCGCCGCCGCGCCCAATTCGCTTCGATCGTCGGTTGCGAGATCGCGTAGTGCCGGCCAGCTATCCAGAGAGAGAACGATTCGCATGAATCAATCTACGCTCGCAAGCGTTTGCTTGAGTTTTCCGGCCAGTTCGTTTGCCAACTCATGCACGCGGGCTTCGTCGCGACCCTCCACCATGACCCGAGCCTTCAATTCGGTACCCGAGTATCGGACCAGAACGCGTCCCTCGTCGCCCAGTTCTTCCTCGACCTCGGTCACGGAATCCTGGAAAGCGGGCAGTTCCTCGAGCGGCCGTTTCGCAGCCACGCCGATATTGACCAGGCTCTGCGGAAAGCGTTCGAACCCCTGGTTGAGCTCAGAGAGTTTCTTCCCGCTTCGGGCCATCAAGGCCAACACCTGGAGAGCAGACATGATGCCATCGCCGGTCGTCGATTCGTCGAGAAAGAGGATATGACCGGACTGTTCGCCACCGAGGTTGTAACCGCCCTTTCGCATCTCTTCGACGACATAGCGATCACCCACTGAAGCCCGCTTCAGCTCGACGCCGAGAGTCGACAACGCCACCTCGAGCCCGAGGTTGCTCATCACGGTCGCAACGACCGTGTTCTTCGAAAGCGTGCCGCGCTCCTGCATGTCACGCGCACAGAGCCACATGAGCATGTCTCCGTCGAATATTTCCCCCTGTTCGTCGACGACGATCACGCGATCGGCGTCGCCATCGAGTGCAATACCGATATCCGCGCGTAGAGCACGGACCTGAGCGGCCGTGCGCTCCGGATACAACGACCCGCACTCATCGTTGATGTTGCGCCCATTCGGTTCGCAACCAAACTCGATGACTTCTGCCCCCAGCTCGCGGAACACCGTCGGGCCAACCCTATAGCCCGCTCCGTTTGCACAATCGATCACGACCCGCATGCCCTTCAAGGTCAGATCCCGTGGAAATGTATTTTTCAGGTAGACGATATAGCGACCCCGCGCATCGTCGATCCGCTTCGCCTGTCCGATCTCATCGGGTGCAACCTTTGTCCCGGAAATCTCACCGGATGCGATCAACGCTTCGATTCGGAGCTCTTCCGAATCCGGCAGTTTGAATCCATCCGCGGCAAAGAACTTGATGCCATTGTCATGATAGGCGTTGTGGCTGGCCGTGATCATCACGCCGGCATTGCAACGCATGTCGCGTGTCAGAAACGCGAGTGCTGGTGTCGGAAGCGGTCCGACCTGGATCACGTTTACGCCCATCGAGCAGATTCCGGCCGCCAGAGCGTCCTCGAACATGTATCCGGACAGTCGCGTATCCTTCCCGATCAGGATCTGCTTTTGTCCACCCGCGTGATCTTGAAACACATGCGCGATCGCACGCCCCAAAGAAAGTGCGACTTCGGGCGTCATCGGATGAACGTTCGCCGTCCCGCGGATGCCGTCTGTTCCGAAGAGCTTTCGAGAAGTTTCGCCGCTCATCCTTCCTCCTCCAAGACCGTGTCTTCCAAATCCGGCTCCAGGTCCAACATCGGCTCCGGCACGGGGTCGGCCTCGATGCGAACCTCGACCTGCAACGGACTACTATCCTCCGCCCAGACCGTTCCGCCACCCAGCACGAGCCGAACCTCGCGTTTCTCACTCACAGTCAGCCCTGCGATGTCGACCGGTTCAGTAACCACTTCCGTCAAACGCATGACCTGACTCCGAGCACCTTCCAGCCAGACCTTCGCTGGCTCGATAACGACCCCCGCCACATGAAATCCTGGCGCAGGAACGCCCTCTATTTCGGCACGAACACCGACAGCCTTTCGGCCTCTTTTCTCGAATCGCACCTGAAGTCGCGAGGGCGAATAGCCCGCGAAGTTCGTGCCGGTCGGATGTTGGATCGTCTCGACGTCGACCTCGTAGACGGCGACACCGGGTTTTCCACCACTGGCGTCCACGCGGTACTTCATCTGGTCGCGATCGAGGTTTCGAAGGGAGGCGCGGCTGCCGCGCAGCCGGACGTTGATCGAATCGGAGCTCTGGTCGGTCACGACGAGACCATCTTCGACCCCGATCAGCTCCACGGCCACGTCGAAGGATTCCTGGATGCTCGAAGTCCCCTGGGCGACGGCCCAGATGAAAACGCTGATCGCCAGAGCCAGCACGAGAACGCCTGGGCGTAGATTTTGAAATCGCGACGACGCCATCGGTCGCTGGTCCCCCTGCGGCGCAGTGCCGCTCGTCAGCTGGCCGTAGCGTGTTCGGCTTCGCGCCGTTCGGCAATTTCGAGGCGTCCCGTGATCTCCGATGCCTCGGGCAACTCTTTTCGCTCGCCACCGAGAATGTCGCGCAATACCACGCGCAGCCTCGGCGCGTCGAGTCCGCGGAGCATCTCCCCACCCAACACAACGGAAATATTCGCCGTTTCTTCTGAGACAACGACGACGAGGGCATCGGTCTCTTCAGTAATACCGACGGCAGCGCGATGACGCGTTCCCAAGCCCTCGGGCAGATCCGTGCGGAGTGTGAGCGGCAGGATGCATCCAGCGGATGAAATTCGCCCCTCCTGAATCACGACGGCACCATCGTGCATGGGCGACGACGGTTGAAAAATACTGGTCAGGAGGTCCTTCGAAATCTGCGCGTCGACGGCGACGCCCGCCTCGATCAGATCGCCGAGGTTGCTCTCGCGTTCGAGCACGATCAAGGCGCCATGACGACGCTGAGAGAGAGCGCCGGCGCTGCGCACGATCTCTTCGACAACCTGTATTTCCTGCTCCGCTGAAAATGACGGAAAGAATCCGCGCCCCACCCGGGCGAGCGCGCGACGGATGTCGTTCTGGAAGAGGATCACGATGATCAAGACGGCGGAGCCCAGGAAACGTTCGAGAATCATCCCGAGAGCGGCCAACTGGAAGAGCTCCGATGCCAGGGACAGGGCAATCAATACAATCAACCCGACCAGGATCTGGATCGCCCGCGTGCCGCGAATCAGCAATAGCAGCCAATAGATTCCCGCCGTGACGAGCAAGATGTCGACGGTGTCGCGAAATGGATCGAAGCGGGAGTTGAAGAACTCCGCCAAATCGACTCCGAAATTCCACAACACCTGGATCACGTCCGTCTTCTCCCCATCGATCCCTGAGCAGACCTCTTTATCCGGGCCTCTCTATCCGGGCCTATCTATCCGGGCATAGGCTCCGGGTCTGGAATGTTCCCGCCCGTCTTGCCGTCTGCACGACCCGAATCATCGTCACGTTCGCCGCGAGATCCCGACGGCGTTGCCTCTGCAGAGTTCTCCTCGACAGGCGGCAAATCCGGCAGCTGATCGCCACGCAGCAAGATCTTGAGTTGCGGCCCTTCGAGCGTCTCACGCTCGAGGAGTGCTTCTGCGAAACGATCGAGTGCATCGCGGTGGTCTACGAGGAGTTGACGCGCCTCATCATATTTCTTGGCCAGGATTTCGCTGATCGCTTCATCGATCTCACGTGCCTTCTGTTCGCTGTAGTCTTTGCGACTAACCAGATCACGACCCAGAAAGACGTCCGAGCCAGAGTCCCCATAAGACACGGGACCGAGTCCCTTGCTCATTCCATACTCGGTGACCATTCTGCGCGCCCAACTCGTTGCCTGCTGAAGATCGTTGCTGGCGCCGGTCGAAAAATGATGAAAGACGATGTCCTCCGCCGCTCGCCCGCCCATTGCGTAGCGAATCACCGCATAGATCTGTTGCTCCGTGTAGTTGAGTCGATCCTCTTCGGGAAGGGTCTGCGTCAAGCCCAACGCCATGCCACGCGGAATGATCGTCACCTTGTGAACGGGATCCGAGTCTTCCGGCGTGAGCATCGCAACGAGGGCATGGCCCGCCTCGTGGAAGGCCGTCACGCGCTTGTCCTCGTCACTCATGATCATGCTGTGCCGCGCGGCACCCATCAGAACCTTGTCCTTCGCGTTCTCGAAATCCTCGTGAGCCACTCGCGTGGCGTCGCGACGGGCCGCGAGCAATGCGGCCTCGTTGACGAGGTTCTGGAGATCCGCGCCCACCATGCCCGGTGTACCCCGGGCCTGCAGCTCGAGGTCGACATCGTCGCCGAGCGGAACCCGGCGTGTGTGGATCTTGAGGATCGCGAGTCGTCCCCTCAGATCGGGCCGAGGCACGACCACACGTCGGTCGAAGCGACCCGGCCGCAGCAGCGCCGGGTCGAGGACATCCGGACGATTCGTCGCTGCGATCAGGATCACGCCCTCATTGCTCTCGAATCCATCCATCTCGACGAGCAGCTGATTCAGCGTCTGTTCGCGCTCGTCGTGCCCGCCGCCCATACCGGCACCGCGATGCCGCCCGACGGCGTCGATCTCGTCGATGAAAATGATGCAGGGCGCCTGTTTCTTGCCCTGCTGGAAGAGGTCACGGACTCGCGAAGCGCCTACACCCACGAACATTTCGACGAAATCACTGCCCGAGATCGAGAAAAAGGGAACACCAGCCTCGCCCGCGACAGCCCTCGCCAGAAGGGTCTTTCCCGTACCGGGAGGCCCGACGAGCAATACGCCCTTCGGAATCCGACCACCCAGTCGAGTGAATTTCTTGGGCTCACGCAGGAATTCGATGATCTCTTCGAGTTCGGTCTTCGATTCCTCGATGCCCGCCACGTCCTTGAAGGTCACGGAGCCCTGGTTTTCAGTCAGCAGGCGCGCCTTCGACTTGCCAAAACTCATGGCCTTGCCACCGCCGCTCTGCATCTGACGGATGAAGAAGATCCAAAGCCCGATGAAGAGCACCAAGGGGAACCACATGATCAGGATCTGGCGCCAGAAGCTGCCCTCGTCTCGAGGCTTCAGCTCCGTTCGAATACCTCGCTCCTTGAAGTCGGCAAGAAACTCGTTGGTAATCGCGGCGGGCGGCGCGTAGGACGTGAATTTTCGACCGTCCGCGTATTTGCCCGCAATGTGACCTTCTTCGATCGTGACCGATTCGACTTCACCGGTGACGACGCTGTCCATGAACTCACTGAACGCGACATTCGGTGGTGCCGCTTCGTTCTGCTTGAGGGTCGTAAAGAGCAGAAGCATCACCACGAGGATGACGACCCAGAGGGCAAGATTCTTATAAAACTGCTGATTCACACGGTGCTCCGTTCGCCAATTTCGCGGTCATCGGCCGCCAGAGGATCGCTCTGGCGGTCCAGGGTGTTCAGGGCGCTTGAATACTCGAATGCGGGCACGAACGACATTTCCCAAACTTGCCGCTGCGAAAGCGTGGCCAACCCCAAATCAACCCCAATGGGGAGTTTGACCCTTCCGCCGCGGGACCGGTTCGCACCCTGATCGATCGGCTCGGCATCCCCCATGCTGACCGACTCGCCATTCGATCCGAAAAATGACATCCCGACCAGAGCCAAACCAGTCGAATTGCCGAAATTCCGTTCAATCTCGCCCGAGTACCCTAGCATTTTCGTGCAGATCGAACCCGTTTCAGGCTCGAGTCGCGGCGAGTTCGAAGAATCCGTCTTTTCGCCTGAGCGAAATCCCCCCGGGCAACTCCAGATATTTGTCTCGCCCTGCTCGGCGTCCGCGTCGAAGGAATGCCAGGACGCGTTCGAGATGAACTCTCGTGATATCTCGGCCGATTCCGGCCTCGACCAGGCCACGAAGGACGAGGCGCCGAGCCAAAGCCTCCGGCACAAGATCCCAGCCCTCGATCGCGAATCGAATTCCCGACGGTCCAATCTCGACACGCTCCTTCACCGCTTCATCGACGAGCCCTTCGATCCATTCGCGGTCTCTTCTCCCCGCTTCGGCCAGATCGCTCAAGGTCCTGAGCAGCTGCGGGTTGAAAGTGGCCGAAAGCGATGGGATCCAATCCAGCCGGAGGCGGTTGCGAGCAAATCGACGGTCCTGATTGGATGCATCCTCACGCCACAGGATGCCCCTGGACTCGGACCAGGCGGCGATCTCGTCGGGCAAGAATTGGAGCAGCGGTTTCCGCCAGAGACCATCGGCACTCTGCGGCGCCATCCCCGCCAGCCCATCCGGGCCTGTGCCGCGCAACATCCGAAGCAGCAGCGTCTCGGCCTGATCGCCCGCGTGATGCGCAGTCGCGATCCAATCGCAGTCGGTCTCGGCGGCCATTTCGATCAGGGCCTGGCGCCGCAGGTTGCGCGCAGCTTCCTCGAGCGTCGGTCGCTCGCGACTCGAAGTCCCGATTCGCTCGGCGTGAGTATCGACCCGCCGGGAGCAGAACCCGAGCCCGGACGTCTCCGCGGCCTTCTGCACGTGCCGTTCGTCGCCATCCGAGGCTGCCTCTCGCAGACCATGGTTGACGTGCCCAACGACCCCCGTGAGTTCGAGTTCCGGCATGCAAAGAGAAACCAGATCCAGCAGCACCATCGAATCCCGTCCCCCGGAGACGGCGACCAGCAGGCGACCCTGGCGAACACCCTGGCGCTCGAGTTCTACTCGAAAATCTGAATCCAGCATGCTCGAAGTCTACAGCGCCGAAGCGACTCGGCGGAATATCGCCCGGCGGGCTTGTAAAACGGATGCCGGATAGAGGGGCGGACTACGGGACCCGCGAAATCAGCCCGCTGACGTGCGGATGACCGCCCGGTATTCTCGGCGACTCCGATGACCTCTCGCACTCGCCCTGAAAGCCCTGCCTCGATTCCCGACAACACCGCGCCCGTCGAACACAACGCGGGCGCATGGGTCTCGCGTTGGGCATGTGATCGACCCGACTCGCTCGCCTGGGCCGATGCGGAGCGCCGATGTGACTACGCCCGCGCGGAAGACCGAATCCAACGCCTGACCGCCTGGTTGACTGAAATCGGGATCGGTCGCGGCGATCGGGTCGCGCTCTGGCTGGGCAACCGGGGAGCGACCCTCGAAGCACTCTTCGCCGCCGCTCGGCTCGGCGCGATCGTTCTCCCGGTGAACGCGCGACTGACACCCCACGAGGTCGCATTCCAATTCGATGATGCGACGCCAGGCGTAGTTCTCGTGGAGCGAGCCTGGCGGGAACGGGCCGAGGCGACGAACGAGGTCATGAGCGGCTCTCCGCCGCGAATTCTCGAAGTCGGTGTCGAGTTCCCCGGCGAGAGTTCAACCGAGAGCGAATCAAACGAAGATCACTACGAGAACGCACTCGCCGCTTCGACGCCGTCGGATTTCTGCCAGGTGGTCGGTCCCGATGATCCGATGATCCTGATGTACACGTCGGGAACGACGGGTCACCCGAAAGGGGCACTCCTCCCGCATCGAAAGACGCTCTTCAATTGTCGAAATGCGGAACTCTATTTCGGCATCCAGAGCACGGATCGGGTGCTCGTCGTGGCGCCGCTCTTTCATTCGCTCGGGTTGCAGATCCTGGCGCTGCCCGCGCTCTACGCCGGGGCCAGCGTCATCCTTCAGGAGGGTTTCGACCCGAAGCGCGTCTGGTCGACGATCGAAACAGAAGCGATCACCTACTACGGCGGGGTCCCGACGATGCACCAACGTCTGCTCGAATCGCTCGAACGCGGTACCCCGCGAACGCCGCCCGAATCGCTCCGCTTCGCGTTCACAGCGGGCGCAGCTGCATCACCAGCGCTGATTCGCGCATTTCACGATCATGGGCTCTTGATGAAGCAGGGGTACGGTCAGACGGAAACGTCGATCCTGACGTGTCTCGAAGCCGAGCGCGCGCTCACGAAGGCAGGCAGCGTCGGTCAGCCGGTCAAGCATGCCGAGCTGCGCCTCATCGATCCCGAGACGATCGAAGGCGACGTCGAGGGTTGGCGCGACGTGGCTCCCGGAGGCGTCGGCGAAATTGTCGTTCGCGGCCCGATCACAATGCTCGGCTATTGGCGACGCCCTGAGGCGACGGCCGAAACGCTGCGCGGTGAATGGCTCCGTACAGGCGACCTGGCCACACGTGACGAAGACTTCGACATCACGCTCGTCGGACGCGCCCGGGAGATGTACATCTCCGGAGGCGAGAACGTCTATCCAGCGGAAGTCGAGGCAACCCTCGCACTCCATCCAGGCGTTGCGGAGGTCGCCGTGGTCGCGGTACCCGACCCTGAATGGGGCGAGATCGGTCGTGCCCACGTGGTTCCGATCAGCGTCGGAGCGGTCGTGCCAGACGACCTGGCGGTCTGGCTCGAGACGCGTCTGGCCCGATTCAAACAACCCGGGGAAATCGTGATCGAAGCAGAGTTGCCACGAACAGCCAGCGGAAAAGTGCAGAAGCATCTTCTGGGTAAAGGCACAACACCCCCGACGCCCCCAACGACATCGACGACCTCGATGATGAGGACACCATCAGCATGACCGCAGCAGAACCGAATGATCCCACGGCGATGTTCCGCCTCGACGGCAAGGTGGCCCTCGTCACCGGCGGTAGTCGCGGACTCGGCATGGAGATGATCAAAGCCTTCGCACGTGTCGGCGCCGACGTCGTCATTGCGAGCCGCAAGAAAGAAGCTTGCATGGCGCTCGCCACCGAAGTCGAAAACGAAACCGGCCAGCGTGCGCTCGCAGTCGGCTGCCACGTTGCTCACTGGGACGAATGCGACGCTCTCGCCAAGCGCGCCCTCGACCATTTTGGCAAGGTCGATGTTCTCGTCAACAACGCAGGCATGTCGCCCGTCTACCCAAGCGCGCTCGAGATCACGGAGGATCTCTACGACAAAGTGCTCGGCGTCAATCTGAAGGGCGCCTTTCGGCTCACGGCAGTCCTGGGGAGTGCCATGATGGAAGGAGCAGGCGGCTCGATCATTGGCGTGAGCAGCATCGCCGCGAGCCAGCCCTCCCCTGGCGAGATTCCCTACGGCGCTGCCAAGGCCGGTCTCCACAACCTGACCAAGAGCTTTGCGCGAACCTTCGCACCCAGGGTCCGGGTCAATTGCATCATGCCCGGGGCGTTCATGACCGACATCAGCAAAGCCTGGCCCGAGGCGGCGGTCGAACAACTTCGCAAGAAGACTCCATTGGGCCGCGGAGGGGAACCCGAAGAAATCGTAGGCGCCGCGCTGTACCTCGCGAGCGATGCCTCACGCTATACGACGGGAACGATCCTCAAGGTCGACGGCGGCGCCGCCTACTCGAACGGCTAGGAGCCTGAGCGCCGGGCATGGCTGCCTGGGTTGCTGATGCGGTTCGTCGCGCTCGACGGATGCGCCGAAGACGAATCCATAGGCGAGAGTGAACTCCGACCGTTAGGTCCGCTTGCTGTGCCCTAGAGTTCCGCGAGCCTCGTGCTCAGGGAGGTCCGGCCGAAGCGAGTCCGACCTGGTCGAGAAGCGCTTCCCGATCAGCCTGCTCCGCAACATCGACAGCATCGTACCAGAGACCTGCGGCGGCGAGTGACGCGGCGCCTGCTTGCGCGACTGCGCTCGAATCGGCCGAAGATGTCTCCGCGCCGTCTACTCGCTCGATCCAGCCCAGTGTGACGCCGTTTGCGGCCAACGCGAAATCATTGAGACTATCCGCGCTCGAGCCCACCAGCACGATCCTGCCCAACAGCGAGCCTTGCCGGAGCTCCCCATTCAATGCCGCCCGAAACGGGATCGACTCGAAATCGCCCTGGCTCTG
>CBFDDD010000032.1:0-43510 GCA_965603475.1 uncultured Myxococcales bacterium
CCGCTCCTGCCCTTTGCGGCTGCCGATCGGGAAGGGCTCGGGGCGATCGGGGAGTCGCGGGATGATCGTCCGCGGTGCAATGATCGCCCTGGCGCTGTTCTCGATCATTCCCGAGCCAGATCCCCGGGAGACCGTGGAAGTGCGTGTCGATCCCGAGGAAATCCGCTTCTTCGAGGAACTCGATGCGATGGGCAACCGTGGGCCGATCCTGGAAGTGCCGCTCTTGACTGGAATCGGTCGCAGCCTGCATGCACCCAGCCGGATCCTCCCCGCCGCGTATCACCACCGCAGGTTGTCCACTTGCTTTGGTTCGTTCCGGGCGCCCGGTCGCGACCTGCTCGCGGAGCTGGTCGAGCGGCTACCCGAGTCCGCAGCCATCGAAGAACTCCGCCAGCTGGGTTTTACGACACTCGTTCTGAACAAGCACGCCGTGATGTACGCGTTCGTGATCAGGCAGAAGATCCAACGCCGCTCCGGGAATCGCATCCGCTTGCTACTCGAGAACGAAATGCTTGCTGCCTACGAACTCCAATGATGCAGGCCCACTGGCGAACGAATGTATGTGCCAATCTGGACTACACTCGGCCCCGATCGCGTGCTGGCGTCATCTCGCACGCCCCGGGAACCGTTGGAATGACCCGCTTGGATTTTACGACTCCGAGGAACCGAATGTCGCCGGATGACAAGCCCACACTGTTTCTGATCGTGGCCATTGCACTCACGATCGTATTGGGCGGGGGATGTGATGCAGACCCTCTCTCGTCACAGACTTCACAGAAGTCCTCGGCCGGCCGCGTCCTGATGATTGGAATCGACGGTGCCTCATACCGCATCATCGGGCCGATGCTGCGCGCGGGGCGTCTTCCCAACCTCTCACGCATCGCAAAAGAGGGCGTCTATGGTCCGATTCTCTCTTCGGATCTACCTCTGCTCTCCCCGCGGATCTGGACCACCGTCGCAACGGGCAAGGGTGCTTTGAAACATGGCATTCACGGCTGGGTCCGAAAGACATCCGACGAGAGTCTCGCAAGGCTGAACTACAGCTTCGATCGTGATGCGCACGCCCTGTGGAACATCCTTTCGGATCGAGGCAAGAGCGTTGGGATCGTCAACTGGCTGACGACCTATCCCCCGGAAGTGGTTCGCGGTGTGATCGTGAGTTCCCACACATTTCCGGGCGAAGTCGACGGCAAGATTTTTCTGGGTAAGATGTTTGCGGGCGTCAACGGGCGCGAACTCGAGCCCGTCAAGCGCGGCAATGCTCGTAGCTCCGTCATCTACCCCCCTGAATGGACCGAACGCGTTCTGGATGAGCGCCATGCGAATGCGACCCTCACAGACGTAGCCGATCCATTTCTGGCAGACGAATCCGTCGCGGGCTTTCCGTTCGGTATCGAGACCATGTCTGGCTGGTACAACACCGATCAACGGTTCATATCCATCGCGCGAGAAATCCAGCAGACCGAGAACCCGGACCTCATGATGGTGCTCTTGCAGGGCATCGACCGAACATGTCATGCGCTCTGGGCAGGGGTCGAGGATCCGATGGCGTATCCTTCGGAAACCCGCTGGTCGGCGGAGCGAATCGCGACGGCTCGCAAGGCGGTCGAGGGCTACTATCAATTTACCGACGCCTTGATTGGAGTCCTTCTCGAAGACGTCGGCCCCGACGATCTGGTGATCGTCATGTCGGACCACGGCTTCGAGGCCCCCAAAGTCGGTTCACCGGTCGGAACCGGAAGCCATCACAGCGAGGCTTCACGGAATGGCGTGTTCTTCGCTCGAGGGCGAGAGATTCGGGCCGGCGCGAAGACGCGTGGGCTCTCGATCAATGACGTGACTCCGACGGTGTTGGCCTGGATGGGAATTTCGGTTGGGGAGGATATGGACGGAAAGCCGGCGGCGTTCCTCGAAACAGCGCCTGTGCCGGCTATTCCGACGCATGACACGACCGAGATTCTTCGTCTGGAGGGCGAATCGGGAACCGACGAGGCGATGTTGAAGGAATTGAAATCGCTGGGATATATCGAGTAGCTCGCTGTGTCAGGCCCCGATGACGTCTCGCGAACGGGGGCCGAGCAGCCGGCGCGCGAGTGAGATGACGCTGAGCGCACCGAAGAGGCCTGCGCTCCAATAGACAGCAATGACCAGGATGTCGAATTCATTGACGGTCGGCTGCACGAGGCGCTCGGCCGCGTAGATGAAAAAGAGATGAAGGAGATAGATCGCGAAGGTTGCATCGGCGAGAACCGCGAGCGGGACCGGCGCGCTTCTGCGACCACAAGTCGCCACAAAGATCAGTGCGAGGGAGGAATGGATGTTGAGCCAGCTCGCCCTTCTGATCCACTCGCTTCCGATCTCCGCACTGGCGACCCCTGTGCAGGTCACGACGGCCAGCGCCATTGCTGTGATGAGCAAGCCACGCTGGGATGCGATCCAGCGACGGACGGTGTCGTAATGCAATCGGATCGTCCACCCGAGCAGAAAGTAGCCCCACCAGAGGAGTGGGTTTCGAATATGCCAGAAGATGGGCATGAGAACCCCGGCGCGGGTCTCGAGCCACCCCTGGCCGACGAGCATCAAGGCCGTCAGCGCGGCGAGCGCGGATCCGGGCAGCAGCACGACGAGCGGGGCGAATAACACCAGGAAGAAGTGGACGAACACGTAGTAGAAGGGGCCGAAAGACGAGCCGAGAAGGATTTCCTGCGCGATCGCGTCGAATGCGTGTCCCTGGCCCGTGGTGAACCACCAGATCTGGGCAGCGATCGAGCAGATCAGATAGGGAATCAATACCCGTCGAAGGCGACGGAGTACCGTCCGCGTGCTGATTCGTTTCGTCGTCGCGTAGAGGAATCCAGAACAGAAAAGGAAACCGGGTACGGCGAAGCGAGTCACGATACCCAGCCAGACCTCCGTTGAAGAGACTCGTGGATCCCAGGGCGGACGAAGGGAATGAATCAATATGACCGCGATGATTCCCGTGGCTTTCAAGGAGTCGATCTCGACGAATCGTGTCGGGGCGTCGGCGGAGCCAGATCGGTTCGGGAAGTCCTTCTCGGCGCTCGAGGACGCGTTGTCGCTTTCCATCCCGTCAGTTCCTTCCGAGCTGATCGTCTGAAGGATTAACACAGTTGTTCCGGAACCGCGTAAGCTCGAGACTGCCTCCCGGCTTCGTCATGGAAGGGTCACTCCCGAAGGCGCCAGACGCGAAGTACCCGTGCGTTCGGTGGATATCGAACGGCGCGCCGATCGATTCGGTAGAGCTCCTTGAGCGTGCGTTGAAGAGCCTGGGTGTAGTTGGGTACGGACGGCGTGCCGGGCCAGCGCAGTACACCTTGAACGATGACGCGCGGTCGGGTCTCGCGAATGAGTGCTGCGAGCTCTTCGCCGGTTTCGTCACCGGTCATTCCGGGGTAGATCTGGGAAAAAGGGCGGGGCGTGTATCGATCGGACAGGTAATACCAATGTGCTTCGTGTCCGTAGACGAAGAGTGGCTCGCCCTCTGGAACGTGCTCCTGGATATAGGTCACGAGTCTTTCGAGCCAGGCGTTGTGGGGCTTGACCCAGAGATCCGCGCGATCGAGCGAGAGACGATGCGTGAGCGTGGCGTCGTAGAGACCCGCCAGGAGCGTCGTGGTCAGGAGCAGGATCGTGACAAAGGAGGCTTCGATTCGCAGCCGGCGGCGCTGCACGTTCGGAATCGGGCCGGGTCGCTGGCTCCACCCGTAGCCGAGAAGGGAGGGGCGGGAGAGTGCAAAGAGGATCAGCACGACAGCGGGATAGATCGTGATGACATGAATGAAGTCTGCACGCGGGAATGCTGAAACCGTGATCGCGAGAGTGACGCCAGCCGCCGAGTAGAATCGCGCCTGGGCAAGGTCGCTTCCCTCTCCGCCTTCTCCCCCCTCTTCCCCATTGCCAACGCTCGTGGGACCGGGAGGCACACGAAAAGCGCGAATCCACAACCAGGCACACGCTCCGAAGGCAACGGGGATCGCGCTGTAGAGCACCCGTGAAGGGATTTCGCCGATCAGTTCGTAGAAGCTCCGCATCGACTCGCCGGGCTGGGTCCAGTGCAGGGTGAGTTCCAGGTAGAGCTGCGCGAAATAGATGGGCCCTTCCGAACGGAGTTCTCCGAGATTCCACCATTCGAGCGGGGGAAGGAACGAGACACCGCTCGTCGGCAGATAGCCGGTGAAGGGCCGCAGGAGGCCTCCGCGGATCATGTCGCCGAAAACACCATGGCTTGCGAAGTAGGCGGCCATCGAACCGATGACCAGCAACAGGCCGGCGCCGTATGTCGCTACTTCGGCAAGACGGCCAGCGCGCCGTCGTGGACCGTGCGCGAAGCCCGGAAAGCAGAGCACGACGCCGAAGACGATAGACACGTAGATTCCGGTCGACTGCTTCGTGACGAGCGAGAGACCCGTGAGTACACCGACCCAGAATAGTCGCTGCGATGCCCCGTCGAAGCGATGACGCAAGAAGACGGCCAGCGCCAGGATTGCCGCAGCGACCGATGGGTCGGCATAGAAGAACATCGTGTAGATCGGGAACGCGAAGAACTTCAGGCTGAGCAGGGAGAGCCCACAGAGCGCCGCCCGCTTCTGGTCCACGAGCGCAATGGCACAGGCATAGACGCCGAGTACGGTCGCGCAATAGAACGAGCCGGCGAGGGCGCGAGCGACCGAGAGATGTTCACCGGCCAGCGACATCACGCCTGCGAGTAGATACGACACACCCGGGAACGCATATGCATCGACGTCCCGATAGAACACTCCGCCGTGAAGAATCTTGACGGCGGCGGTGAGAAGGGCTCCTTCGTCCGGAACCGGCATGTTCCGATCCGCGTACAGGTACGAAAGAATCGCTGTGAGCAGGAGCAGTACGGGCGCGAACCAGATCGGTCGCGTCAGGATGTCGAGCCGTGAGGGACGGGAAGCCTCTTGCAAGCTGCGCTCATTTCGAGGTCGTGGGCGATTGCGAGATCGTATCGTTGCCTAGGGTCGACCGCCGCTCGAGCGGCGAGGTCGAGACGATAGGCCTTAGCTGAATATCGATATCGATTCGCGGACGATCATCAACGCCAACGCGAGCCAGGATAGGGAAAAGAGCGTGAACCGAAGGGCGATGAGATTGATCGTCGCCTGCACGAGCGAGTGTGCTATGCGGAGCCCTGCAAATGCCCATGCGCACCCAACGTGAAGCGAGTCGACGTGACCGAGCAGCGCGATCGAGAGCACGACGGCGTAGAAGAGCGTGGGTTGCTCGAAGAGATGATTGTAGTTGTCGGCCACCCGGACGACCTCGGGCGGCAGATTCTGCATGCTGTCCCTGGTCGCGTCCTGCGCTTCGATGCCGGCCTTCGACATCGCCGGGATCCGGGTCGCGTACATCCAGAGCCACATCACGAGATTCAGAAGCGCCATGACGAAAAGGGGCTGAAGGATTGCTCTGATGTCCATTGGGCCGGCCTTGATTCTGCTGGTGGTGAAGTGGTGAATCAGTCCTTGAAGCGTAGTCCTCTTGTGGGCGCTTGGGGTGACGGGTCTCGAAATGTGGTAAATCGTCTCACTTGCCCTGCGCTACGACGGCTACGGGTGGATGTTCGAACGAGTTGGCTCGTTCGTGCTGCACAACCGGTGTTTTGATTTCGCGTGGGACCTCGATGCGCACGACCAAGCGGAGGCCTCTCAGACGATTCCGAGCAACAATCGTTGCTTTTTGAGCCCATATTTTCCGGCCGCTTCGCCCATTCGGTAGTGCAACCCATCGTGGCACGAGGGAAAGGATCTTCGGAAGCGGATTGGGTATGACCGTTGCAACGTGCTGGCGCTGACCTATGTAACTGCGGTTCCGCCGTACGTGAATTTTTTGTAGAAAACTTCAACTCGTGAATATGAAGAAGAGGGGGCCGGAAGAATGACGCTCAGATCCACCGCACAGAGACTCGGACACTCGAGGATCTGGGGCATTTTGGTCTCGATCGTGCTGATGACATCTTTTCTCAGCGTGGCCGCGAGCGCAGAGAACCTGCAGCAGGTCATGAAGCGAAGGGGTCTCAGCCAGACCGATATCCTGGCAGCCGCGAAGACCTATACGCCGACAGGAGAGCGTGACGAGTTCGTCGCCTTCGCCTCGGGCGGTCAGAGCGGCCACATCATCGTCTATGGCATTCCGTCGATGCGTATTCTCAAGTACATCGGCGTCTTCACGCCGGAGCCCTGGCAGGGCTATGGCTTCGAGGATGAATCGAAGGCCGTGCTCGCGCAGGGCCAGATAAACGGTCGCGATATGAACTGGGGTGACGTTCATCATCCGGCTCTCTCCGAGACCGATGGCGACTACGACGGCGAGTTCTTGTTTACGAATGACAAGGCGAATCCGCGACTCGCGGTGATCGATCTCGAGGACTTCGAGACGAAGCAGATCGTCGTCAATCCGGTGTTCCAGAACGAGCACGGGGGTGCCTTCGTCAGTCCCAATACAGAATACGTCATCGAAGCTGCGCAGCTCGCCGCGCCCCTGGGTGGCGAATACCAGCCGCTCGAACTCTTCAACGAGGAGTATCGAGGCGGCGTGACCTACTGGAAATTCAACCGTGAAAAGGGTCGCATCGAGCCCGACAAATCATTCTCGATCGAGCTGCCGCCCTATTCGCAGGATCTCTCCGATTTCGGGAAGGGTCCGAGTGACGGCTATTCCTTCACGAACTCCTTCTGTTCCGAGCGCTATGTCGGTGGTATCGAGCGCGGACGCCCGCCCTTCGAAGCAGGCTGTTCCGCCAAGGACACCGACTATCTGCACGTGATCAACTGGCGCAAGGCGATCAAGGTCGCGGCGGGCAAGAAGGCGATCAAGATCAACGGTCACACTGTCATCCCGATGAGCGTGGCGGTCGACGAAGGACTCGTGGTGTTGATCCCGGAGCCGAAGAGCCCGCATGGAATCGACGTCTCTCCCGACGGCATGCACATGATCGTTTCGGGCAAGCTGGACAGCCACACGTATGTGTTCGGCTGGGACAAGATCAAGAAGGCCATCGACAACAAGGACTGGGCGGATAAGGACCCCTACGGGATTCCGATCCTCGACATGAAGAAGATGCTCAATGTCCAGGTGCCCCTTGGACTCGGCCCGCTGCATACGCAGTACGGCTCCGAGGACGGTGTCGTCTACACGTCACTCTACGTCGATTCGATGGTGGCACGCTGGAACTACAAGACTGGCAAGCTGCTCGACCGCCTGCCGATCCATTACAACATCGGCCACTTGATGACGATGCACGGCGATACCGTCAAGCCGCGTGGCAAGTACCTGGTTGCGCTGAACAAGCTGGCGATCGATCGTTTCAACCCGGTCGGGCCTCTGCATCCGCAGAACCATCAGCTGATCGACATCACCGACAAGAACAAGATGCAACTCTTGTACGACATGCCCATTCCGCTGGGCGAGCCGCACTACACGGTGGCGATCGATGCCACGCTCCTGAAGCCGAGAATTCGCTACAAGAGCGGCACCAACACGCGAACCGGGGAAATTTCTCCGTACAAGACGCGTGCGGGTGAGGAGCGGACCATACGCAAGGGCAACAAGGTCGAAGTCTTCGGCACATTGATCCGATCGCATATCACCCCGGAGATCATCGAGGTCGAAGAGGGCGATGACGTGACGATCCATCTGACCAACCTCGAGCGCGCCGAGGATCAGACCCACGGCTTCACCATCAGCAAGTACGGCGTCAACGGTTCGTGGGAGCCGGGCAAGACGGCGTCTGTGAGCTTCAACGCCCACACTCCTGGCGTCTTCCCGTACTACTGCACGGAATTCTGTTCCGCGCTGCACCTCGAGATGCAGGGCTATCTGCTCGTCAAGCCGAAGGGGTTCAAGACCAAGGTCGGCAAGCTGATGCCCAAGGAGGAGTACACGAAAGCGGACTACGACAAGCAGGTCGCGACCAATGTCGAGACCCAGGCGGTCATCGACAGTGTCGTGGGCTTCATCTTGAGTCAGAACTACCAGGACTTCCCGGACGTCGTGGCGCTCGTGGAAGACGCGACCGACCAGCTCGGCAAGATCGAGGACGTCAAGCTGAAGGCCGAGGAAGCGGCCGCGCAAGGCAACTACAACAGCGCAACGTTGTGGGCCGGTCAGTGGTGGCAGTACCAGGTCAAGGGTGCAGATATCGGTCTGCGCGCGAAGACCTACCTCGAGCAGCATGGTTCGAAGACCGTCGAGAAGAAGTAGTCTGCGTTAGTAGAGTTCGGGCGCCGAAACTCATCAGAGGTTTCGGCGCCCGAATCATTTCGATTTGCCTCTGGCAAGAGTAGTGTGGAAGGAAGGTCATGAAGGTTTTTGGACGACGGCAACTTCTGGCTCTGTTGTTGATGGCGATCGGGCTTTCTATGGGATCGATCGCCGGCGCTGAGACACCGGACGGCGAGGTGCTCGACGGCGAGGCACTCTTCAACCAGCGAACGTGTTTTACTTGCCACGGCAAGGACGGTAAAACGCCACTCTTGCCCTTCTATCCGATCATCGCGGGCCAGAATGCCGCGTATGCTCTTCAGCAGATGACGGACATCAAGAGTGGTGCCCGCGCGAATGGGAATTCTGCCGCGATGCAGGGTGTCATGTTTCTGGTGAATGACGAAGAGATGAAAATTCTCGCCGATTATATTTCCAAGCTCGAACGATGAGAGCAGAGAGGAAAATCATGTATTGCCTGGAGCAGATGACTCGAGTCGCGAAGGTCGCCATCTTCATTGGCGGGGCCAGCCTCATTGCCACAGCCGCTACGGGGCAGGTGGCACCCAAAGGGGAGGGAATCGAGAGCGAAGGCTACGAGTGGAACAAGATGGAGGGGGGCGAGAAAGAGCTTGCCTTGACCCTGACCGGTAACGTCGAGAACGGTGAGGAAGCCTTTGAGATCTGTTCGGGTTGCCACCTTCCGTCCGGTGCGGGTCGCCCTGATGGGACGTTCCCGCAGCTCGCGGGCCAACACCCGGTCGTGATCATCAAACAGATTGCGGATATTCGTGCCGGCCGGCGCGATAACGTGATCATGTATCCCTTCGCTGTGTCGCTGACCGATCAGCAGGAACTCGCGGATGTGTCTGCCTATATTCAGACCCTCCCGATTCCGACGGACAACGGCAAAGGTCCCGGGACGAATCTCGAGGAAGGCAAGATGCTCTTCGATCGCGACTGCGTAGAGTGTCACGGAGCTTACGGCGAGGGCGACGCCGAAAAGTTCTACCCGGTACTCGCTGGCCAGCACTACAAATATCTGCTTCGACAGATTAGTGAAATTGCTGAGAAGAAGCGTCGCAACGCCAATCCCGACATGGTGAAGATCGTCGAGGGCTACACCCACGAGCAACAGGTGGCCGTTGTGGACTACATGTCCCGGCTGGAGTGGCCGGAGCGGCAGCAGAAGTAGTAGTAGAA
Source organism: uncultured Myxococcales bacterium (assembly GCA_965603475.1). Lineage (GTDB taxonomy): Bacteria > Myxococcota_A > UBA9160 > UBA9160 > UBA4427 > UBA4427. The sequence goes on from CBFDDD010000032.1 coordinate 9,451, forward strand.
GTAGTAGTAGGCGGCGGTAGTTCATTCGCTCGGAGAGGTTTGATGGCGACGGATCAGCAACAACAGAAAACGCGCTTGCTCGTGTTTCGTGTTCTCACGATTGTGGGACTGGGACTCATGGTCGCTGCGTTTTTCTCTCCGATGTGGTGGGTTTCGCTCAAGGCGGTGAACTATCCGGAGGAGACCTTTCCGGACGGTATTCGGATTCACATGCACTGGACGGGCGTGGAAAACGGCTGCGTTGGGGAGGAACGAGCCGAGATTGCCGACGATGAGGGGTTGGACTGCGTCGAGGAGATGAACACGATCAACCACTACATCGGCATGGAGCCCATCGAGCATGGCGCTGCGCTGGAGTTCGCGGCGGCGCCCTATCTCTTTTCCGCATTCGGGGTCATGCTGGTGGTGATGCTCTTCTACTCTGGACCCTTATGGTGGATCCTCGCAATGCCGGCCATACTGGCACCGGTCATTTTCGTAGCGGACTTTGCATTCTGGCTGTGGTGGTTTGGTCATAATCTAAAGGATTGGGCTGCATTCACGGTCAAGCCCTTCATGCCGACCGTGCTCGGCGAAGGTCTGGTCGCCCAGTTCAGCACCTTCGCCTATCCCCACTACGGGATGGCTCTCTCGGCGATTTCGGGGGTCTGTCTCGCACTGGCCGTGCTGATCCGACGGAAGCAGCTGCAGGAGCAGGGCGGAGCCTGAGGTCGCCCGAGGTCGAAACCCATGAATCGTGTCGCACGATCGGTCGTCATGACGGCTCTGCTGTCGTTCGCGACTACATCCGCGTTTGCCGCTGCCAGCTTGCAGACCCTCGTGGACGCCACTCCAGAAGGCGGTGTGTTGCGGCCACCAGCAGGCCTTTACTCGGGCTCCATCAAGATAGTCAAGCCCATTACGATCGAGGGTCGGGGGGAAGTGCGAGTCGACGGCGAGGGCCGAGGTTCGGTGATCAGTATCCGCGGCACGGGAGTGACGCTGCAGGGGCTGCATATTCAAGGTTCGGGGGAGAACCACGACACGCTCGACGCGGGGATTTCCGTTCGTGGCAACCGAAATCGGATCGAAAACAACACGATCGAAGACAGCCTGTTCGGAATCGACCTGGGGCAATCGAACGACAACGTCATCGTGGGCAACGAGATCAGCTCGAAGCCGCTCGAGCTGGGCGTGAAGGGTGATGGTATTCGACTCTGGTACAGCCGTGGAAATCAGATCATCGACAACGAGATTCGCGATGTGCGCGACGTCGTCGTCTGGTATTCCGGCGACAACCTCATTGCGAGAAACAAAGTGGTTGGAGGGCGCTATGCGCTTCATTTCATGTATTCCGAGCGGAATGTAGTCGAAGACAACGACTACTCGGAGAACATGGTTGGAATTTTCCTGATGTACAGCGACGGCGTCGTCATCAGGCGAAACACGATCGCGCAAGGCATCGGCGCAACGAGTATGGGTATCGGATTCAAGGAGTCGAGCGACGTACTCCTCGAGGAAAATACGATCCTGCGCTGTGCGACCGGAATCTACCTCGATATTTCTCCCTACGAGCCCGATACGACGAATCGATTTTTTCGCAACCGGATCGCCTTCAACTCGATCGGAGTCATGTTTCACAGCGACTGGCACGGCAACGTCTTTGAAGGCAATGATTTCGACGATAACTTTACCCAGGTGGCCGTTCGAGGCGGAGGGGGCGCGACGAGACAGACCTGGCGTCGGAATCGCTGGGCTGGCTATCGGGGGTTCGATCGAGATGGAGATGGCACAGGGGACCGCCCGCACGAAATTTATTCCTATGCAGATCGCTTCTGGGTCGATCAGCCGCACGCGGCCTTCTTTCGTGGCTCGCCGCTGTTCGAGATGATCGACATGCTCGATCGTCTGGCGCCATTCAGTGAGCCCACTCTCCTCTTGCGTGACGAGGAACCGCGCTTCGTCGCCGATGAGATTCGCGGAGGTTCCCACGATGACGTCGGATCGTGACAAGCCCGAAGTGGCAAACGATGACAAGAAGAAGGTGGCGGTCAAGAAGAAGCCGCGGCGGCGCCTCAGTCGACAACAACAGCGGCGGCGGTCGCTGATTCGAGCCGGATTGACGGGCTTCGCGATTCTAGTGCTCCAGCCGATCGCCAACTGGCCGCTGGCGCGACGAGCATATGCGCGACTCCGGCCCCCCGGTTCGCTCGATGAAGAGACGTTCCTCGGTGCATGTATCAAGTGTGGCCAGTGTGTTCAGGTCTGCCCGGTCAATGCGATCACCTTTGCGGACATCAATGAGGGCTTCGGGAGCGGAGCCCCGTACATAGACGCGCGGGCACAAGCCTGTGACTTCTCGTGCGATGCGCTTTCCTGCATTCTCGCTTGTCCGACGGGTGCGCTCAGCCATGAGCTCCATTCCAAGGAAGAGGTGGCGATCGGCGTCGCTCGCCTCAGTCGGCCAGATGCTTGTCTTGCGCGGTCGGCGCAGGGCTTTCACGGGACGACCCGCGGTCCGGATTTTCGAGGGCGGATTCGCGACGAGGCAGTGGATCGCTGGAATGCGATTCCGATCTCGGAACATCCCTACGATCGCGAGATCTGCGATCTTTGCGTCATCGAATGTCCGATCGGAGAAGCAGCCATTCGCCTCGAGCCGCTCCCGAACGCCGAAGTGGCCGGTGCCATGACACCGGTTGTTGGAGATGGATGTGTCGGTTGCGGAGTATGCCAGATGGTCTGCCCGGAAGAGCCCACCTGCATTGTGATCGATCCCTTCGGTGAGGAGGCTCCGGTATGAGTTTTCTCAGTGATCTCGGAATGATGTTCGGTCGCGAGCCAGTCAAGCCGAAGCACAAGACGGATGCGGCGGATGTCCTGCACGGCCGAAAGCGCGGCCGCGGCGTAGAGATCCAGCAGCTGATCGAAGAGATCGCCGCCGCCCAGACGGTTCACACCTGGCGCAATCGCCGCTGGGCCGTGCTGATCGGTATCAATCTGTTGTTTACGCTTTCCTTCTGGCTCGACATCCAGCTCGTCGAAGGTTCTCTGACAGCATCCCGTTTTCTCGGCTTCCACATGGCCGATATCTACTCGAGCTTCCTCGTAGCGCTCGCACAGCACCACATTCCGATCAATCTCGTGATCGGGGCGGTGACTGTATTCCTGCTGTGGGGATTGATCGGGGGCCGGGCCTATTGCTCCTGGGTTTGCCCCTATCATCTGGTCGCCGAATGGGCAGAGATGTTGCACCTGAAGCTCGCAGATCGCGGCATCGTCTTCGACCATCCAATGCACCGTGGTATTCGCAGCATCATGTGGGTCGTCTTCGCTCTATTGGCACTGTTGACCGGACAGACGCTCTTTCTCACGCTCAATCCGATCGGCATTCTGAGTCGAGCCACGATCTACGGACCGAGTCTTGCGCTTCTCTGGGTCCTACTCCTGTTGGCATTCGAGGTCGTCTACGCTCGCCGAGCCTGGTGTCGCTACATTTGTCCGATCGGACTGACCTATGGCGCGATTGGTGCGTTCGCTCCGGTTCGGATCGAATACAAACTGGAGGCTTGTGCCCATGAGGGTGAATGTCGCAAGGTCTGCGAGGTCCCTCACGTGCTCGATCTGACGATCAAGGGACGTGCCGAAGACTCTCGTGTGGACGTAGGCCCCGACTGCACACGCTGTGGTCTCTGTGTGGATATCTGCCCAACGAAGTCCCTGGATTTCAAGGTCAAGGGCTTGAGCTCGCTGCTATGACGATCAACGTCGAACGGGTCTCCAAGTCCTTCGGGCGTGCCCGCGTGCTCGACGGCCTTTCTCTCGACATTGCGTCACAGCAGCGTGTAGCGCTCGTGGGCGCGAACGGTGCCGGAAAGACCACGCTCATTCGCTGCCTTCTTGGACAGTACAACTACGACGGCGAGATCCTCATCGATGATCTTTCGCCGCGAAGAAATCGTCGCGAAGTCCTCAAACGGACGGGCTTCGTGCCGCAGCTTCCGCCTCCCCTGGGTCTTACCGTTGGACAACTGATTCGGTTCTCCGCGGGTCTGTGCGAGGCCATTCCGGCTCGCATGGTCGACGTGGCGAAGCGCCTGGGTCTAGACGCCGAGGCGCTGCGCCAGCGAGCCTTCTCGAAGCTCTCGGGTGGGCAAAAACAGAAGCTCTTGATCGCGGTCGCACTCGGACGCGATACGGATCTTCTGATCATGGACGAGCCCGCGGCCAATCTGGACCCCGATGCGCGCCGAACCTTCTTCGAGCTTCTCGCGGAACGGAGTCGACAGGCCACGATGTTGATCTCGAGCCACCGTCTGGATGAAGTGGCGCAGCTCGTACAGCGCGTCGTGGAATTGGATCATGGAAAGGTCTGTCTCGACGACCATGTGGCCGAATCCGGTGCTCTGGACGCAATTCTTCGCTGTCATCTCGAGTTGTACCGAGCCGAGCCGAGTGCAGCGCGTACGCTAGCGGAGTGGGGTTTTTCTGCGGGAGTCGATGGAACTCATTTCGACGGAAGCATTCCCGGACCGGACCGTCTTCGGTTTCTGGGGACCCTTGCCCGTTATTCGGGCCTGATTCGCAACCTGCAACTGGAGTCGGGCGAGTCGACCGATGCTTGAGCGGCTTCGTTTCGAGTTGATTGCGGCCGTCATTGTTGCGGTTCTGCTGATGGGCTGCGGGCAACGATCGACTACCGGACCGGGCGAGATTCATTGGGATCGACAGACATGCGAGCGATGCCAGATGGTGATCAGCGAGCGACGTCACGCGGTACAGATTCGTGAACTCGGAGCGCGGCGAATGCATGCATTCGATGATCTCGGTTGCGCGCTCCTATGGCTCGACGAGCAGCAACTCCTTCCCGGAAGTGAGGGGGGACCGGAAGTGTGGGCCATGGATTCGACGGCCAGCGACTGGATCGATGCGCGCGAAGCGCAATTCGAAGCGGGATTGACGACACCGATGGCCTATGGATTCGGCGTGGCAACTCACGGAATTTCGCTCGCCGAAGCAAGGGTGCAAGTTCGCGAGACGGAGCAGAATCGAAGATCGGGAATTGCGAATCGAATGCTCGAACCCGCCGACGAGAAGGGCCAGAACCTTGAATGAAAGCGCCGATGCACTCGGGACAACCGATCGGCTGGCGAAGCGATCTGAAGTGATCGGGGCTCCGTCGTCGTCGAAGGGCGGGCTGGATCTGTGGCGTGTCGCCCGGCTCGATATGTCGGAGGCGCTCCGCGCTCGCTGGTTCGCACTCTACTCGATCGTATTTGGCGGCGTCGTGGCGCTGCTCTTCATCTTCGGGCTGACCGAGTCCCAGATCCTGGGATTCCTCGGGTTGTCTCGGCTCCTCGTGACGTACATCCAGATCTGTATGGCGATTTTGCCGATCTTCGTCTTGATTACGACCGTACGCTCGCTTGCGGGAGATCGTGAGGCGGGCGTCTTCGAGTACCTGCTTTCGCTTCCTGTCTCCCTCGCGGGTTGGTTCTGGGGGAAGATGATTGGACGCTTCGCTGTGATCTTCGCGCCGGTCTTTCTGGCGATGGCGGCTGCAGCGGGCTGGGCCGTCTTTCAGGAGATTCCCGTTCCGTGGAGTCTGTTCGGACTCTATACGGCGCTCCTGGCGGCTCTTTCCTGGTGTTTTCTCGGGTTGGCCATGCTGATTTCGACCGTTGCCCGCTCGACCGATGTGGCCCAGGGAACCGCATTCTTCGTGTGGCTGGTGATGGTTCTCTTCCTCGACATCATCCTGTTGGGTGTCATCGTACAGAATCACGTGCAGCCTGAAATCGCCATATCGGTTGCGCTCGTCAACCCGCTTCAGGTCTTTCGTACGGCGGCGATGATGCTATTCGACCCGAGCATGATCCTGCTCGGGCCCTCGGCTTTCGTGATCCTCGATACGTTCGGGACCCAGGGCTACATTGCCTACGCGCTGGCCTATCCCGTCATGCTCGGCAGCCTGAGTGCCACGATCGGCTTCATGCTCTTCAGGCGCAGCGATCTGCCGTGAACGCGACCCCGTCCTCCGCCGCCCCTTGTCCAACGTTCTGTGGCCAGGTGGGTCAGGTGGGTTGTCGAACCTCGCAGGCGCGCTCGACCTCACGGGCAAGCGTCTCCATTTCGGCGCTGGCGAATTCAGGCATCTGAATGCTGCCACCTGTGCCCTCTCCGTCCGCGATGTCACTGATTCGCTCGGTGACCGAACGAATCGGCTGTAGAAGCGTGCGGCGAATCAGCAGAAAGATCATTGCGGAAAATGCCAGCGATCCGATCGCCACGGCGAGAACCAGATCTGTGATCAGTCGTACGGAACGCCTCTTCATCGGCGAGAGGTCGAATTCCATGGTCGCGATCCACGTCGTACCCCGCCGGTCCGTAATCGGCGGAGCGACGTAGACGAGTTCGGTATCTCGCCGAGTACTCGATCCCTTGCCAGAAGTCGCGGCTGGGTGGAGTTCGCTTGGCTCGAGGCTGCGTAGCCGAACGTCGACGTTTCCCATTCCCTGTAGTCGATTCACGAGATCCGTGAGCGAAGCCTGGTCGACTTCCTCTCTGAGCAGCGCGTGGCTGAGTGCCACGTGGACGACACTCGAGAGTCGATGAGCATCCGTCGTGGCTTGCTGGATGTCGCGCGAGTAGAGACGATAAGGGAGGATCGCGAGCACTCCGGCGATCGCGATGCCCGCGATCGCCAGCAGGGTGATGATGAGACGCCGTTCGACGCTAGGTGCCTGGCTCATGCGGGCCTCCCTGCTAAGTGAGAATCTTTGTGTCCATGCATGTGACCGGAAAATGTAGCCCCCATCTTGCCCTTGGAACAGCGGACTTCAGTGTGTTCGTCCAGGTGTTCGTCGGTGGGGTATCGGAGCCGCGCTATTTCGCCGAATTGTGTCTGATTGCCACAGATCTTCCCTCGACCTTGATTGCTTCAGAGAAGGGATGGACTGGCCAGGACTCAGTTGGGGACGATTCATCGCTTTCGAGATGACGTCCTCGGCGGTGTGACCGGTGCTCGCCGATTGGTCGCCGACGCCTTGATCCAGTAGCGTGTGCATCGAGATGACGTCCGAACCGCGAGACGACGAATTGCTCGAATGGTCGGACGGCACCGATCCGGGCGTTCTGCCGGAAGCTGTCCGGCGCGCGTTTTCTGTGCTCGAGGGTCCATTCGAACTTCGTTCCCTGTCGGGGGGGCTTCTACATCGAAGCTTTCATGTGAGGGCGGGCGATTCCGAATACGTCCTCCAGCGGGTGAGTGACGTCTTCGCGCCGGAGATCCATGACAATATTCAGTCGGTCACGCGACACCTGATCGCCCATGATTTCCCAGCGGCATCGCTGATTCTGACCGTTGACGGCGAGTCGTCGGTACTGCTGGGGGGAAACGGTCGTTGGCGATTGATGCCCCATCTCGGAGGCGCCAGCTTCAGACGCTTGCAATCCGTTGCCCAAGCACGTTCTGCGGGCGTCCTGGTCGGTCGATTCCATGCCGCGATGCGCGATTTCGATCGACCGCTCGCGCCGATGGGGATCCCGTACCGGGACACACCACTCTACCTCGCGGCCATGCGTGAGGCACTCGATCGACATCGTGATCATCGACTGGCAGAAGAAATTGCGCCGTTGGGCGAGCGGGTGCTCGCTGCATTCGATGAACTCGGCCCTCCGCTCGACGTCGAGAACCACGTCATTCATGGCGATCTCAAGCTCGACAATCTGCTCTTCGAAAGCCGAGAAGGGCCGGGGCGGGATCGCGCATTTGCCCTAATCGATCTGGACACTCTGATGCGGGCACCACTCTGGATTGAACTCGGCGACGCGTGGCGTTCCTGGTGCAACTCGTCGGGCGAGGACACTCGGGAGGCACGCTTCGAGATGTCCTTTTTCGAGGCCTCGGCACGGGGCTTCTTCGAAGGCTACGGAGTCGAGTTGTCAGAGCCCGAAAGGCGCTCTCTCGTGACAGCGACCGAACGAGTGACACTCGAACTCTGTGCCCGTTATGTCACCGATACGCTCGAAGAGTGCTATTTCGACTGGGACGAATCGCGCTTCGCGGGAAGTGGGGAACACAATTCTGTGCGTGCGTTCGGGCAGTGGCGCCTGTATGAAGCCGCACGTGAATGTCGAAGCGAATGTGCAACGGTACTGGGGTACTGAACCACTCACGGGTCGGTGAGGATGCGACCCACCCCAAATTCTACGAATGCCGCTCCCAGCCAAGCGATCGGCGGCAGGATGATGTAGAACGCGAGTCGGGAATAGATTGTCCAGTCTAGGGGCCAGGTCAAGATGTCGGCGGCCCGGTCGCGATGCTGCATCAGGAGTTCCAAATTCTGGATCGCGTCGGGTGCCAGTTCTCTCGATGTGGATGCGATCTGGCTGTTCAGCTGATCCAAGTATTCTGCCCGAGCCTGAACGAGACGACGATGAATCGAAAGCATGGGCAGAAGGAATAGAAAACCGGCGGCCGGTAGCGCGACCAGCATGGCAGACGCGTAGTTGTCCAGGCGGAACTGGGCATCGAGAGACTGAGTCGTGGATAGAGCCAGCAAGATCGCGATCGCGATGACATCATCGACGCCATTTTTTGCAAACGGCGCGACGCGGCGAACATCGAGTAGATCGAAACGAACGGTCCGCCCCAGCTTGTTGTAGGAAAACGCTGTGTGAAGCCGATAACTCAAGGCCAAGCCTATGAGCGTCCAGAGGATGGCCTGGCCAATCACGATGCTGCGTGCCACGGAATTTTCATGGAAGAAGTCGCCAAGCCAGGCCAGAGGCGTGTTCACGAGCAGCGCGTAGATCAGGCCCAGCCCCATCCCGATGAGCGGGAGGCGGGCATTGATCGGGCGTAGCCACGTATCGGGTCGCTCGTCAGAGGCGCCGTTGTCGAAGAGCTCCTGGGCATAACGCATGGAGCGTCGCTGGCCCGAAATCAGGAATACGAACAGGAAGGTCGGGACCAGAATCAGGAGGATCACTGTTCCGTGGAGCTGTTCCCGGGATGTGTAGGACTGGGGAAGGACCTCCGCCTGAAAGGTGCCCGTGACAAGGAAGAGGGTCGTGAGAAGGGCCGCGCTCGACAGGCTGGTGATTGCGGCGGCATGGGGCGCCCGATAGATGAGGAAATCCAGAGCCTTCAACGGTCGACCATCACGGGGTCGAGAGTCCCCGTCCCATCAGGTCGACGAAATTCTCGGCATAGAATCGATTTCGAATCTGTTCGTTGGCATCCCCCAGGCTGCGTTCGAAGCGCTCGAAGGGACGCCGGCCCCCTTCGACGTGGGGATAGTCCGTGGAGAAGAGGCAGATTTCCGGACCGATCTGCTCTGTAATCCAGCCGAGGTCTTCGGTCGGGTACGGGGTCGCGCGAATCTGTCGCTTCACATACTCGCTCGGTCGTATCGAGAGCTTCTGGAGTCGCTCCTCGTGTCGAGCGAAGGCGTCGAAGGCGGATTCCATCTGACGCATCCAACTCGGAAGCCAGATCGCCCCCTGCTCGATGACGCCGATGCGGAGCTCGGGGAAACGTTCGAGTACCCCGTCGAAGATCATCGTGGCCAGTGTCTGCATTGGCGGGCCCGGGATACCCATGTAATCGACGGATCGGAAGTTTTCTTCGCCGCCATGGAAATCGGGCGGAATCGGAAGTCCATTCTTGAAATAATCCGCATCGATGAGATCTCCCGTACCACCGACGTGGAAGACGATCGGGATTCCGGCCTCCTGCGCGATGGCCCATAGCGGGTCGAGGCCAATGTGGCTCGGCGAGTGGCCCTTCGGGCAGCCCGATGGAATCAGCAGTGCTGCTGCGCCCATCTCGAGCGCCTCCTTCGTCATAGCTTCCGTGCGCTCGAAATCCGCGAGTGGCACATAACAGGTCGGCAGCAGCCTGGAATCGACGGAGCAAAATTCGACCATGCCCCGGTTGTGTGCTCGGGCCACTCCGTACGAAAAGTCGAGATCAGACTCGTGTTCCAAGTCGTGGAGGCGGCGATTGTAGAAGGTGTTGAAGACGAGTTGGCTAGCCACACCGATCAGGTCGAGGGTCCTCGGTCGATCTTCGGCGATGAATGCCCCGGTCGCAGCGAAGTTCTTCCGGTTCATGATCTCGGCCGCTTCGTCGGCGCGGTATTCGTCCGAGCCGTGTCGCTCCGTGATGCGCGCGAAGGCTGCATCGATGTCTTCGAGCTGACTCTCGTTGTCGCCGGTCTGACGGAGTTCGTTGACGTAGCCCGGCGACTTGATCCGCTGGCGGATGTCCGGGTCCGCGTAGTCGCTCAGCCAGTTGGGCGTCTCCATGATGTGTGCGTCGGCATCGTGAACGAGTCGATCCTCGATATAGGCCATGCCGAGAATCTAGCGTGCAGGGCGCGCCCGGAAACGGCCTGAATTCCCTATTCTTGAGGCAGTGGGTAGATAGGGAAGGAGAGGCCGGATGATCATCAATATCCTGAACGGGAACGTGCTCGATACCGATTTGATGGAGCTGGTCGGTGAGCGTCACGTCACCCTCCTCGAGGGGCGGATCGTCGATGTTTCCGAATCCATTCCGAGTGGCCATGCGGATCTCGTGATCGACGCCCGCGGCCAGAATGTTCTACCGGGATTCATCGACGGGCATGTTCATCACGTGATCACGACTATGGATTTTGCACGTCTGGTCAAGCTGTCGCCTGTCGAGCTAGCTCTGGGGATGGCAAAGCTGGCGGAGGCGGCCGTGATGCGCGGATTTACGACCGTGCGAGATACCGGTGGGCATGTGTCGGGACTGGTTCGTGCAATCGAGACGGGTCTTTGCGCGGGTCCACGTATCGTGAGATCCGGGCGGGCCATCTCGCAGACGGGTGGGCACGGAGATGTGGCCGCGGCGCAGGAGGCCGGTCTTTGTGCTTGCCAGGTGTTGAGCAACGATTTCAGCCATGTTGCCGACGGGCCGGACGCTGTCCGTGGAGCCGTTCGTCACGAGCTTCGCGACGGCGCACAGTTCATCAAGCTGATGACCTCGGGCGGGGTGGCATCACCGACCGATCCCTTTGATTGTGTCCAGTACACGGCGGAGGAGGTTCGAGCTGCGACCGTCGAGACCGACCATCGAAAAACCTACACGACCTCACACGCCTATCAGCCAGAGGCAATCTCGCTGGCGATCGAGAACGGTGTTCAGTGCATCGAACACGGGAATCTGGTCGATACCACGACCGCGACGCGAATGGCGGAGCTCGGCGTGACGATGGTGCCGACGCTCGTGACCTATCGCGCGATGGCCGATATCGGAGCCAAGGTCGGACTGCCGGAACGCAACGTGTCGAAGAATCGAGGTGTATTCGAGGACGGACAGCGGTCGGTCGAGATCGCTCGCAGTGCCGGTGTCGATCTCGGATTCGGCACCGACCTGCTCGGAGAAGCACAGCCCTGGCAGAATCGTGAGTTCGCGATCCGGGCCGAACTCGAACCAGCGCGCGATGTGCTGGGCGCGATGTATCGCACCAATCCTCGACTCTGCCATCTCGAAGGCGAGATTGGCCGGATCGTTCCGGGTGCGTTGGCTGATCTCGTGATCACCGACGTCGATCCGCTGGACGACCTTGCTGCCTTGGCGGACCCGGAAAAAACGCTCTCAGTCATCATCGCGCGAGGTCAGCCGGTCAAGAACCGACTCTCGTGACACGATTTCCTGCTTCATTTCGTCTGTCCAGCTGGCGACGTCTTCCGGGAAACGCAGTGCGAACCCGAGAAAGAGCATCGAAGCGACGAGCGCGGCCATCGCGCCGGCGAGGCGAACAGTGCTCCTTTTCGTCACGCTCGGAGCGCAAGCGACCATCACAACCGTTTCGGTCGCACGGGGTTCGAAGACGTGTCGGTCCCAGAGGTAGCTGGTCAATGTGCTCTGGCAATCGGCGGTCGTCGGGCGGTCTAGAATCGCCTCGAGCCGACGTCGGGCCTCGGCGGCCGAAGAGATCCGCCGAGCGGCACGCGGACGAAGACATTGACGTAGGAGGCGAACGATCGAACGCGGCACGTCGTGGCGTTTGGTACTGACGCGCGGGTAGCGTCCCGATTCGACGCGCGCGAGGAGGGATTCGTCCGCATTCTCCTCTGGCATTTCGAAGGGTGGCCGATTCGTGAGCATCTCGTAGAGCACGCATCCGAAGGCGAAGACGTCTGCGCGCGGGTCGACGCGTTCGCCGCGCAGCTGTTCTGCTGACATGTAGGGAGGGGTGCCAACGACGGTGCCGGGGAGTGTCAGGGCGACGCCGCTCGTATCCAGAGCGAGGCCGAAGTCCGTGATCTTGACCTCGCCGCGGCGACCGATCAACAGGTTTTGTGGTTTCAGGTCTCTATGAAGCGTTCCCTCGGCGTGGATCGCTTCGAGCCCCCGCGCCATCTCGAGAGCGATGGTCGCGGCGATGCGCCAGGGCAGACGCGATTCGCTCGAAAGGATCACGGACAGATCGAGGCCGTCGACATATTCCGTCGCGATGTAGTGGGCACCGCGGTATTGGAAACGATCGTAGACGCTGACGACGTTCGGGTGATGTAGCCGTCCGGCCGCAATCGCCTCCCGCTCGAAGCGGGCTTCGAGTTCGGGGTTGGCTGCGAGCTCGGAATGGATCCGCTTGAGAACGGCGGGTCGGTCCAGACTCTGCTGGCGCGCGAGAACCACGACACCCATGCCGCCACGTCCCAGCTCGCGTTCCACCGTGAAGCCGCCAAGCCGTCGGCCCACGAGTGTTGCTGTACTCAAGCGCCTTCTTCCACGTTCCAGGTTTTCGCGTGAGGCGCTCGGCTCTCGACGACGAACTGAAGCTCGCATTCCCCGAGCTGGATTCGATCCCCATGCTTCAGCGCTGAGGAAAGGACCTCAGCGCCGTTGACGAGAACGTGGTTCGTGCTGGCGAGGTCTCGGATTCCGAATCCCTGGGTGTCGAGTTCGAATGCGGCGTGTTCGGAAGACACGGAAGCATCGTCGATCTGGATCTGCGCTTCGGGTGACCGGCCCACGATCGCTCGCTTTCCGCCGAGTTCGAATTCCGTTCCGGCGGCCGGACCGCGAAGGACCGTGAGGCTGACTCGATGATTTTCGAGAAAGGTCTCGGTTCGTTCGGGCTCCAAAGGTTTGACCTGCCTGGTTTGTCCGTCGTGCATGCTGTTCCCCTGTGATGTGTGGCGGTGATTGGGACCACAGTGTCGTGTCGATGTGTGGCGGTGATTGGGACCACAGTGTCGTGTCGGCAGGGCAGGGGGGCCGCTAAAGTGATTGGGGTCACGATTCAGGGGCGGGGAGTGCACTCCGTGCCGCGACTGGGTCTCGCAGCGGTTCGGCGCGAAGTGCCCCGACCTCTCGTGCAGTGTAAGCCGGCTGCGGGGGCGTTCCTGCGATTTCCGACAGGACCCAGTTCAGCAGCCTGGCGAGCTCTTCGTCACTCACGGGCGCCTGGGCGACGCCGGGCACTTGACCAAGATAGGCACGCCCGGCCTCGGTTCGAAGCAGCGGGCCAATCTCGCGCAGATCGGGCGCAACTCCAGGGACGCCGCGACCGTCGGCGCGATGACAACCCGAGCAATGCAACATGTAGCTTTCGGGCTCTGGGCGAAGATTCGGCGCGTCGGCCGCCGCGGGAATGCTGATCGCGAACGCGCCGAGGAGCGTGACCGCACGAACGCAGATCGTGCGCAGGCGGCGGGTCATTTCTCCGGCTGGCGCTCGGTCGCTTGTCCGACGACGACCGCAATCGAGCAGTTGTAGACGTTGCTGGTCGCGCCGGCACACCAGTTGATATCGTTGTTTCGATACCAATGGTATTCGGGGCGTTCGCCCTCGTTGCGGTTGCAGATGCAGCGGCCGCAGACACTCTTGCCGCAGCAGTCGTTGTACGAGATCAGGTAGTCCTTGCCATCTGCAGGGTTCCGACATGTGCCGACCCACGTCACAGGGGTCACTTCGGTGCCGGGGGGACAGGTGATTGCACTCCCCCCGCAACAAGCGCAGAGCGATCCGTCGATTGCGCAATGTCGCCAGTAGTCACAATTCGTTGCGTCTCCCTCGGGACCTTCTATGTCTTCGGTTGGCGCTGGGACCCGGGGATTCGGGCTGGATTGCGCGGCTGCACGTGAGATCGGCAGCAGGGGCAGGGCCGTTCCTCCGACCAGCAGCAATCCGAGCCGCCCCAGGAAATTGCGGCGGTCCGTTCGGCGTGCGATCTCGCGGGTGCGATTCTCGATGAACGAGTCGAAGAGCTTCATCAGGCTGCTCCCTTTTCGAGGCGGGGGTCGTCGTTCGTTTTCGCTTCGCCTTCGAGATATTCCTGCAGTGACGCGACGCCGAGCCGCTCGGCTTCGAAGAGGCTCTCGACGTGTTCCCGAGTGTTGACCAGACCGTTGGCGCGAATCGTGCCGGATTCGTCGATCAACACTGCGTAGGGAAGCTTGGAAACCTCGAATAGCAGTCCCAGCTCGCGCGACAGTACGTAGTCGGACGGCGAAATCTTCTTCTCCTTGCAGAACACTTCGTGCTCAGCGCGCGGTCCGTCGCTCGCGAAGACGAGACGTGTCGCACCCGCTTGAGAGTCGACCATTCTTCGCAGTGTCGGAAGCAGGGTCGCGCAGACTGGACACGTAGGCGAAAGAAAGAACAGAAGTGTCTTGCGGTCGCTTTCGTTCGGCCCGCCAAGTTGCATGGGTCGGCCGTCGAGACTCTCCAAGGAGAGTTCGGGTGAAAGCTCGCCGACCGCCGGGCCACGCGCGACGGCCAATGCACCGACCGGCGCCACGCGTTCATGAAGCAGCCCGATCTGCCGTGTCAGTGCGACAATGACCAGGCTCAATACGCAGACCAGAACCCACAGCAGCACGTTCGACACGATCAGTGCATCCATCATGAAAGACTCTCCGGTTCCGGCCAGCGCCAAGTCTGGGCCCCAAGGACGTTGATGGCATTGAAGAGCAGAGCGAGTGTCAGGAATCCTCCAAGAAGACTGATTCCGTCCATGAAATACAGACTCCGCCCGGAAATTGGTAGGCAGATCGCCAGGCCAGCCATCACGAGCAGCCCATTTCGAAGGAGCAGCCAGCCAGAGAGGGGTTGGCGGTTCGCCGGTCCGAGGCAACCGCAGTCGATATCTCGTCGCCCTCGCAAGAGGTTCAGACCGATCGCGAGGGTGTAGATCGAAAGGAGGGAGACGCCCGCGAGTTCGGCCGCATAGCCAGCGAGCGGGATCAGTAGGCCGACCGAGATGGAAAGCTCGGCGAAGACCAATGCGATCGCAGTCGGCGCCGTCAGGCGGAGAGGCAGGATCTCGTACTCGGAAAACGTTCGCAGGAAGGCATCCGGATCACGAATCTTGTGAATCGCTGCAGTGGCAAAGAGTGCGGCCAGCGAAGTGCGGAGGACCCATGCAAAAACGGGATCGAGTCGAATCAATTCCATTTCAGGGGATTCCCAGAGTCGGACCGAAGAGTCCGGCTTCTCCGAGGATACGGACGACCTGGCCGTCGTCTGGATCGACGATGCCGATCGCGCCGAGCTCGGCGTTCCGCATGAAGAGCACCGGCGCTGCGTCCTGGCTGATCGCGATCGAGTGGACGGCGTCGGCGGGTAGAATCCACTCGAGGAGGGTGAAGCTGAAACCGTCCGTCGGGATTCCGAGCATGCCGCCCAGGAAAGTGGCCGAGAGTGATGGCGGTTCGATCCGACCGATTCGTGTTTTCGTGGTGAGATCGAAGGACCAGATCTGCGGCCCGGCGTCTTTGTGGGAACCCGGTCCCCCTTCATGCATGACGACGAAGAGCCGCTCGCTCGCGGCGTGGACCGCGACGAGCTGAAGGCCGCCCGGCCTCCACTCGGATGACCCGCCAGGCTCGCCGACCAATGACCATGCAGGAGATGCCTTTGGCGTCTTGGCCGAGAAGTCCACGGTATGCACCATGCCGCCGAATGAAACGAAGATCCAGCGACTCCCGATCCGCCCAGCCGACGTGAAGACCGGATCCTCGAGCGTGTCGAAGAACTTTTCGCTGCGAATCAGGTTTGATTTTCGACCTTCGTCGGTGAGCTCGACGACGGTGGCGGTTCCGTCACCACAGAGCGTTGCGAATCGAAGCTCGTCGATCGCATAGATGCCAGAACATCCACTCACCCCGATCTCTTCGACGAAGCTTCGACTGTCGAGATCGAGAATCGAGACCGAGGTCGCTGGGAACTGGTTGAAAACGCCGATGAAGCGCGCGCCGATCGCGCTCGAATAACCGATGGATGTATTGCCGGTTGCGGCTCGAGTGGGAAATACGATCTCGTCCTTGTAGGCGAGGGTCTCGAGATCGTAGATCGTGAGAAAGTCGGTTCGTTCGCCACGGTTTCCGCGCGTATAGCCGACATCGACGGAATAGATCTCATTGCGCTCGGCGGAAAGAATGGGTGGCTGCGGCGTGAGTTGCAGCGGAGAGTCGATCATTCCCAGGACCGTGCCCGAGTCGCCATTGTAGAGCAGGCTATGGCCGAGCAATCGGTCCGGAACCCAGACCCAATGATCGCCAGGCGGGGGAAGCGTCGCGACGGTCGGCCGCTCTGCCGATTCGAACGAACCCGAGGCGGCTTTCAATTCTGCCGAAGGCGTGCTCTCCGCCATTGCAGTGTCTGCGGAAACGGTTGCGTAGAGAAATGCGAGGATCCCGACCAAAGAGGCCAGGGCGAGCTTTGCGAATTTGGCGCTCCCTGATGTCAACTCTGTACCTCGCTCGTGCGTATCGTTCTGCCCAGATGAAATTCTAGGAGGGCTGCTATTGAAGTCCAAGCGTGATTTCGATTATTGCGAAAGGGTCGAATTCTGGCCTTCGGGACCGTGCGGGCGACGCGCTATGATCCCTCGTCATGGCCTTCGACGTCACCGATTTCAAGACCCTCATGAACCTCGAATCACATGGACCCGACGTATTCGTCGGAGTTGGCCCGGTCTATCCGTGGGGTCGCGTCTACGGTGGACAGGTCGTGGCACAGGCCCTTCGCGCTGCGTTCTCGACGGTCGAGGAGGGTTACGTCGTCCACTCCCTCCATTCTTATTTCATTCGTGGAGGCGATTGCGAGGAGCCGATCCGCTATGAGGTCGATCGGATTCGGAACGGGCGGTCGTTTCTCACTCGCCGAGTCGTCGCGCGCCAGTCGTGTGGTCCGATTCTCAACCTCTCGGCTTCGTTCCAGATTCGCGAAGACCAGGCCGACGTTCAGGAATGTGCCATTCCAACGGGCCTGCCTGAGCCCGAGAGTCTGCCGTCGGAGGATTGGAGCCCGATTCTAAAACGCCGATCGATCCCGACCGAGGGTGCCCATGCGGCGGCATGGGTGCGCGTCGAAGGTCCGCTGGCCGACGATCCGATCACGCAATCCTGTGCGCTCGCCTACACGTCGGATGATATTCCGACCGAGGCAGCGAGCAAGTCTCACCCGCTTCACCCCACGCTCACACAGGATCCCCGATCCTGGGGAGAAACCTTCATCGGAGCCAGTCTCGACCACACCATCTGGTTCCACCGTCCGGGACGAAACGAAGACTGGGTCCTGCACGACTTTCAGGGCCATGGTGTCGTCGGGGGCCGCGGGCTGACCGTCGGCCAGATCTACAGTCGCGACGGGATTCATATGGCGACCGTCGCCCAGGAAATCCTGATTCGAGAACGTACGCGCTGACAGCCTGTTCCACTGGATCGCGGACCCGGACGGCGCAGCGATCGTTCGGGCGACGTACGACTACTCCAACGGCCCTGCGATCGTTCAGGCGACGTGCGACTCCGCCTTCGCCGGGTTGTCGAAGATGAGCCGGCCGTCTTCGAGCGGCGCGTCCCGGACCATCTTCATGTCCTTCGAGTAGTTCTGCGTGTTCTGCCAGGGGGCGTGGTCGCCCTGTCTCGGGAAAAGGTGCATCACGCGCTGCATGTAGCCCGCCGAGAAGTCCTGGATCCATGGGAGCTTCGGCATGTTCTGGTCTTCCGGCTGCAGCCGCGGCGTGACTTGGCGCGCGCCCAGCTCGGCCATGCGGTTCAGTAGTCGGCAGGTGTACTCGGCGGTCAGATCGGCGCGCAGCGTCCACGAGGCGTTGATGTAGCCGAAGGTCTGCACCAGGTTCGGCACGTCCGAGTACAGCATGCCCTTGTAGGTGAAGGTCTCCGGGAACTGCACGGGGGCCCCGTCGACTTCGAACTGGGCGCCACCCAGCAGCTTCATGTTGAGGCCGGTGGCAACGACGATGATGTCGGCGTCGAGCTCCTCGCCGGATTCCAGGCGGATGCCCTTCTTGGTAATGCACTCGATCTTGTCGGTGACGACCGAGGCCTTGCCGGAGTTGATCGCCTGGAAGAGGTCGCCGTCGGGGATCAGGCACAGACGTTGGTCCCAGGGGTTGTAGCTGGGCGTGAAGTGCTTCTCGACGTCGTAGTCGGGACCGAGCTGCTTGCGGACACGCTTGAGCAGGAAGTTCTTGATCTTCTCCGGCTGCGTGCGTGTCCTGTCGTAGACGCGGCCCTGCAGCGTGATGTTCTTCCAGCGCGTGATGTTGTAGGCCAGCATGTCGGGCAGGAACTTGCGGAGCGTGTTGGCGATCCAGTCCTCCCACGGCCGCGAGGCCACGTAGGTGGGTGAGCGCTGGAGCATGGTGATGTGCTCGACGTCATCGGCCATCGAAGGGATGATCGTCATCGCCGTCGCGCCGCTGCCGATCACCACCACGCGCTTGCCCTTGTAGTCGAGGTCTTCGGGCCAGAGCTGCGGGTGGAACATCTCGCCTTCGAAGTCTTCCTCACCGGGGAAGCTCGGGCGGTAGGGCGTGTCGTAGCTGTAGTAGCCACTGCACATGAGGACGAAGTTGCAGGTGATGGGTTCGGAGGCCTTTTCTTCTCCGTCTTCCTCGCCGTCGGTGCATGCGACGTCGAGCGTCCAGCGCGCCTCTTCGCTCGACCACGAGGCGCCGTCGAGGCGGCGCTGGAAACGGATGTGCTGGAGTACGCCGTGCTCGTCCGCGGTCTCGTTCACGTAATTCAGGATGGCGGGGCCTTCGGCGATCGACTTGCGCTCGATCCACGGCTTGAAGTTGTAGCCGAGCGTGTGCATGTCGCTGTCGGAGCGAATGCCGGGATAGCGGTAGAGATCCCAGGTGCCGCCGAGGGAAGGGCGGCTCTCGAGGATGGTGTAGGTCTTGCCGGGGCAGTGTTTCTGGAGATGGACGGCAGCCCCGATGCCGGAGAGGCCCGCGCCCACGATCACTACGTCGAAGTGGCTCATTCTGGTTCTCGCCTCGCTCTGCCCTGGGTGCACGGGTGCCCGGCCTCGGGTCGTGTCCCGGGGCGGGTCTGGATGGGAGTCGGAAGCTTACGAAAACTTTTAGGCTTGTAAAGCATTTCCCTGGCTGCCACTCTTGCTGGCCATGAGCGGCCTGCGAGAGCGAAACAAGGAGCGGCGGCGCCAGGCGATCCTCGACGCGGCGATCGAGCTGCTGCGCTCGAACGACATCCAGGCGGTCACGACCGAGCAGATTGCGGCGCGAGCCGAGGTTTCCCCACCCACCATCTACAATCTGGTCGGCACACGTGAGCAGCTGCTCCTGGCCCTCCTCGATCGCATCAGTGAGCAGATCGCCAACTGGTTCTCGCCGCCCGAGGGTGAGGTCGACGATCCGATCGGCCTCGCGCGGCGCGCCATCGACGAGACGGTCGCGATCTTCGTGGCCGACTCCGCGGCCTACCGCCAGGTCGTACGTGCCCTCGGCGACCTTGCCGTTTCGGCGTCGAAGCTGAGCTTCGACCCGCAGCACTTCCACGTGAGTGCCATCCGCAGGGCCCAGGAACTGGAGATCCTGCGAGATGATCTCGACGCGGTTGCGCTCGGACGGCAGTCGCTGCTCGGGTATTTCGCCGCGCTCAACTCCTGGGCGACCGGTGGGCTCGACGACGAAGGCTTCGGCGTCGCCGCGCATCACGGGATGACGACCGTGCTTGCGGCCGCGAGTAGCGACGAGCACCGCGAGCGGCATATTGCGGAGCTCGCTGCGCTCGGAGGCACGCTCGCGCGCGTCACCTGGAATCAGCGCTGAGCGAGCAGCCTCCTCCTTAGTCGACCTTCGCTGCCTCAGGCTCGGCCGGTTCGCCGCGCTGCCTGCGCAGGTGTGTACGCAGCCAGTCGACACCATCGTCCAGGACGAGATAGAAGACCGGCACGACCAGCAGGGTGAGCAGCGTCGAAGAGAACATGCCGGCCGCTGTCGCGACCCCCATCGGCGCGCGGGTCTCCGCACCCGGCCCAAGGCCCAGAGCCGCCGGAAGCACACCGAAGATCATCGAGATCGCCGTCATCAGCACT
Source organism: uncultured Myxococcales bacterium (assembly GCA_965603475.1). Lineage (GTDB taxonomy): Bacteria > Myxococcota_A > UBA9160 > UBA9160 > UBA4427 > UBA4427. Next base: position 29,786 of record CBFDDD010000032.1, read on the forward strand.
GGACGCATCCGCAAGGGAGCCGCGGTCCTCATTGCCTCGGTCTTTTCCATGCCGCGCGCGCGGAGCTGATTCGCGTAGTCGACGAGCAGAATCGAGTTCTTCGTCACCAGACCGAAGAGCAGGATGATGCCGATCAGGCTGAAGAGATTCAGCGTCATCCCGACCTTGCCCGTCAGACTCATGAGGTAGAGGCCACCCATCGCGCCGAACATCGCGAGAGGCAGGGCGAGCATCACCGTGAGCGGATGCACGAAACTTTCGAACTGGACCGCGAGCACCATATAGATCACGATGATCGCCAGGATCAGCATCATCGTGAATTGCTGTGCGCTCTCGGCCATCGATTCCGCGTTGCCGCCGAGGGCCAGGGTCACCCCTTCCGGCAGTCCCGCGCCGAAGGCCTCGGCTTCTTCGATGGCGTCGCCGAGACGCTTACCCTGCAAGTTGGCACGCACTTCCACCGAACGCTGACGGCCCGTTCTCGTAATCGTGGCAGGCGCGGCGCCCTGCTCGATGTCGACGAGGTTCCGCAGTTCCACCACGCTACCATCGCGGCCGCGCGCATAGAGATGGCCGATCGTCTGGGGCGCATTGCGCGCGTCGGCTTCGAGGCGAACACGAATGTCGTAGCCCCGCCCGGCTTCCTTGAAGGTCCCGATATCGAGGCCCCCAATAGCGGACTGGACGACCATCGCGAGGGATGCGGCGTCGACGCCCAGCGCGGCGGCCTTCTCACGATTCGGCACCACGCGCACCTCTGGCAGGCCCATCTTCAGACTCTTGTCGAGATCGGTGTAGCCTCCGTGCGCGTCCAGCGTTGCGATTGCTTCGTCCGCGAGTCGCTCGAGTTCGGCGAGGGGAAGATTGCCGCGTATATCGAAAGTGAAGTCGTGGTCGGTTCCTGCTTGCATTCCTTGCAAACCGAAGAGCGCGGCCTTGTTGTCGGGCAGCGTGTCGAGAAAGACCCGCGTCGCCGCGAAGATCTCGTGCGCCGATTCTTCGCGTTCAGCGCGCGGTTTGAGAATGGTGAAGAGGAGCCCCATATTGGGAGTGGCCACTCCGTCCGGGCCTGCAATCCCGATTCCCCCGAACGCGCTCCGAACGCCCTTTTGATCCAGAACCCAGTCTTCGACCTGTCGCATGTATTCGCGCGAAGCGGTGACCGTGCTGCCCGGAGGCAGCTCGAAGCGGATGATCATTCGGCCCTGATCCTCCGGCGGAAAGAATTCGCTGCTCAGGGCCGAGCCCAACCCGCAGCTGCCGATCAGGGTCAGGCCCGCGAAGGCCATCGTCAGTGCACGATGCGCAAGCGTCCAATCGAGCGTGCGGCGGTAGTTTCGCTCCAGGGCGTTGAAGCCCATCTCGAGTCGGTGGTAGATGCTGCCATGCGCGCGCTCACGCGGTGGCGGCATGCGGGCCGCGAGCATCGGCGTGAGCGTGAGAGCCACGAAGAGCGAGATCATCACGGCCGCGGCCACTGTGCCGCCGAATTCCCGCAGAAAATTCCCGACGATGCCGGTTGCAAACATGACGGGAAGGAAGACGACCGCGATCGATACGGTGGCGGCCGTAGCGGCGAAGGCAATCTCCTTCGTACCCTTCGACGCCGCCTCGAAGGCGTCCTCGCCCTGCTCGCGATGGCGTTCGATGTTCTCGAGAACCACGATCGCATCGTCGATCACGACCCCGACTGCCAATGCCAACGCGAGCAAGGTCATCACGTTCAGCGTAAAGCCGAAGAGCCACATCGCTCCGAAGGCGCCGATCAGCGAGAGCGGGATCGCGGCGCCGACGATCATCGTGGGTCGCCATCGGCGCAAGAAAACGAAGACGGTGAGCGTGGCCAGGATCGCCCCGAGCACGAGCGCGAACTGGGTCTCGGCAACCGCCTCGCGAATCGGAAGCGAGAAATCGATCAACCCCTCCGCTCGCCCGAAGGAGATTCCCGTCGGCGCAGTCTTGTTCAACTCATCGAGGCGCTCGTAGACCTGGTCCGCAATCGCGACGGTGTTGCCGCCCGGCTGCTTCAGGACACCCACACCGACGCTCGGCCCCTTGTTGAAAAACGCGTGAACCCGGGCATCTTCAGCGCCGTCTTCGACCCGCGCCACGTCTTCGAGTCGCACGGCCGCACCATCGACGTAGGCAACGATCAGTCGCCGCATCTCGTCCAGAGACTCGAACTCCGCGGCGGTCGTAACCGAGAACTCGATTCGCTGGCCCTCGATGCGACCGCCGGGGACTTCGACGTGTTCGCGCCGCATGGCCGAGACGACATCGGTCGGAGACAATCCGCGCGCATGCAATGCCGCACCGTCCATCCAGATGCGGATATTGCGATCGCGACGCCCGAACATCTCGACCGCCCCGACACCCGGAATCGTCTGCATGTTCGGCTTGACGATGAGGCGCGTGTACTCGCTCGTGTCGACGATCGGTCGCTCGGTGATGAGGGGAATCCAGACGATTGGAAAATTCGACGTGTCCACCTTCGCGACGACGGGCGGCTCGAGATCCGTGGGCAGATCGATCCGCGACAATGCCAGTTTGTCACGCACGTCTTGAGCCGCGACATCGATGTCGATGTCCAACTCGAACTCGATACGGACCTGACTAATGCCGTGCAGGGTGAGCGAGCTGATCTTGCGCAACCCGGGAGCGGTATTCAGGTATTCCTCGAGGACGTCGGTCACGTCCTCTTCCATTACCTCGGGGCTAGCGCCCTCCATCTGGGCCGTCACGGTCACGACCGGAAATTCCATGTTCGGGAACTGGTCTACGCCGAGCCGGACATAGCCTAGGCCGCCGATCAGGACGATCGCGGCCGTCATCATCCAGGTCGTCACCGGTCGTTGGATGGAGAGATCCGAAAGCGTCACGGCTGGCTTGATTCCGGTTCGGCGGCCGCGGCGAGATCGTCCGGCGTAAAGGTTTGGTCGCGGCGCTGGATTCGCACGCCCAGGCCGTCGAGCAGTCGTGCCTGGCCGCTGATCACCACCCAGTCACCGGCCTCGATGCCGGCCTCGATCTCGACGGCGCCCGGTCGCTGCAGCCCGATTCGCACATCGCGCCGCGCGACTCTTCCCTCGTCGTCGACCGTGAAGACGATCGGCCCGAGCGCCCGCGGAAGAATGGATTGCTCGGGCACCATGACGATATCGGAACGCTTCGCAATACCGACTTCGATCCGAGCGAAGAGGCCCGGTCGCAGGCGGCCATCCGAATTCGCGAGTCGCGCCTCGACGCGAAGCGTACGCGTACGCGGGTCGATGACCGGCGAAACCATGCTGATGCGCGCTTCGTAGCTGCGGTCCGGTTCGGGGGACACACGGACGGCCACCGTCTGGCCGATCGTCACCCGACCCGAATCGCGTTCGGGGAGGTGGAATTCGACCTCGATCGGATCCATCGCGACGAGGTCGTAGAGGGAGGTGCCCGGTCTCACGAACTCGCCGCGACTGACTTGACGCTCGGCGATCAGTGCGGCGAAGGGCGCGCGTACCTCGGCATCGCGCAGTGCACGCTCGGCCACACCCATCTGCGCTTTGGTGGCGAGCAGTCGCGAGTGAGCCGACTCGAGCATGGTGTTGGCGGCGTCGAGCTGCGATTGCGACGCTGCACCGCGTTCGTGGAGCAGTCCGAGGCGTCGCTGCTCACGCCGAGCCTCGCTGCGGGCCGCCGAGGCCTCGGCAAGCTGAGCGCGAAGACTGGCGACTTCGAGCTCTCGCTTTTCGGGGTCGATGCGCAGAAGGATCTCGTCGGCCGCAACGGAGTCTCCTTCGTCACGCAGAATCTCCGAGATCCGGCCGCCGATCTCCGCCGCGATCGTGGCCCTTTCGACCGCGCGCAGTTCGCCGGTGGATTCGATGCGATCCTCGACGTCGAACGCCGCGACGCGGACGACCTCGACCAGGGGCGCGATCGGCGCGACCGGTTCCTCGGCCGAACACGCGACCAGGAGGCTGACCGAAACGATCAGCCCTTCGAGCGGGCGTCGGAACTTTCGCATGCGACGGGGCAAGGCGGTTCTCTTCTCGACTCGACCACGATCGGCGCGGTCGAAGAGCATCTCGGGCGAGGATGCAATTGGGCGGGCTCGATGAGCCGGGCGAACAATAGCGCTCTTCGTGGTTCGCTGGTCTCTGGCCCACGACTTCGCGTCGGACTGCCTCAGGCGTCCACCCTGGCTTCCGCATACCCCGACAAGACGGTGGCACCATCCTGGTTGGTCGTATTCACCGTCAACCGGACGATGCCATCTGCCACACTCTCTACGGTCGATGTCGCCGTCAGCGAATCCCCGGGCCAGACTTGACTGGTGAAGCGCACGCCGTATTTAGTGAGGCGGCCGTCGCCGACATAGTTGGTGAGCATTCGGCCGGTCATGCCCATGGTGAGCATGCCGTGTGCGAACACGCTCGGGTAGCCGGCGACCTTTGTCGTGAAGACCTCGTCGGAATGCAACGGGTTGTAGTCGCCCGATGCGCCGGCGTATTGCACGATCTGGGTCCGCTTCAAGTCTTCGACGACACACTCGCTGTAGGTTTCGCCGACCTTCAATTCACTTGCTTTGAGCACCATGTCTGTCTGTCCCCTACTGATCCACGGGCCGTTCGGTTCGCACCCCGACGCCCCGTGCGGTGATAACGAGTTCACCGTTCTGATCGCGATACTCCGTGATCGATTCCGAGAAATGCAGCTTGCCGGCGCGCTTGCTCTCCTTTTCCCAAGATTTTCCGGGTCGAGTCTCCGCGGTGAGCACGTCGCCCGGCTTCACGTGGCGGTGATATTCGAAATGCTGCTCTGCATGTAGCCCTCCACCTCCACCGCCGCTGGAACCGCCTTCCTTTTTCTGGATGCCCGTTGGTTCCTTGCCGGAACCGAACCAGGGCTCGCCGATCTTCGGCCGAAGGAAATAGTCCGGGTCGAATTGCGCGCTCGCCTGGGCAAAGGTCGGCGGCGCGATGATGCTGCCCGGCTCGGTACCCGCCGCGTGGTCCGCGTCGGAATAGATCTGGTTGTCGTCACCGACCGACCGCGCGAACATCAGAATGTGGCTCGCTTCGATCGGAAATTTCCCGATTGCCATATCGCTCCTCCTGTTGAGAACATGAAAATGGTAGAGCGGATGGGGCGTGATCGCTTGACCTCGGTGACCGATTTTGACTGTGCCGGCGACCATCGGCTCCCGCCAGTCGACCACTTCCTAGTGGGCACTCGTGTCGGTCGTTTGGTCGCGCACGTAGTGGGCGGTCACCTGTTCGCGGATCAGCTCGATGAGTGCATCCTGGTCGAGTCCGCTTCGCTCGATCAGGGCGACGACGTCGCCCTGTAGACGTACGCGATCCTCCTGGCTCAGGTCCTTTGCGGTGACGACGACGATCGGGATCTGGTTCAGGGCCCCTCGTTCGTTCATCGCGAGGACGAAGTCGAAGCCGTCCATCACCGGCATCATCAGGTCGAGCAGGATCAGTGATGGCGGCTCACGCTCAACCTCGTCGAGCGCCTCCCGCCCGTTTTCGGCTTCGCTGACATGCCAGTCCTCCATTTCGAGTACACGGCGCAGCAGTTCGCGATTCTCAGTCTTGTCGTCGACGACCAACGCGTGGCGCTTGTCACTCCGAGTCGCGTAGCGGCCTAGCAGTTCGATCAACTGATCACGCTGCACCGGCTTCGATAGAAACTCGCTGGCGCCGAGCGCGTAGCCGAGATTCCGATCGTCAGTCATCGTCACCATGATGACAGGAATGTCTCGGGTCAGGGCGTCGGCCTTCAGTTCTCTCAGGACTTCCCAGCCGTCCATGTTCGGCATCAGAACATCGAGCGTAATGGCGGCGGGGTGGAGGGTCCGTGCCAGGTTCAAGGCCGCCTGACCGGTCGCTGCGGTGACGACCCGTACGCCGGCTCCCTGGAGCGTGCGGCCAAGGAGTTCGAGCGCATTCGGATCGTCGTCGATGACGAGCACGACCGCTTCGTCTCCTGGCTTCGGCGTGACGGCCGAGGGGGATTCTGTGCTGGCCGCGGAGTCTGGGAGTACTTCCTGTACCACGAGAGGCAGCTCGATCGTGAAGGTCGAACCTTTTCCGGCAGTGCTCGTGACGCTGATGTCTCCGCCCATCATTTGGCAGAAGCGACGACTAATGGGCAATCCGAGTCCGGTTCCGCCGTAGTTGCGCGTGGTGCTGTCGTCCGCTTGCGAGAATTCTTCGAAGACGTGGTCGATCTTATCGGCTGCGATCCCGATCCCCGAGTCCGACACGGACATATGCACCCATCTCTCGCCACCGACCTGTTCTTCGTGCACTTGCAGGCCGATCTCACCTTCGTGCGTAAATTTCGCTGCGTTGCTGAGCAAGTTGAAGAGTGCTTGACGCACTTTGGTGACATCCGCGTGCATGTTTTCGAGCGACGGGTCCACTTCGACCTGGAGTCGATTGCCGTTCTTCTTGACGAGGGTGTCGATTGTGGACACGACGCCTTCGACCAGCGAACCGATTCCGAAGGTCTCGAGGTAGATGTCGATCTTTCCAGCCTCGATCTTCGAAAGGTCGAGCACGTCGTTGATGAGCGACAACAGGTGGGTGCCCGCGCCGTGAATCTTCTTCAGGTCGTCGACTGCCGCCTCGTTGCCTTCGTCTTCCGCGTCCTCCATCAGCATTTCGCTGTATCCGATGATTGCGTTCATCGGGGTGCGGAGTTCGTGGCTCATGTTTGCGAGGAAGCCACTCTTCGCGCGGTTGGCCTCTTCTGCGGCCTCCATGGCCTCTTTCAGCTCCTGGGTGCGCTGGGCCACGGTCTGCTCCAGCGCCGCGCTGTGCTCCTCCAGCTCTCGATTCTTCTGTTGAATTTCCTCCGCCAGCTCTTCGCGGGAGGGATTCTGGATGCGTACGGATTGCTCGGCCACGAATGCTTCGTTCGCGTCGATGTTCGACCTGGGCAAGCGCTTGAATGTGCGAACGCCCTGGAAGCCGTCAGCCGTCGTTGAACGCGAACCGTCGAAGAAGCCCGAGAGCCCGATCAATTCGGGGGCGTCGTCGCGCGCTTCGAAGTCGAGGACGAGCTGCGGAGGTGAGAGCTCCATTCCCAGGGCGACCTTGATTCGAGGCTCGTGACGGTCGCGCCGCATTGCGCGCGTGGCCTCGCTGACGGCGATCGCAAGGCGGGTCGCTTCCATCGCGTCGAAGCCGAGCGCGTTCGCGAGGCTACGTAGCTTGTTGCGCGCGTCGTAGATCGCGGTCCGGTGTTGTAGTCGTATGTGACCGAGCTCGATCATGCGCCGTACCGTATAGCAATGCACGCAGAATCATCGTGGTCTTTCCCGAAGCGATCGAGGATGATGCGCACCACATCCTTCGGTGCGTGACGTAGGACGCCCGGATACTCGGCGGCGGTGAAACGGTCGCTGACCCCGTCGGTATAGAGCACGAGCACGTCACCCGATTCCAGCTTCAGCGATTGGAGCAGCGGCGTGCGCATGTTCTGGCCGAGGACTCCGTCCTGAGAGACGAGGCGGGTTTCCGACTCACCGAACCGGCGAATACAGGTGTTCCCGATTCCGACGTAGTCGATATTGCCTGTAGTCGAATCGATCGCGCACAAGCCTGCAGCCGCGCCTCGTGTGCCCTTCAAGCGCTGGTGGAGACGCTTCAGCAGTCCTGACACGTCGGACGTCGCGTGCTGATCGAGGAAGGCGTCGATCAGATGCGTCACCTCATTCGCCTCGGGTCCGTGGCCGAGTACATCGATGATGGCAACGAATAGACCCTGTTCGAGGGGACGAATCACCACAGCGTCTCCGCTCACGCGTTCACCCATACAGGGTCGGATCAGGCTTGCGTGTTCCAGTCGCTCGTTCATGTGCAAAGCCACTTGCGTGCCGTCACACGGGTGCCCTGGCCAGGAGTCGAATCCAACGAAAATTCGTCCATCAACCGCTGCACGCCAGGTAGGCCGAGACCCAGGGTGCCGCTCGAGCTGAAATGGTCGCTCATGGCCGCGTCGACGTCGGGTATGCCCGGACCATGGTCCGAAACCTCGATCTCGATTCCTTTACCGCCGGGTCTTTCGACTCGGCGCAGACGAAACTCTCCGGAGCCCGCGTATTTCAAGATGTTGCGGACAAGTTCGGAGACCGCGGTCGCGATCATACGGCTCTGTGTCTCATCGAATCCGGCCTCCTCGGAGTAACGGGTCGATTCGAGTACCACGCGGCGCACATCCATTTCGTTCCGGACCGACCTGCGCAATTCGGTGCTCATTGCTCGTCCTCGAGTATCTGTTCGGACTCCATGATCGTGAAATCCTGTAGGACGTCGCTTTCCACGGCGACCGCTTCGTCGTTGGGATCGGGTTCCGGCTCCGGTTCGAGCAATTCGAAGGCAGCATCGAGATCGATGGCCGTTCGCAGACCGTCGACATCGGCTCCGACCTCGATCAACCCCGAAACGACGCCGGGTTGTAGCCCTACCAGGATCGATTCGGTTCCCATGATCGTCACCGCCACGATGATGCGGCGCAGAGCCTTGAATTCGGTGGAGTCGAGGGTTTCGAGACCGGACACGTCGAGGATGACGGCGCGCGAGTTCGTTTCATGTACGCGGCCAAGCAGGTCCTCCTCGAACCGCGTGAGCACGTCGTCGTCGAGGTCGACCTGAATCGAGGCCACCACGACGTTGCGGCTCACTTGCATGGCCACCCTGGGAGTATCTGCGTATTGAGACATGGGTTGTGTGCTGATTATAGCTGAATCCGTCGGAGGGACCTCGACGATAGAGGGTGTTGGCAGGGCACGGGGAAGCACCCGGTGCTGTGTCGATCGATGTCACCCTGGTACGCTGACGCTTCACGTGCGATGGTCACGTGCACAAATGCTCTACGAGGCTCAGAGAGGCGGAACAATGGCGGCGAAGAAGGTTCAGAAGAAGGCGGTGACGGCCGGTGACCTGGATGCGGTCTATCAAGCGCTCGACCGGGCCCAGGCGATCATCGAGTTCGATCTCGACGGCACGGTGATCACCGCGAACGAGAACTTCCTCGACACTTTCGGCTACGACCTCGACGAAGTGGTGGGCAAGCACCATCGGATGTTCTGTGAACCGACCTATGCGGCGTCACCGGAATACGCCGAGTTCTGGCAGAAGCTAGGCCGCGGCGACTACGATGAGGCGGAGTTCAAGCGACTCGGAAAGAGTGGTCAGGAGATATGGCTCCGGGCTTCCTACAACCCGGTGCTCGACAAGAACGGCAAGGCTATGCGTGTCGTCAAGTTCGCGACGGACGTCACGGCGTCCAAGCTTCGTACCGCTGAGTTCCAGGGCAAGGTGAGGGCGATCGATCGCGTTCAGGCGGTTGTCGAGTTCGAGATGGACGGCACGGTGATCACCGCGAACGAGAACTTCCTCGACACTTTCGGCTACGACCTCGACGAAGTGGTGGGCAAGCACCATCGGATGTTCTGTGAACCGGATTATGCCGCGTCGCCGGAATACGCCGAGTTCTGGCAGAAGCTAGGCCGCGGCGAGTACGCCGCGGCGGAGTTCAAACGGCTCGGGAAGGGGGGCCAGGCGATCTGGCTTCAGGCCTCCTACAACCCGATCCTCGATGCCGGCGACAGACCCTTCAAGGTGGTGAAGTTCGCGACGGACGTGACTGCAGCGAAGCTTCAGACGGCAGAATACGAAGGTAGAGTGAAGGCGATCGACCGCGTTCAGGCGGTTGTCGAGTTCGAGTTGGACGGCACGGTGATCACGGCGAACGAGAATTTTCTCCGCATCTTCGGGTATGACCTCGACGAAGTGGTGGGCAAGCACCATCGGATGTTCTGTGAGCCGGGCTATGCGGAGTCACCGGACTACACACAGTTCTGGCAGAAGCTCGGCCGAGGTGGCTTCGAGGCAGGAGAGTTCAAGCGGATCGGCAAGGATGGTGCGGAGATCTGGCTTCAGGCCTCCTACAACCCGATCCTCGACATCGAAGGAAATCCCCTCAAGGTCGTGAAGTTTGCTTCGGACATTACGATCGAGATCGAGAAGAGAAGTCTCGCGCTACTCGAGATGTCGACGCCGGTGACGAAGATCTGGGACGGGGTGCTGTTCGCGCCCATTGTGGGCATCGTCGATTCCAAACGCTCTGTCGACATCATGAACAAGGCACTGTCCAGTATCGCGGACACCCGCGCCCGCACGCTCATGCTCGACATTGGCGGCGTTGCCGTGGTCGATACTGCGGTCGCGAATCACCTGATCAAGATCGCAAAGGCGGCCGTATTGATGGGCTGCAAAACCATCATCTCCGGCATTTCGCCGTCGATCGCGCAGACGATCGCGGAACTCGGAATCGACCTCGGAGCGATCCAGACGACGTCGACGATCGAGACCGCGCTACGAGACTCGATCACCCGGCCCGGGGCTTGACCCAGAGCGAATCCCCTCCGGCGCCGGGCCAGGAGATCTTCATTTTCCGACCCCTCTGCGGATATGGCCCCTGGTCTTGAGCCCGGACTGTGCGCTTCGCTAGGCGGAGCTCAGACGCCGGCGAATCTCCGCGGCGACGAGCCAGAGCCGGTCCTGTCCCCACACGCAGAGGTCGGGCTCGTTCGCGGGGCCGCGCAAGCGATAACTCGGGACGCCCCAGAGCCCGAGCTCGTCATACATCGTGCGGCGGTTGTTCTCGAGTTCTTCTCGCCAGCCTTCGTCTTCGAGCATCGGCCGCGCCTCATCGAAAGACAATCCCGCCTCCTCAGTGACTCGCCTGAGACCTTCTTCGGTGCCGGTCGGTCGGCCGTCGACAAAGGCGGCCTTCAGAAATGCGCTGAGGAACTCTCTTCCGCGGCCCTTGTCCCGGGCGAAGGGCCAGAGCGCGAAACCTTGTTCGACCGCACGACCGATCGGGTCATACATGTTTCCGAAGGGCGCCTCTATATGCTCGGCTTCGCGAAGGGTGTCCAACATGATGTAGAGCCCCTTTGCGGTCGGGGCAGGAACGCCTCGCATGACCATCGGCATGACGGGTCGGATCGTGACCGGAACGCCAACCGACTCGGCAAGCTCCATGCTTCGGTCGAAGATCATCGCCGTATAGGGCGAACGCAGGGAAGGGAAGATTTCGAGAGAGAGGCGGCCGTCATTCTGGACCGTGCCCGGATCGAGGGGAGGGCGATCGAATCGCGGTGTGATCGCGGCTCCCCGCGACGCACCGAGTCGGATCAATCGGCGTTCGAGATGGTGGAGTCGGTCGACGCCCCAATACCATTCGCCCGCATACCAGAACATGCCGCCCGAATAGTGTCGGCGACGCATGCGGAGCTCGTTTCCGGTTGCGAGTGCAGCGGCGACTTCGCTGTCGGATGCAGAGGGCACGCGTTCGACGACGCGATCGAGTGCCTCGGTATCGGCTTGCCAGAGTGCACGACCCGCCTGGAGGGCGACTTCCAGGAATCGTGGGTCCTCCGTCAATCCGGCAAGCAATCTCTCGACCCGCGAGACAGCGGCTCGCGATAGTGGCTGGGCATCGGTTGGAAAATCGAGTTCGTAATGAGGCGCGACCAAAGCGCAGTCCCGGCATGCGTAGGTCGTGAGCAGCTCCGGCTCCGGTGCATGACTGCGATCGGTCTGGCTCGTCAGGTGGAACCGGATCTCGACGTCATAACGTCTGTGCAGCGCGTCGATCGTCTCGAGCGCAAGATGGCTGTACGCGTCGTCGACCTGATGGAAAAAATCGATGACATGGGGTTGGCCAGTGAACCTTCGGACGAACTCGCGTCGATGCGCATCGAGACGACGCAGCTTGGGGACCAGGCGCATGACGTGCCGCTGAATCTCCCGTTGGGCATGGGGTCGGTCGACTCGCGCGGCGGTGCCTGACTGCTGCTCGAAATGATGGGTGGCTTCGGGATCGCTCACGTGGGTGGGCCCTCGAGTGTTGGCAGGTGGGAAGTCAGGCCGAGATCCTGGCTCAGTCCTCGACGAAGGTGTTTTCACCCTGCCCGCTCAGCACGTGTTTCATGACCTTACCCGTCGCATTGCGGGGGAGTGGTTCTCGTCGGATCTCGATGAATTCGGGAACCTTGAAATAGGCCAGGCTGGCGGCTGCAAATTCGCGGATCGATTCTTTGCTGGGGAAGGTGCCCGATATCGGGATGACGACGGCCTTCACACGCTGTCCCAGTTCGCGATCGTCGATGCCGTGGACCGCGACTTCGGCGACCTCAGGATGGAGCTCGATTCGATTCTCGATTTCGGCGGGATAGATATTCTCACCACCGCGGATGATCATGTCGCGCAGGCGCGACTCGAGATAGAGGCGGCCGCGCTCCAGATGACCGACATCGCCGGTGTCGACCCAACGGCCTGGCAACATCGACTCCGCGTTGGCTTCTGGATTGTTCAGATACTCGAGCATGACGAGCGGACTTCGCGCGCAGATTCGACCGTTCTGACCATCGGGCAACGTCTTGCCCGCCTCATCGACGATCTTGACCCGAACGGTCGGCAATGGTGGGCCGACGCAATTGGCCGCTTCACGCAGCATCGATCGATTCGCATAACTGATGAGTCCGCCACTCTCGGTCGAGCCATAACCCGAACCCAGTGTGGGCTCGAGGTGCGGGAAGCGCTGCTCGACCGCGCGCAGCAGTTCGGGTGTAGAGGCGGATCCGCCGATTCCCACACCTGTGAAGTGTTTTGTGTCGACTTTCTCGATCTCTGGATGATCGAGGAGACGGAAGAGGTGCGTGGTCGCGCCGGTCCAACTCGTGACGTTCTCTTGGCGGGTAAGGGCGATGATCTTCGCCGGGTCGAAGCGGCCCATGGGCCAGACGGTTTTGGCCCCGCCCGCAAGGCTCGAAGTTGTACTGCCCATGGTTCCGGACAGATGGAAGAGCGGGAAGGGCGCCAGAATCGCTCCCGGTGGGTTGTTGCCCTGTGGCTCGGTCATGCTCCGAACAGCCCCGATGAAGAAACTGGTCATCATGAAGGCGACCAGGGTTCGATGGCTGACGAGCGCACCCTTGGGTCGGCCGGTCGTGCCCGAGGTAAAGAGGAGCAGCGCGGAGTCGTCCTCCGCGATCGCGTTCGTCGGAAGCGAGGCCGCCGGGTCGTGAGTGCGCAGAGACTCGAATTCATCCTCGAAGCAGAGGGTCGGGGTTTCTCCCTGGAGACCCTCTAGACGTTCGATGCGCCGACGATCGGCGAGAATCAGCTTGGGCTTTGATAATTCGAGCGCATATTGGATCTCGTCGGCTGCCCACCAGCCGTTCATCGCGATGACGACCGCGCCAAGCGAGACGGTCGCCCAGTAGCTGAGGATCCATTCTGGCATGTTGGCTGCGAGGATCGCGACATGATCGCCCGGCTGGATGTCGAATCGCGCTCGTAGGGCCGCCGCGACGGAAGCGACGTCGCGGAGATGCTCGTCGTAGGTCCAACGCCGGCCGTCGGAGAAGACGAGGTACTCTTTGTCTCCGTGTATCGCAGAGTTTGCGAGCAGCTCGCGAAGCGAATGGACTCGCGTCTTATAGACGTCCATCCGCTCGCCGAGGACAGATTCCTCGGCGAGCTCGAATGGACTTCCGGAAGCGAGTAGTTGCCGAGTCGCCTCCTCGAAGGAGGGGCGACTCGGCGCTTCGTCGTTCGACATGGAGCTTTGGTGCTCGGGCCTTGGGTGGTGTAGGTGCTCGGGCCTTCGTTAGTTGCTCGGACCTTCGAGGATGTGGATGCCGCAGCAGGT